>JBBIIC010000018.1:0-50135 GCA_037446725.1 Actinomycetota bacterium
ACACCCGATCCCATTCCGAACTCGGCAGTTAAGCCCTCCAGCGCCGATGGTACTGCGGCGTAGGCCGTGGGAGAGTAGGACGTCGCTGAACACATCCGGCGGCTCTCTCGCGTTGACAGCCCAGTGCGTTTCCGAGACGAGGCGGCTGCACGGTCGGTTCGGCGATACTTGAGCGAGTTGGTCAGGATTATGCTAGAATCTCGTCACGTACACGAGCCGGCCGGAGCGAGGCCGGGAATGCTGACAGGAAGGGACTCCGCATGAAGGAGCGCGTACAGCAGTCACTTGAGAGGATCCGCCCTGCCCTTCAGGCCGACGGCGGTGACGTCGAGCTCGTCGACGTTACCGAGGATGGCGTGGTCAAGGTCAAGCTCGTTGGGGCATGCCGGGGTTGCCCCATGTCGCAGCTCACGCTTGCCAACGGAGTGGAGCGGGTCATCAAGGAAGACGTGCCCGAGGTCGTGCGCGTCGAGGCGGTCTAGGGTCTCGCACGCTCAGTTCCGAAACGTCAGGAGGGCCGGCAGATGCCGGCCCTCAGAAGTGGCCGGGCGATATCGGGCAGTCCGCTAGGTTGCTCTTAGGCGTCGGGCGCGGGTCGCCTTCGGGATACGACAGGTCGTTCGCGACCCATATCTCAGCGTTGTCGCCGATCGCACGCAGCGTGAATTCCCGGAAGCCGTCACCGTAGAGGGCCCTCACGTCCCCGACCTCAAGCGGGCCGGCGCGCAGGCTGTTCGCCACGAGGGCGCTCTTGTCCTCCTTTGCGTCAGCAAGGATCTTCGCTTCGACCGCCTCCTCGGTCAGGCTCGCGTAGTACGCATCGGCATCGACCGGGATGCTGCTACCGACGGCCTTCGGTGCCGCGGAGCCGGCTGACGCAATCCCGACACCCGCGACGAGCGCGGTGATCAGGACCGCGCCGACGACAAGAACGAGCACTCTGCGCTGCATATGTGCGTCGCTTCCTCGATCTCCCCCGGTCTGGTCGCGTGTGAGAAGGCCGAACACCATGGTGTTCCGGCAGCGGAGAGGATGCGGGCGCTGCTGTGATGAGAGTGCGCCGGCGAATTGCGAGAGCACCAAATCCTCCGGCGGTGCGACGGTTCGCCCTGCCCGTGCGAGTGTCTACCCCATCATGCTGCTCCCGGTGGACGCTCGAGGTCAAGGGCGAGGTGCCGTCGCTGCCGGAGCGAGACCGCGGCACGCGCGGAGCGTCCGCTCATGACCCGATGGTGCACGCTGGACGCAGGAGGAGTACCGTTCGACGAGAGGCGGCAACCGTTCGTCCAGAGGTCGGTTGACGCACTACATGAGGTGGGCATACACTCACCTGGCACTAGATATTGTGTGCGTCCCCGCTGACCGGATGAGCGGGGACGCTGTGTCGAGGCAGCAGGAGAGGGGATACCCGATGTCGGACCAGGCGCGCGCCACCGCATACTCGCGAGCTATCGATGAGATACTCACACCGAACTCGCTCAAGGTCCTCCAGAAGCGCTATCTGCGCAAGGACGAAGAGGGCAACGCGATCGAGAACCCGAGCGACATGCTCGTTCGAGTCGCGGAGAACATCGCCTCCGCCGAACGTGTATGGGGCGGTGATGATGCGAAGGTTGCGGAGGTTGCGCAGGACTTCTACGAGTTGATGACCTCGCTCGAGTTCCTGCCCAACTCGCCGACGCTCATGAACGCCGGTCGTGAGCTCCAGCAACTGTCGGCGTGCTTCGTGCTGCCGGTCGCCGACTCCATGGAGTCCATCTTCGGCGCGGTGCGCGACACAGCGATCATCCACAAGTCCGGCGGCGGGACGGGTTTCTCGTTCTCACGACTGCGCCCCGCGGGCGATCAGGTGCGCTCGACCCAGGGCGTGTCGAGCGGCCCGGTCTCGTTCATGCGCGTCTTCAATCAAGCGACCGAGGCGGTGAAGCAGGGCGGGACGCGCCGCGGCGCCAACATGGGCGTGCTGCGCATCGACCATCCCGACATCCTCGACTTCATCTCCTGCAAAGCCGACGGCGATTTCGCCAACTTCAACATCTCCGTCGCGCTCACGGAGGATTTCATGGAGGCGGTCAAGCTGGGCACGCCCTACCAGCTCCGCAACCCGCGCGACGGCGAGCCGGCCGGCGAGCTCGATGCCCGCGAGGTGTACGAGCAGATCGTCCAGATGGCGTGGGCGACCGGGGACCCGGGCATCATCTTCATCGATCGCATCAACCGCGACAATCCGACGCCGCGCCTCGGCGAGATCGAGTCGACGAACCCCTGCGGCGAGCAGCCGCTCCTGCCGTACGAGGCGTGCAACCTCGGCTCGGTGAACCTCTCGAAGTTCGTCACGGTGGGAGCGAACGGGCCGACCGTCGCGTGGGACCGTCTTGGCGACGTCGTGCACCGCGCGGTGCGCTTCCTCGACGACGTCATCGAGGTCAACCAGTATCCGCTGCCGGCCATCGACGAACTCGCCCGCGGCAACCGCAAGATCGGCCTGGGTGTGATGGGGTGGGCCGACATGCTCATCAAGATGGGCATCGCCTATGACTCTGACGAGGCCGTAGCGCTCGGCGAGAAGGTCATGGGCTACATCGACGCCGAGGGCAAGGCGGCCTCGCGCAAGCTCGCCGAGGAGCGCGGTGCCTTCCCGAACTTCGCGGGCTCGATCTACGACACACCTGAGGGCGGCCCGATCCGAAACGCGACCGTCACCACGATTGCGCCGACAGGTACGCTCTCGATCATTGCCAACTGCTCTTCGGGCGTCGAGCCGCTGTTCGCGGTCTCCTACGTGCGCACCGTCATGGACAACGACCGCCTCATCGAGGTCAACCCGATGTTCGAGGAGATCGCCGTCAAGCGTGGCTTCTACAGTCAGGATCTCATGGCGCTCATCGCCGACCATGGGAGCGTGCACGATATCGACGAGGTCCCGGAGGACGTACAGCGCGTCTTCGTGACCGCCCACGACATCGAGCCGGTCTGGCACGTCAGGATGCAGGCCGCCTATCAGAAGCACACGGACAATGCCGTGTCCAAGACCGTCAACTTCGCCAACGAGGCGACCGCCGGCGACGTCCGGCGGGTCTACGACCTCGCGCACGAACTCGGCGTCAAGGGCGTGACCATCTACCGCGACGGATCGAAGGAGAACCAGGTCCTGTCGACGGGTAGGACTGCCAAGGGCGGGGCGACGGACACCGTTGTGCGGCCCGGCGAGATCGAGCCGCGTCCGCGGCCGATGGTCACCCAGGGCCGTACCGAGAAGATTCTGACCGGCTGCGGGAACCTCTACGTCACCGTGAACTGGGACGAGGAGGGGATGTGCGAGGTCTTCACCCAGATGGGCAAGTCGGGTGGGTGTGCGTCCTCGCAGTCCGAGGCGCTCTCGCGGATGATCTCGGTGTCGTTACGCGCCGGCGTCGATCCGGAGGCGATAACGAAGCACCTGCGCGGCATCCGTTGCCCGAGCCCGTCGTGGGCCGAGGGCGGGAAGGTGCTGTCGTGCGCCGACGCCGTGGGCATTGTCATGGAGCATGCGGTCTCGTACATGCACACAGGTGAGGTCGCGAGCGGCGTCGCCAAGAACAGCGACGCGTTGGACTACCTCTCGGGCGCGTGTCCGGAGTGTGGCGGCGCGCTCGAGCATGAGAGCGGCTGCGCCGTCTGCCGGGCATGCGGCTTCTCGAAGTGCGCGTAGCACGGGAGACCTGACGGATCGAACGGTCGCGGCCGCACCCCGGACGGGTGCGGCCGCTGCTGCGAAGGAGGCACGGGCGTGGTCCTTTCAGATCGCACGATCAAGGAGCAGCTGCTTGCGGGTCGCATCCGTATCGACCCCTGCGATCCCGACGATATCCAGCCGTCCAGCGTCGACCTGCACCTCGGCGACAGCTTCCAGGTCTTCCGGAACTCCCGGTACCCCTACATCGACCCCGCGCGGGAACAGGCGGGGCTGATGGAGCTCGTCCGCGCAACTACCGAGGAACCGTTCGTTCTGCACCCTGGGGAGTTCGTACTCGGCACGACCATCGAGCGGATCGTGCTGCCCGACGATCTCGTCGCGCGCCTCGAGGGCAAATCCTCACTCGGCAGGCTCGGGCTGCTTATCCACTCGACCGCAGGCTACGTGGACCCAGGCTGGGACGGGCGACTCACGCTCGAGCTCTCCAACGTAGCCAATCTGCCAATCGTGCTGATGCCGGGCATGCCGATCGGCCAGATCTCCTTCTTCCGGATGACGAGCGCGGTCGACCGCCCGTACGGCACACCGGGACTGGGCAGCAAGTACCAGGGGCAGTCCGAGGTCACCTCAAGCAGGATGTTCGAGAACTTCGAGCGTCCGTAGGCCCGTCCGGGCGGCGCGTTGGCCGCTAGAGGCCCTCGGTGACCTTGCTGACGATCGGGGTCGGGACGAACCCGGCGAGGTACTTGCCCCACGCCGACTCCATGAACGGGAGCCAGCGCAGCTTGCGGCGGATGTTTGAGCCGATGTGGCCAACCGCGCGAGAGTAGGCGAGGAGCGCCTCGTCCGGCGTTGAGGTGGCGATGGCGCGGCCCGCCGCGGCTCCAGAGTTCATCGCGTACGAGATGCCCTCACCCGACGTCGGTGACATGAACCCGCCCGCCTCGCCGGCGAGCAGCACGCGCCCTCCTCCGGGAACGACGTCTGAGGCCGAGCGGACGTGCAGGGCCACGGAGGCCTCGCGCTTGGCCGTATCACCGAGCTGTGGTAGTGCCGTGCGCAGGATACCCATCGTGAAGTCCTGCTTCTCGTGCGGGCGCTTCGTCTTCGGGTAGTAGACCGAGCCGACGATCGCCACGTCACCTTTTGGCACGATGTAGGAGTACGCGAAGCTGTCGCCGATGTCGCGCATGTAGATGCAGTCGAAGTAAGGCTCGAGTTCACCCTGAAGGTTACAGAAGTCCTGCAGGGTGACGTAGGTGGAGACGCTGCCTTCACCCAGGGTGCGGCGCACGGCCGAGCGGGCGCCGTCGGCACCGACCAGATTGCGGCAGCGGACCGTGCGGTCCTCGCCGTCGATGCGCACGGTGACCGTCACACCCTCGGCATCCTGCGTGAACCCGCGAACGGAGCACGACGCCGCCAGCGCTACGTTGTCAGGCAGCAGCGCGACGAGCCACTCGTCGAACTCGCGACGGTCGACGTTGAGGAAGCGTAGCGAGGTTGGCTTGCGGATCTTGCGGTCCCAGTCGACGTAGCGGAAGTTCACGTACTCGGGGTCGCGCACCATCGAGCGGGGGACCGGGGCGATCTCGGCGAGGAAGTCCTGTGCGTACTCATTGAGCATCCCGCCGCAGCTCTTGTCGCGGGGCATCGATGACGCCTCGACCACGAGGACGGGGCCTCGCTCGGCCGCGAATCGGGCCGCCATGAGTCCGGCCGGGCCCGCACCCACCACGACCGTGTCGTAGTCGGCAGCCGGTACCTCTGTCGTGTGAACCACTCCGCCCCCAGTGCCCGTGCGGCCGGTCGCCGCGGATCCGTCTGTCGCTGTGAGGAGCGCCCGACGTGCCGGGGACCAGGCTCTCCGTGCCGCACCAGGATAATGGATTGCGGGTGCGGGTGCACGACCTCCCCCTCGTTGTCTCCGGCGGGAGCCGGCGGTCATCCCTGCCGGTGTGCGGGCGCGCACCAGGGTGATATGATGCGCTGACATGTCGTTCGACGGAAGCGGTTGCGATGGCTCGGTGCTGGGAGATGCGCGGGTGCGACGAGGAGATGCAGGCAGAGTGTCTGCATGCGTCGACGATCGGTGATCGCTGTCCGACCAAGTGCGCGTGGGGGTTCTGCCGTCTGCCGCAGAACGAGATCACCACCGATCCGGCGCTGATCTTCTCCATCGAGCCGGACAGGGAGCAGGCCGTCAAGGACTCGTGTCTGCACTGCGTGTTGTTCCTCACCCGGGGACCGAAGCTCTGAGCTCAGGTTGACCGCGACGGGAGCCCGCTCGGCTCACCGGCGCGCCGCATCGAGGAGGGTGTCGCAGATGGACCGTCCGTGCAACGGTGAGTGCGGCTCGGCATGCGGCCCCTGGGCCCTGGTGAATGACCTGTTCCGCGCACTCGCCTTCACGTTCTTACTGCACGCCGTCCACCGAATAGCCGACGGCGTGTTGCTAGGCGCGCGGATCACAGCGCTGCGCGAGGTCGGCGAAGCGTACACACCTGAGGAGCGCGAGGTCCTGATCCACAGGATCAAGCAGGGCTCGCTCGGTCAGTAGGCCTGCCGTGGGCACCGGCCGCCGCCGCTCATCCGCCTCCGTGCGAGCCGCCGTCGGGGCCGAGCTCGCTCGCTACGGTTGCGAACTCGAGGCTGACGGAGCCGCCCAGGCTGGCTCGTCGTTCACTGGACGACGTGGACCCGACGAGCTGCTGGCCGCCTCGCCGGAGGCGTTCCTCATCGGCATCCTGTTCACGCAGGGGATTCCCGCCGAGCGTGCGTGGGCAGGCCCTTGGGAGCTGCGGGAGCGCCTCGGGCACTTCGATCTCGAGCGTCTGGCGGGTGAGCCCGATGCCGTTGCTCGTGCGCTGCAGGCACCCCCGATGCTGCACCGATTCAAGAACACCGTGCCCCGCTGGATCTCCGCGGCCGCGCGTCGGCTGCTGGAAGTGTACGGCGGTGATGCGACGCGAGTGTGGCCGGAAGGCGACCACGTTCTCGAGGTGACCGAGCGACTGGCTGCTTTTGACGGCATCGGGCGCAAGAAGGCGGTGATGGCCGTCGAGATCCTGACGCGGCACTTCGGGGTGAAGCTTGCGGGACGTGAGTGCGGTCAGGTCGCCTACGACGTCCAGGTACGACGCGTGTTCCTGCGAAGCGGGCTCGTCGCGCGCGACACGCGCGAGGAGATCGAGGCTGCAGCAGCGCATATCTGCCCGGACTCGCCGGGTACGCTGGACCTTGCCGCGTGGCTCGTCGGTCGCGAGACTTGCAGGCCGCTCGCACCGCGCTGTGACGAATGCCGCCTCGGTGTGGTGTGCCCGCGGCGGATCCGGCTCACGGTCGAGGGCGTGGGCGCCCGACGGTAAGGCGGCTCAGTCCATCGCGCGCAGCACGAGTCCCGAGAGCAGCTTCGGGTAGAAGTACGTCGACTTCTGCGGCATGGTCTCTCCTGCGAGCGCTATTGCCCGCAGCTGTTCGATTCGCGTCGGGCGCACGACTATCGCCACATCGCGATCCGCCTTCACTGCCGCGAGCGCCTCTTCGGCGTCCTTGACGAACGAGAGCCGCTCGAGGGTCTCGGGGCGGTCCGGATGGATGTCGAGCAGCGGGTCGAGGATGAGCTCCTGGAGGACCGCGACGTCGAGCTCCTTCCATGCGTCCGAGTGGTCGAGAGGAATCAACGAGGCAAGGTCGGCGTCGGCGGGCACTGACGCGACGACCGGAGCGTCGGCACCCCGCATCGCGACGACGAAGCCGGGCGACTCGAGATCCGCGAGCGCCCGTTCAACCGACGTGCCGCCGTGAAGGTCGATGACGTCGAAGGTTTCGGCGAGCGATGCTCTGAAGGCGGCGGCGTCGAAGGAGCGCGGCGCGTCGGCGACCCGGTGGGTCGGCAGGACGACGAGGCCGGGGTCGTCCATGTTCACGAGCGCCACCATGACGAAGTCGTACGCGGGGTCTACCGGCGAGACTCCGGAGCTCGCGGCGGCGGCGCGCCGCTCGTCGCGATAGGCGAGTGCGGTGGTGTAGCGGTGATGGCCGTCGGCGATGAAGACCTGTTTGGAGGCGAGCGCTCCGGCCAGCCCGGCAAGGGCCTCGGGGTCGGTGAGCGCCCACACGTCGCTTACGACGCCATCGTCGTCAGTGGCGGTCATGACGAGTCTGCCCGCCATGGCCTGCTCGAAGTAGCGGTCGGTGATGCGATCGGGGTCGCTGTACAGGCCAAACACCTGGCTGAAGTTCGCGGCGCACGCCTTGGTGAGGTTGAAGCGGTCTCCGAGCGCCTTGGGTAGCGTGCGCTCATGGGGGAGGACGACGCACTCCTCGAAAGCGTGCAGTTCGAGCTCGCCGATGAACGCGCGCCGACGGACCTCGTGCCCGTCGAGTTCATAGCGTTGCTCGAGAACGTAGACGGCGGGAACGCGGTCGCGAACAAGGATTCCCGAGGCGCGCCACTCGCGCCAGCGGAGCCGGCCGGTCGCGTATCGGTTGCCCGCGGCCGCCGGGTCGAGCGAGCCCTCGGGCAGCTCGAGGGCCACGACGTTGTGAGGGTTGCGGGTCAGCAGCGCGGTGCGCTGTGCCTCGGAGATGACGTCGTAGGGAGGTGCCGTGAGATCTGTGACGTCGGGCGAGGTGCGAGCGTAGGCGTACGCCTTGAACGGCCGGAATCGGGCCACGGAAGATCCTCTCGTTCGCTTCTGAGGGTCGCAAGGCCCGCGGAGGTCGTGTCGACGGCGGGCCCGGGGTCAGTCTAGCGGATGGGCTGTGCGCAGACCAGGAGCGGCGCTCAGCCGAGCAGCGCTCGGACTCCTACGAAGAGGAGCATTCCCGCGACCGTGGCGCCGAGGAAACTCCGGGTCCGCTGGTAGATGAACGCGGTGGGCGCCGCGGCGAGCAGGTAGGGATTGCGCAACGTGAGGAGGTATTCCCCGCCAGGGCGGAGCACCTCGCCCGCCACGAGCGCTCCCATCACCGAGGCAGGCACGTACGAGAGCCACCTGACGAAGGGCGCCGGGAGCCGGAGCCGGGACACGACCGCGATCGGGACGAGGCGCACTGTGAAGTTGGCGACCGCCATCAGCACGATCACCGCCCAGATGTAGGTGTCGGTCACCTGAAGATCACCGCCGCTGCCGTGGCCGCCGCCATCGAGGCGATGACGATCAGCCAGCTGGACGGGATAACGATGCCGACAGCGGCGAGGGCCGGCAACCCCACTACGAGCAGACCGGCGACAGCCGCGGCCGCGATGTGGCGGCGGTCCTCGGCGAGCGCAACCAGAAGCGCGGTGAACATGGCCGGCATCGCGAAGTCAACGCCCCAGCGGGAGGGGTCCCCGATGAGGGCGGCGGCGAGCGCACCCACCGTCGTGCCGGTGACCCAGCCCGTCCACGCGATCGCACCGACGCCCGCCATCGACGCGCCCGTCGACATCCCCTCTCGCCGGTCGTTCACGTTGACGGCGAAGGTCTCGTCGGTGAGCGTGAACGCGAGAATCGCCTGGTTGGTGAGTGGCATGCCGCCGAGGTGGGGGGAGAGTGTCGCGCCGAACAGCACGTATCGCAGGTTGACGACGGTCGTCGCCGTGACGACCGCGAGCACGGCCGCACTCTCCTTCATGAGATTCAGGGCGATGAACTGCCCCGCTCCGGCAAGTGCAGTGGCCGAGCAGACGATCGCCTGCAGCGCGGAGAAGCCGATGCTCGTCGCGATCACTCCGAACGCGGCACCGACCGGGACGTAGCCGAGGAAGATGGGCATGCCGAGCCTGAGCCCGCGCACGAAGCGGGCTCGCCGGCTCTCGGATCCGGGTGTAGTCAGGGCGGCAGGCACGGGGGAGATGGTACCACCGGGCGGCGGCCAGGTGGCGCGGTTCTTGCGAATTCCGCGGTGCGGCTGCAGCGCACTTCACGCCCGCGCCCGCCGCGCTACAATGGACGGAGGCGGACCTCCGGAAGGAGGCGGGTGGGATGCAGTTCGTGATCGATTGTCCGGTCGACGGTCCGGTCGAGGTCTCCCTTGAGGACATCGACACGGTCGTGCTGCGCGAGCCCGAGCAGGCCGATATCGTCTTCACCTGCCCCAGCTGCGGAACGGAGATCGGCGTTTCCGTGCGCATCCCCGCCTTCCTGCTCTCGGCGATCGAGTCGCTCGCCGAGGAGACCGGAGGCCACGCCGAGCCGCTCGCCGGCATGGTGGCGCTCACCCTGGATGCCCAGGGCGAGAGCGACGAGGAGAGCGACCAGGAGCGCTCCGAGGCGTACTGCGAGTACTTCCGCCGCCAACTGGCCGAGATCAGCTGCGTCGAGGATGTGCTGCACGAGATCGACTCCGACCGCTAGGCGGTCTACCTCCAGGCAGTGAACGGGGGCCGCCGTCTTTTTCCGCCGCGCATCGCCATCCAGGCGGGGATGACGAGTACGAGACCCGCGGCGAATCCACCGATGTGCGCCCACCACGCGACACCGCCCGCAGCGGCTCCCGGGGCGATCGAGCCCACACCCTGGATGAGCTGTATGAGGAACCAGAAGCCGATCACGAAAGCCGCGGGCACACGCGCCAGTTCGATGATGAAGATTATCGGTATCAGCACGAGGACGTGTGCCCTCGGGAAGAGCACCAGATAGGCCCCGAGCACGCCCGCGATCGCGCCGCTCGCCCCGAGCAACGGTACCTCGGAGGGCCCCTGCACGAACACGTGGACGAGCGTGGCGATGATGCCGCTTGCCAGGTAGAAGCCGAGGAACCTCAGCGCGCCCAGGGCGTCTTCGACGTTGTTGCCGAAGATCCAAAGGTAGAGCATGTTGCTGCCGAGGTGCAGCCACCCTCCATGCAGGAACATCGCCGTGACGAGCGTGACGAGTACCGCCGGAGTGAATGGTTCGGTCATCAGACGCGCCGGCGTGAGCGCCCAGGTCGTGATGAAGGCCATGAGTTCAGGTTCGGGCAGTGTGAGCATGTAGACGAACACCGCCACGTTCGCGCCGAGCAGCGACACCGTCACGGCGGGGAAGCGGCGCGTGGGGTTCTCGTCCCTGATGGGAATCATCGGCGTGTGGTCTCTGCTACCATCGTGAGCGCGAGTGTAGCGCAGCCCGCGACATCGGTGTCGATGAGGAGGTCCTTCAGATGGAGGCGCTCGGTACTCTTGGGTTCTTGCTCTGCGGCGGGGCGGCGCTGCTCGTCCTCGTCGTTCTCGCGGTCATCGTTCTGTACAACCGACTGGTCGTGCTGCGCAACCGCGTGCAGAACGCCTGGTCGCAGATCGACGTCCAGCTGCGGCGCCGCTACGACCTGATCCCCAATCTCGTCGAGACCGTCAAGGGCTACATGACGCACGAGGCGGAGACGCTCCAGAAGGTCACCGAAGCTCGCAACATGGCCATAAACGCGCACTCGGTCAAGGAACAGGGCGCGGCCGAGAACATGCTGTCCTCGACACTCAAGAGCCTGTTCGCTGTCGCCGAGGCGTACCCGGACCTCAAGGCGAACCAGAACTTCATGATGCTGCAGGAAGAGCTGTCCGGCACCGAGGGCAAGATCGCCTACGCGCGCCAGTTCTACAACGACTCGGTGATGAGCTTCAACACGGCGATCCAGTCATTCCCGGCGAACCTGATCGCCGGCATCCTCGGCTTCGTGCAGCAGGAGTACTTCGAGATCGAGATCGAGGCGCGTGAGCCCGTCAAGGTCGAGTTCTGATCGCTGCCATCGTCCGGGTCCCTGCGTCCCCGCAGGCAGGCCCCGGCGCATACCTGAGGTCACCAGCGTGTACGATCAGATTACCGCCAACAAGTTGAAGAGCGCTGCAATGGTGGGCGTCTTCGTTGTGCTGGTGCTCGCCGTCGGATGGGCCTTCGCCTACCTCACCGACGGAGGTCCGCTCGGTCTCGTCCTTGCGCTCCTCGTGTCCTTCGCGATGGCGTGGGGATCGTACTGGTATTCGGACCGCATCGTGCTCTCGATGAGCAGGGCGCGGCCGGTGGACCGCGAGACCGAGCCCTACCTCGTCAACGTGATCGAGGGGCTCTCCATCGCAGCAGGGCTGCCGGTCCCGAAGGCCTACGTCATCGACGATTCGGCCCCGAATGCGTTTGCGACGGGGCGAAACCCCGACAACGCCGCGATCGCCGTCACGCGAGGTCTCATGGAGAAGCTTGACCGTCTCGAGCTGGAGGGCGTGGTTGCGCACGAGCTCGCGCACGTGAGGAACTACGACACCCTCGTGCAGACGATGACGGCGGTGCTTGCCGGCACGGTGGTTCTGCTGTCCGACTGGATGGTGCGCTCGTTTTGGTGGGGCGGAGGGCGGAGGCGCGACAGCAGTGATGGCGGTGGCCAGGGCCAGGCCATCTTCGTGCTCGTGGGGCTTGCGCTCGCGGTGCTGGCACCGGTGTTCGCGGCCCTCATCCAGATGGCGATATCGCGCAAGCGCGAGTACCTGGCCGATGCGAACGGCGCGCTGCTCACCCGCTACCCGCCCGGTCTTGCGAATGCGCTGCGCAAGATAGCGTCTGATACCTCGAAGCTCGCGGTGGCGAACAAGGCGACCGAGGCCCTGTACATCTACAACCCTCTGAAGGACTACGGAGGAGGACTCAACTCGCTGTTCAACACCCATCCGCCGATTGAAGAGCGCATCCGGCGCCTCGAGGCGATGTGACATGGCGACTCTGACTTACCCTCAGATCGATCCCGTCATCTTCGCCATCGGGCCTTTCGCAGTCAGGTGGTACGGGCTTGCCTACGTAGCCGGGTTCGTCGTTGCGATCCTGATCGTGGCACGGCTCAACCGCCGGTGGGAGGTAGGCCTTTCGGAGGACGATCTGTTCAGCGTGTTCCTGTACGGGGCGCTTGGTCTGGTGATAGGCGCACGAATCGGCTACATGCTGTTCTACGCGTTCGGTGACCTCGTCGCCGACCCTCTCTCGCTCCTCAGGACGACCGAGGGAGGGATGTCGTTTCACGGGGGGCTAGCGGGCATACTCTTCGCCGGCTATCTGCTGTCGCGGCGTATCGGCGTGCCCCTGCTGCGCCTGGCGGACCTCGTCGCGGTCGGTGCACCGGTCGGCCTGTTCTTCGGCCGACTCGCCAACTTCGTCAACGGGGAGCTTTGGGGCCGCGTGACAGAGGTGCCCTGGGGCATGGTGTTCCCCGGCGCAGGGCCGCTTCCGCGCCATCCCTCCCAGCTCTACGAGGCGGCACTCGAGGGCATCGTGCTGCTGGCGGTCATGCTCGTACTCGCACGGCGCAAGCGCCCCGACGGGGAGATGCTGGGCTGGCTGCTGGCGCTATACGGCGCCTTCCGGTTCGCCCTCGAGTTCGTGCGCGAGCCCGATGCGCATCTCGGCACCGTGATCGGTCCGTTGTCGATGGGGCAGCTCCTTACCCTGCCGGTACTCGCCGCAGGCGTCTGGCTCGTGTGGCGTGCGCGAAGGGTGTCGGTGGCGGCAGGAGGCGGCGAGGAGGCGTCCTGAGCGATCAGAGCTCGGGGCAGATCTCGTCCGGCTGCTTCCAGCAAGGGGCGTCGCGGTCAAGACAGCGGACGCTCTCGCCCGGCCGGAGAGGCGCCGGTGGCTGGCACTGGGTGCAGAACAGACGCGGGAACGAGCCGACGAGATCCTTCAAGTCCGGATCCTCGTACGGCGCGGCGTCGGGTTGTTCGACGATGTGCAGCAGGTAGCAGGCCATGCGCTCACTGTAGTCGGGCAGCAACGGCCACGCAACGAGGCAACTCGTCTCGTTGACCCCGTCTGTTCCCGACCGTATGCTTCGGCGGAGATGCCGAGGAGGTAGTGTGAAGGAACTCTGGGAGAACCATAAGAAGACCATCCTGATCGTTGCGGGAACACTCGGGCTGCTCGCTGTCGTGGGGGCCGGGCTCGCCTTCACGCTGATGACCGGCGAGTCGGAGGAGGTTCCTCAGGAGGTCACCTCGGCATGGCCCGCCGCCGAGCGTGAGCGGGCCGTACCCAAGCCACCCGAACCCGTGCGATGGCCCCTGACCGGGATCGAAGTCGAACCGGGCGAGAGCCCCGCGGATCGGCGGATCCTCTCGGTCAAGATCGAGAACTCCCCCGCCGCGCGCCCGCAGACCGGGCTCGACAAGGCGGACATCGTCTACGAGTCGCTGACCGAGGGCGGCATCACCCGCTTCAACGCGCTGTTCCATTCGCGGGTGCCCGAGGAAGTGGGACCTGTTCGCAGCGCACGCATGTCTGATACGCAGCTTGTGCCGCAGTACGGTGCGCTGTTCGCGCACTCCGGCGGCAACTCGGGCGTTCTTGCCGCCGTCAGATCGGCGGGGCTGCAGGTGGTCGACCACTCTGGTGCGGCGGCTGCGTACCGTCGGGACAGGAGCCGTCGGGCGCCACACAACCTCTACATGGACCCGACGCGTGCACGGGAGATAGCCGTCGCCAAGGGCTATCCGTCGACACAGGAACTGAAGGGTTTGCAGTTCTCGCCATCCGTCGAGTCGACGATCACGGTGTCGGAGCTGGTCATCCCGTTCTCGACAGCCAACTCAGTGACCTGGGAGTATGATGCCGCGGCGAACTCCTACCTGCGGTCGAACAATGGCAGACCTCACACCGACCGGGCATCCGGAGAGCGGTACTCGGCGACCAACGTGGTTGTCATGTGGGCGCGCACGACCGCCACGGGGCCTCGCGGGATCGGCGGTTCCACGCTGGAGATCGGACTGACGGGGAGCGGGCGTGCGGCAGTCTTTCGCGACGGCGTGAGAGTCGACGGCGAGTGGCAGACCGACGGGTCGACGCCGCCGGTCTTCCGCAGCTCGGACGGCGCGATCGCCCGACTGCGTCCTGGCAACACGTGGTTCCAGGTCGTGCCGCTCGATGTCAACATCAGCATGCAGTAGTGGTGCGGCCGCGACCCTTCTCGTCCCTGCGGCGCCGGTTGTACGGCCGAGTCACGCGCGGGTACAATCTAAGACCGTTCATCCCCGGGGCGCGGCGGACTGCGCCCCGTCCGATCCTCGTGAAGGAGCTTTCGCCGTGAGTGACGCAGTCAAGGAGACCGGGACGCTACGGGTCAAGACCGGCCTGGCCGAGATGCTCAAGGGCGGCGTCATCATGGACGTTGTCAACGCCGAGCAGGCCAGGATCGCCGAGGATGCGGGCGCTGTCGCAGTCATGGCCCTCGAGCGCGTGCCGGCAGACATCCGTGCCGCCGGAGGAGTGGCCCGGATGGCCGATCCTACGATCGTGGACGAGATCGTAGAAGCCGTCACCATCCCCGTGATGGCCAAGTGCCGCATCGGCCACTTCGTCGAGGCCCAGGTGCTGCAGAGCCTCGGCGTCGACTACATCGACGAGTCCGAGGTCCTGACGCCTGCTGACGAGCAGTTCCACGTCAACAAATGGGACTTCACCGTGCCGTTCGTTTGTGGCGCGCGCGATCTGGGTGAAGCGCTGCGCCGTATCGCCGAGGGCGCCGCGATGGTCCGTACCAAGGGCGAGCCGGGGACCGGCAACGTGGTGGAAGCGGTTCGCCACATGCGGACGATGACCGACGGCATCGCGTGGGTCGCAGGGCTCAGGGCCGAGCAGCTCTTCGATGCCGCCAAGCAGCTGGGCGCGCCGTACGAGCTGGTGCGCTGGGTGGCCGAGAACGGCAAGCTTCCGGTGGTCAACTTCTCGGCTGGCGGCATCGCTACGCCGACCGACGCGGCGCTCATGATGCAGCTCGGCTGCGACGGCGTGTTCGTCGGCAGCGGCATCTTCAAGAGCGGTGACCCGGCGAAGCGCGCCCGCGCCATCGTCGAGGCGACGACGCACTTCGAGGACGCCGACATCATTGGCAGGGTCTCGCGTGACCTCGGCGAGCCGATGGTGGGCATCAACATCTCCGGTATTCCCGATGCCGAGCGGATGCAGGAACGGGGCTGGTAACGTGCGGATCGGCGTGCTCGCTCTGCAAGGAGCGTTTCGCGAGCACATCATGGACCTCGAGTCGCTCGGCGTTGAGGCAACGGCGGTCCGGCTTCCGTCGCAGCTCGCCGAACTCAACGGGCTCGTGATCCCCGGCGGCGAGTCGACCGCCATCGCGAAGCTCATGGTGACGTACGGCTTCTACGAGCCGATTCGCCAGCACCACAATGCGGGGCTTGCCGTGTGGGGAACGTGTGCGGGCGCGATCCTGATAGCGACCGAGATCCTCGACGCGGTGCCGGGTCAGGAGAGTCTCGGGCTGATGGACATCACGGTGCGCCGTAATGCATTCGGCCGCCAGATCGATTCGTTCGAGGCTGATCTCGACTTCGCACATCTGGCCGGCGGACCCTTCCGGGGCGTGTTCATCCGCGCTCCGTGGATCGAATCGCTCGGTGAGGGTGTCGAGCCGCTCGCGCGTCACGAGGGCAAGGTGGTGGCTGCGCGCCAGGGGAGTCTCATGGCGACCGCGTTCCATCCGGAGCTGACAGGTGATCCGCGGGTGCACCGCTACTTCGTGGAACACGTCGTCGGCAGCGCCTGACGCCGCGGAGGCGTGGGTGCTGCTCCGCACGCCATGAGGCGCGTGGTATCCTAGCGCGCGCAAGCCGCCGGTACGGATCGTGTCGACGAGACGAGCGGAGAGGAGCGCCCGCATGTCCGGTCACTCGAAGTGGGCGACGACCAAGCATCGCAAGGCCGCGCAGGACAAGAAGCGCTCGGCGCTGTTCAGCAAGTTGTCCCGGATGATCACGGTCGCAGCCAAGACCGGCGGCGACCCGAACCCCGAGAACAATGCCTCGCTAGCCGCGGCGATCGCTAAGGCGAAGAGCTACTCGCTTCCCAAGGACAAGATCGAGACCGCGATCGCCAAAGCGTTCGGTTCGGGGGACTCCGAGGCATTCGAGGAGGTCGTCTACGAGGGCTACGGGCCCGCAGGGGTCGCGATCTACCTCGAGGCGCTCACCGACAACCGCAACCGGACGGCGGCCGACGTGCGCAGCGCGTTCGCGCGCGCGGGAGGGAATCTCGGCGCGACGGGTTCGGTGGCGTTCCAGTTCGAGCGCAAGGGGCAGATCACACTCGAGGTCCGGGAGGCTCCCGACGAGGAGGAGCTGATGTTGCTCGTCGCGGACGCCGGGGGCGAGGATCTCGAGGGCACGCACGAAGAATGGGTGGTGACGACTGCCCCGGCCGAGGTCATGCAGGTCAAGACCGGGCTCGAGGATGCAGGACTCCCGGTCAAGGGCGCCGAGCTCGTGATGGAGCCTGTCAACGAGACGGTCGTCAGTCCTGCAGACGCGGCCAAGGTGCTGCGCCTGATCGACCAGCTCGAGGAGTACGACGACATCCAGAGCGTCTACCACACGATGGCGTTCACCGACGAGATCGCTGCCTCGCTGGCCGAGTGAGCCGCGCTACGGGGTGTTCGTTGCACCTGCGCGTGCGTATCGCTATCCTGAACATATGTTCGATTCGGCAGGGGCGGGGGTAGTGCGGTGATCATCCTCGGCATCGACCCGGGGCTCGCCAATACGGGCTGGGGCGTCGTCGAGCAAGCGGGTTCGCGCTTCCGCTGCCTTGCCTACGGCTGCATCACGACGCAGGCAGACGATCCGTTGCCCGAGCGCCTCGCCGCCATCCACCAACAACTGATCGCGGTCATCGGACGCTACGCGCCACAGGCGTGTGCGGTCGAGAGCGTCTACTTCGGCACGAACGCGAAGACCGCGTTCGCCACCGGGCAGGCGAGAGGGGTCGCAGTCCTCGCGACGGCCGACGCGGGCCTCGCGCTCGGGGAGTACGGCCCGGGCGAGATCAAGATGGCAGTGGTCGGCAGCGGATCGGCCGACAAGGGCCAGGTGCAGTACATGGTCCGCACGATCCTCGGGCTCGACCGCGAGCCGTCGCCCGACCATGCCGCGGACGCGCTCGCTGCGGCGATCTGCCATGCACACTCGCGTCCGGTGCCCGCGACGTCCGGAGGGTCGCAGGCGTGATCGAGCATCTCACCGGCCGCATCGCATCAAAGGAACTCACGCACTGCGTGATCGAGGTTGGCGGCGTGGGTTTCCGGCTCGCGATGTCGACCGGTTCGCTCGCGGCGCTGCCGCACGAAGGCGACACGGTCACCGTCCATACGCATCTGCACGTCCGCGAGGACGAATTGTCGCTTTTCGGGTTCGAGTCCGCTGCGGAGAAGTCGTTGTTCGAGCGGCTCATCACGGTCAGTGGAGTCGGACCCAAGGTGGCGCTCGCCGCGCTGTCCTCGTATGAGCCGGACGTGCTCGCCGACGCGATATGCCGCGAAGACGTCGCGGTCGTCTCGAGCATCCCGGGGATCGGAGCCAAGACCGCCCAGCGCATCATCCTCGAGCTGAAAGACAAGCTCGGCGCATCCGCCGCACCCGGTAGCCGCGCGCCTGCGCCGGGCGGGGCGGTCGGCGAGGCCCGTGAGGCGCTGCTCGGTATGGGCTTCTCGGCCGCAGAGGTCGCGTCCGCGCTCAAGGGCGCCCCGTCCGACGCCGCCTCACCGACGCTGATCAAGGACGCGCTCAGGCGCCTGGGTGGGGGCGTGAGGTGAGCACGGTGTGGGAGAACACCGACGCACCCTGGCCCGAGGAGCCCGAGCGCCTCGTCAGCGCCGAGCACACCGAGGACGACCTGGAGATCGACCGCTCGTTGCGTCCACGGCGGCTCGACGAGTACCTCGGTCAGCAGCGTGTCAAAGACAACCTCGGTGTGCTGATAGACGCGGCGCGCGGTCGCGATGAGCCGCTCGACCATATCCTGCTCTCGGGGCCGCCCGGCCTCGGCAAGACGACGCTCGCCTCGGTGATCGCCGCGGAACTCGGCGTGCGCATCAGAACGACAAGCGGACCGGCCATCGAGCGCGCGGGGGACCTCGCGGCCATCCTCACGAACCTCGAGGAACGCGACGTCTTGTTCATCGACGAGATACACCGCCTGAACCGTGCCGTCGAGGAGGTCCTCTACCCTGCGATGGAGGACTTCTCGCTCGACATCGTCATCGGGAAGGGCCCTGCCGCGCGCAGCCTTCGGCTCGATCTGCCGCACTTCACCCTGGTAGGAGCGACCACGCGCACCGGCCTGCTGACCGGGCCGCTTCGCGACCGGTTCGGAATGGCATTCCGGCTCGACTACTACACACCCGAGGAGTTGGCCGCGATCGTCAAGCGCTCGGCCGACATCCTCGGCGTTGCCATAGACGAGGAGGGTGCGGCCGAGATCGCGCGGCGCTCCCGCGGGACACCCCGCCTGGCGAACCGCCTACTGAAGCGGGTGCGCGACTACGCCCAGGTGAAGCACGAGGGGAGCGTGGACGAGGACATCGCCGCCGAGGCCCTGGCGTTCTTCGAGGTCGACCACATCGGCCTCGATAAGATGGACCTCGCCATCCTCGAAACACTCGTCCAGAAGTTCAGCGGCCGCCCGGTTGGCCTCAACACCCTGGCTGCAGCCGTGGGCGAGGAGGCGGACACGCTGGAGGACGTCTACGAGCCCTACCTGCTGCAGCTCGGCTTCCTCACACGCACGCCGAAGGGCCGGCAGGCCACGCCACGCGCGTACGAGCATCTCGGCCTGGCGGCGCCGTCAAGCGTCCAGCCGGGTCAGGGCGGGCTGTTCTGACGCACGATCCGCCGGAGAGGGAGGCGAAATGAGTGGCTGGATTGACCTCATCGGGACGGGCGAGGTCGGAGACGGCCGGATGGTCGGCGTGAAGGCCGACGGGCACCAGTATCTGGTCGCCCGGGTGGGTGAGAGGTACTACATCGCCGACGGCCGTTGTCCGCACCTGCACGGCAACCTTGCCAAGGGCACGCTCGAAGGGACGGTCGTGACGTGCCCGCTCCACCATTCCCAGTTCGATCTCGCGGACGGGTCGGTCGTGCGCTGGACGAACCTGCATGGCGCAGCCCTCACTGTGGCCTCGGCCGTACGCGGCCCCCGGCCCCTTCCCGTTTACGAGGTCGACGTCGCCGACGGACGCGTGCGGGTCGGGCCCGCGCGTGGTGAGGGCGTCTAGGCCGCACTCGCGTGTGTCGATCGCCGGGCGCAGGCCCGTGGGGGCACGAGGGAGCCCCTGTCTCAGACCTCGATCTGGGCCGCCCACAGGCCGTGCAGGTTGCAGTACTCGACGGCACGCAGCGTCGTTCCGGCGTCGACGTCGACCGTGACACAGACGTCCGGGCAGCTGGCCACCGGCACGAAGTCGAAGCGCGCTATCGGGGCATCTCCTGCGTAGAGCATGATCCACTGGATGTAGTGGTCGGGCTGGTTCGGGTGGGACACCCAGTGGCCGACCTTGATCTTCACGCGCACGGCGTCGCCCTCGCGCTCGGCGGTGACGTACGGGGTATGCTTGCGCTCGAAGTCGCTCGCGGCCTCCAAGTCGGTGACGTGGTTCATCGGGCCGAGTATCGGTGCGTCGCTCATGTCACTGCCTCCGGTGGTCGGGTATCGGTTCGGACATCGTCCGGTCCTCGGACAGTGTGTGTATACCCGAGGGTGACCCAGGCGCGCGTCGCGCTAGAATCTACGGGACCGCACGGAACAGGAGGACGCTCGTGAACACAAAGGATACCCTCATCGCTCGCGAGGATTTCGCCCTCGTCGTCATCGACATCCAGGAGCGGCTTGCTGCCGCGATGGGACGCAGGGATCACGTCGTCCGCACCACCGGCAGGCTGGTCCGTGTGGCTGTCATGCTCGGGGCGCCCATCATCGTCACCCGGCAGTACCCCCAGGGACTGGGGCCGACCGTGCCCGAGCTGGACGAGCTGTTCATGCGGCTCGAAGGCGAAGGGGCCCGCATCGTCGGTGTCGACAAGACTGCCTTCTGTTGTGCCATGGAGGCCGACTTCAACGACGCGCTCCGGGCAGCGGGGCGCGCCCAGGTGGTTCTCGCCGGCATGGAGACGCACATCTGCGTGACGCAGACGGCGCTGGCGCTCGCGCGTGAAGGATACGACGTACACGTCCCTGCCGATGCGTGCTGCTCGCGCGACGCCGCGCTCCACGAGGTCGCTGTCGACCGGATGCGCTTCGCGGGCGTCACCGTGACGGCGAGCGAATCGGTCATGTACGAGGCGGTCGGGCGCGCGGGGACCGACGAGTTTCGCGAACTGCTCGGCATCGTGAAGGAGTAGTACACTACTCGCCCGTACCCCAGCGAAAGGAACGGACGGCGTATGGCACGCGTCATGGACGGCAACGAGGTCGCTTCCGTGGTGAAGCAAGAGGTGAGGGCCGAGGTCGAGCGACTGGCGACGCAAGGCGTGACCCCCGGGCTCGCGGTAGTGCTCGTGGGCGACGACCCGGCTTCGGCGTCGTACGTGAACATGAAGGAGCGCGATTGCGAGGAGGTGGGCGTGCGCGCGTTCGACCACCGCAGACCCGCCGACATGACACAAGACGAGCTCAACGCCATCATCGACGCGGCGAATGCGGACCCCGAGGTCCATGGGATCCTCGTCCAGATGCCGCTGCCGGACCACCTCGACCCCGAGCAGGCGATCGCACGCATCAGTCCCGACAAGGACGTCGACGGCTTCCACCCCGCGAGCCTCGGCAGGCTCGTGCGAGGCATCGAGGGCCCCCGGGCCTGCACGCCGTGGGGTGTGATGCGGATGCTGCGCCACTACGGCATCGAGCTGTCCGGAGCCCGTGCTGTCGTGGTCGGCAGGTCGACGATCGTCGGCAAGCCGATGGCTCTGATGCTGCTTGAGGAAAACGCCACCGTGACCGTCTGTCACAGCCGGACGCGTGATCTGTCGGTGGTCTGCCGGGAGGCCGATGTCCTGGTAGCCGCTGTCGGTCGACCGAGGATGATCACCGCGGAGTACGTCAAGCCCGGAGCGGTCGTCGTGGATGTTGGCATCAATCGGAGCGAGGAGGGCAGGCTCGTTGGAGATGTCGACTTCGACTCGGTCGAACCGCTCGCCTCGGCCATCACGCCGGTGCCTGGCGGGGTCGGTCCGATGACCAGGGCGATGCTCGTCGCCAATACCGTGGAGGCCGCGGCGAAGGCGGCGGCCCGATGAGGGCGGTCCGGCGGGTACCGGTCGCGCTGGCTTATGCATTCGCGTTCACGGTAATTGCGTTCGCGCTTGCGTCTCCGGCCGGCGCGCAGCCCGTTTCTCTCGAAGGCACGCCGCTGGAGGTCCAGATCTGGCCCGGTGGAGAGATGGGCTACACAGTCTTCATCGTGACGGGCCACATCCCGGAGGACGTCGCGCTCCCCGCGACCGTCAGGCTGCCGGTGTTCGAGGGTGCCGAGGTCGTGTGGTCTGGAGAGATTCTCGGCGGCCCTGTGGCGGACGATCCGGAGCGCGCTGCAACCCGGGTCGAGGGAACGGGTGGTCCCGCGCTCGAGATTACGGCCGAGGCGACCCGCACGGTCCAGTACGAGGCGATCGGCGCGCCGCTAAGCGTGCTCGACAACCTGACGACGAGCGTGTTCGAGTGGGTGCAGAGCGTCGAGACCGGAGACGTGACGTTCTCGGTGCGGGTGCCCGCGTCGGCGGGCACGGTCACGATCGATCCACTGCCGGTGGGCGACCCGCGAGTCAACCAGGATGGCGAGAAGCTCTACACGCTGCGCCCCGCGGTGCTTGCACCCGGTGACACGTTCACGGTGACCACTGCATACGGCCCGCAGGGCGCCGGTGGGGGTTCGGGATCGGGTTTCCCGGTGCTGCCGGTGCTGCTCGGCCTTCTTGCCCTCGCCGTCGCGGCACTCGTGATCGTGCTCCTCCAAAGCCGGCATGCTGCTGTGTGACAGCAGCTCAGGCAGGGTATTGTCGCCTGTTGCGTGATAGGGATAGAATCGTTGACGGCGGTCCGTCCGGGCCGCGAAGGACAGCGACAGGTTTGTCAGAGACCACCGGCACCGAGAACCGTTCCACGCTGTGGGGGAGTCACGGGAGGGCGTTCGACGACAGGCGCGTCGCGCGGTGTGACCCCTCACGGGGCGGAAGGATGAGTTCGCATGGCAGAGGGTGTCGTCAAGTGGTTCAACCCGGACAAGGGCTACGGCTTCATCTCGCGTGAGGACGGCGACGACCTGTTCGTCCACTTCAGCGAGATCAACATGGAGGGCTTCAAGACCCTCGAGGAAGGCCAGGCCGTGGTGTTCGAGGTGACGACTGGCCAGAACGGCAAGTTGCAGGCGAGCAACGTCCGCAAGGCCTAGCTCACTACACAGACCGGAATTGGGAGAGGCGGCCCGCTGTCGGGCCGCCTCTCGCGTTAGGGGACGAGGCGACAGTGGTCCAGGCGTTGTTGGTGGCGGCCGTGCTCGTCGCGGTCGCTGAGCTCGGTGACAAGACGCAGATGCTCTCACTCCTGCTCGCGTCGCGGTACCCGGCGCGCCAGGTCTTCATCGGCGTGCTGATCGCCGTCGTCGGACTGCAGTTCATGGCAACGACGGCCGGGACCCTCGTCGGAGACGTGTTGCCCGAACGCCTCGTCGCATGGCTGACCGCCGCGCTCTTCGTCGGGTTCGGCGTCTGGTCGTTGCGCGATGCTTCCTCCGGGGAGGAGGAGGCAGCGGCCGAGACGCGTACGGGATGGGGGCCGGTTGCGGCGGTGGCTGTGGCGTTCTTCCTCGCCGAGCTCGGCGACAAGACACAGGTGCTCACGTTCGCTCTTGCCGCCGATCCGGGCGCTGCAGCACGCATCTTGGGCTCGCTCGGCATCGAAATAGAGGCGGTTGCCGCGGGCGGCGTGGGCGCATTCGTCGGCGTGTGGCTCGGCTCGATCGTCGGCATGATGCTCGTCAACGGTCTGGCGATCTGGGCGGGCAGCGCGATCGGCAGGCGCCTGCCGCGCCGGGTTGTCGCCCGCGTTTCAGGCGTGCTCTTCATCCTCTTCGGCCTGTTCGCCCTCGGAGCCTCGTACCTGAGCTAGGCCAGCCGGCTCGCCGACGAAGGTACAATAGGACCACGGAGCTGGTACGTCTCCGCTTTGATGAGGAGGTTCCCGGTGAGAGTAGCGCTGCACGCATGCTGCGGGCCGTGCCTCATCGAACCGCTCGATGCGCTCGCCGCCGAGCACGAGATCATCGTCGTGTTCGCGAACCCCAACATCCAGCCTCGCGAAGAATACGAGCGGCGCCGCGACACCCTGCGCGAGTGGGCGGATGCCAACGCGCTGGAGACACTGGAGCTTGACTGCGACCCGGATGCGTGGGAAGACGCGGTCAGCGGCGTGCGCGACGATCCGGTCACACGGTGCGCACGCTGCTACGCACTCCGGCTGAGACTCACGGCACAGGAGGGGGCGCGGCATGGCTGCACCGCCTTGGCCACGACGCTCACCGTGAGCCCGTACCAAGACCCGGAGGCCATCGATGCCGCTGGGCGTGTGGCAGCAGCCGAGTGCGGGCTGGCCTGGCTCTTCGAGGACTACCGCGGCCGCTACCCCGAGGCGACGCGGCGGGCCCGGAAGGCGGGAATGTACCGCCAAAACTACTGCGGATGCCTGCCTTCGCGAGCCGAGGCGCAGGCCGACCGCGACAGACGGCGCGCAGGGCGGGAGCACCGCGCGCGACCCTGACAGGCGGGCTCGGCCAGAAGCGATACAATCGGTGCTGTGCTGACGCGCAGCGGACCTGTCAGGAGGCGGAGTGCGGACAGAGGATTTCGACTACGAACTGCCCACCGGCCTGATCGCGCAGGAGCCGGTCGAGCCGAGGGATTCGTGCCGCCTGCTCGTAGTACACCGTTCGAGCGGGCAGATCGATCATCGGGTCTTCACCGATCTCCCCGAGTACCTCGGCCGGGGCGACGTGCTCGTAGTCAACGAGACGAAGGTGCTGCCCGCCCGCCTCGCCGGTGCCAAGGACGAGACCGGCGGGGCGGCCGAAGTGCTGCTGCTACGCGAGCGCTATGAGGACACGTGGGAATGCCTCGTCAAGCCGGGGCGCCGTCTGAAGCCCGGCGCTCGTGTCGTGTTCGGAGACGGTGAACTGACCGGTCTGGTCGTCGACTTCATCGAGGAGTCCGGCGGTCGCCTGGTTCGCCTGACCGCGCGCGAGGGGCGGGTCATCGACGCGGTGCGACGGCTCGGCCAGATGCCGCTGCCTCCCTACATCACGCGTCCGCTGGACGACCCTGACCGGTATCAGACGGTGTTCGCGCGTGACGAGCGCTCTGCGGCCGCACCGACGGCCGGCCTTCACTTCACACCCGGGCTGCTCGACACGATCGCCGCACGGGGCGTGCGGATCGTACCGGTCGAGCTGGACGTGGGCATCGACACGTTTCGCCCCGTCGCCGAGGACGACCCTCACGAGCACCGGATCCACACCGAGCACTTCAGGGTGTCCGAACGGGCGGCGGCCGACGTCAACGAGGCGCGGGCCCGGGGAGGCCGGGTGGTTGCTGTCGGTACGACCGTGGTCAGGACCCTCGAGAGCGCGTACGACCGCGAGCGTCACGAAGTCGCAGCGGCCGAGCGACAGACGGACCTCTACATCCTTCCCGGGCATCGGTTCGACGTCGTGGACGCGCTCGTGACGAACTTCCACACGCCGCGCTCGACGCTGCTCATGCTCGTCAGCGCGTTCGCAGGCCGGGAGCTGGTGATGCGAGCGTACCGCACCGCAATCGAGGAACGGTATCGCATGCTGTCTTTCGGCGACGCGATGCTTATCGTCTAGGACGCACCCGTTCTTCCTAGCGCAGCGGCTCCCACCAGGTCCACCCGGTGTTGCCGGCCGCCGGATCGCCCGGCGCCGTCCCGGGCGCCACCGCGAATCCGGCCGCGGGGTCCGTTCCGGGCCTGACGAAGATCGCGACACCGAGGTCGTCAGTCCCGACCTCGATGAAGGTCGGTGATCCGTCCGGCGAGGCGGGCTCGGGTATGTCGGACGGCAGGCTCGGCCACTGACCGAACGCGCTGATGCTTCCCGAGCGCAGAGCGTAGAGAGTACCCCGCAGAGGGCGGACCACGGAGGCGAAGACGAGGGCTTGGTCATCGTCGGTGGTGACGATGATGGTGTCCGCGTCGGCCCCGGGGTAGACCTGATGCGGAAGCGCCGCTTCGCCGGAGTCGAGCGCGGAGGTGACCGATCCGACCGGGCTTCCCGCGTCCGGACGGGCCGTCTCGCCGGTGAGCGTGAAGACCCGCTGGTCAAAGACAACGTACGCGGGGCCCTGCTCGGCAGTCACCGCGTCGTCCGCCGGGGGTGTCGGGGCCGTTTCGGGCGCGGCCTGGTCCTCGCCGTACTCGCGTGGGGAATCCGCGGTACCCGCCTCGCCGAGTACGGCTCCGTCGCCCGAAGGTGTCAGCAGGTACCGCACACCCTGGGTCGTCGCGACGCCCGCGGCGATGAGCAGCACCGCGGCTGCCGCGGCCCACGGTGCCCACACGGGAACCCTTCGACGGTCGAAAGGAGCGGCGTCCGCCGTGTGGACGGGAGCGGGGACGGCAACGGGGAGGGGCTGGGTTCTTCCGGCCGCGGCGGCCGCCACCGGCTCGTGCGCGGCGGTCTCGCACGCGACCCTGACGCCGTCGACGACCCGCTCGAGTGCGCCTGCGGGCATCTGGGGCGCGGGTGCGCGGTGAATCGCCGCGAGGGTCCGGACGAACGCCGCGCATTCGGGACACGAGCGGCAGTGCGTCTTGGCGGCGTCGAGCGCGGCGGAGTCGTGAAGCTCGCCGTCGGAGGCGGCCGAGATGATCTTCTGCGCTCTGGCGCACTCGGTCATCGACGGTCACCCCCATCAGTTCTCAAAGCCGTGACGAGCGCCTTTCGCGCCCGGAACACCCGGGACTTCACGGTGCCCTCGGGGACGCCGAGTGCCTCTCCGGCCTCGGCGTAGCTCAGGCCGAACAGGCCGACCGCGCTCAGCGCGTCCCGGTCCTCCTGGGGGAGCGCGCGCATCGCGGCCTCGACGGTCGCCGTGGTGATGGCCTCGGCGGCGGGGTCGTCCGACGCGGATACCGAGATGTCGACGAGGTCGACGGGGACGGGTCTGCGCCGGCCGCTCCTGAGCACGTCGAGACAGACGTTCCGCGTGACCCGGTAGAGCCAGGTCGAGAACGCGGCCGCCCCGTCGAACGTATTCAAAGACCGGTACACCTTGATGAACACCTCCTGGACCACGTCCTCGGCCGACTGCGGGTCACCGAAGAACCGCAGCGCGTGCGCGTACACCGGCCCGGAGTGCTCGCGGACGAGCGTCTCGAAGGCCCCGGTGTCGCCCCGCGCGGCGGCCGCGACGAGTGCCGGATCGTCCGGGCGTTGAGTCCTGGTCATCACGTGCTCCATATGACGTTCGGCAGGCGGCAGGAGTTCGCCCTTCACGAAGCATAGCGCAGGCGCGCTGCTGCTAGAATCGCTCTCATGCAACCCTTCGACTTCACCATCCGGGCCCGTGACGTGTCCACCAGTGCGCGCCGGGGCACTCTGGCCACGCCGCACGGACCGGTCGAGACGCCCGTATTCATGCCGGTCGGCACGCGCGCGACGGTCAAGGGGGTGACGACTCCGCAGCTTGCCGAGATCGGGGCCCAGGTGCTGCTCGCCAACACGTACCATCTGTTCTTACGGCCGGGAAATGAGCTCGTCGCCGAGGGGGGCGGCCTGCATTCCTTCATGAACTGGAACCGGGCCGTCCTGACCGACTCGGGTGGCTTCCAGATCTTCTCGCTCGCCGACACGCTCAGCCTTCACGACGAGGGCGTGCGCTTCCGCAGCATCGTTGACGGGTTGTGGCATTCCTGGACGCCCGAGGAGAACATGGCGATCCAGATGGCGCTCGGCGCTGACATCGCGATGGTGCTCGACGTTTGCCCGCCGCATTCGGCCGAGGAGTCCGTCGTGGCCGCGGCGGTCCGGCGCAGCGCGGCGTGGGCGGCACGGTGCAAGGCCGCACACGACCGTGAGGACCAGGCCCTCTTCGGCATCGTGCAGGGCGGCGTCTACCCGCACCTGCGTGCCGAGAGTGTCGAGCGTACGGTCGGGATCGGTTTTCCGGGTTACGGCATCGGCGGGTACTCGGTCGGCGAGCCGCACGAGGAGATGCTCGAGAGCCTCGAGCCTGTGACCGCGTCGCTTCCGGCGGACCGTCCCAGGTACCTGATGGGGGTGGGCACCCCGACGTCGATGCTGCGCGCTATCGGCCTCGGGGTCGACATGTTCGACTGTGTCCTACCCACACGCACCGCGCGGACCGGCACGGCGCTCTCTTCGCATGGACGGATGAATCTCAAGAACGCGCAGTACACGCGCGACTTCGGCCCGCTCGACCCCGCGTGCTCGTGCCCCACGTGCACCGGGTACAGCCGGGCGTACCTGCGCCACCTGGTGGTCATGAAGGAGATGCTCGGCTCGATCCTGCTCTCCGTTCACAACCTCGCGTTCCTGCTCGATCTGGCCGCCCGCGCGCGAGCGGCCATCGAGGAGGGGACCTATGGACGCTTCCTCGACGAGTGGATGGCGGGTCCGGGCGCCGACGACTACTGAGCCGGCGTGGCGGATGGTATGATGTGAAATCGCGGCCTGGACCCCAGTGCCGTGCATCAGACGCACCCGCGTTCGACGGAGGTTCCAATGCTCGGGGACTACACTGGTCTCATCTATCTCGGCTTTCTTGTTGTGGTGTTCTATCTGCTGATCATCCGGCCGCAGACGCAGCGCAACAAGCAGATGCGCGAGCTCATGGCCTCGCTCGCAGTTGGAGACAAGGTCATCACCATCGGCGGCATGCACGGCACGATCGTCGGCATCGAGGGCACGCTCGTGACGCTCCGCGTCGCCGACGGAGTCGAGATCGGTTTCGAGAAGACTGCGATCGCCCGCAGGGACGCGGGGGATGTCGCGGACAGTGCCGCATCCGGGAGCGCGAGCGACGCTTCGGATACCGACGCGCCGTCCGCCTCGGAGTAGCGACGCCGCGGTCACGTCGGACGACCCGATGCCGGACACTCGACGCGCACCTCGCTTAGTGGTACACGGTATCGAGTCGTTCTGATTCCCCGCGTCACGGATCCCAGGAAGGCATGCGCATGGACCCCAGGCAACGCAACCTGCTCTCGATGGCCCTGGTGCTCGTCCTCGTGGCACTCGCCTGGTGGCAGTTCTGGCCGCCGAACGAGAAGATCACGCAGGGCCTCGACATCCAGGGCGGCCTCTCGGTCATCCTCACCGCCGTCGAGACCCCCGAGACTCCCGTCACGGAAGAGGTAATGGACCGCGCCGAGCTCATCGTGCGCAACCGAGTCGACCGTCTTGGCGCGTCCGAGGTCACGATCCAGCGCCAGGGGGCGGACTCGATCCTCGTCCAGCTGCCCGGAATCGCGAACGCCCAGGAGGCGCTCGACGCACTCGGCTCGACCGGGCAGTTGGAGATCCGGGATGTGACCGGCACCGATCCTGCGACCGGCGAGGCGATCCTCGGCGACGTGTTGCTCACCGGCGACGTGATCACGAGCGCGACGATCGGCACGAACCCGCAGACCAACGAGATTGAGGTCAGCGTCACCTTCGATTCGGAGGGAACGGCCAAGTGGGCTGAGATCACGGGATCGCGTATCGGCAAGCAGATCGCGATCGTCCTGGACGGCAACGTGGAGTCCGCGCCGGTCGTGCGCGAGCAGATCACCGGCGGCCAGACGAGCATCACCGGGAACTTCACGCCCGAGGAGGCCCGGCGCCTGAAGACGGTGCTGGAGACCGGCGCCCTGCCCGTGACGCTCGAGTTCAACGAGTCGCGGGTCGTCGGACCGACGCTCGGGCAGGACGCGCTGCAGCAGGGCGTGTACGCGGCGGCCGCAGGACTCCTGCTCGTGGGTCTCTACCTCGTGGGGTTCTACCGGGGCTTCGGATTCGCAAGCTGGGTCGCACTCACGATCTACGCCTCACTGTTCCTCGGTGCACTCGCCCTGCTCTCCAACTTCGGATGGTTCGCGCTCACGCTGCCCGGCATCGCAGGCATCGTGCTCACGATAGGCCTGGCCGCCGACTCGGAGATCCTCATGATCGAGCGGTTCAGGGAGGAGGTCCGGGACGGCAAGACCTACCGGTCCGCCGCGCGCCACGGGACGCGCCACGCCATTGGCACGAGCCTGGACGCCGACCTCGTGACGTTCGTTTCCGCGCTCATGCTCTACACCTTCGCGATCGGACCGGTCCGGGGCTTCGCGCTGACGCTGATGATCGGGCTCACCATCGACATCTTCAACATGGTCTTCTGGTCGCGCCCGGTGGTCATCACATTAGCTGAGACGCTGGCGCCCAAGGCGCCACGGATCTTCGGTCTGAAGGGGGGTGAGGCGGATGCCTAAGCGCGAGATCGACTTCCTCGGACACCGCGGGATCTTCCTCATCCTGTCCGTCGTGCTCGTGTTCGTCGCGATCGGCTCGCTCGCAATCCGGGGCCTGTCGTTCGGGATCGAGTTCCAGGGTGGAACCGTCATCAACATCAGCTCGGCTCCTGACTGGACGGAAGGTGACGTGCGCGACGCCTTCGCGGAGGCGGGCGCGACCGGGGTCCAGGTCCAGTCGACCGAAGGAGACGGCTTCATCGTCCGTCTCACCGAGAACGACGCGGACGTAGCGAATCAGCTCTTCCTCGACGTCTTCGAGGCTCTCGGACTCTCCACCGACGACGGGGATGTGTCCACCATCGGCCCGGGCTGGGGCCGCAGTATCACGCAGGCGGCCCTACTTGCGCTCGCCATGTCGGTGGCGGCCATCCTACTCTACATTTCCGTGCGCTACGAGTATAAGATGTCGCTCACCGCGGTGTTCACGCTCGTCCACGACGTGCTGATCGTGCTCGGCATCTACGCGCTCGTCGGACGCGAGGTCACGCCCAACACCATCGCGGCGCTGCTGACCATCATGGGCTACTCGCTCTACGACACGATCGTCGTGTTCCACCGCATTCGCGAGAACTCGAAGGGACTCACGAGGACCACGTTCACGGCGATGGCGAACCACTCCGTCAATCAGGTCATCGTGCGCTCGCTCAACACATCGATCACCTCGATCACCCCGCCGCTCATGTTGCTGCTGTTCGGCGGCCCGACGCTGGCGGACTTCGCGTTCGCGCTTGTGGTCGGTATGGTGCTTGGTGCGTACTCGTCCATCGCGGTAGCGACTCCGCTTTATGCGGCGTGGAAGGAGCGCGAACCGAAGTTCAAGGCGCTCGCGAAGAGATACGGGACCGCGTGACGGTGGTGCACACTGCGCACGATGCTCCAGGAGGGCCGGCACTCGTGTCGGCCCTCCCTGTCAGGATGCAAGGATGACGGCGGGACAGGACAGACCGGGGGGCTGCGGGGCATGTGCCTGGGAGCCTCGGGCGGTCGATGAGGCGGCAGTCGGTACACTCGCCTTCGCTACCGGGATCTCTCCGATCGTTGCGCGCATCCTGGTCGGCAGGGGGATTAAGACCCCGGAGGCGGTCGAGCGCTTCCTCGAACCCGACCTCGACCGGGACTGGCACGACCCGCTGCTCGTCCCCGGGATGCGGGAGGCCGCCGAGCGGGTGGCGGCCGCGGTCCGCGCCGGGGAGCGAATCACCGTCTTCGGCGACTTCGATCTGGACGGGGTCTCCTCCGCGGCCGTCGCGGCCCGGGGTCTGGCCGCATTCGGCGCCGACGTGACGGCCACCGTCCCGCACCGCTTCCGCGAGGGGTATGGGCTCACCCCGGCATCCGTGGCGCGCCTTGTCGAGCGCGGCCCGGGGCTCGTGATCACCGTCGACTGCGGCGTCTCGGGTGCCGTCGAGGTAGCGCAGCTCGCGGAGGCGGGCATCGACGTGGTGGTGACCGACCATCATGAGCCCGGAGGCGCCCTGCCCGCAGGCATCCCGGTCGCGGATCCGAAGCTCGATCCCGCCTGCCCGTCGCGCGAGCTCGCCGGTGCAGGCGTGGCCCTCAAGCTCGTGCAGAGCGTCGGCTCGGTCCTCGGCAGGCCCGAGGAGTGGCGTGAGCTCACCGACCTCGCGATGCTCGGAACGATCGCAGACATCGTGCCGCTGTTCGGTGAGAACCGGGCACTCGTGGCTGACGGGCTCGCGCGAGCCCGTCGCGCTCCCAGGACGGGCATCGCCGCACTCGCTGCGGTCGCCTCGACCGACCTGCGCGGGCTGTCCTCCGACGCAGTCGCCTTCCAGCTTGCCCCCCGCCTGAACGCCGCGGGCCGCATGGCCGAGCCCGCGTCCGCGCTTGAGTTGCTCATGACCGACGACCCGGTGAGGGCCGACGCGCTCGCGCGCGAGCTCGACGTCCACAACCGCACTCGGCAGTCGATTGAGCAGGACATGACCCAGGCTGCGCTGGCCCTGGCCGACCGACAGTTCCGCGAGGGCGACCGAGGTCTCGTACTGGCTGGTGAGGGGTGGCACGAAGGGGTCAAAGGGATCGTGGCCTCCCGCCTCGTGAAGGAGTTCGGGGTGCCGGTGGTGCTGTTCGCGATCGAAGACGGGCAGGCCCGAGGCTCCGGGCGCTCGGCAGGCACGGTCGACCTTCACCAGGCGGTCTCGTCCCTCGGCGACATGCTGGAGCGCTTCGGCGGTCACGCCGCGGCTGTCGGGCTCACGCTCGACGCCGGACGCATCGACGAGTTCCGTGAGCGCCTGCTCGCGCACTTTGCGACCCTCCCGGCCGAAGCGTTCGCGGTTAAGCGTAGCGTGGACGCCGAGATAGAACTCGGCGACGTGGGGCCGGACCTTGCGGCCGAGATCGCCGCGCTCGAGCCGTTCGGGTCGGGCAACCCGCGCCCGCTGTTCAGCGTGGGAGGCGTGTTCATGTCGGGCCGTGAGCGGGTCGGGGCGACCTCGAACCACCTCAAGTTCGCGGCGTACGATGGCGCTGACTCGGTGCCTGCGATCGCGTTCCGCTGTCCCGGCATCGAGCGGCTCGCGCTCTGCGATGCCGCCGTCGACCTGGCGTTCGAGATCCAGGCCGATGAGTGGCGGGGACGGCGGCGCGTCCAGATGATGGTGCGCGACGTCGCGGTGCACGAGCACGCGGGCTACTCGCCCGCGGCCGAGCTGGTCGAAGACCTCTTCGCGCGAGCCGACGAGATCCTCGCGCGTGAGGAGTACGCCGGTATCGAGGAGGCCGACTCCTTCCACACGAAGCTCGCAGGCGTGACCTTCGAAGGACGTCAGGAGGCCGTCGCACGGCTTGCTCCCGGCACGCCCCTGCGCGTCGTGAGGCAGCCGGACAACCCTCACGATGCGAACGCCATCGCGCTGCATGATGCCCACGGCGCCCAAATCGGGTATTTCAACCGGCGCCTCGCGGGGGCGCTCGCTCCGGTGATCGATGCCGGAGTCGAGTACGACGTCGAGGTGGCCGACGTGACCGGTGGCGACGGCCGCCGCTCGTACGGCGTGAACGTGCTGGTCACGAGGCGTCCGGACGCGAGCGACGTCGTCGGACAGGAGGCGCTCGCCGCCCGCAAGGCCGAGCTGGCCGCTCTGCCGCCCGACGCGCTCGACTGCGAGCTCGTGAGGGAGTTCATCGGAGAGGGCGCGCTCCACGAGGCCCAGCAGCGTGCGCTTGACGAGCTTGCGGCCGGGCACCGCTGCCTGACGGTCATGGCGACGGGTCGCGGCAAGTCGCTTATCTTCCACCTGCACGCCGCGCGCACTGCATTGCGCGAGCGGGGCGCGTCGGTGTTCGTGTTCCCACTGCGCGCGCTCGTGGCCGACCAGGCCTTCCACCTCGAGGAAGCGATGGCGCGGATCGGGGTCGGGGTGTGCACGCTCACCGGCGAGTCGTCGCCGACCGCACGCGACGAGACCTTCGCTTCCCTGCGGGACGGCTCGGTCGACGTCGTGCTCACCACGCCTGAGTTCCTCGCGTTTCACGTGCAGCGCTTCGCGGCGTCGGAGCGTGTGCGGTTCGCCGTCGTCGACGAGGCGCATCACGTCGGGACGGCGCGCGCCGGCCACCGTCCCGCGTACGCGCAGCTCGGCGAGGCCTTCGAGACCCTCGGTGACCCGGCAGTGCTCGCCGTGACCGCGACGGCCGGGGACACGACGGCCGAGGCTATCGTCTCGACCCTCGGCATCACTTCGGTGGTGACCGATCCGACCGTCCGCGAGAACCTCGTCGTGGAGGACCGGCGGGGGCTCGGCGACAAGGACGCGTATCTGGCCTCGCTCGCGAGCAGGGGCGACAAGGTGATCGTCTACGTGAACTCGCGCGAGCAGTCGGTGCGTCTCGCGCGCATGCTCCGCAAGAAGGCACCGGCCATCGCGATGAAGGTCGCTTTCTACAACGGGGGCCTGACCCGCTCGGCCCGCCATGCTGTGGAGCGCGCGTTCAGGGCTGGGGAGGTGAGCGTCGTCGTCGCAACGAGCGCCTTCGGAGAGGGCGTCAACATCCCGGACGTCCGCCACGTGGTCCTCTACCACTTGCCCTTCAACGACATCGAGTTCAACCAGATGTGTGGCCGCTCGGGCCGCGACGGGGCGCTCGCGCGCGTCCACCTGCTGTTCGGTCCGCGCGACGGCAAGGTCAACGAGATGGTGCTCGCGAGTGTGGCGCCGTCGCGAGACGACCTGGCCACCCTCTACCTGGTGCTCAAGGACCTGCAGCAGGCAAGCGGGGACGGTTTCGAGATCACGAACGCCGAGCTCGCCGAGCGCGTTGCTGCGCGCCGCCGCGGATCCACCATGAACGACCGGGGCGTGTCGGCCGGTATCGGCGTGTTCCGCGAGCTCGGGCTGGTCGATGGTGAGGGGCACGGGGCGTACCGGCGGTTGTGGCTCGTGCCCTCGGCCGGCAAGGTCGACCTCGAGTCCTCGGTGCGCTACGCGGAAGGGCTCGAGGAGATTGCCGAGTTCGACCACTTCCGGCAATGGGTGCTTGGCGCCGGCCGGGACGAGTTGCTTGCCCGGTTCAACCGCCCTATCCTGCCATCACGAGACTGAGGCGAGGAGAGTACCCGGGTGCCGGCGACGATCGAGCAGATAGAGGCGCAGGTCAGGGAGTACAATCCCGATGCCGACCTGACCGGTCTCGACGAGGCCTATCACTTCGCCGTCGCGGCCCACGAGGGCCAGATGCGCAAGTCCGGGGAGCAGTTCGTCAAGCACCCCATCGAGGTCTGCCTCATCCTCGCCGAACTCCATCTCGACACCGCCACGCTGAAGGCCGCGCTGCTCCATGATGTCGTCGAGGATTCCCCGCACGAGCTCGCCGAGGTGCGCGCGCGGTTCGGTGACGAGGTCGCCGAGCTGGTCGACGGGGTCACCAAGCTCGGCCGGATCGAGTTCGAGACGCTCTCCGAGGCTCAGAGCCAGAACCTGCGCAAGATGCTCATCGCGATGGCGAAGGACATCCGCGTGATCCTCATCAAGCTCGCCGATCGGCTGCACAACATGCGCACACTCTCCGCGCTGCCGCCGGAGCGCCGGCGCGAGAAGGCCGTCGAGACGATGGAGATCTACGCGCCGCTCGCGCACCGGCTCGGCATCTCGAGCATCAAGTGGGAGCTGGAGGACCTGTCCTTCTACTACCTCGAGCCGCGCAAGTTCCACCAGGTCCAGAAGATGGTCGCCGAGAGCAGGGCGGCCCGGGAGGCGTACCTGAAGCAGGTCATCGATCAGCTCCAGAGCGAACTGCGCGGAATCGGGGTCGAGGCCGAGATATCCGGCCGCCCGAAGCACCTGTACAGCATCTACCAGAAGATGTCGTACAAGGGCAAAGACTTCAGCGAGATCTATGACCTCATCGCGCTGCGGGTCATCGTCGACTCGGTGAAGGACGTCTACGGCGCCCTCGGCACGGTGCACAGCATCTGGAAGCCGGTGCCCGGGCGCTTCAAGGACTACGTCGCGATGCCCAAGTTCAACATGTACCAGTCGCTCCACACGACGGTCATAGGCCCGGCCGGCCGGCCGCTCGAGATCCAGATCCGTACCGAGGAAATGCACCGCACGGCCGAGTACGGCATCGCCGCCCACTGGCGCTACAAGGAGGGTGGGCGCGGGGAGGAGACGTTCGACGAGCGGCTCGCGTGGCTGCGTCAGATGCTCGAGTGGCAGACCGAGCTCAAGGACCCCCGCGAGTTCATGGAGGCACTGAAGATCGACCTGTTCGAAGACGAGGTCTTCGTCTTCACGCCGAAGGGTGACGTGCGCTCGATGCGCCGGGGCTCCACACCGATCGACTTCGCCTATGCGATCCACACGGAGGTCGGGCACCACTGCGTCGGCGCGAAGGTCAACGGCGCCATCGTGCCGCTCGGCTACGAGCTTCAAATGGGCGACCGGGTCGAGATCATGACGAACAAGAGCACGCATCCGAGTCGTGACTGGCTTAACATCGTCAAGACCTCATCTGCGCGCAGCAAGATACGCAGCTACTTCAGCAAGGCGAGCCGCGAGGACGATCTGCAGCGCGGGCGCGACGAGCTCGTCAAGGTGATGCGCAAGCATGGGCTCGGCATGAGCTCTCCCGCTGCGAACCGCGCCCTCGATGCCATTGCCGAGGACATGAACTTCCAGGAGTCGGAGGACCTGCTCGCGCATATCGGCGCCGGCAAGGTCTCGGCCAAGCAGATCGCCGGCAAGCTGCTCAAGCGCATGGCAGCGGAGGAGCCGGGCTCCGTCCCCGAGCCCGAGCCGGAGGCCCCGCTGCCTCTGACGACTCCGATGACACCTCCACGCTCCAAGCGCCGGCGGCAGGGCGGGGGAGTCAAGGTGAAGGGCATCGATGACGTGCTGGTGCGCCTTGCGCGGTGCTGCAACCCGGTGCCCGGCGACGACATCGTCGGGTTCGTCACCCGCGGACGCGGCGTGTCGGTGCACCGCCGTGACTGCTCCAACGCTACCGACCTGCTACGCAGCCCCGAGCGGATCATCGACGTCGAGTGGGACAAGGGAAGCGAGAGCACGTATCAGGTCGAGATCCTCATCGAGGCGGTCGACCGGATGCGGTTGCTCCAGGAGGTCTCCTCGACGCTCGCTGAGTCCGGCGTCAATATCCTCGCGGCACATGTCGCCACCGACAAGGGTGGCATCTCGACGATGCGATTCCTCTTCGAGCTCGGCAACATGGACCAGCTGCAGTCCGTCATGCGCGACGTGCGCGCGATAGACGGCGTGTTCGAGGTCGTGCGGGCCCTGCCCGGTGAGGGCGGACACCGTTCGAAGGGCCGCCGGACGTGAGGGTCCGCAGGCTCTCTCTGGGTCCGCTCGAGACCAACTGCTGGGTGGTCGACGACGGGGCCGGCGGTCCGGCTGTGGTCATCGATCCCGCCGACGACGCCACCACCGTCCTCGACGTGCTCGACGGCAGACCGGTTTCGGCCGTCGTGCTCACCCACGGGCACTTCGACCACCTCGGCGGAGCCGGCGATCTGGTGGCCGCCACGGGAGCGCCGCTCATGGTGCACGAAGAGGACGCCCCCTACATCACCTCGGCAGCGGGGACGGGCGGACAGCTCTTCGGCTTCGATCACTCGGCTCCTCACGCGGACCGGACGCTCGTCGAGGGCGATGTCGTCGATGCGGGCGGACTCTCACTCGAGGTGCTTCACACCCCCGGGCACACGCCGGGGTGCATCTGTCTGTACGCCCCCGGTCACCTGTTCAGCGGGGACACGCTGTTCGCCGGAAGTGTCGGGCGGACCGACTTCCCGCGTGGGGACGGGCGTGCGCTTCAGCGATCGATCGCGACGCGCATCGCCACACTGCCCGACGAGACCGAGGTGCATCCGGGCCACGGACCCGACACCACGGTGGGCCGGGAGCGGCGTATCAACCCGTTCTTCCCGAGGACGTGAGGGCATGACCGAGCATGCACGAGATCTCATGCTGATCGCCGCGGGCGGCGCCGTCGGAGCCGTCACGCGTCACACGGTCGGGCGGCTGGTGGGCACCTCTGCCGAGGGCGGCATCCCCTGGCACACGTTCGTCGTCAACGTCACGGGCGCGTTCGCGCTTGGCCTGCTGCTCGTCGTCGCGACCCGCCAGGGCTGGGCGGGATGGTGGCGGCCGCTCCTCGGCGTCGGGCTGCTCGGCGGGTATACGACCTTCTCGGCGCTCTCACTCGAGGCCGCTGACCTGGTCCTGCGGGGCAGTCTCGCCACCGCCGCGACGTACCTCGGGCTCTCGGGTGTGGCCGCCATCGGCGGCGCGCTCTCGGGCATCCTGGCGGGCAGGGCGCTCAGCTGAAGCGTACTGCGGCCGCGCGTGGTCATCGGCGCGCGCTTCCTGCATAATCGGAACCCGCGAAGCCCCTGCCCACAAGGAGCGTGACCGTCCCCACGATGAACGCCCGCGCACCCAAAGGCACCACCGACATGCTGCCCCGCACCGCCCGTGCGTGGGAGTACTTGACGCGTACCGCGCAGGAGCTCTTCGCCCGCTACGGCTACGAGCCGGTCTACACGCCGCTCTTCGAACACACCGAGGTCTTCTCCCGCGGCATCGGCGAGGCGACAGACATCGTCAGCAAGGAGATGTACACGTTCGAGGACCGCTCCGGCCGCAGTCTCACGCTGCGTCCCGAGGGTACCGCGAGTGTGGTGCGCGCCGCGCTCGAACACACCCTCGTACCGCAGGGCTCGTCGGTGAAGCTCTACTACGCCGGCCCGATGTTTCGCTACGAGCGTCCGCAGAAGGGCCGCATGCGCCAGTTCTGGCAGATCGGACTGGAGATCCTCGGGGCTGCCGAGCCGAGCGCGGACGCCGAGGCCATCGTCTCGCTCTGGCGATTCTACGAGGCGGTCGGCATCCCCGCGGCCAACATGCGGCTCCTCATCAACTCGATGGGCGACGAGGCGTGCCGACCAGCCTACCGCGAGAAGGTGGCGGACTACATTCGGTCGCACTCGGGCGGGCTCTGCGGCGAGTGTCAGCGCCGGCTCGACACCAACCCGCTTCGCGCGTTCGACTGTAAGAATCCCTCGTGCGTCGACGTGATGGCGGACGCTCCGCTGCTGCGCGACGAGCTCTGCGAGCCGTGTGCTGCGCACTACGCCGAGGTCAGAGAGCGCCTCGACGACCTCGGCATCCCGTATGCCGAGGAGCCGAAGCTCGTCCGCGGGCTCGACTACTACACGCGCACCGTCTTCGAGGTGCAGGCCGACGCGGGTCTTGGCGCGCAGAACGCCATCGGCGGCGGCGGCCGCTACGACCGGCTCATGGAGGCCTACGGTGGCAAGCCCACGCCCGGCCTCGGCTGGGCGCTCGGTTTCGAGCGCACGCTTCTCGCGATGGAGGCCGCCGGGGTCGAAGTGCCGGCGCCCGCGCTGGCCGATGTGTACGTGGCGCGCGTGGATGCCTCGGTCGCAGGCGATACCTTCTCGATTGCGAGCGCGCTGCGCGACGCCGGCATCGCGGCCGAACTCGACCACGTCGGGCGTTCGCTCAAGGCGCAGTTCAAGCAGGCCGACCGGCTCGGCGCACGGGCCGTGGTCATCGTCGGCCCGGACGAACTCGCGGCGCGCGAGGTCACCGTGCGGGACATGGACACCAAGGAGGAGCGCCGCGTCGCGCGCGCCGACGTCGTGGACGCGGTCCGACGCTCCCTCGGCTAGGAAGGCGGCACGCATGCTCGACGCACGTCATTCGATCCGGACCCATACCTGCGGATCGCTCACGCCGGCCGACAGCAGGAGGGCCGTCACGCTCGCGGGCTGGGTACACCGTCGCCGCGACCACGGCGGCCTGATCTTCGTCGACCTGCGGGACCGCTCGGGCATCGTGCAGTGCACGTTCGCACCGGAGGCCGCTGAGGCGTTCGCAACCGCCGAGCGCCTGCGGCCCGAGTGGGTCGTGCAGCTCGGTGGCTCGGTGCGGACCCGCCCCGAGGGTACGGAGAACCCCGATATGGTGACCGGCGCCATCGAGGTCGCCGTCGAGACTGTCACCGTGCTCAACACCGCCGAGACTCCCCCGTTCGAGGTCGAGGACGGCATCGAGACCGACGAGACCACCCGCATGCGCTACCGCTACGTCGACATCCGGCGTCCGGAGATGCTCGCCGGCCTGCTGCTGCGTGATCGGGTGACGCAGGGCTTTCGTCGCGCGCTCGAGTCGCGAGGGTTCGTCGAGGTTGAGACGCCGATCCTCACGAAGTCCACGCCCGAGGGCGCGCGTGACTTCATCGTGCCGAGCCGCATGAACCCGGGCCAGTTCTACGCCCTGCCCCAATCGCCACAGCTCTTCAAGCAGTTGTTGATGGTCGCCGGTGTCGACCGCTACTACCAGATCGCGCGCTGCTTCCGCGACGAGGACCTGCGCGCGGACCGCCAGCCCGAGTTCACCCAGGTCGACATCGAGATGTCCTTCTGCACCCAGGACCACGTCCTCGGGGTTATGGAGGAGATCGTTGCCGACGTCATGGGGGAGACCGGCTTCGAGTGGCCGGAGAGAGTGGGGCGGCTCACCTACGCCGAGGCGATGGACCGCTTCGGGTCCGATCGTCCCGACACGCGCTTCGGGATGGAACTCGCCGACCTCTCGGCTGTGTTCGCGGCCTCGGAGTTCAAGGTCTTCTCCGGAGCGCTCGCATCGGGTGGCGTGGTGAAGGGGGTCAACGCCGCCGGCTGCGGGGACTGGAGCCGCGGCAGGATCGACGCGCTGAACCAGCGCGCCGTCGACGCCGGGGCGAAGGGACTTGCCTGGGTCGCCGTAGGAAGCGACGGCGAGGTCCGCTCGCCGGTGGCGAAGTTCTTCACCCAGACCGAGATGGCCGGCTTGCGCGAAGCGCTCGACCTTGCGCACGGTGACCTCGCGCTCATCGTTGCGGACACGCGGGACGTGGCAAACGAGGTGCTCGGCGAGCTTCGCGCACACCTGGGCTCGGAGCTCGGGCTTGCGGCGGGAGGGTTGCATCCGCTCTGGGTCGTCGACTTCCCCCTGCTGAAGTGGGACGACGAGGACAAGCGCTGGACCGCGGTGCATCACCCGTTCACCCGGCCGTTCGACGAGCACCTCGACCGCCTCGAGGAAGACCCGGGCAGCGTGTTGTCGTTCTCCTACGACCTCGTCATCAACGGGCTCGAGATCGGCGGGGGCACGTTGCGCGTCCACGACCGCGCACTGCAGCAGCGGCTGTTCGCGGTGATGGGGATCGACCGGGACGAGGCTGCGGACCGGTTCGGATTCTTGCTCGACGCGCTCTCGAACGGAGCCCCGCCGCACGGAGGCATCGCGTTCGGGCTCGACCGTCTGGTCATGATTCTTGCGGGAGGTACGTCCATCAGGGACGTCATCGCCTTCCCGAAGACGAGTTCGGGCGCGTGTCCGCTCACCGGAGCTCCCGACGCCGTTTCGGCCCGACAACTCAAGGAAGTGCACCTTTCTACCGACTAAGTCAGTTGGGAGACGGTGGTTTGTGACGCTGTCCCCCACGCGCTACACTGACAATGTACTTCGCCTTGCTCGTGGCTTCGACGAAACGGTTGAACCAACACTTTTTGGACGGGAGCCTCATCATTCCTCGGCGGAAAGGTATCCCCGAGAGGGGAAGCTGGAAGTCGATGGTGCGGGCACCCACCTGCCGAGGCAGGTTCACCCGGTCGGAGACACGGCAAGGCGAGGTCGCGCTCGGAGCCTGAGCGGAGGAACGCACCATGCGCAGAACAGTCGCAGTACTCGTCGTCGCATTGCTCGTACTTGCACTCGTCGGGTGTGGGGGAGGGGCTGCTGAGGAGCCCGCCACCACGCCCGACGCTGAGGGCGCGGCACCGCCGCCGTCCGCCGAGGAGGAGGTCGCAGTCGACCTCTCGCCGCCCGAGCCCCAGGAGTACGTGCCGTTCCCTGTCGATTCCGAGCTCGGCGTCCCCTCGGCCATCCAGAGCCGCCTGGACGCGGGTCAGCCCATGATCATCATCTTCTACGACGACACCCAGAAGACGACCGACGACCAGGAGCAGATCGTGCGCAGCGTGACCGACGCCTACCGCGGCCTGATCGACGTCGTGTCGTTCAACCTCGCCGGCTACGTGACGCAAGACGCGCAGGGCACCATCAGCGTCGAGCCGGGGCTCACCGAGGACAAGACCGCCAAGCAGGTCCTGCGTCTCATCGACGCCGACCACCTCGATGTGCGGTTCACGCCGTTCATCATCGTGGTCGACCACAACGGCTACGTCACCTGGCGATACCGCGGCATCTCGGATGACAAGAACCTCGAGCGCGAGGTGCTCCGGGTCACGGACTAGGCGTGGACTCACTCTTCGACGAACAGGCTGAGCGGGCGCAGGCGTCATCTGCCCCGCTCGCCGTACGTATGAGACCGCGTTCCCTCGATGAGTTCGTAGGCCAGCAGGCCGCCGTCGGTCCGGGGACGCTGCTCCGGCGTTCGATCGAGACCGACGACCTCTCGCCGTTCATCCTCTACGGCCCGCCGGGTACCGGCAAGACGAGCCTGGCGCGCATCATCGCCGGCGCCACGAAGGCCCATTTCGCCGAGGTCTCCGCGGTAACCTCGGGGGTGGCCGACATCAGGGCGGCCATCGAGGGTGCCCGGCGCAGGCTCGGCGAGACCGGTCAGCGCACGATCCTGTTCGTCGACGAGATCCACCGCTTCTCCAAGTCGCAACAGGACGCACTCCTTCACGCGGTCGAGGACAACCTCGTCGTGCTCGTGGGCGCCACCACCGAGAACCCGTTCTTCGAGGTCAACGCGCCGCTCATCAGCCGCTCGAGGGTGGTCGAGCTCACTCCGCTGGCCGACGACGACGTGCGCGAGATCGTGCGGCGCGCGCTCGCCGACGATCGGGGGTTCTCCGGCCGTGTCGAGCTCGAGGCGGACGCCGAGGATGCGCTCGTGACGCTTGCCGGCGGCGACGCGCGGGTCGCACTCGCGACGCTCGAGTTTGCGGTAGCGGGGGCGCTCCACGGAGCGCAGCCGAGCGCGGGTGCGCGTGTGGCCCGGGACGATATCGCCGCAGCCACGCCGACTCGCACGCTCTCCTACGACAAGGGTGGCGACATCCACTACGACGTCATCTCGGCGTTCATCAAGTCGATGCGGGGGTCGGACCCTGACGCCGCGGTGTACTGGCTCGCCCGCATGGCACACGGCGGTGAGGACCCGAAGTTCATCGCCCGGCGCATCCTCATCTTCGCCTCGGAGGACATCGGCAACGCCGATCCGCAGGCGTTGCTCGTGGCACACGCGGCGGTGAAGGCGGCCGAGTTCGTCGGATGGCCGGAGTGTCGCATCAACCTCGCGCAGGCCGCGGTCTACATGGCGCTCGCGCCGAAGTCCAACGCGGCGATCGTCGCCATCGACCGGGCGCTCGCGGAGGTGCGCGAAGGCCCGGCGCGACCCGTCCCGAACCATCTGCGTGACCGGCACTACCCGGGGGCGAGACAACTCGGACGCGGAGAGGGCTACGTCTACCCGCCGGAACGTCCAGACGAAGCGGCCGGACAGCGCTATCTCCCCGACGGTATGGAGCGGGGACGCTTCTGGCGGCCCGGGCAGCGGGGCTGGGAGGCCGATGCGGCGACCGGGCGCGGAGAGAGCGCGGACGGAGAGCCGGGCCAGGGCGGCTGAGCGGGTGTGCTCTGGTACACTCTACCGGTGCCGACCCGCTCGCTGAGAGGTGCGTCGTGGACGTCGTCGAAGGGCTCGTGATCGCGCTCGCCATCGCGGGATTGGTCGCCTGCGGCGTCCTGGTATTCGCGCTGCTCGAGGCGGTCAAGACCCTGAGATCGGTCCGCGAGGTGAGCGACGATCTGGCCGAACGACTTCCGCCGCTTCTGGAGAAGGCCGACGTGGCCGTGGACGCGATCAACGCGGAGCTGCTCAGGGTCGATGCCATCATCGGCGACGTGGAGGACATCTCGTCGAAGGTGGGGCACACTGTCACGGCGGTCCAGGGCGCCGTGAACGCGCCGGCGAACGCGGTGAACATCGCGGGCGAACGCATCCGTACCGCGTGGAGGAAGGCCAGGCGCACGCGGGCAGTCGCCCACGATGCGCCTCCCGATCACTAGGTCCCGACCGGAGGAACGATGCCAGCAGACCGGATCACACTCACCATACCTTCGCGTGCCGAGTACGCGAAAGCCGTGCGCATGACCGCCTCGGCGCTGGTCAGCCGTACGGGCGCGACCTACGACGATCTCGACGACATGCGGATCGCGGCCGAGGAGTTGTTCGTGTACGCGTGCGATCACGCCGACGAGGAGAGCGAGGTCACCATCGAGTTCCTCATCGATGGCGACGACGTGAGCATGTCGGTGCGCCTGCCCCAGGGCACCCGGGCGACCGACGAGGACGCCGAGCGCCGCGCCGCGTACGCGACCTTCATCCTCCAATCGGTGTGTGACCACTACCAACTGTCGTCGGATCTAGAGGGCCAACATCTGAAGGTCCGCAAGCGCCTTTCCGCGGAGTCAGACGATGCCGGTAGCTAGGGACAGCGCCGGACGACAGTCCCGCAAGCTCACATGGGACAAGCAGCTGACCAGGGAGCTCTTTCGCAGGTACCGTCTCGAAGGAGACGAGGACGCACGCGACGAGCTCATCACGATGTACCTGAACCTCGTGAAGTACCTGGCGAGCCGCTTTCGCAACCGTGGCGAGCCGGTCGACGACCTCGTTCAGGTCGGCACGATCGGCCTCATCAAGGCGATCGACCGGTTCGACATCGACCGTCAGGTGGAGTTCACGACGTATGCGACACCCACGATCGTAGGCGAGCTGAAGCGCTACTTCCGCGACAAGGGTTGGGCGATCAAGGTGCCCCGCCGCCTGCAGGAGCTGTCGTTCAAGGTGAACCAGGCGATGGACGTGCTGACTCAGCAGCTCCAACGCTCACCCTCCATCTCGGAGATCGCCGCGCACATCGGCGTCACGAGCGAGGAAGTGCTCGAGGCGATGGAGACCAGCGAGGCCTACAACTTCGTCTCGCTCGAGAGCGACCGGGGCGGGGACGGGTCGGACACCTTCAGTATCCTCGAGTACATCGGCAAGGACGACCAGCTGATGGCGGTCGTCGACGACCGGACCACGCTTGCGGCGGCGCTCAGACACCTGACGCCCCAGGAGCAGCGGGTGCTCTACCTGCGGTTCTTTGAGGGTCTCACGCAGACCGAGATCGCGCGCCAGCTCGACATCTCCCAGATGCAGGTCTCCCGCCTGCTGCGAAAGACTCTCAAGGTCCTGCGCGAGAACATCGTGAGGGAGTGAGGCCGGTGGCGCGCCCGTTGCCCGAAGAGCGGCTGGAGAGCTGGCGTCGGATCGCGATGATCGCGTGGGCGCTCGTCGGCGTGCTCGTGCTCGTCGTGGGCGGCCTGTGGGCGCTCGGCCGCGTAGCCTCTGCGCTCGTTCCCTTCCTCATCTCGCTCGTGGTGGTGCTGTTGCTTCGGCGTCCGGTGAAGGAGCTCGAAGGGCGTGGCGTGTCCCGCTCGCTGGCCGTGATCATCTGCTACGTTGTCAGCCTGGGACTCCTGGCGGTGATCGCGCTGTTCGTCATCCCGCCCATGATCGACGAGTTCTCGGAGTTCGCCGAGGACTTCCCGCGGTACTACGACGCAGCGGTGCGGCTGTGGGAGCGCCTCCAGGAACAGTACGTGGCTATCGAATGGCCTGCCTGGATCACGGAGGCGGCGGAAAACGCGCGGGGAAGCATCGTCGCGTGGATCGCGGCCACCTCGAGGAACCTCGCTCAGCTGGCGATCGGTATCGGCGGGCAGATACTGAGCTTCCTGCTCAACCTCTTCCTCGCGTTCGCGCTCGCGTTCTTCGTGCTCCGCGATCTGCCTACGCTGAAGTCAGAGGTCCTCTCGCTGCCGGGCCCGGCGCGGCGCGAGGAGTCCTTCAAGCTGGCAGCGGAGGTAACCCACGTGCTCGAGGGTTTTCTGCGCGGACAGGGTCTGATCGCGGTCATCATCGGCGTGTTCACCGCCGCGGGCCTTGCGGTACTCGGCGTGCCGTACGCTTTGCTCATCGGCATCATCGCAGGAGTCACGAATCTCATCCCGTACCTCGGGCCGTTCGTCGGCGGCGCCATCGCAGCCATCTCGGCGGCATTCGTCAGTCCGCAGCTGGTGGTGTGGACGGTGCTCTACATCCTCGTGATCCAACAGCTGGAATCGACGTTCCTCCAGCCGAAGATCATGTCGGACCAGGTGCACCTGCACCCGGTGCTCGTGATACTCTCGTTGCTCATCGGAGCGACCCTTGGCGGGCTCGTCGGCATGCTGCTTGCGGTTCCGGTCGCGGCCGTGGCCAAGGTGGTCTTCGTGCACTACTACGAGAAGTGGACGGAGTCGCAGATCTCGGCGGTTGACGGAGCGCTGTTCCGCACGCCGCGACGTCCGGTCACGTACGACGCAGGTGAGAGCTGTGCCGAGACAGCCGCCGGCACGCCCGGGGAAAGCGACGAGGACGACTCGTCGCCCGACGAGTCGCCGTAAGGAGAGTCGAGTGAAGGCAGCCGACATCAGGGAGAGTTTCCTCTCGTACTTCGAGAGCAAGGGTTCTCGCAGGGTCGCGAGCTCCTCACTCGTGCCTGACGACCCTTCGCTGCTCCTGACCTCCGCAGGAATGGTGCAGTTCAAGCCGGTGTTCCTCGGGGTGAGGAACCTGGGGTTCACGCGCGCGACGACGTGCCAGAAGTGCGTGCGTACGACCGATATCGACATCATCGGCACCACCAACCGTCACCACAGCTTCTTCGAGATGCTCGGAAACTTCAGCTTCGGCGATTACTTCAAGAGCGAGGCGTGCGCGTGGGCCCAGGAGTACTCGGTCGAGGTGCTCGGCCTCGACCCCGACCGGCTGTGGTACTCGATCTACGAGGACGACGACGAGGCAGAGCGCATATGGGCAGAGGAGGTCGGTGTCCCGCGCGAGCGCATCGTGCGCATGGGCGCGAAGGACAACTTCTGGTCCGCCGGCCCCACGGGCCCGTGCGGGCCGTGCTCGGAGCTCTACTACGACCAGGGCCCCGAGGTCGGATGCGGGCTCGACTCATGCGCGCCGGGGTGCGACTGCGACCGGTTCCTCGAGTACTGGAACCTCGTCTTCATGCAGTTCGACCGCGCGGAGGACGGCACGCTCACTCCGCTGCCGAAACAGAGCATCGACACGGGGATGGGGCTCGAGCGCATCGCCACCATCCTGCAGGGCGTTCAGTCGAACTTCGAAACCGACGAGCTGCGCCGCATCATGGCGCGTGCTGAGGAGCTGACCGGAGCAGCATACGGGTCGTCCGAGAAGGTCGACACCTCGCTTCGCATCGTCACCGACCACGCCCGCGCTGTCACCTTCCTCGTGGCCGACGGTGTCCTGCCTTCGAACGAGGGTCGCGGCTACGTCCTGCGGCGCCTGCTGCGGCGTGCGGTCCGTCACGGACGCCTGCTCGGTCGCACCGAGCCGTTCATGGCCGAGATGATCGATGTCGTCGTCGAGCAGATGGGTGCGGCCTACCCCGAGATCGTCGAGCACCACGACCTCGTCCGCAGGATCGCCGACGCGGAGGAACAGCGGTTCAGCGCGACGCTGCGCCAGGGTCTCGCGTTCCTCGGAGACGAGCTCGAGCGCCTGAAAGACGCGGGTGCCACCGAGCTCGACGGCAAGACCGCGTTCACCTTGCATGACACGTATGGCTTCCCGGTGGAGCTCACCGCCGAGATCGCCGCGGAGGCGGGTCTCGGGGTGGGCATGGACGTCTTCGACGCCGAGATGGAGGCGCAGCGCGAGCGCGCGAGGGCCGCGGTCAAGGACGAGTCGTGGACGTCGTTCGCGAGCGCGTTCACCGGGATCGCCTCCCGCTCCGGCGAGACCGAGTTCGTCGGCTATGAGCGTGATGAGGCGATGGCCACCGTGGTAGGCCTCGTGGTCGAGGGTGAGGACGTGGAGGAGATCCATGCCGGCACGGCCGCGGAGATCGTCCTCGACCAGACGCCGTTCTACGCCGAGCAGGGCGGCCAGGTCGGGGATCACGGGACGATCGCGAGCGAGGGTGGCGCCGTCTTCGAGGTGAGCGACACCACCTTCCCGGTCGCGGGGGTCATTTCGCACCGTGGTGCGCTCGCCGACGGGACGATACGGATCGGCGAAACGGTGACCGCATCGATCGACGTCATGAGACGCGAGCGGATCCGCCGCAACCACACCGCGACCCACCTGCTGCACTGGGCGCTCCGGCTCGTGCTCGGAGACCACGTCCGGCAGTCTGGCTCACTTGTCGCCCCCGAGCGGCTGCGGTTCGACTTCACGCACTTCGAGGCGCCCGGCGCCGACCAGCTCGACAAGGTGGAGCGAATGGTCAACGCCAAGATCATGGAGAACCACCCCGTGCGAAACTTCGAAACCTCACTCGCCTCGGCCAAAGAAACCGGCGTCACGGCGCTGTTCGGTGAGAAGTACGGCGAGTTCGTGCGCGTTCTTGAGGTCGGCAACTTCAGCAAGGAGCTGTGCGGCGGCACGCACGTAGCGCACACGTCCGAGATCGGTCTGGTCAAGCTCGTCTCGGAGGGCAGTGTCGGCGCCAACCTCCGCCGCGTCGAGGCCGTAAGCTCGTTCGACGCTCTCGAGTACATCGAGCGCGAGGAGGCCGAGCTCGCCGAGGCTGCGGCGGTCCTCAAGGTGCAGCGGTTCGATGTCTCGGAGCGCGTGGGCACGCTGGTCAAGCGGGTGAAGGAGCTCGAGACTGCAGCGACGCGTGTGACGACGAGACTCTCCGACACGAGCGTGGACGAGACGCTTGCCGCGGCGATCGATGTGGGCTATCCGTTGATCGTTGCCCGCCTGCCCGAGATGCAGCCGCACGGCCTGCGCACGGTTGCGGACATCCTGCGCAACCGTCTCGGAGGCGGAGCGGTCGTGCTCGCGACCGTCGGGCCCGACGGCGGACCGCCGCTGCTCCTCGCAGCGGGTTCGGATGCCGCGGTCGCGGCGGGCTTCGACGCGGGATCGATCATCAAGACCATCGCACCGCACATCAAGGGCGGAGGCGGCGGCAAGCCCGCGATGGCGCAGGCCGGAGGCAAGGACGCGTCGGGCATCGACGCCGCGCTTGCAGAGGCCCGCCGGATGCTCGGCGTCCCGGAGTAGGCGTGAGGGTGCTTGCTCTCGACATCGGGGAGCGGCGCGTGGGTGTCGCGATCTCGGACCCGGCACGACGCATCGCCTCGCCCTACGACGTGCTCGATGCGACCGCGCGGCTTGATGAGCGGATCGCCGCGCTCGTCGAAGAGCACGAGGTCGGCCTCGTCGTCATCGGCCTCCCGCTGACCCTGTCAGGTGACGAGGGCCCACAGGCCGTCCGGATCCGACGGGCAGGCGAGCGTATCTCCGAGCGCGTGCCGGTACCGGTGGTCTACCATGATGAGCGGTTGTCCAGTTCCGAGGCGACCCGGGCGATGAAGGCGTCGGCCGATTCGCGCAAACGTCGCGGGTCCGTCGACAAGGTCGCCGCCGCCCTGTTCCTGCAGTCTTTCCTGGATGCCGGCGGCCCCGCGGCGTGCGGGCTCGAGAGTGAGGACGCGCATGGCTCCTAAGATCGAGGGCATCGACGCGCCCGAGAGGGAGTACGGCCGCGGCCGACCAAGGTCGCGGGCCCGAGCCGGCATCGCACTCGCGCTGCTCGGCCTTGTGCTGCTCCTCGTCGCCGGCATGGCTCTCGGCACGTGGTGGTACCTGTTCGTGCGCGCTGACGCAGCCGGCATAGCCGGCGGCCAGCCGGTTCAGATCGAGATCGCGCAGGGGGCTTCGACGGCCGCCATCGCCGAGCAGCTCGCGAGCGCAGGTGTTGTGACGAACGCCAACAGGTTTCGCCTGGAGTCGCGCAGGGCGGGTGCCGACGGCCAGCTGCGCGCGGGTGTCTACGACCTGCTCACCGGGATGACCTACGAGCAGGCCATCGCGGAGCTGCGCGCGGGACCGCAGATCGCCTACGTCACCGTCACGATCCCCGAGGGCTGGGTCATCGGCGAGATCGCCGAGCGCGTCGAGCGCGACACGGGGATCCCCGCCACGGAGTTCGTGGCGCTCGCGAACGGCGGATACGAGGAGTTCCCGCGGGAGTACCTTCGTGATGCCCATGAAGGCAAGCTCGAAGGTTACCTGTTTCCGAAGACCTACCGCATTGGGGAAGGCAGTACCGCGCGTGACGTCATCGAGATGATGCTCGACCAGTTCGAGGCCGAGCTTGCCGAGGTCGACGTGGCGGCCGCCGAGGCGCGCGGCTTCACCCTGCACGAGCTCGTCACGATGGCCTCGATCATCGAGCGCGAGACGAAGGTCGCCGAGGAGCGTGAGCTCGTCTCCTCGGTGATACACAATCGCCTCGATCAGGGCATGCGACTGGAGATCGACGCCACGATCGAGTACCTGCTTCCCGGCACGCGGTTCCGGCTCACCTACGACGACCTGCAGATCGACAGCCCCTACAACACCTACCGCAACGCGGGTCTTCCGCCCGGGCCGATATCCAACCCGGGACTGGCATCGCTCCAGGCGGCCGCGTCCCCGGCGCAGACCGAGTACCTCTACTACGTTCTGACCGACCCGGACGGGTCGCACAC
>JBBIIC010000019.1:0-24836 GCA_037446725.1 Actinomycetota bacterium
AAGAGGCGACCCGCAAGATGCAGGAGATCTACACCGAGCCGGTCAAACCCGAGCTGATCACGCAGCGCGTTCGTGAGATCAAGGAGGGCGGAGTGCTTGCAGCTGCGAGCCTCACGCCGCAAAACGTCGACACCTACATCGAGGCCGCACTAGCAGGCGGGCTCGACATCCTCGTCATCCAGGGCACGGTCGTTTCGGCCGAGCACAAGTCTTCCTACTCCGAGCCGCTCGATCTCAATGCGTTCGTGCGTGACCTCGACATCCCGTGCATCATCGGCGGGTGCTGCTCGTATCAGGGCGCGTTGCACCTCATGCGCGCGGGCGCTGTCGGCGTGCTAGTGGGTGTGGGCCCGGGTCATGCCTGCACCTCGCGCCGCGTGCTCGGCATCGGTGTCCCGCAGTGCACCGCGATCGCGGACGCGGCGGCGGCACGTATGCGCCACCTCGATGAGACCGGTTTCTACGCCCACGTCATCGCCGATGGCGGCATGCGCACCGGGGGCGACCTCGCCAAGGCCGTCGCGGTGGGTGCCGACGCCATCATGATAGGCTCTCCGCTCGCGTCCGCCGCCGAGGCGCCCGGCCGTGGCTACCACTGGGGCATGGCCACCTTCCACCCCGACCTGCCGCGCGGTACGCGCGTGCGTGCAGGCGTGAAGGGTTCGCTCGAGGACATCCTCCTCGGCCCGGCGCACGAGAACGACGGGACGCTCAACCTGCTCGGCGGGCTGCGCACCTCGATGGCGACCACGGGCTACGAGAACCTGAAGGCATTCCAGAAGGCCGAGGTCATGGTCGCACCCTCGCTGCAGACGGAGGGCAAGGTCCTCCAGCAGTCGCAGGGTGTGGGCATGGGTAGCTAGGGGCAGCCGGTGACGAGCGCCTCCTACCACGATCAGCAGCCGACCGTCCTCGTCCTCGATTTCGGGGCGCAGTACGCGCAGCTCATCGCGCGCCGCGTTCGCGAGGCGCGGGTGTACTCGGAGATCGTGCCGTTCGACATCCCGGCAGCCGAAGTCGAGCGACGCGCACCAGCCGCGCTCATACTCTCGGGCGGGCCCGCGAGCGTGTACGCCGAGGGCGCGCCCCACATGGACCCGGCGATCCTCGATCTCGGCATGCCGGTCCTCGGGTTTTGCTACGGCATACAGGAGATGGCGCTGCATCTCGGTGGCGAGATTCCGCGTACCGACGTGGGTGAGTACGGGTTCGCCGAGCTCGAAGTCGTAGACCCCTCGTGCCGGCTTCTCGAGGGCGTACCGGAGACATCACAGGTCTGGATGAGCCACCGCGACAGCGTGGGCACTCCGCCGCCGGGCTTCACCGTCACGGCGCGGACCGCCATCACTCCGGTCGCGGCGATGGAGGACCCGTCGCGCAGGCTCTACGCCACGCAATTTCATCCCGAGGTCGCCCACACCGAGTTCGGACAGCAGATCATCCGCACGTTCCTGCACGACATCGCGCAGATTCCTCCGGTCTGGACGATGGTCAACATCATCGAGGAGACGGTCGAGCAGGTGCGTGAGCAGGTTGGCGACGGTAGGGTCATCTGCGGCCTGTCCGGCGGCGTGGACTCGAGCGTCGTCGCGGCGCTGCTGCACCGCGCCATCGGCGACCAGCTCACCTGCGTGTTCGTCGACCACGGGATGCTCCGACTTGACGAGGCCGAGCAGGTCGTGCGGACCTTCCGCGACCAGTTCCACGTCGACCTCGTGCATGTCGATGCCGAGGAGCGCTACCTCTCCCTGCTCGCCGGCGTCACCGACCCCGAGGAGAAGCGCTGCATCATCGGTGAGGAGTTCTGGAAGGTCTTCTTCGAGGAGGCCGAGAAGCTCGAGGGCGTGCAGTGGCTCGCGCAGGGCACGCTCTACCCCGACGTGATCGAGTCGGGCAACAAGACGGCCGCCAAGATCAAGAGCCATCACAACCTGATCCCATTCCCGACAGGCGTGCACTTCGACTTGATTGAGCCGCTTAAGGCGCTGTTCAAGGACGAGGTCCGCGCGGTCGGCGCCGAACTCGGCCTGCCCGACGAGATCGTCCACCGGCAGCCCTTCCCGGGCCCGGGGTTGGCCGTGCGCATCATCGGCGAGATCACGCACGCGAAGCTCGAGACGTTGCGTCGCGCTGATGCCATCGTGCGCGAGGAGATCTCAGCATGGGACCGCGACCGCGAGGTCTGGCAGTACTTCGCCGTGCTGCCCGACATCCGCTCGGTAGGCGTGATGGGCGACCAGCGGACCTACGGGCACCCCATCATCGTGCGCGCGGTCGCGTCAGCCGACGCCATGACCGCCGACTGGGCGCGACTCCCCCATGAGCTGCTGGGTCGCATGAGCAACCGCATCATCAACGAGGTCGAGGGGATCAACCGCGTGGCCTACGACATCACGAGCAAGCCCCCCGGCACCATCGAGTGGGAATAGGAACATAGGCAGTATCGTCGAAGGGGAATAGGAACATAGGCAGCATCGTGGCGGTCACGTCGTGCGGCGTGACGCGGCCCGACCGAGCGGAGTGAGTGGGATGACCGAGCACAGCGAGGATGCCCAGCGTCAGATAGACCAGCTGCGTGCGCGCATAGACGAAATCGACTGCCGCATCGTCGAGCTGCTGAACGAGCGCGCGAACCATGCGCTTGCCATCCGCGACCTCAAGCCGAAGATGCAGCTCGGGTTGTACGACCCGAAGCGCGAGGAGGAGATCTTCGCGCACCTCGCACGGTGCAACGAAGGGCCGCTCTACGCCGACAACCTGCGTGAGATCTACCAGGCCATCCTCCACGTGATGAAGGAGCTCTGAGGGCCATGTCCGGTCAGGCTCCTGCGCCCAACCCGATTGTGCGCGACGGGGACGTCACCATCATCGCCGGGCCGTGCTCGGTCGAGAGCCGCGACCAGATGGACGAGGTGGGGGCCGCGCTCAAGGAACTGGGCGTGCGCGCGATGCGGGGCGGCGCCTACAAGCCCCGCACGAGCCCGCACTCGTTCCAGGGTCTGGAGGAAGAGGGTCTGAAGATCCTGCGCGAGACCGCGGACAAGCACGGACTGCTGTTCGTCACCGAGGTCACCGATTCGGCGCATGCTGAGGTCGTGGATGCCTATGCCGACATGCTGCAGATCGGCACCCGCAATATGGCGAACTTCAGCCTGCTCAAGCGCATCGGGCAGGTGACCGCGGACAGCCGCAAGCCCGTGGTCTTCAAGCGGGGCATGGCGGCGACGATCCAGGAGTGGCTCCAGGCGAGCGAGTACATCAGCATGCTCGGCAACGACAACGTCATCCTGTGCGAGCGTGGTATCCGCACCTTTGAGACCGCGACGCGCTTCACGCTCGACATCAGTGCCGTGCCGGTCGTCAAGAAGCTCTCGCTCCTGCCCATCATCGTCGACGTGTCGCACCCCACGGGCCAGGCCGATCTAGTCCCGGCGGTCTCGCGTGCGGCCGTTGCGGTAGGTGCAGACGGCGTCATGGTCGAGGTGCATCCTGACCCGCGTACCGCGCTCTGCGACGGGCCGCAATCGCTCGACTTGGCAGGATTACGCAACCTAATCGCAGAACTCGAACCGGTGGCGAAGGCCGTCGGCAAGGGGCTCGCGTGATCACAGCGAGCGGCGGGTCCATCGCGCCGGTGGGGGCCGAGTGAGCGCGTCGTCCGGGGGTACGTGATCGTGAGCACCGTGGCAGGGATGTCGAAGTTCTGCCCGCACTGCGGGGCCTTCGGCTCGCCGCGACTTGGCTCGTGCAACGTCTGCGGCCTCTCCGTGTGCGAGAAGTGCGGCAACATCCAGCACATGAAGGGCGAGCGCCAGCTCATCCACAACGAGTGCCTTCGCGATTCGGGCGACTCGTTCACGATGATCAAGTTCGTCAAGTAGTGCCCCCTGCACACTCTGTCCCGTTCGGCTTCAAGCGGGTAGACTACAGGGTCTATGGCGATGAACCTCTCCGACCTCAACCCCGCCCAGCACGACGCCGTCATGACGACCGAGGGCCCGCTCCTCGTTCTTGCCGGCGCCGGCTCGGGCAAGACCAGGGTGCTCACGAGCCGTATCGCCCACATCGTGGGCGACCTCGGTGTGTCCGCGGCGGAGATCCTTGCCATCGCGTTCACCAACAAGGCGGCCGGCGAGATGCGCGAGCGCCTCGGCGACCAGTGCGGTCCGTGCGTGCGCGCGATGTGGGTCATGACCTTTCACGCGATGTGCGTGCGCATGCTGCGGGCCGACGCGGAGGCGGTCGGCCTCACGCGCTCATTCACCATCTACGACGCCGACGACGCCAAGCGCATGATTACCTCGGTCATGAAAGACCTCGAGCTCGACCCGAAGCGCTACCCGCCCAACGCCATCGCTGCGCGCATCTCGGCTGCCAAGAACGAGCTGATCGAGCCCGCCGAGTTCGCCGAGGCCGCCGTGAGCCCGATCGACAAAGCCGCGGCCAGGGTCTTCCCGCGCTACCGGGCCCGGACGCGCGAGGCCAACGCGTTCGACTTCGACGACTTGCTCGTCGAGGCGCACCGCCTGCTCGCCGAGCACCCCGAGGTACTCGAGGCGTACCAGGACCGTTTCCGCTACATCCTCGTTGACGAGTACCAGGACACCAACCACGCCCAGTACCGCATCGTGAACCTGCTCGCTTCTGCGCATCGCAACCTCATGGTCGTCGGCGACGACGACCAGTCCATCTACTCGTGGCGGGGCGCCGACATCCGCAACATCCTCGAGTTCGAGCGCGACTACCCGGACGCGACCGTCATCCGACTCGAGCAGAACTACCGCTCGACGGCGACCATCCTCGCCGCGGCCAACGCCGTCGTCGCCAACAACAAAGGCCGCAAGCCCAAGACGCTGTGGACGGCGAACGTCGGTGGGGAGGCAATCAGCCGCTACTACGCGACCGACGAGCGCGACGAGGCCCGGTTCGTTGCGACCGAGATCGAGCGGCTGTTGCGCGAGGAGGGCCGCTCCTACGCCGACATGGCGGTCTTCTACCGCACCAACGCGCAGTCCCGCGTTCTCGAAGATGTCTTCCTTCGTACCGGCGTGCCCTACCAGATCGTCGGCGGCACGCGCTTCTTCGACCGCGCCGAGATCCGTGACGTCATGGCCTACGTGAGGGCAGCGGTGAACCCGGCCGACGAGATCGCGCTCAAGCGCATCGTCAACAAGCCCAAGCGCGGCATCGGTGACAGCACCATCGAGAGCGTCGAGTACGAGGCCGCCAAACGAGGCGTCCCGTTCGAGACCGCGCTTCGGGCCGCGGTCGAGGAGGGCTTCGTGGCGACGGCTCCGCGGATGCGCGTCGCGGCCTTTCTCGAGCTGCTCGACGAGGTGCGCGCGCTCGCCGCCGCCGGTGGCGACCTGCGCGAGCTCATCGAGGAGATCGTAGCGCGCTCGGGACTCATATCGGCGCTCGAGGCCGAGCGGACCCTCGAGGCCGACGGGCGTCTCGAGAACATCCGCGAGCTGTTCGGCGTGGTCGACGAGTTCGTTTCGGCGCACGAGGGCGCCGACCTGCCGGTGTTCACGGAGTGGGTCACGTTGCGAACCGATGTCGACACACTCGTGGAGGGCGAGCGCGCGGTCACCCTGATGACGGTACACACGGCCAAGGGGCTGGAGTTCCCGGTCGTGTTCATCGTCGGCCTGGAGGACTCCATCTTCCCGCACGTCAACTCGATGTTCGACGAGTCGGGTCTGGAGGAGGAGCGCCGTCTCGCGTACGTTGGCATCACCCGTGCGCGCGAGCGCCTCTACCTGACGCACGCGCACGCTCGCAGCCTCTTCGGCTCCACGCAGCACAACCCGCCGAGTCGCTTCATCGGCGAGATTCCCGAGGAGCACGTCTCCGCGGCTGGTCTCGGCTCCGCGGGCATCTCGGGTACCGGCTTCACGCGCCGGGGCGCCGCCTCACGCGGCTCGCTCGCTGGTACCGGCAGGGGCGCAGGCGGTGGGAGGGTCTTCGGCTCGGGTCAGCGCCGCGAGCCGCGGCCTGCCGAGGAGCGGGAGACCTTCGAGGTCGGCGCGCTCGTCGAGCACAAGGTCTTCGGACCGGGTACGGTTACCGCGGTCCACGGGGATCGCATCACGGTGTCGTTCGCCCGAGCAGGCACGAAGAAGCTGCTCGCGGGTTTCGCGCCGCTGCGGAAAGTGCGAGACTGAGAGGGCACCCGTTCCGAGGAGATGGGGACGAGCACATGGGTCCTGTCCTGGTCTTCGGCCACAAGAATCCTGACAACGACTCGATCTGTTCGGCTGTGGCCTATGCACACCTCAAGAACCTCACTGATGCCGAGAACGTCTATGTTCCGGCCCGCCTCGGTCCGCTTCCTCCCGAGACGGCGTGGGTCTTCGATCGGTTCGGCGTGCAGCCGCCGGAGGAGATCGCGCACGTCCACACGCGGGTGCGCGACGTGATGACGGAGGGCGTCGTCAGCGCCGACATCGATGCGACGATGCTCGACGCGGGCCGCCTTATGCGCGAGCGCGACGTCCGGGCGCTTCCGGTCCTCCAGGAGGGCACAGTCCGGGGGCTGATCAACCAGACCATTCTGGCCGAGGCGTACCTCGGCGAGACCGAGATGCGCGGGTTCGCCCGGGTGCCTGTCGCCGTCAAGCACCTGGTCACCGTCGTGGACGGCACGCTTCTCGCGGGCGACCCGGAGATGGTGCTCGCCGGCGGCGTGCTCATCGGAGCGATGGAGCCCGAGACGATGGTGGGCTACATCCGTCCGGGAGACACGCTTGTCGTGGGCGACCGCAGGCGCTCGCAGCCGATGGCGCTCGAGGCGGGCGTCGCCTGCCTCATCGTCACCGGCGGCAGCACGCCCGCACCCGAGGTCCTCGAGCTGGCGCGCGAGCGTGGGGCTGCGGTCGTCTCGACCGCGCACGACACGTTCGCGGCCGCCCGGCTCGTCAACCTGTCGCACACGGTCGGCGACGTCATGGACACCGACGTGCTCCTGTTCGAGCCCGACATGCTGCTGTCCGAGGCCCTCGAGGACCTCCTGGGCTCGACGCACCGCGAGGCGGTCGTGGTCGACGGGGCCCACGCGCCCGTGGGCATGGTCACGCGCACGAACGTCGCACGCGGAACGAGGCGGCGTGTCATCCTCGTCGACCACAACGAGACCGCCCAGTCCGCCGTCGGCATCGAGGAGGCCGAGGTCGTCGAGGTCGTCGACCACCACCGGATCGGCGACGTTCAGACCTACGGCCCCATTCTGTTCCTCAACGTCCCGGTAGGGTCGACGGCGACGGTCGTCGCCATGCGCTACGAGGAGCTCGGCGTGCCGATACCACGCCCGATGGCCGGCGTGCTGCTCTCGGCGGTGCTCAGCGACACCGTGCTGCTCAAGTCTCCGACGGCGACCGAGACCGACCACCGCATCGCGACGACGCTCGCCGGCGTCGCCGGTGTGGACGCGCTCGAGTTCGGGCTCGAGATGTTCAAGGCGCGGACCGCGGGTGAGGCCTTCTCGGCCGAGCGTGCGGTCAAGGCCGACCTCAAGGAGTACCGGGTCGGTGACACCCTCGCCGCCATCGGCCAGGTCGAGACTGTCGATCTCGCGGCCGTCATGGAGCACGCGACGGAGATCCGCTCGGTGATGGCGACGTTGCGCGAGGCGCGCGGCTACGACCTCGTCCTGCTCATGGTCACCGACGTGGTGCGCGAGGGCAGCGAGATCGTCGCCGTGGGCAAGGTGCGGCTCGCCGAGCGCGGTCTCGGTGTGTCGCTTGCCTCGGGCTCCGCATGGATGCCGGGGGTCCTGTCGCGAAAGAAGCAGGTTGCCGCGCGCCTGGTCGACGCGGCGGTCAAGTAGGGATCTGCGTGCCGCGCCGCGCCGCACAGCCCTGGAGCCGCGACCCGATGCCGGGGATCGCCGTGGTGGTGGTCGGCATCGCACTCGCGTGTCTCCTCCTGCTCACTGCGGCGGTGCTGTTCTTCCCAGCGTTCCAGGAGTTCGACGCGCGCATCTCCGCCGCCATCCGTGAAGTGTCCGTGCCCGGACTCGAGGCGCTCGCCACGACGCTCACCCGGCTCGGCGACACCTGGTCGATGTTCGCCCTCACCGTGCTCGGCGCCGGCTGGCTGGCCATGAGGGGTCGCCGGGCGGAGGCCGTGCTGCTCGGGGCGACGATGGCGCTCGGCACGGCCACCGGAGCGATACTCAAGCGCGTGGTCGAGCGTGCGCGCCCCGGGCTCGAGGTCGCACGGATCCCCATACCGGACAGCTACAGCTTCCCGTCCGGCCACGCGCTCGCATCGTTCCTCTTCTTCGGTGTCGCCGCGCTCCTGTTCTTCGTGATGGCGCGTTCGACGCGCGTGAAGTTGTGGGGCTGGCTCGTCTGTGCGCTCCTCGCGCTCGGCGTAGCGCTCTCACGCGTCTACCTTGGCGTGCATTACTTCGGCGACATCATCGCCTCATGGATGCTCGGCTCGGCGTTCCTCGTGATCGCGGTGGCAGCCTACGTATGGTGGGTGACGCGGGAGCACGGCAGCTAGCGTCTCAGACCCGAGGCAACGTGACCGTGAAGGTGGTTCCCGAGCCGAGTTCAGAGGTGACCTCGACCGTCCCACCCGAGCGCTCGACCACGTGCTTGACCAACGCGAGCCCCAGACCGGTCCCGCCGCTGCGGCGCGAACGCGCGCGGTCGACGCGGTAGAAGCGCTCGAAGATGCGCGGCAGATCGGCCTCGGGGATGCCGAGCCCGGTGTCCGCGACGCGGATGCGAACGGTGTCGGGTCGGGCCGTGGCGCTGACCGTGACCGTCCCACGCTCGGTATAGGCGATTGCGTTGTCGAGCAGATTGTCCAGCGCGATCGCGAGATCGGTGGGGTCGGCCCTGACGAAGAGATCGACGCCCGTCACGGCATCGAAGTCCGTGACGAGGCCCAGTCCGCCGTCGGCTGCCGAGCGGCCGTGCGCGAGCACCGCGTTGGCTACCGTCACTCGCACGTCCGTCACGCTGTCTGGTGAGGGCATCGATTCGAGGCGCGAGAGGTCAAGGAGGTCCGCCACGAGCCGCCCTAGCCTCGCCGACTCCTGCTCGATCTGCAGCGCGAACGCAAGCGCGACGTCGGTGTCTCCGTCCTTCGCCGCGTGCGCGGCCGACTCGGCGAGCAGGTGAATGGCGGCAGTCGGCGTCTTGAGTTCGTGGCTCGCGTTGGCGACGAAGTCGCGGCGGACGCGCTCGAGCTGCGTGCGCTCGGTCGTGTCGCTCACGACGACGATGGTGCGGCGGTCGGCCTCAGTGTGGTTGAGCGGCAGGATGCTGGTTCGCAAGGTACGACCAGACGGGTCGGGCCCCCAGTCCCGCGCACTCGGCTCGTCGGCGGCGAGGCCCTCTGTGATGAGTTCCTGAAGTGACGCCGGCAGCGCGGTCTCGGTGAGCGGTGTGTCGCGCCAGCCGCCCGAGGGCATACGGAAGAGCCGACCGGCTGCGCTGTTGGCGAAGACGATGTCGGCGTCGTGGAGCAGGAACACCGCGTCCGTAAGCCCGTCGAGCACCGAGCGCAGGTTGCGCTGCTCGGCGCCGAGCTCGTCCAGTCGGCGCTGCATCTGCTCGCGCAGCTCGGCCAGCGAACGCGACAGCACGGCGAGGTCCCCGCTCACCTCGGGGATGACCGTGCCGAGGTTGCCGGCGGCCATCGCCTGCGCCGCAGTCGATAAGCGCTCCACGGGTCCTGCGGCCGTGCTGCTCAGCCGATACGTGAGCACGACGGCCGCCAGGACCGCGAGCACCAGCAATCCAAGGGCCGCCCTGCGCGCCCGCGCGGAGAGCTCCTTGATCGCGGCCAGCGGCTGGCTCACGCGCAGCGCTCCCGTCTCACCGTTCACGAGTGCGGGGACCGCGACGTAGACCTGCTCGACACCCTCGGTCTCGCTCACGCGGCGGTCCGCGCCCACTTCGCCGTCGATCGCGACGGCGATCTCGGGCCTGTCTGCGTGGTTCCCCATGGACGCAGGATCGTTCTCAGTGTCGGCGACTACCGTGCCGTCGGCCGCGACGAGCGTCATGCGCTGATCGGTGCCCTCAACGAGTGAGCGCAGTGTGACGGCGGGTTCCTCGTCGGCCTCGGCGAGCGCGACCGCCGCAGCCTGCGAGACGGCCTGCAGGTTCTCGGTCTGCTGTTCGACGACCGCATCGGTGAGCGGGCCGTAGAGGCTGAGCACCCAGGCGCCGGCGACGATTCCGGCCACGAGCAACAGCCCGACGGCCAGACGCACGCGGAAGGAGGCGGCGAGTCTGCGGGTCCGGTCGGTCACGCGTCCTCGCCGGCTCTCTCGGCGCTCTCGCTCTTAAGCACCGGCTCGAAGCGGTAGCCCATGCCGTGAACGGTATGGACGTAGTAGTACTCGCTCGGGTCCTCGATCGCCTGACGGAGCCGGCGGATGTGGACATCGATCGTGCGCGAGGAGGGCAGGAACTCGTACCCCCACACGTCCTGCGCGAGCTTCTGGCGGGTCTGCAGCGAACCTTCGTTGCGGGCGAGCGCAACGAGCAGCTGAAACTCCTTCAGCCGCAGACGGGCAGGCTGTCCGGCGACGGTCGCGCGCAGCTCGTTCGGCTCGATGACGAGGTCGCCCGTGTGAATCGGCTCGCTGTCCGAGAGTACTTCGCGTTCGCGAACTCGGCGCAGGTTCGCTCGCACGCGTGCGAGCAGCTCCTCCATGGAGAAGGGCTTAGTGATGTAGTCGTCGGCGCCGGCGTCGAGGCCACGCACCTTGTCGCGCTCCTGGTCGAGCGCGGTGACCATGATGATGGCGGTCTCCCTGTCGAGGCGGCGGAATCTCTCGGCGAAGGCATAGCCGTCCATCCCCGGTAGCATGATGTCGAGCAGGACCAGGTCGGGGAACTCCTCGCGGGCGACGTCGAGAGCCTCCGCCCCGTCCTGGCAGAGCGTCGCCTCGAAGCCCGCCCTGCGCAGGGCGTACTGGACGGTCTGTCCGATGATCGGGTCGTCCTCGACGACAAGTATCCGTGCCATCTGCTATCCTTCCCACGGTCCGTCGCGTACATCATGGCACGGTTCACAAGTGGTTCGAACCCGTTTTACATCTCTTTTACAGATGGTTCTCAAGAGTTAACAGCGGTGCAACCAACAGCGCCCGCCCGGCTCCTAGCATGACCCTAGCCGGTCCACCGGGGTCGGCGATTCCTGCAGTCACTACGTAAGGAGAGGGATTCAGTGAAGGCAAAGAAGATTCTTGCGCTCGCCCTGGTGGCAGTCCTCGCCCTGGGCACGCTCGGTCTCGCCGGATGCGGTGGCGAGGAGGAGCCTGCTGAGGCCCCGAACGGGGAAGAGCCGGCCGACGAGTTGAGCGGCTCGATCAGCGTCGAGGGCTCCGACACGATGGTCAATCTCGGGCAAGCCTGGGCCGAGGCGTTCATGGAGGTCAACGAGGGCGTAATGATCTCGATCAAGGGCGGCGGCACGGGCACTGGCATCGCCGCACTCATCAACGGTACCGTTGACTTCGCCAACGCGTCGCGAGCGATGAAGGACGAGGAGATCGAAGCGGCAAAGGCAAATGGCATCGAGCCGGTTCAGCATGAGGTCGCGCTCGACAGTATTGCCGTCGTTGTGAACTCGGCCAACCCGGTCGAGGAGCTCAGCATGGAGGACCTTGGCAAGATCTACCGCGGTGAGATCACCAACTGGAGCGAGGTGGGCGGCCCGGACGAGACCATCGTCCTGCTTTCCCGTGACACCTCGTCCGGCACGTACGAGTACTTCAAGGAGGAGGTCGTCGCGGCCGAGGACGAGAACGCCGAGTTCGCGGCCTCCGCTCAGCTGCTCGGCTCGACCCAGGCCATTGTAGAGGAGGTCGCCGGCAACGAATGGGCCATCGGCTACGTCGGCCTGGGCTATCTCACGGACGACCTCAAGGTCGTCGCCATCGACGGTGTGACCGCGAGTGTCGAGACGGCCAAGGATGGTACCTACCCGCTTGCCCGCTACCTGTATATGTACAGCCACGACGATACCGAGGCCATGACTGCCTATCTCGAGTGGATTCTCGGGCCCGAGGGTCAGGCCATCGTGGTTGACCAGGGCTTCGTTCCGGTCGACTAACGGATGACCGACACGCCTCGACACACACCTGCGAGGCAACGGACCGGCCGCCCGGCAATCAGCCGGGCGGCCGAGCCTGTTGTCAAGCTGCTCATTCGCTTGGCAGGCTGGTCGGCCATCGCCATCCTGGCGGCTATCGCTGTCTACCTGTTCCTCGGTGGATCGCGCGCGATTGATGAGGTCGGGCTCTTCCGCATGATCACGGGCGAGTTCTGGTACCCGACGTCCAAAGAGCCGCAGTTCGGCTTCCTTCCCTCCGAGGTCGGATCGCTGTGGGTCACGCTGGTCGGGCTCTCGTTGAGCGTTCCGCTCGGCGTCGCGACCGCGGTCTACATCTCTGAGTTCGCGGGCAAGCGTTTCAAGGAGGTCGCGAAGTCGGTGGTCGAGTTCATGGCCGCTATCCCGTCGGTCGTGCTCGGCCTTATCGGCATCGCGCTGCTCGTCCAGAACGTCCGGGTCTGGTTCGGACTCGACACGGGGCTTACCGCGTTCACCGCCGGCATCATGGTCGGCGTCCTCGCGCTACCCACGATTGTGTCGATCTCCGAGGATGCGATGCACGCGGTCCCGCACGAACTGCGGCTCGGCTCCGCCGCGCTCGGCAACACCCGCTGGCAGACGACGTACAAGGTCGTCATCCCCGCTGCGTCCTCCGGCATCTTCGCCGCGGTCATCCTCGGCATGGGGCGGGCCATCGGCGAGACCATGGTCGTGCTGATGCTCTCGGGTAACGCCGGTGTGATACCGCTTTCGCCTTTCGAGCCGGCCCGCACGCTTCCCGGCACCATCGCGAACGAGCTCGGTGAGGTCGTCCGGGGCGGCCTGCACTACTCGGCCCTGTTCGTGATGGGGCTCGTGTTGTTCGTGGTGACGTTCCTCATCAACCTCGCGGCCGACGTGGTGCTGGAGCGCCAGCGTAGGAGGTGGCGTCGATGAGCCGGGTCGTGCGCGCCCGGGCCGCAGAGAAGATCGCCCAGTTGGCGCTCGGGCTGTGTGCCGTTGTCGCGCTCGGCTCCGCGCTGGCGTTGATCGGCTACATCTTCTATCGGGGCGCCGGGTACGTGAACTGGGAGTTCCTCACCCAGCCGCCGCGCAAGGCGATGACCGAGGGCGGCATCTACCCGGTCATCGTGGGCAGCGTGTACCTGGTGGTCTACACGGCGCTGTTCGCAGTGCCGCTCGGCGTGATGGCCGGCATCTTCCTGGCTGAGTACGCGCCGCGCACGCGCTTCACGCGCATGATCAGGCTCTCGATCGCGAACATGGCGGGTGTCCCCTCCATCGTCTACGGCCTGTTCGGCTTCGCGCTCTTCGTCATCCAGATCGGGCTGGGACGTTCTATCCTAGCCGGTTCGCTCACGCTTGCGTGCCTCACCCTGCCGGTCATCATCACCGCCACCGAGGAGGCGCTCCGGCAGATACCGAAGGACCTGAGGCACGCTTCGCTTGCCCTCGGTGCGACGCGGCTGAGGACCATCAGCAGGATCGTCTTGCCGGCGGCGGCACCGGGCATTATCACCGGCTCGATCCTCGGCCTGTCCCGTGCGGCGGGCGAGACCGCACCGATCCTCTTCACCGCCGTGGCCTTCTTCGCCCCCGTCGCCACGTCTGTGTCCGATGAGACGATGGCGCTTCCGTATCACATCTTCATCATGGCGACGCAGTCGACGAAAGACGCACCGAACATGGTGTGGGGAAGCGCGCTCGTCCTCGTGGCGACCGTGAGCCTCCTCAACGTCTTCGTCGCTTTCTGGAGGTCCCGTCAACGAAGGAAGGTACGCTGGTGAACAACGGCTCGCGCGGAACGTTCGAACTCGTTGACGTGTCGGTCACCTATGGCAGCGAGACGGCCGTTGCCGGCGTCAGCATGCACATACCCGGACGCGCTGTGACGGCCTTGATCGGACCCTCCGGATGCGGCAAGTCAACGCTGCTCCGGTGCCTCAACCGAATGAACGACGAGATCGGCGACGTCACAACAGGCGGCAGGATCCTTCTCGACGGCGTGGACGTGCTCGACTCGAAGAAGGTCGATCCCGTCGAGCTGCGCCGCCGCGTCGGCCAGGTATTCCAGAAGCCGAACCCGTTCCCGATGTCGATTTTCGACAACGTCGCGTACGGGCCTCGGACGCATGGTGTCAGCCGGTCCGAGCTCGACGGGATCGTCGAGGACGCGCTCAAGCGCTCGGCGATCTGGAACGAGGTCAAAGACCTTCTGAAGAAGCACGCGTTCGAGCTGTCAGGCGGACAGCAGCAGCGGTTGTGCATCGCGAGGGCGCTCGCTACCCGGCCTGAGGTCATTCTCATGGACGAACCGGCCTCCTCGCTCGACCCGATATCGACCCAGCAGATCGAGGACACGATCGCCGAGCTCAAGTCGAGCGTCACCATCGTCATCGTGACGCACAACATGCAGCAGGCCGCGCGCATCTCGGACCAGACCGCGTTCATGCTTCGCGAGAGCATGGAGCGGCCGGCGCAGCTGATAGAGATCGGCGAGACGCGGGCGATGTTCACCAAGCCCTCCGACAGGCGCACCGAGGCGTACATCACGGGCCGGTTCGGTTAGGCCGCGACGAGCCGCAGGACGCCGAGCCGAGCAGCACCGAGCACAAGAAGACAGGACGCGCTGAGGGGGGAGCGCGTCCTGTCATGTGCGGAGCGGCGTTGCCCGCCCCCTGTGGGGGGAGGAGAGGAGCGGGTCGCTTGCTCTGCACCTCGAGTAGCAACGTGCGTGCCACCCCTCGGGCGGAGAACACGCTCTTTGGCGTCGCGGCGAAACCATGCACTTCACGGGAGTCGTTCGCGGAAGTAGGGTATGTAGGGGACCGGCGAGAAGGGACACGATGGCTCACCTGAAGTTCGATATCGCGAAGCTCGAGAAGCTCAACGATGCCGGGCGCCTCGAGACACTGCAGCCCGACGCGATGTGGCAGACGCTCGGACTCGACGACCCGCACGTCCTCGTCGAGATCGGAGCCGGTACCGGCATGTTCGCGGCCGAGTTCAGCCGGCGCGCTCCGGGGGCGACCGTGTACGCTGCCGACACCGAGCCCGAGATGGTCGCCTGGATGCGGACCAACCGCATCGAGGTCGCCAGGGGGCGCGTCGTTCCCCTGCTCTCAGAGGAGGGATCGGTCCCGCTCGATTCCGGGATCGCCGACGGCGTGGTGATGATCAACCTGCACCACGAGCTTGCGAAGGCCGATGCGATCTACGCCGAGGCGTTGCGGCTGCTCCGTCCCGGGGGCCGGATCCTTGTGGTGGACTGGGCTCCCGAAGACACGCCGAAGGGTCCGCCCGTCGCTGTCCGGGCCACGTCCGGGGACCTCGAGGGCTTCCTGCGCCGAGCGGGCTTCGCGGAGGTGCGTTCGCACGACGTCTTGCCCTGGCACTCGTGTGTGACCGGGACGCGTCCGGAGGCCGGACGGTGAGCGTATCGGTCCGGGACGCGACGCAAGACGACGCCGGGGTGATCGCGGGCATCTACAACCCCTACATCACCGGGACCGCCGCGACCTTCCACACGCACCCGGTCGACGCTGCCGAGCGTTTGGAGTGGCTGGCGGACCACGACGAACGCCATCCGGTCCTCGTCGCCGAGGCGGGCGGACGGGTGGTGGGGTGGGGTGCCCTGACGCGATGGGCGACGCGCCCCGCGTGGCACCGGACGGTGGAGGTCTCGATCTACGTCGCGCCGGGCCACCGACGCGAGGGAATCGGTATGGCGCTCATGCAGGCACTGCTCGAGCGCGCGAGCCTGGCCGGCCACCACGTCGTCATCGGGCAGGTCGTCGCCGACAACGGGCCGAGTATCGCCATGGCGGAGCGCGCAGGTTTCGAGCGTGCCGGCGTGTTGCGCGAGGTGGGCGACAAATTCGGCCGCTACCACGACCTCGTGCTGCTGCAGAAGATACTGCCGTGAACCGGGCTCCCGACACATCGGCCTTCCAGGTCCTCGGCACCCCTGGACCGGTCATCGCGTGCGCACTACACGCAGGCCACGACGTCCGCCCGTCTCTGGTGCCGTACGCCGGGATATCCGGGACCGACCGTCTGCGCGAGGAGGATCCGTACACCGATGTGATCGCTGACACGGGGGCTCTTCTCGTCCGTGTCACCCGCTCGCGGTTCGAGGTCGACCTCAACCGGCCGCGAGAGCGTGCCGTGTATGCTGGTCCCGACGATGCGTGGGGGCTTCAGGTATGGCGGAGCGAGTTGCCGCAAGCCGAGATAGACCGGTCTTTGCGCATCTACGACGGGTTCTACGAAGCCCTGGAACGGCTGCTCGATGAGGCCGTCCGGGCCTTCGGGAGCGCAGTCGTCCTCGACGTGCACAGCTACAACCATCGGCGGAGTGGTCCCGACGCGCCGTACGACGCTGTCGAGGACAACCCCGAGGTCAACCTCGGCACGGGATCTCTCGACCGGACTCGTTGGGGCAGGCTCGCGGACGCGGTCATTGTCGAGCTTGCGGACTCCGGTTTGGATGTGCGGGAGAACGTGCGCTTCAAGGGAGGCCATCTCGCGCGGTGGGCGCACGAACGCTTCGCCGGGGACGTGTGCGTCCTGGCGCTGGAGTTCAAGAAGACCTTCATGGATGAATGGACGGGGCGGGCCGATCATGAGCACGTCGAGCGATTGCGCTCCGTCCTTGCCCGATGCCTGACAGTCGCGCGGTCACAGGTAGAAGAAGAGCGGGTCACGATTGCCGCTCACGTCACGAGCGCGTCGGTGGTCGCCACCGACGCGCCAGAGGAGTGCAGCTCATGAAGATCGGGTTCGTCGTCAACGATATCGACACCGAGCAGGATGGCTACACCACCACGCGCATCGCGATGGCGGCGATCAATCGGGGTCACGAGGCCTGGATCATGACTCCGGGCGATTTCGCCTACGATCCGGACGAGAAGATCCGGGCGCGTGCGCGGCATGCGCCCCGGGACAAGTACAAGGCCGGCTCGGCATATATCTCGGGGCTCAAGGGACCGAAGGCCCGGACCCGACGTATCACCGTCGACGACCTCGACGTCCTCATGCTGCGCAACGATCCGGCACAGGAGGGCTCGTGCGCATGGCGGCAGGGCGCCGGCATCGATTTCGGCCGCATCGCGCTGCGCAACGGCGTCATCGTCCTGAACGACCCGAACGGCCTGGCCAAGGCGACGAACAAGATGTACTTCCAGCTGTTTCCCGAGGAGGTACGGCCGAGGACGCTCATCACCCGCGACCGCGACGAGATCAAGCAGTTCATCAAGGAGGAAGACGGCCGGGCGGTCCTCAAGCCGCTGCAGGGCTCCGGCGGGGCGGGGGTCTTCCTCGTGGACCATCCTTCCGCCAAGAACGTCAACCAGATGATCGATGCATTGACACGGGACGGGTACGTCATCGTGCAGGAGTACCTCGAAGCGGCCGAGGACGGTGACACCCGGCTGTTCATGATGAACGGGCAGCCCATGAAGCACAAAGGCCGATACGCGGCGTTCCGCCGGGTCAGGCAGGGTGACGACGTCCGGTCCAACGTGCATGCAGGCGGCCAGATCGCGCAGGCCGAGATCACCGAGGCCCACCTGCGCATCGCCGAGATCGTGCGCCCGAAGCTCGTAGCAGACGGGATGTTCCTGGTCGGGCTGGACATCGTCGGCGAGAAACTGATGGAGATCAACGTGTTCTCGCCCGGCGGGCTCGGGAGCGCGCAGAAGTTCGAGAAAGTGAACTTCGCGGCCGCGGTGGTCGACGCACTGGAGCGCAAAGTGGACTACATGGGCTTCTACCGGAGGAGATTCTCCAACGTCCAGTTGGCGAACTTGTAGGAGGAGAAGGAGGCGCGTGATGCCGAACGAGGGACAGGTCGTGCTCGAAGAGGGCCAGCAGGCGCCCCGGATCGATGCGCCGATCACGGGTGGCGGAGCGTTCCGCCTGTCCGAGCAGAGCGGTAGGTGGGTAGTCGTCTACTTCTACCCGCGCGCGAACACGCCCGGTTGAACGCACGAAGCGAAGGACTTCCAGGAGCACAAGGCCGCACTGGAAGCCCTCGACGCCCTCGTTGTGGGCGTGAGCGCGGATAAACCCGAGGTGCAGCAGCGGTTCATCGCGAAGTTCGGCCTGACGTTCCCGATGATATCGGACACCGACAAGTCGATCATCGAGGCCTACGGGACCCGAAAGGTGCTTGGGGTGGCCGCGGAGCGTACGACCTTCCTCATCGATCCGGAGGGTCGCATCGCCCGCGTCTGGCGCAAGGTGAGGGTGCAGGGCCACGCCGACGCGGTCGTTGCCGAGATCGAGCGTCTCAGCCGCGGGCGAGCCACTCCCTGACGGCACCCTCGATGCCCTCGCGACCGGCGTCGACCACGGTGGTGAACCGCTCGGCGGCATCGTCGAGCTCGGCGAGCGCGCGCGGCGCGCGGGCGCCTTCTGGCGCGAGGCGTTGCACCTCGGCGAGCATCTGTACGCCGGTGAGTGAGGCGACCTCGGCGGGCAGCGGCTCGGCATACCCGAAACCGAGCAGCGCCTTGTAGACGTCGGTGCCGAACTTGGCCCAGTGTGCCGTGGAGACAACCAGCACCGGGTTCTCGTCTCGCAGCCGCTCGGCGACCTCCCACGCGACAGCGGTGTGAGGGTCGAGCAGATAGCTGTGTTCTTCCCAGACACGCTTGATGCACGCGAGCGACTCGTCGTTGCTGACCGAGTCCGCCGCGAAATGCTCGCGCACGTGAGCGAACGTCGCGCGGTCGACCGTGAAGCGTCCTTCGGCCCGCAGCGAGGCCATCCACACGGCGGTACGCTCCGGGTCGCGGGTGAGCTCGTAGAGCTGGCGCTCGAGGTTGCTCGAGATGAGGATGTCCATGCTGGGGCTCGGCGTGGTGACGAACTCCCGTTCGGAGATGTCGTAGACGCCGGTCGCGATGAAGTCCGCGAGCACCCTGTTCTCGTTGCTCGCGCAGATGAGGCGTCCGATCGGTACGCCGATGCGCTTCGCATAGTACGCGCCCAGAATGTTGCCGAAATTGCCCGTCGGCACGCAGACGTCCATAGGGTCGCCGGCGATGACTCCGCCGCTTGCGACGAGGTCGGCGTACGCGCTCACGTAGTAGGCGATCTGCGGCAGCAGACGGCCCCAGTTGATGGAGTTCGCCGAGGACAGGAGCAGCCGGTGGTGTTCGCGCAGTTCACCCGCGAACGCCTCGTCGCCGAAGGCCGCCTTGACGGCGTTCTGGCAGTCGTCGAAGTTGCCCCGCACGCCAAAGACGCCGACGTTCTCACCGTGCTGGGTGACCATCTGCTTGCGTTGCAGGTCGCTCACGCCTTCGGCGGGGTAGAAGACGACGATGCCGGTGTGGGAGCGATCGGTGAAGCCGTCGAGCGCGGCCTTGCCGGTATCGCCCGAGGTCGCCACGAGGATCAGGAAGTCCTCGGAGAGCGCGCCGGCGGCCTGCTTGGCTGCGATGGCCTCGGAGAAGAACAGCGGCATGCACTGGAGCGCCATGTCCTTGAAGGCGCTCGTCGGCCCGTGCCAGAGCTCGAGCACGTGCGTGCCGGCCACCACCTCGGTCACCGGCGCGATGCGCGGGTCGGACCACTGCGAGCCGTATGCGTCGGCCATCAATGACGCGACACGCCCGGCGGGCACGTCCACGCCGAACCGCACGAAGAGGTCGGCCGCGCGCTGGCTGTAGGGGAGCGTCTCGTACGCGAGGATCTCCTCGAGCGATAGTGAGGGCAGTTCGTCTGGGACGTACAGCCCGCCGCCCGAGGCGATGCCTGCGACCACCACGTCGCTGAACGTCGGCTTGGAGCGGTCGGCGCCGCGGGTGTCGTGGTAGGTGGTCACGTGGGTCATGCGAGCATGATACCCGACGCCGCCGCCGGCCGCGTCATCCGGCGAACTCCTCTTCGAGCATCTCCATCAGCAGCCCGTCTCGCCACTTCCCGTCGGGTCCGCGTTCGTACTGGCGCATGATGCCGACCGGACGGAAGCCTACCTTCTCGTAGGCCCGAATGGCCCGGTGGTTCTTCGCGGCGGGGTCGATGCTGATGCGGTGGTGGCCCCGCTCCCGGAACAGGTAGCGCGAGAGGGTCCGCAGGGCGTCAGGACCGAGCCCCCGGCCCGAGTAGGGGGCGAGCACCGCGATGTCAATCCCGGCCGACCGGTAGTCAGGGTCGGTCTCCTCGTGGTACAGGATGGCGCCCACGAGTGTGCCCGCCACCTCGATCGCGAGGTTTGTCGAACGCTCCTCGGTGAGCCAGCGTCTGACCTTGTCGGAATCGTTTCCCCACCAGGGGGCAGCGTCCTCGTCAGCGGAGATCGCCTCAGCGAGGAGGTCGACGTCGGCGTTGGTGAGCGGGCGGATCGTGACCTGGTCGCCGTGGAGCACGGGGTGGGTGGTGTCGGATGCATCGGTCATGGGTGACCTCCGGTATGTGCGCAAACGCGATGGTGTACCCTTTCTCTGTACCCGAGACGCGGAGGCACGACGTGCGCTACTGCGTGATCATCCTCGACGGCGCTGCCGGCTGGCCGCTTGCTTCCCACGGCGGCAAGACGTCACTGCAAGCCGCCTTCACCCCGAACCTCGACCGGCTGGCCCGCGAGGGCATGGTCGGCCTCGCCCAGACGGTTCCAGAGGGCGCCGAGCCGTCGTCCTCGGCGGCGTGCACCTCGATACTCGGGTACGACCCGGTCGGCGACTACGTCGGGCGCGGCGCCATCGAGGCCGCCAGCATGGGCATCGCTCTCGCGCCCGACGAGATCGCCTTGCGCCTGAACCTCGTGACGCTTGCCGATGGCGTGATGGCGAGCTACGCGGCCGGCCACATCCCCACTGAGTCGTCCCGCGCGCTCGTCACCGAGCTCGCTTCACACCTCGACGACGACACCTTTCGTCTGTACCCCGGCATCGCCTACCGGCACATCCTCGTGGTCAGCGGCCACCCGGAGCTACTCGAGGCCCGCTACACGCCTCCGCACGACATATCCGACAAGCCGGTCGCCGACCATCTGCCGGCCGGAGCCGGCTCGGGACTGCTACACGACTACATGGAGCGCGCACGTCCGCTCGTCGCAGCGAGTTCCGTGACCACGGAGCTCGCCGCGGCCGGACTCGCGCCCACCGATGTATGGCCGTTCTGGCCGGGCAAGGCTCCTGAGGCGCTCACTCCCTTCGAGGAGCTGCGGGGGGTGCGAGCCGCGCTGACGTCGGGTGTGGACCTCCTCAACGGGCTTGCGGTGCTCTTCGGCATCGACCGTCTTCACATACCCGGGGTCACTGACGGCCCGGACACCGACTACGCGGCCCAGGCGGCCGGGGCGCTCGCGGCGCTCGACGATCACGAGGTGGTCGTCATCCACCTGGAGTCGCCCGACGAGGCGGGACATGCGGGCGACGTCGATGCCAAGATCGCCGCGATCGAGGCGATCGACCGAGAAGTAGTCGCTCGGGTCGCTGACCACCCGGACGACCTCCGCATCCTAGCGATGCCCGATCACCCCACGCCCATCGAGCTCAAGACGCACTGCGGCGAGCCGGTCCCGTTCGTCCTGTGGGGGCCGGGCGTCGAGCCCAACGGCGCGGAGGCCTACGACGAGGCAAGCGCGGGGAGCACAGGCTTGATCATCGACCCCGGTCATGAGGTGATGGACCTGCTTCTGCGGTGAGAGCGGCCGGCCTGGAGGGCGCGCACGGCGCCGGGCATCACTGTCAACTCGGGCAGCTCGCCTCGAGGTCGTCGAGGAAACGGAAGACCTCGGTCGTGAACCGCTCCGGCCGCTCCTCGTGCGGGAGGTGGCCGGTCTGCTCGAACTCCGCGAGGCGTCCGCCGAGCTCCTCGGCAAGCCTGACGCTGTCCTCATGCGGGACCGTGCCGTCCTCGGTCCCGGACACGACGAGCACGGGGCACTCGATCTGGTCGAGCACGTCGACGGGAGCATCGGGCCGCGGCGCGATGGTGAGCTCCCAGAGCGCCTTGTCCCAGTCTCGTATCCGGAGCGGCGCGCGGTAACCTTCGATCACCTCGTCGGTCACGGCTGACGGGTCGTACCAGGCGGCACGAACCAGGTAGCCTCCGGTCTCGCTGCCCAGGATGCGTCTGACGATGAGGGGACCGATGCGTCGCATCTGGGGGGTGGCGAGCAGCGGCCGGATCCACGAGGGGGTTTCTCCGCCTGTGTAGATGGCCGGCGCGACGAGGACGAGCCCGCTCACCCGGTCCGGGTGACGGGCGGCCGCGAGCGTGGCGACCGCTCCTCCGGCCGAGTGCCCCACGAGCACGGCCTGCTCGATCCCGAGCTCGTCCATGAGCGCGATCGTGGTGTCGGCCTGCGTTGTCAGGCTGTAGGGGTTCGGCCCGTCCCACTCGCCTGCGAGCGGACGGTCGGTCAGGCCGAACCCGGGCCGGTCGAACGCGACGACCCGTCGGCGCTCGGCGACGTCGGGCAGCGTGTCACGCCACGAGAACGTCGATGCGCCGAAGCCGTGAAGGAAGACGACGGCCGGCTCGCCCTCGCCGGACTCCACGTAGTGGTAGGTCGTTCCCGACACCTCGACGAAGCGGGAGTCCGGGCCCGCAAGGTCAGCAGCCTCGAGCGCTCCGGGGACGTCGGGCACCGGCCAGACGAGCGGCAGGACGAGGAGGGCAAGCAGGAGGGAGCCCACGACCCACGCGGCGATGCGCAGGGCCCTCCGGGCGCGCGCGGGCTGTTCCGCCGCCGGCGCGGTCGGCGCGGTCTCCGGCACTTCATCGGCGGTCCCGAGGGCGGCCGTCTCTGTCTCGCGCGGTTCCATAGCTATATCTTCCCCGCCAGGATGCGTCCGAGCGACCGCGCCTTGTCGCGCTCCCACTCGTGAACCTCGGGATGACGCCACGTGTCCGTCACGGCCAGCGAGCCGACGGTCCGGATGCCTCCGCTGCCGAGCGCGCTCCGAAGGTCCCTGAGTGGGCCCGTCGTGTATCCGAAGAACGTGGCGAGCGGTTCGGGCGCCGCGCACGCGGTGATGATTACCGCCCGGCGCGCATCGCGCACGACCGGTGCCGGCGGGATGTCCGCAGGTCCCATGTTCGGCAGTCTGAGCTGCCCGGACGACGCGAAGTACCCGCTCACCCGGTCGAGGAAGGCCGCCGTCGCGTCATCAGGCTTACGCAGGTAGGAGGGCGTGCCGAGGATGACGCCGTCAGCAGAGGCGATCCTGTCTGCCAGGCGCGGCAGATCGTCGCCGATCTTGCAGGTGCCGGTCACCTTGCACATGCCACAGCCCGTACACGAGCGGATCTCGAGGTCGTGGAGGCGCACGCGTTCGAGCTCGGCTCCGGCTGCCTCCGCCGCCGCGGCCGCGGTCTCGACAGAGCGACTCACGATCCCGTGGCGCGGGCTCGCGTCGATGGCGATGATTCTCATGGCGTGCTCCCTTTCTCGTCGGGCCGGGGCGCGAACAGGCGCCGCTGCGAGCCGGCCGGCGCGGGCCGGCTCTGCTCTGCGAGCGCCGACAACAGGTCGATCGAGTCGTCGAGCCAGTCGATGGTCGCGCGTGTGGTCGCTACGACCGACTCGAGCGTGAGGCGGTGCAGGACGGCCTCACGCGTCCCACCCCGGCCCTCGGTCGATACGCGGTCGCGCAGGGCGTCGAGTCTCGCCTGCACTGCGATACGCCGGGCGCGCAGAAGGGCGAGCAGGTCGTCGTCGGGAAGGCCTGCGGCGAAGCGCAGCTGCATGAGGAACGGGTCTCTCAGAGGGGGGAGGGGCGTGACTGTTGCCGTCCACCGGTCGAGTTCCTCGGAGCCGGCCTGGGTGAGGGAGTAGACCGTGCGGTCCGGGCGGGAGCGCTGGCGACGGACGCGTGCGCTCACGAAGCCTGCCCGCTGCAATCGTTCGAGTGTGCGGTAGATCTGCGCCTGATCGGCCGTCCAAAAGTGCTGCGCGTCGTGGTCGAAGCAGAGCGTCTTCAGGTCGTAGCCGCTGGCGGGCTGCTCGCGCAGGAACCCGAGGATTGCATGGTCGAGCGACACGCGAATGTCCCGTCACGAGGTATATAGGACAACACAAGTATATGTGCAAACGTATACTGGGACAAGTCTCAAGTGGAAGTCGATGGTATACGGCATAAGGCCTGCTCAAAGGCGTGGCAAGAGTCTCAATCTCGCACTGAGGGCCGCCGCGGAGCCGAGAGAGGGGTCGTCCGGGCAGCCGCGGCTGTGGCGGACTACCTAGGTGCCGAACTGGCTCGCGTGCAGTGCCGCGAACCGTCCGCCGACAGCGAGCAGCTCCTCGTAGGAGCCATCCTCGACGATGCGGCCCTCGTCGATGACGACGATGCGGTCCGCGTCACGCACCGTCGAGAGGCGGTGGGCGATGACGAGCGCCGTGCGGCCCGCGAGCAGTTCACGCAGTGCCTGCTGGATCAGGACCTCGGTGCGCGTGTCGACCGAGGAGGTGGCCTCGTCCAGGATGAGGATTCGGGGGTCGGCGAGCACGGCCCGTGCGAATGCGATCAGCTGCCGCTGGCCGGTTGAGAGGGTCGAACCCCGCTCCTCGACGACGGTGTCGTATCCTTCCGGGAGCCGGTCGATGAAGTCGTCGGCGCATGCGGTCACGGCTGCGGCGCGCACCTCTGCGTCGGTCGCGCCCTCCCGGCCGTAGCGGATGTTGTCCGCGACGGTGCCCGCAAAGAGGAAGGGGTCTTGCAGCACGACCCCGAGGTGCGAGCGAAGCGAACGCATGGTTACGGTTCTCAGGTCGTGACCGTCGACGAGCA
>JBBIIC010000019.1:24936-48421 GCA_037446725.1 Actinomycetota bacterium
TGCGAGCGAAGCGAACGCATGGTTACGGTTCTCAGGTCGTGACCGTCGACGAGCACCGTCCCGCACGACGGATCGTAGAAGCGCGGCACGAGGTTGATGAGCGTGGTCTTGCCGGCTCCCGTCGGGCCGACGATCGCAAGCGTGGTGCCCGGCTCGACGACGAGGTCGATGCTCTTGAGGACCTGCGGTCCGGTGGCGTAGGAGAAGCACACGCCGCGAAACTCGATGCGCCCCTCCACGGCGGCGAGCTCGTGGGCGTCGGTCGCGTCAGAGACCTCGCTCTCGGTGTCGAGGAGCGCGAAGACGCGCTCACCGCCGGCGAGCGCGGACTGGGTGTCGGCGTACAGACTCGAAAGCTGGCTCACCGCGTTGAAAAACGCCCGCGCGTAGCCGAAGAAGGCGACCACAACGCCGATGGTGACGAGGTCCTGGACTGCGAGCCACCCGCCGAACGCCGCAACGAGTGCGGTCGCCATCGCAGAGATCACCGCCAGCGTGGGTGAGAACGCCGAGGAGACCGCCGAAGCGGAGACGTTCGCATCGCGGTTAGCGGCGTTCCGCTCGACGAAGCCGCCCCGGTCCGCCTCGATTCGATTGAACGCCTGGGCGACCTTGATGCCGGCGAGTTCCTCGGCAAGTGTGGCCGAGACGTCCCCGATGGCCTCCTGCCGGCGCCTGAACGCCTGGCGTGCGACGTATCCGAACAGGCGCGTTGCACCGAGCATGACCGGGACCACCACGAGCGTCGCGAGCGCGAGACGCCAGTCGACGATAAGCATGCCCGCGAGCGTCGCCACCAGTCCGAGCGCCGCGCCGAGTATGCGGCGGAAGCCCTGCGAAAGGAATGAGTTGAGCGTCTCGATGTCGTTGATCAGTCGGCTCATCAGATCGCCGGACTCCACGTTCTCGAAGTAGGAGACCGACAGCCGCTGCACCGTCGCGAAGACCTCCTCGCGCACCTCGAAGAGCGCACGCTGACCCGCCGTGCCGAGCCGCAGGATCTGTGCGCGCTGCGACCACCACCCTACGATGGCGGCGGCTGCGAGCAGCAGGCCCGGCACGATGAGCACCGAGGCGTCCTGGCCCGTCCCGGCGGCGTCGAGGGCGGTGTCGATGACCAGGCCGGTGAGTGCGGGCTGCGCGGCGGTCGCTCCCGATGCTATGACGAGCCAGACGAGCGCGACTGCCACCTCGCCGCGGTACGGCGCGAGGTAGGCGAGGAGCCGACGGACCGCGGCCCAACTCGAACGGGGGCGCTCGGTCTTGGTGAGTGACTTGAGCGAGCTCGAGCGCGCCATCAGCCCTCACCGTCCTCGAGCGTGCAGGCCGCCGGCAGCTTGATCTCGTCGCCGCCCACGAGCTGGCTTGCGGCGATCTCGGCGTAGACGCAGCTCGTTGCGAGCAGCTCGTCGTGAGTGCCTAGGTCGGTCACCCGGCCCTCGTCGAGCACTACGATGAGGTCGGCGCGCTTCACCGTGGAGAGCCGCTGCGCGACCACGAACGTCGTGCGGCCCTCCATCAGTGTGACGAGGTTGTCCCGCAGCGCCGCCTCGGTCTCGGCGTCCACGCTCGACGTCGAGTCGTCCATGATGAGGATGCGCGGATCAATCAGGAGGGCGCGGGCGATGGCGATGCGCTGGCGCTGCCCGCCCGATAGCTTCACGCCGCGCTCGCCCACGCGGGTCGCATATCCCTCGGGCAGTGCGGAGACGAATTCGTGGGCCTGCGCTGCGCGCGCTGCCGCTTCGACCTCGGCATCGGTCGCGTGCGGACGCCCGTAAGCGATGTTGTCGCGGACCGAACCGGAGAACAGGATCGAGTCCTGCATGACCACGCCGATGCGTGTACGCAGGCTCGACAGTGAGAGGTCGCGCACGTCATGTCCGTCGATGAGGACCGTTCCTCTGCTCACATCGTAGAAGCGGGGCACGAGATTGACGACGCTCGTCTTCCCCGAGCCCGTGGCACCGACGATGGCCACCACGGTGTCGGGCTCGACGCTGAACGTGACACCGGCGAGCGTCTCGCGGGTGTCACCGGGGTAGCGCAGGTGCACGTCGATGAGCTCGACCCGCCCCTGGACGTCGCGCAACTCGATGGCGCCTTCCCGGTCGGCGACCTCGATCGGCGCGTCGAGTACCTCGAAGAGGCGCTCGGCACTCGCACCGGCGCGTGCGATCGACTGCGCGCCGAACCCGATGACGTAGAGCGGCTGCAGTAGCAGGAAGAGGTAGGAGGTGAACGCCACGAGTTCTCCGACGGTGAGCGTGCCGCGCACGATGAGCACCGCGCCCGCGAACGTGACGACGCCCACGCCGAGCGTGCCGACGCCGAACAAGAGGGGGAAGGCGTTGGCCACCGTGCGCCTGACCGACAGGCCCTGCTCGAGGAGGGCTTCGTCGGCAGCCCGGTAACGGGCGGTCTCGAAGTCCTCGCGAGCGAACGCGCGCACGACTCGTGCGCCCGCGATGTTCTCCTGCAGCACGCTGTTAAGTGCGCCAAGGCGTCGCTGGAACTGCCGGAACATCGGCCCGAGCTTGCGGACGAACAGGAGCAGCACCGCCAGCGTCCCGGGAATGACGGTGAAGGCGACGAGCGCGAGCGTGGCGTTCATGGACAGCAGCACGACGATGCCACCGAACAGGAGCAGGACCGCCGAGACCGCCTGGACGAGCCCGCCACCGACGAACTCGCGGACGAGGTCCACGTCGCTCGTAACCCGCGTGATGAGCTGTCCGGTGCTCGCCCGGTCATGGTAGGAGAACGAGAGTCGCTGGAGCTTGTCGAAGATAGCATTTCGCATGTCGAACGCGGCACCGTGGCTTGCCTTCGCCGAGAGATAGCCCTGGAGGAAGGTCGCGAACCCGCCCGCGACTGCCACCGCGACGAGGCCGAGTGCGCCCTGCCAGATGATGGCGGTCTCTCCGTTGCCGATGCCCTGGTCGATGATGCGTCGCAGGATCTGTGGTGACACGAGGTCCGCCACGGACGCGGCAAGTACCGCCACGACGGCGCCCGCGGCGGTGAAGCGGTACGAACGCATGAAGCGCAGTGCGCGCAGGAGAGCGCGGGACACGGTCCTCCCAGGCGAGGGCCGGGCGACGCGGCGGCGTCGCGCGGCGGTGTACGTCTGTGATTGTACCGGTATGCACGCGGCTACCGGTGCGTGAGAACGGGCCCCGGTACCGGGGCCCGTTCTCACGAAAGGGGGAGGAGGAGAAGAGGCTGGGGCATCAGCCGTGGTGCCGTTATGTCCGTCCGCAGAGCACGGTACGGATCCGTTCGTACTCCGCCCTGTCGATCTCACCGTGTAGCAGGCGCAGGCGTGTGATCCGCAGGGCTCCGTCGGCGGCGCAGGTTGCGGGGGCGGGAATCCGCTCGACGGCCGAGAGCGTTCGTGTCGTCTTGATGGCGGAGATGGCCAGCAGGGAGAGTGCCGTGATCAGCATCAACTCGAGACCCATCGTGTCTCACCCCTCGTGTCGGATGCGTGCCTTGTGCCTAGTGTGCCCTCAAACCGCGCAGGGGGCATGAAGCGGGTGTGGAGATGGCGTGGGGAGCCGTGCGTCTACGCCGGGGGCTCGGCGAGGACCGGATCGGGCGCTACTGGAGGGGACTCGGTCTGCGCCCGGGGAGGACGTGTGGGTGCGGTCGTAGTGAGCGCGACGCCGGCGACGATGACGAGCATCCCCGCGATGACCCACGCATCGATCGGCTCCGGCGTCATGATGAGGCCGAGCGCGCCTGCGGCCCAGCCGAGGAAGACGGCCACTACGGGGTTCACGTAGGTGTATGTCATGACCTTGGAGGTCGGAACGTTTGCGAGGAGCCAGACGAATGCGGTGAACGCTACGCACGAGCCGAAGATGGTGAGGTATGCGAGCGCCCACACGCCGCCCGCCGAGATGGTGGACAGACCGCCGAGCTCACCCGTGATCACACCGACGACGAGCAGGATCGCGCCGGCTACAAGCATCTCGTACCCCGTCGCCACGACCGCGTTCGCCTTGACCGGCCGCCGCTTCGAGATAAGCGACCCGGTCGTCCAGAGCCAGGTGGCGAGTATCTGAAGCCCGACGCCGAGCCACTCAACGCCCGAGCCGTGAACGCCCGTGATCCTCGGCCACATCAACAACCCGAGGCCGGCGAAGCCGATGAAGAGCCCCGCGACGCCGCGCGCGGACGGGCGCTCCATGCCGGGAAGCACGATCTCGGCGCCGGCGACCCACAGCGGGACGACCGCCACGATGAGGGCGGACAGGCTCGACGGGATGTACTGCTCGGCAAGGACCGTGAAGTACATACCGCCGCACAGGAGGAAGACGCCGACGACCGAGACGGTGATCAGGTCGTGTCGCGACAACCGGACGCGCCAGCCCCGCCACCGGGCGAACGTGAGCAGGATGAGTCCGGCGAGTGCGAGCCTCAGCCCGGTGAAGAGCGCGGGCGGCATGTCGTGTTCGAGGCCGATGCGAATCGCAAGGTACGTCGATCCCCAGATGATGTAGAGGGCGGCAAAGGCCAGGACGGTCTTGAGGTCGAGCGGTCGTGACACAGGCACTCCCGGTGTGGGTGAGGGTTTCGGACGGTTCGGCGGTGCTCGTGGGCTTGACGGGTTCGGTCACCGGTTACATCTCGCGGGCACCCGTACGTTGTACCGGGTAACCGGGTACACGGCAATGCAACATCTCTGATACGTGCATTTCGCCACCGCTCCCGGCCGGCTGTGTACGCTCTTCGCGGAGCAGCTCGACATCGCACGCGGCGCTCCCTTCCTCTCCGGCCCGGGCGCCACACCCCGGGCCGGACTCCTGCGCGGGCGCCGTCCCCTGTCTCGTGCCTATCCAACCTGCGGAAAGCGGGGTTCCTGGCATACGATGTGCTTCCGCACGGACAGCCCGTGCCAACGGGCTCGTCTCGTGCACCCGAAGGTGGGAGAACTGCCGCGTGACTGCGCGACACCGACTCAACTGCTGGGAGTACCAGGGCTGCGAACGCGGCCCGGGAGGCCGTCGTGCGGTGAACGGTGAGCGCTGTCCGGCCTCGCTGGCGTCCTCGCTCGACGGAGCGAACGGGGGTACGAACGGCGGGCGCTCGTGCTGGGTCGTGACCGACACGATATGCTCCGGTAAGCGATCCGGCCCGTACGAGGTCAAGATCCACGAGTGCCGGAAGTGTGCGTTCTATGCGCGGGTGCACATCGAAGAGGTCCTCGGCACCGAGACCACCGAAGTCCTTCTCGAGCGCTACTGCGGCACCGGGTGACCCGGCCCGCGAATCGCGGGTACACTCGTGTCATGAATTCATTCACCTACGACTTCGCGCGTCCCGCCCTCTCCGTCGACATCGTCTTGATCGCCGGTCCGGCCGCCCATCCTTCCGTGCTGCTCGTGCGTAGAGCCGCCGATCCGTTCGCCGGGATGTGGGCGTTGCCGGGCGGATTCGTCGACAAGGGCGAACGGCTCGAGGAGGCGGCGCGCCGTGAGCTTGCCGAGGAGACGGGCATCGTGTTCGGCAGGCCGCTCGTTCAGGTCGGCGCGTTCGGCGATCCCGGGCGCGACCCGCGCGGGTGGACGGTGTCGGTGACCTTCGCGGGCGAGGCTGGCGAGACGCCGCCGGCAGCCGAAGCTGGCGACGACGCGGCCGAGGCGGCGTGGCATCGGCTCGACGAGCTCCCTGACCTCGCGTTCGACCACGACAAGATCATCGCCGCCGCCCTCGCTCGCATTGACGACGGCTGGTGAGGGGACTACCATCCTCGGCAACCCATATCGAGCCTTCGATGGGGATGAGTAAGCGGGGAGCAGGACTCCAAGAGAGCCGGGGTAGCTGAGAACCGGCGTCCGACGACCCGCCGAACATGGCCCCGGAGGCTTCCGGAGGAACGGCGCGGCCGCGGGGCATGCGCTCAGTAATGCCGGACGGACGCCCCCGTTATCCCGGGCACGAGAGGCGGACCCACACCTTGGGGCCGTGAAGTCGGGTGGTACCGCGTGAAGCGATGCGCTTCTCGCCCTGGCATCTGTCAGGCGGGGAGCGTTTCTTGTTGGTGGAGGTGGCACGCGATGGCCAAGAGCTGGGAAGAGATCAACGCGCGTATCGCGTCGGGCGATGCGGTGGTGATGACCGCCGAGGAGTTCGGTGCGCTCGCTGCCGGGGAGGGAGTGAGCGAGGCGGCACGCACGGTCGACGTCGTGACGACCGGCACGTTCGGTCCGATGTGCTCTTCCGGTGCGTTCCTGAACTTCGGCCACTCCGATCCACCCATCAAGATGGGCACGATCACGCTGAACGACGTGCCCGCGAGCGGCGGCCTTGCGGCGGTCGACACCTACCTCGGGGCCACCGAACCCAGCCTCACCCGCGGCATCGAGTACGGTGGGGCACACGTCATCGAGGACCTTCTGCGCGGACGCGCGGTGCGGCTCAAGGCGCTCGGTCCGGGTACGGACTGCTACCCCCGGACCGAGATCGACACCTACGTCACGCTCGACGACCTCAACCAGGCCTACCTATTCGACCCGCGCAACGCCTACCAGAACTACGCGGTGGCGGTGAACAGCACGGACCGGGTGCTCTACACCTACCTTGGCACGCTCCTGCCACGCTTCGGCAATGCCACGTACTGCTCGGCCGGCGCGCTCTCACCGCTGCTCAACGACCCGACCTACCGCACGATCGGGGTGGGCACCCGCTGCTTCGTCGCGGGAGCACCCGGCTACGTCGCCTGGGAGGGCACGCAGCACAACCCGAACCAGCAGCGAGACGAGCAGGGCGAGCCGGTCGCGCCGGCCGGCACGCTTGCGGTCATCGCGGACCTCAAGCAGGCGAGTGCGGAGTACTTCAGCGCGGCGACCTTCACCAACTACGGTGTCTCCGCGTTCGTGGGGATCGGGGTCCCGATCCCCGTGCTCGATGAGGACATCGCGGCAACGCTCGCGCTCACCGATGCCGATCTGATGGCCACCGTGTTCGACTACGGTGTGCAGCGCCGCAGCCGCCCGGCGCTCGGGCAGGTGACCTACGCCGAGCTGCGTAGCGGGGAGATCGAGATCGAGGGCAGACGCATCCCGACCGGGCCGATCAGCTCGCTGCCGGTCGCGCGCCGTATCGCCGCTGAGCTCAAGCGCTGGATCGCCGAGCACCGCTTCATACTCGCACCGCCGCTGCAGCCTCTCCCGCAACCGGGCTCCCAAGGGGTCAAACCGCTCGAGATCAGGACCGAGGAGGCGATCTGACGATGGCGCGCAAACGACTCGACCTCATGTTCCCGCCGCGCCAGGCGACGAAGGCGATCACGTATCACCTCGTGAAGGACTTCGACCTCGTCCCCAACATCCTGCGCGCCCAGATCCAGCCGGGCCAGGAGGGTCGCATGCTGCTCGAGCTGACCGGCGGGCAGGAGCAGTTCGAGCGGGGCATCGCCTTTCTGCGCGCCGAGGGTATCGACGTCCGGGAGGCGGCGAGCGACATCTGCCTCGACGAGGACCGGTGCGTGGTCTGCGGGCTCTGTACCGCGGTCTGCCGACCGGGCGCGCTCACGCTTGCGCCCGCGAGCTCGGAGCTCGTGTTCGACAAGGACAAGTGCGTGTATTGTGAGGCGTGCGTGGTCGCCTGCCCCCGCAGGGCCATCACGCTGCGCTTCTAGATGCCGGACGCCACAGCGGGGGATCCCGCTGCACCGCCTGCAAGACGCACTCGTACAGGAAGGACCGCGAGTAGATATGCCCGACATCCTCACACGCCTGGGACGCGAGGTGCTCGTCGTCGACGGGGCGTTCGGAACGATGCTGCAGCGGGCGGGCATCCCGCCCGAGCAGTGCCCCGAGCAGCTCAACCTGACCGGTCCGGAGATCGTCTCGGCCATCCACCACGACTACATGCTCGCCGGTGCGGACTGTGTCACGACGAACTCGTTCGGCGGCTCCCGCCCTAAGCTCGACGAGTACGGGCTGGGCGACCAGGTCGCCGAGCTCAACCGTGCTGCGGTACGGGTCGCCCGGGCTTCCGGCGCCACCCACGTGCTGGCCGACGTGGGCCCGACGGGACTCGTCCTCGAGCCGCTCGGCACACTCGCCTTCGAGCAGGCCTTCGAGTACTTCTTCGAGCAGATCGCCGCGCTGGCGGCCGAGGGGCCCGATGCGATCATCGTCGAGACCATGACTGACATCGCCGAGGCGCGTTGCGCGGTGCTGGCCGCCCGCTCGGCGTGCGACCTGCCGGTCATCGCATCGGTGACGTTCGGGCACGGCGGTGTGATGGACATCTCGGGCACGGACCCGGTGACCGCCGCGGTGATTCTCCAGGCCGCCGGCGCGAGCGCGGTCGGGATGAACTGCGGGCTCGGGCCCGAGCAGATGCTGTCGCTCGTCGAGGCGATGGCGGGCGCGACCGCGCTTCCCGTCGTCGTGCAGCCTAACGCGGGCCTCCCGCAGCTCGTGGACGGGCGAACGGTCTTTCCGGGCACAGCCGATGAGATGGGTGCGTACGCCGCGCGCTTCGTCGCCGCCGGTGCGTCGCTCGTGGGCTCGTGCTGTGGCTCCTCGCCTGCGTTCACCGGCGCGATCGTCGACTTCGCCAAGACGCTCACGGCCGTCGAGGGACGTGCGGGGCTTCCGGGTGCGGTGATAGCCGGTCCGCGCCGAACGGTGCAGATCGGCGCGGGTGCGCCCATCGCGATCATCGGCGAGCGCATCAACCCCACCGGCAAGCCCGCCCTCGCCGATTCGCTGCGCACCGGTTCGATGTCGGTGGTCCGGCAGTTCGCGGCCGAGCAGGCGCACGCCGGCGCGAGCGCGCTCGACGTCAACGTCGGGGCGGCCGGCGTGGATGCGTCCGTCGCGCTCCGCGCATCCGTGCTTGCCCTTGCCGGGGCGAGTGACCTACCGCTGGTGCTCGACAACACCGACGCCGCGGCGCTCGAACCCGCCCTGCGCATCTACCCGGGCCGCGCGCTCATCAACTCGGTGAGCGGCTCGGCCGAGTCGCTCGACACCATCCTCCCGCTCGCGAAGCGCTATGGCGCCGCGGTGGTGGCGCTCGCGCTCGACGACGACGGCATCCCGGCCGACGCCGCAGGGCGCGTGGCAATCGTCGAGTGCATCCGCGAGCGCGCACACGCAGCGGGTCTGCGCGACGCCGACCTGCTCGTCGACACGCTCGTGATGACGGCGGCAACCGACGCCGAGGCGCCCCGTACGACCGTGGACGCGCTGAGTGCGGTGCGCGCCTCGGGGCTCGCGACGCTTGCGGGCGTGAGCAACGTCAGTCACGGGCTACCTTCGCGTCCCGAGCTTAACGCGGCGTTCATCGCGGTCGCGGCCCCTGCCGGCTTGGATGCTGCCATCGTCAATCCGGGAGATGCGGTGGTGAGCGCCGCCATCGAGGTGGCGAATGCCGCGCGGACAGCGGGCACCGACCTCGACGCGCATGGGGACGCGTGGAAGGCATGGGACGCGGCGTACGCCGCCGCGCTCGCCCGCGCCGCCGCCGGCGACGCGGGCGAGGCGCCCGCTGCGGGTGCGGGCGCCGGCGACCTGCGCACCGACGCCGGGCGGCTTGCCGATTCGGTGACGCGCGGCGACAGCGACGGTGCCCCCGCGCTCGTCGACGCGGTCATCTCCGACGGTATGCCCGCCGACCGCGTGATCAGCGAGGTCCTCACTCCTGCGATTCAGCGGCTCGGCGACGCGTTCGGCCGGGGCGAGGCGTTCCTGCCCCAGCTCATGGTGGCAGCCGAAGCGATGAAGGCCGCCGTAGCGCGCGTGAGGTCCTACCTGCCCGAGGACGCCGGCGCATCGGAGGGGCGCGTGGTCTTTGCTACCGTGAAGGGTGACATCCATTCCATCGGCAAGGACATCTGTGTGTCGCTGCTCGCAAGCCAGGGTTTCGTGGTGGTCGATCTCGGGGTCGACGTGCCCGCTGAGCGCGTGCTCGATGCGTCGCGCGAGGCCGATGCGGTCTGTCTGTCGGCGCTCATGACGACGACGTTGCCTGCGATGGAGGCGACGGTCCGCGCTCTTGCCGAGCGCGACGCGGCGCTGCCGGTGTTCGTCGGGGGCGCCGTGGTGACCGGACCGTGGGCCGAGAGCATCGGCGCGGGGTACTCTGACGACGCCCCGGGCTGCGTGAACGCGGTTCGCGAGGCGATCGGGGCGAGGAGAGGCTAGATGATCATCACGAGACCCCGCGAGTGGGAGCGCATCCTCCACAACCTCGACGAGGTCAGGGCACGTTCTGTCTTCATCATGGGCTGCGGGCAGTGCGCCACCGTCGCCAGGACCGGAGGCGAGGAGGAGATCCTCGAAGCGACGAGCAGACTCGAGGCCTCGGGTTATGCGGTCACCGGCTGGGCTGTCGGCGAGGTCGCCTGCCACTCCGGGGGCACGAAACTCGAGACGAGGCGCAACGCCGGGAGCATCGAAGGCGCCGATGCCGTACTCGTGCTCTCGTGCGGTGCCGGCGTGCAGACCGTGGCCGACGCGACCGCCAAACCGGTCTTCCCGGGCCTAGAGAGCGTGTTTCTCGGCAACGTCGTGCGCCACGGCGTGTTCGAGGAGCGCTGCCAGATGTGCGGGGACTGCGTTCTCGACCTCACCGCGGGCATCTGCCCGGTAACCACGTGTCCAAAGGGGCTCCTCAACGGGCCGTGCGGAGGGATGTGGGACGGCATGTGCGAGGTGCTGACCGACCGCGAGTGTACGCACGTCCGCATCCAGCGCCGCCTCGCCGAGCAGGGGAGGACCGCGGCGCACTCGGTCGTCCCGCCGAAGGACTTCAGCGCGAAGCTCAAGCCCGGCAGCGTCAACCTGCGCGAGGGCCGTGCGCGCACAGGCCGGACGCATGCCGGCACCGGCGAGGGCGAGAAGAGCCGATGAGCCGGCTTCGGGAGCTGCTCGAGCGCGGTCAGTTCGTGGTGACGGGCGAGATCGCCCCGCCGCTCGGCACGGACATGAGCGCGATGATGCGCTCGGTCGAGATACTCGGCCCGGTGACGCATGCGCTCAACGTGACCGACAACCAGGGTGCGACCCTGCACCTCTCGAGCCTGGCCGCCTCTCGAGCGGTGCTCGAAGCTGGATACGAGCCGATCTTCCAGCAGACCTGCCGTGACCGAAACCGGCTCGCGCTCCAGTCCGACCTGCTCGCAGCCGCCACCCTCGGGCTGCAGGACGTGCTGATAGTCACTGGCGACGACCCGCGCGGCGGCGACCACCCCCAGGCCAAGGGCGTCTTTGACCTCGACTCCACGCAGCTCATCGAGATCGCGTCCGGCATGAACGAGGGTCGCGACATGCTCGGCCGGGAGATGGTCGGCGCCACCGACTTCTACATCGGCGCGGCGGCCTTCCCCGAAGCGGAGCCGTTCGACATCCAGTCGATGCGCGCCGTGAGAAAGATCGAGGCCGGAGCGCGATTCTTCCAGACGCAAGCCATCATGGACGTGGAGCGGTTCGCCGAGGCGGTCGAGGTGTGGCGGCCGCACGGCGTGAAGGTGATCGCCGGCATCCTGCTACTCAAGAGCCCCCGCGTCATCGACTTCATCAACACGCGGCTGGCCGGCCTCATGGTCCCCGACGCCCTGGCCGACCGTATCCGGAGAGCGAGCGACCCGTTCGAGGAGTCGGTGCGGTTGGCGACCGAGCAGGTGCGAGCGATGCGCGAGATTGCCGACGGTGTGCACATCATGCCGCTCGGCGCCGATGAGGCGGTCGTCCGCATCCTGGAGGGCGCGGGGGTCGCGTAGCGGTAGCAGTGCCGAAGCCACGCGCCGCCCGCTGCCGCGCTACGGCTCCTCGTAGCCGAGCAGGATGCGGATGGCCGCGTGCGCCTGGTGCGCAGCGGCGACCATCACCCGCGAGGCGAGCAGCGGCAGCCCGTCGCGGACGTCGCTGCGGCAGTCCCCGACGAGGTAGAAGTGCTCGCCCACGCGCTCTGTGACCACTTCGTTGGCGGGCGCTACACCGGCGAGCCCCGACGCGCTGACGAGCGGCAGGTCAGGGGCTTCGGTGCAGAGCACGTTGGCGATCATGGCTTTCGCCTCGGCACGGTCGACGGCCTCGATGACGACGTCGGCGTCTTGTACTGTCGCCAGAAGGTTGTCGGGAGTCATGCACTCGTGGACGATGGCGAGCTCAACGTCCGGCGCGACCCGGCGTAGCGTCTCGGCGAGCGCTTCGGCCTTGGGGCAGCCGATCTGGTCGCGGAAGAACATCTGGCGGTTCAGATTGCCGACCTCGACCACATCGAAGTCGACCAATGTGAGACGGCCGACACCCGAACGCACGAGCATCAGGGCGGCGTTGCTGCCGAGGCCTCCGCAGCCGATGATCGCGACGTGTGAGGCCGCGAGGCGTGCCCGCAGAGCAGGGTCGTCGGTCGGCTCGAGAGCTGGAGGGCAGGTGTTCGCGTCCGGCCGAACCATCGCTAGCCGCCTGCGACCGGCGGGAAGATTGCGAGGCGGTCTCCGGGGGAGAGCACCGAGTCGTCAGTCGCGTGCTTGCTGTTGACGAAGACCACGCGCGGTTCGTCGGGCAGCTCCAGCATCTCGATCACGTCACCGACGGTCGCGCCGTCAGGCACGTCGAACGCACGCGCCCCGCGGCCCGAGGCCCCGTCGGGCTGGAACTTCGAGAGGTATGCGAACAGGGCGACGTCGATCTGCATGACCGGGATCCTTCACGCGGTGAGCGGAGCGGGTACGGCTGACGCGCCGTACCCGCTCCGGCAAGACCTATACCAGACCCATCTCCTTGGCTGTCTCCGGCACCCAATCGAACACGCTGTCGAGGTCTTCGTCGGAAACCTGGAAGACGATGTTGTGGGGCGGAAGCGGCACCTTCTTGAAGAACTCGGGCAGCCGGTCGTCGGCCGCGGTGAAGCCGGCCTTCTCGTTGAAGAGCCGCTCGAAGACGAGCGTCTCCTTACCCAGCTGCATCAGTGCGTCGGCGTCCCACTCGTCACCGGTGTGCGCCTGCACCATGTCGTGGATCGCGGTGAACGCATCCGGGATGTCCAGCACGGCGAACGCGACGAAGATGCAGAGCCCCACGCTGTCGAGCATCGCGGTCGCGATCTGAAGGTTCTTGGAGAGCTCGGCCTGTCCGTCAGGCTTGAGGGGGTCGACGTTTCCGCCGACGCTCAAGATATTGGCGGTGATGGTGTAGCCGGCGGTGTGGTCGGCCCCCATCGTCGAGGTCGCGTACGTGACGCCGATGCCCATGACCGGGCGCGGGTCGTACGCGGGCAGCGCCTGGCCCTTGACGACCGGGATGTGCTCCACACCGAACGCCTTGCCTGTAGCAAGCGCGCCGTCCCAGAGTACCTTGCCCGGCTCCCCGCCGGTCGCGCCGCTCATGAGCGCGTCAAGCGCGCCCTTGCCATCGCCGAACGCGATCTTGCCGGAGTCCATGTAGACGGCGAGCGTGGCTCCCATCTCGATGGTGTCCAGGCCCAGGTCGCCGCAGGCGCGGTCGAGCTCGGCGATCTCGTCGAGGTCGCCGATGCCACAGTCCGCACCCATCGACCAGACAGTCTCGTACTCCGGACCCTTGGTCTTGTAGTGGCCGTCCTTGTCCATCCAGTACCGGGAGCACTGGATGGTGCAGCCGGTGTGGCAGCCGTGGTGTTCGTGTCCGCCACGGGCCTTGATCGTCTCGGCCTGGCGCTCGCCACCGACGTCGTCGGCGTGCTCGAACGAGCCCTCCGAGAAGTTGCGGGTCGGCAATCCGCCTGCCTCGGAAAGGATGTTCGTGAGCACGTTGGTCCCATACGCGGGCAGCGCCTGACCGGTGACTGCGTGCTCCTTGAGAGCGGAAGCGAAGCGCTTGATAGCCGCCTGGAAGGCCTCCTTGTCGGCGTGCTCGGTGTAGGGCAGGCCCTTGTCCGAGACGACGATGGCCTTCAGGCCCTTGCTGCCCATCACCGCGCCGAGGCCTCCGCGGCCCGCGAAGCGGTTGGGATAGCCCTTCGGGTCGGAAACGGCGATGCCCGCTGCCTTGGCGCCGGCCTCACCCGCGGGTCCGTTCTGGATGGTCGAGTACCGGTCGCCCTCCGGGCGCGTCTTCGCGATTTCGTCGGCCAACTCATAGTTGCCGAGCCCTGCCCATGAGTCGACGCGCTCCAGCGTGGCCGAGCCGTCGGCCTCGATGACGAGGCAGTACCGGGCGGCCGGGTCGGCGGGCTTGCCGCTCACGATGACGGCCGCGATGCCGATGCGTGCGAGCGCGTGTGCTGCCTGGCCGCCGGCGTTCGACTCCTTTATGCCGCCGGTGAGCGGGCTCTTCGCGCCGACCGACAGGCGGCCGCCGTTCGGGGCGCTCGTTCCGCCGAGCAGGCCCGGCGAGAAGACGAGGACGTTGTGCGGACCGAGCGGGTCGGCGTCAGCCGGCACCTCAGAGAACACGATGGCGTCAGTCAGGGCCCGGCCGCCGTAGCGGCGCCATCCATTAGGCAGCGGTTCTCGCGAAACGCTCAGGTCCGACATGTTGACGCGCAGTAACTCCCTTTTCTTCATGCGCAGCCTCCAATCGATCGCCGGGATCCGTGACACACAGAAGGGGAGGGCGCACACCCCCCGTCATAGAGCCTATACCCATGTCGCCCGTGGGTACGGCGCGATGCGCTGTGGAGATACGGAGGAAGCGGAGGGAGCTGTCGAGCGGGAGCCGAGTCCGCCGGCTCTACCAGCTCGCGGCGACGAGGGGAACCGAGCGGCGGTCGGCCAGCGAGAGTGCGTCGTTCGCGCACGACGCCCGGCAGGTCCCGCAGCCCCAACACGCCTGCTGGTCGAGCACGACCGGGCCGCCGGAGCGCGGCCGCGAGAGCGCGTTGAACGGGCATGCGGGCACGCACGCTCCGCACGCGGTGCACGACTCCTCGGCGAGGCACGCGACCCATTCGCCCTTCCACATGAGCTTCACACCGTGCTTGAGCGTGAGGTTCATCGCCATGCATCCGCTCGGCACGTCGCAGTTGCAGATGGCGGCGATGAACGGCGTCTTGAACGTCCAGACCGTGTGGGCAAGCCCGCGCCGCTCGCACTCCCGCAACGCGGCGAGCGTTCCTTCCTTGTCGAGGCGCTCGAACGCCGAGACATCCGGCCCGTCGGCATACGAGGACCAGCCCTCGGCAAGCACGTCGTCGACGGGGCGGACGGTGGTGACGAGACAGACGCCCTCCTCGGCGTCACGTTGTCCGCGGCACAAGCACGGGATGCGGACGACGCTCGTGGCCATCTCGACGATGCGTTCGCACTCTTCGATCGGAACCGGCTGCCCGAAGTGGTTGACTTGCATGTGCCGGGACACGCGCTCGCGCATCGGGTCGGCGACGGCCTTCGGCACGAACCGCAATGCGGTCAGGCCGGCGCGGATCTTCGTGCGGTTCTCCTCGAAGTCGCTGATGAACGAGACGACGTAACCGCGCCGCGCGAGATCGCTCTCGAGATCGGCGGCGTAGTTCTCCGCCTGCAGGTACCACTTCTCGCCCTCGCCGTGGTGCACGCAGAACTGGCACATGGTGCCCCTCCCGGTCATCCCGCTCAGGCATATCGTACCCGCTCGCCGCTCATCGCGCAGGACGTGCGCAGGCAGCGACCGTTCGAAACGCGCAGGTGCTAGAATGCGCTGCACGTGCGCGGGTGTCGAGGAGGACCGATGAGGATCGTGGTGCTGGGCGGGGGTCCGGGAGGGTATGCTGCCGCGTTCGAGGCCGCGCGTCTCGGGGCCGAGGTCGTGCTCGTCGAGCGGGAGCGGCTCGGCGGGACGTGTCTGAATTGGGGATGCATCCCTAGCAAGACGATCCTGCGCTCGGCGCACATCGTCGCCGACACGCGCCACGCGGCCCGGTTCGGCCTCGATGCGTCCGTCGCCACCGTCGACGTCGACCGCCTGCGCGAACGCAAAGAGGGCGTGGTCGACGAGCTCGTCGGCCAGGTCGAGAGCACCGCGAAGCGGCTGAAGGTGCGCGTGTTGTACGGGGAAGGCCGGCTCGTCGCGCCGCTCGAGGTCGGGGTGGTTCTTGCCGATGGCTCGGGGGCCGAGCGCATCACCGGAGACGCCGTCATCCTTGCCACTGGCTCGGTGCCGTTCCGGCTCCCCACGATCGACCACTCGCTGTCCGGCGTGTGGACGAGTGACGACGCCGTCTCGCTCGGCAGCATCCCCGCCGAGATCGTAATTGTGGGCGGCGGAGTGATCGGGCTCGAGTTCGCGTGCGCGTACGCCGCATTCGGCAGCACGGTGACGGTCGTCGAGCTCATGGAGCAGATTCTGCCCGGCAACGACCGCCGTGTGGTTAAGAGCACGCAGACGGCACTCGAGGAGATGGGTGTGCGCTTCCAACTCGGTGATGCGGTGGAGGCCGTCGAACAGCATGGCGACCGCGTCCGCGCCACGCTGCGCAGCGGGGGGTCGCTCGAGGCGGACATCGTCATGAGCGCCCCTGGTCGCATCCCGAACTCGGCCGGGTTCGGCTACCCGGAGGCCGGCATCGAGATGGACCGCGCGGCCGTGAAGGTCGACGAGTACTTCCGGACGAACGTGTCCGGTGTGTATGCGATCGGGGACCTGATCGGCGGGATGATGCTCGCGCACGTCGCCGAGGAGGAGGGTGTTGCGGCCGCCCGCAACGCGGTCGCCGAGTTGCACACGGTCGGGGCCTCTCCCCATCTCGAGTCGGTGCGCTACGACTGCATTCCCGCGTGCGTCTACACCTTCCCTGAGGCGGCCGTCGTCGGTTCGTCGCGCGACTCGGCGAAGGAGCGCGGCATCGACGCGGTGCAGGCGGTCGCCAAGTTCTCCTCAAACGGTAAGGCTCTGGGTGAAGGCGAGGCAGACGGGTTCGTGCAGGTGGTCGCCGAGAAGGGCACGGGACGCATCGTGGGCTGCCAGATCGTCGGCCCTCATGCCGTCGAGATCATCCACGAGATAGCGGTCGCGATGCGGCATGGTCTCGGCGTGCGTCAGCTCGCCGAGACCGTCCACGCGCACCCGACGGTGAGCGAGGTCGTCAAGCTCGCGGCCCTCGATGCGGCCGGCAAGTGCGGGTGCTGAGCCGCGGGTCGGGGAGCAGGGGCATGACGTATACCCACGACACCGCCACCGAGCGCCTTCCCGGGTGGCTCCGCCGCCCGCTCGCCACACCCGGCCGCGCGGCGGCTGTCGAGGGGCTTCTCGGGGAGCTGCGGCTGAACACCGTCTGCCAGAGCGCGAAGTGCCCGAACCGCGGCGAGTGCTACGCGAGCGGCACGGCAACGTTCCTGATCATGGGTGACGCGTGCACGCGCGCCTGCCGGTTCTGCGCTGTCGACACGCGCACGCCAGAGCCGCTCGACCCGGACGAGCCGGCGCGTGTTGCCGAGGCCGCGCGCCGCATGGGGCTCACCCACGTCGTCGTGACGACCGTGACGCGCGACGACGTCGCGGACGGCGGCGCCGCTCACTTCGTGGCGGTCATCGAGGCGCTGCGCGAGGCGATGCCCGAAGCGAAGGTCGAGGTCCTCACGAGCGACTTCGCCGGTCGGCGCGAGAGCGTCGACGCGGTGGTCGACACAGCGCCCGACGTCTTCAACCACAACCTCGAGACGGTCCAGCGGCTCTACGGGGACGTCCGTCCGGGCGCCGACTACCGCCGCAGCCTCGACGTGCTCGCGCGCGTGAAGGAGCGCTGCGCCGAGACAGGCCGGGACCCGGTACCGACGAAGTCGGGTCTCATGCTGGGTCTGGGGGAGACGCAGGCTGAGGTGATCGAGGTGATGCGCGACCTGCGCGAAGCAGGCTGCGACCTGCTCACGCTCGGCCAGTACCTGCGGCCGAGCTCGGGTCACCTGCCCGTCGCCGAGTTCGTCGAGCCGGGCGTCTTCGATCAGCTCGCCGAGCACGCGCTCGGGCTCGGTTTCGAGGGCGTCTCAGCCGCCCCGTTCGTGCGCTCGAGCTATCACGCGGGTGAGCTCGCCGACGGAGTCCTTATCCGCCCGCCTCAGCGCCGGTAACCAGGACAGGCCAGCCCGCTCGGTCGCGCCCGCTGTTCTTCGCCTCGTACAGGCTCGAGTCCGCCCCTGCGAGCACCGAGTCCACCGCTCGCTCGGAGTGGGTGCCGCGCGGCGTGAGCACCGATCCTCCGATGCTCACGGAGAGCGGGACCCGCACCCCGTCCCAGTCCGGGCAGTGGATGTTCCTGACCGCCGTGAGTATGCGGTGTGCGAGCGCCCCATACTCCTCGGCGTCTGTCTCGGGCGCGACGATCGCGAACTCGTCGCCGCCATACCGTGCGATCAGGTCGCTCTTCCGTATCGAGGTGCGCAGCGCATCCGTGATGCACTCGAGCGCGTGGTCGCCGACCGCATGGCCGTGCTCGTCGTTGACGCGTTTGAACTCGTCGACGTCGATGAGCAGCACCATGAGGGGGCGCTCGTAGCGGTAGGCCCACGACACCCACTGTTTGAGGTGACTGATGAGGCCTCTGCGGTTGAACAGACCTGTCAGCGGGTCGTGCGTGGCGTACGCGGCGAGCATCACGTTGTCGCGCAGCGCGCGCTTGAGCACGCGCGCGAGGAAGCGGGCGAGCGGGTCGGTCGAACTGTTGCGCTCGATCGCCGATACGAGTTGCTCGACGTGGCGGGCGTAGGCATCGCGGTGATGCCCGGTGCCGCCCGGTTCGGTGAGCTCAAGCAGTTCAGCGAAGACCGGGTCGAGCATGAAGAACTCGAGGTGCGCGGCGAGCTCGACCATCTCGGCGGGAGTAAGCGACGCGATGTCGTCGGGCATGGAGTTCGCGATGTCGTCGCGGACCTGCCGCAGGTCCTCCAGTAGAGACTCCGGATCGTTGATGACGTCGGGGATGAGTCCCTGGTCCCATGCGTCGAGCAACTCGCGCCACCAGCCGACGTGGGACTCCTCCTCGGCGGCGAGTCTCTCGAAGACGGCCGCGAGGTCGGGATCGGCACAGTGCGCAGCGAGCGTGCGGTAGGTCGAAACGGCGAGCGTGTCGAGCTCGACACAGGTTGCGAGAATCTCGCGCATGGCATCTCCCCAGGACGCCGGCCACCGTTCGACTATACCGCTGCCATGCCAGGTGTTGCCAGGGCCATGCGGGTCTCGCCCGTGGTGGCCGGCGATACGCCTCCGTCGTGCTCGATCCGCTTGCGCCCCCGCGCCGGCGCGGCGAAGATAGGGTCATGACCTTCGAACCCCGTACATACCGGCGGACCGCTCAGCCGCCCGGGCTCGCATGCTTCGAGGTCGCCATCAAGGAGACCGATCTTCAGGTGTGCGCCGGGCGCGACCTGACCGATCTCGCCGAGGACCTCGTTGTGCGCGCTCGCTGGGAGATTGAGCGCTTCATCAGGGCTCATCCATACTTCCGGGAGACGCTGACCCCGATCGATGTGCCTGAAAGCGCGCCTGAGATCGTGCGTCGGATGTCCGAGGCGGGCCAGGTCGCCCGTGTCGGCCCGATGGCCGCGGTGGCCGGCGCGATCGCCGAGTATGTCGCCCGAGGGCTCGCCGAGGTCTCACCCGAGGTCATCGTCGAGAACGGCGGCGACATCTACCTGATGGGCACCGAAGACCGCACGGTCGCCCTGTGGGCGGGCGACTCGGGGGTCAAGGGCCTCGGCATCACGGTCAAGGCCGGGCTTCAGCCGGTCGCGGTCTGCACGTCCTCAGGTGTCGTCGGGCACTCGCAGTCGTTCGGTTCCGCCGATGCGGTGACCGTGCTTGCGCGCAACGGCGCGCTCGCCGACGCGGTCGCGACCGCGCTCGCCAACCGCGTGCGCGAGCCCGCCGACATCGAGCGCGCCGTCGAGGCCGCGCGTCACGTCCACGGCGTGCTCGGCGTGCTCGCCACCGTCGAGGGCCACCTCGGCGCATGGGGCAACGTGCACCTCGTGTCGCTGGCAGACCAGCCAGCATGACCACCATGGCGAGGCGGCGCGGCTGCTTCGCGGGAAGACGACGAATGAGGGGCGGGTGGTATGGACAGCATCGATGAGCTGGACATGTACGAGGCGGAGAAGCGCCTCGCGCTCTACAACGAGTACCGGGACGCCGCGCGCGTCTTCACCTATTACATCGAGACGGACCTGCGCGCCTACCTCGCGAACGAGGTGACCGTCGAGCCCCATGCGTCCGAGGGCGGGGTCTACTTCAAGGTGACGCTCACCGACGTGTGGATCTACGAGGCCGAGCGGTTGAACCGGTTCGTCCCGGAGACCATTGTCTACTCGATGGGCGACGTCCACGTCCAGCGGCTCAAGGCCGAGGAGTAGCGGGGCGGCCGTGGCCCCCGTCCCCGCCGATCGCGCGGCCGCCTCCGAACGCGCCGAAGCACTGCGGCGCGAGATCGCGCACCACGACTACCGCTACTACGCGCTCGACGCCCCGGAGGTCTCCGACGCCGCGTACGACTCCCTTGTGCGCGAGCTGCGCGAGATCGAGGAGTCGTGGCCGGAGCTCGTGACGCCCGACTCCCCGACGCAGCGCGTCGGCACCGCGCCCACCGCGACGTTCGAGCCGGTCGTCCACTCCCAGCGCATGTACTCGCTCGACAACGCGATGGACCTCGCGGAACTCGACGCCTGGCTTGCCCGCGTGCGCGAGGCGGTTGGCGAGCGGGAGTGTGCGTTCGTGTGCGAGCTCAAGATTGACGGCTCCTCGCTCGCGCTCACCTACGCCGACGGCGTGCTCGAGCGCGCCGCCACGCGGGGTGACGGTAGGACGGGCGAGGAAGTGACCGCCAACGTGCGCACGATCCGCGACGTGCCGTTGCGCCTGCTCGCCGCCGCCGAGCTCGTGCCGGGCGGCACGGTCGAGGTGCGAGGCGAGGTCTACATGCCCAAAGCGAGTTTCGAGCGGCTGAACGAGGCCAACGAGGACGCGGGCCTGCCGCCCTTCGCCAACCCCCGCAACGCCGCGGCCGGCGCCGTGCGCCAGAAGGACCCGGCGGTCACCGCCTCGCGTGATCTGGCGACCTTCCTCTACCAGGTCGTCGAGCCACGGCGTCTCGGGCTCGCTCGCCAGAGCGAGGCGCTCGCGTGGCTGCGCGCTGCGGGCTTTCACGTCAACCCAGACGTCGTGACGTGCGCGAGCCCGGAGGAGGTGCGTGCCTACTGCGCGGGTGCGGCCGAGAAGCGCGACGATCTGCCCTACGAGATCGACGGCGTGGTGGTCAAGGTCGACTCCTTCGCGCTGCAGGAGGAGCTCGGCTACACCGCGAAGTCGCCTCGCTGGGCGATCGCGTTCAAGTTCCCGCCCGAAGAGAAGACGACCGTCCTGCGCGAGATCCGCGTGCAGGTCGGGCGCACGGGAGCGCTCACGCCGCTCGCCGAGTTCGATCCGGTGACCGTCGCGGGATCGACCATCGCGCGCGCCACGCTCCACAACGAAGACGAGGTGCGCCGCAAAGACGTGCGCGTCGGCGACACGATCGTCGTGCGCAAGGCCGGCGACGTCATTCCCGAGGTGGTCGGCCCGGTCATCGGCATGCGGCCCCCCGATGCGCGCGAGTGGCGCATGCCCGCCGAGTGCCCGTCGTGCGGCGGCCCGGTGTGGCGCCCGGAGGGTGAGGCGGTCACGCGCTGCACCAACGTCGCCTGTCCCGCGCAGCGCCTCGAGCGGCTCGGGCACTGGGCGAGCCGTGGAGCGATGGACATCGACGGCATGGGTGCCGAGATCATCACGCGGCTCGTCGAAAACGACCTGCTGCACGACGTCTCTGACTTCTACGTCCTCGCCGAGGAGACCCTTGCCTCGCTCGACATGGGCCGCTTGAAGAAGGATGGCTCGCCCGTGGTGCTGGGCCCGGTCGTCGCCGCGAAGCTCGCTGCCGCCATCGACTCCTCCCGCACGCGCCCGCTCGCGCGTGTGCTCTTCGGGCTCGGCATCCGGCACGTCGGTTCGATCGTCGCCGAGGTGCTGGCCGCCGAGTTCGGCTCGCTTGACGCCCTCGCGCAGGCGGCCGCGGTCGAGCCTCCGGTCGCGGGCGAGGGTGGCGCCACCGTCGCGGCCGCGCTCGCCGCCGACCCGGTCGCGCGGGTCGAAGGCGTCGGCCCGGTGATCGCTGCGAGCATCCGGGCGTTCTTCGTCAACCCCGACAACAGTGCGCTCGTCGAGCGGTTGCGCGAGCGGGGAGTCCAGCTGGCCGAGGAGCGCACGGAGCGCTCTCGCGCGCAGACGCTTGCCGGTCTGACCTTCGTGCTCACCGGCGCGCTCGCGCGCTTCACGCGCGACGAGGCGGGGGCTGCCCTCAAGGAGCTCGGCGCAAAGGTCACCGGGTCGGTGAGCAGGAAGACCTCGTTCGTCGTGGCCGGAGAAGACGCCGGCAGCAAGTACGACAAGGCGCTCGCGCTCGGCGTCCCGGTCCTCACCGAGGAAGACCTCGTGCGCGTCCTCGAGACGGGACAGCCGCCGTCCGGCACCCCGTCCACCGGCGGGTAGCCCCGTGGGGCCGTCGCGCATCCCCCTCACGCTCGACGCGTCGCTGTGCGACCACTGCGGGAAGTGCGTGCCGGCGTGCGGTCCGGGCGCGCTGAGGGTCGGGCCGAGCTACCTGTTCGTGAACTGGGAGACGTGTGACGGCTGCCTCGCGTGCGCGAAGGTGTGCGGCACCGGCGCGATCATCGCGCGGGCTGCCGAGGGAGCGCCCGCTCCTCCGGCCGCCACGCCGCGCCCTGCTCCGGCGGCGCGCACGCGCACCCGCCCAGCCGGGGCGGCCTCGGCCGCACCGGCTCCCGAGTGGACGCTCCTCGAGGCGTGGCTCCTGCTCGCCGTGCTCCTCGTCGCGTTTCTCGGCAAGGACGCGCTCATGACGAGCGCTGCCGTGCAGGGATTGAGCTCCGACGCCCAGGTCTTCGCCCGCGTGGCGGTGCTCTTCGGCTTCTACGCCGTCCAGGCGGCCGTCCTGTGCGCGCTCGCCTGGCGCAGGGGTCTGGGCGTCGCCGAAGCGTTCCGCCTGCGCACATCGGGTGTGTCGCTCAAGTCGCGCCTCGAAGCAACCGCGCTCGTCGTGGGGATGCTCTTCGTCGTCCGTGTCGGCGCGTGGGGCTACGGAGCGCTCGTTCAGGAGTTCGGGTGGGACCCGCCGGTGCGCGAGGTCGCCGACCTCACCGAGGTCTTCGGACCGACTGTCTGGGGGTTGCTGCTTTCTGTCGCGCTCGTCGTCATCGTGGCACCGCTGGTCGAGGAGGTCGTGTTCCGGGGCGTGCTCCAGTCGGCGTTTGCCGCGCGGTGGGACTGGCGCCTCGCGATCGCCCTCTCGGCAGCGCTGTTCGCCCTCTACCACATGACGCTCTGGCTGTTCGTGCCGCTGTTCGCGCTCGGTGTGGCCTGCGGGTGGCTGGCGCGGACACGCGAGACGCTGCTGCCGGCCATCTCGCTGCACGGCGCGTACAACGTGCTGCCGGTCGTCATCGCATTCTGGATGGTCTGGTAGGTCCGACGCCGGCGGGCTCGGGTATGATGGAGCGCGTCATCGACCACGTCCGGAG
>JBBIIC010000020.1:0-40851 GCA_037446725.1 Actinomycetota bacterium
TTCGCGAGGGCGGGCGCACCGTCGGCTCGGGCCGCGTCACCAAGATACTGAAGTAACCGAGGCGACTCGTTTCTTAACGGAGGGTTGAGAGTTGGCGAACCAGAAGATCAGGATCCGGCTGAAGGGCTACGATCACGAGATCGTCGACCAGTCGACGAAGATGATCGTCGACACCGCGCAGAAGACCGGCGCGAAGGTCTCGGGCCCCATCCCGCTGCCAACGGAGCGCAATCTGTACTGCGTGATCCGTTCGCCGCACGTGAACAAGGACAGCCGGGAGCACTTCGAGATGAAGACGCACAAGCGCCTCATCGACATCCTTGAGCCCACTGCCAAGACGGTCGACTCGCTCATGCGGCTCGACCTGCCGGCCGGCGTGGATATCGAGATCAAGCTGTAGCAGTGTATCGCCCGCAGCGGGTACGCCCGCCGCGGTGACAGACGAAGCGGTCCGCTGGGACGGGTTGCGCACGAGGCGCGCCCACACGTGGCCCAAGACCGCACGGAGGACGGAGAGCACATGGTAACGACGCTGTTGGGACGGAAGCTGGGCATGACCCAGGTCTGGAGCGAGAACGACGAGCTCGTTCCGGTCACCGTGATCGAGGCCGGACCCTGCGTGGTCAGCCAGGTCAAGACAGTGAAGCGGGACGGGTACGCCGCCGCGCAGCTCGCGTTCGGCGACATGAAGGAGTCCAAGGTCAACAAGCCCCGCGCCGGTCACTTCGCCAAGGCGGGTGTGACGCCGCGCCGCTACATCCACGAGGTGCGCCTCGAGGAAGGCGACGAGGTCAAGGTCGGCGAGGAGCTCTCCGTTGCCATGTTCGAAGGCATCGGATCGGTGCACGTGACCGGCACCAGCAAGGGCAAGGGTTTTGCCGGCGTCATGAAGCGGCACAACTTCCGCGGTGGTCCCGGCGGGCACGGCTCGCACTTCCATCGCGCGACCGGTTCGGTGGGCCAGGCGTCCACGCCGTCGCGGATCTTCAAGGGTTCGAAGATGGCCGGGCACATGGGTTCCGAGACGGTGACCGTCCGCAACCTCGACGTCGTGAAGGTAGACACCGAGCAGAACCTTCTGCTCGTCAAGGGTGCAGTGCCCGGGGCCAAGGGTGCCCTGCTCACCATCCGGTCGGCCTAAGACCGGCCCGGCGCCGGCAGATACCGTCTTCTCAAGGAGTATAGAAACGATGGCAACGCTAGAAGTGAAGAACACGACCGGCACGAAGGTGGGCACTGTCGAGCTCGCCGATGCCGTGTTCGGTATCGAGCCCCACACCTTCGCCGTGCATCAGGTGGTCCGCAGCCAGATGGCCGCTCGCCGTGCCGGCACCCATAGCACGAAGACGCGCGGCAACGTGTCCGGCGGTGGTCGCAAGCCGTGGCGCCAGAAGGGCACCGGCCGCGCTCGCGCCGGCACCATCCGCGCGCCCCAGTGGAAGGGCGGCGGCGTGGTTTTCGGTCCGCACCCGCGCAGCTACGGGTTCAAGGTCCCGAACAAGGTGGTCAAGCTCGCGATGCGCTCGGTGCTCTCGGCCAAGACCGCTGAGGGCGTCCTCTACGTCATCGACGCCTTCGGGCTCGACGAGCCGTCGACCAAGCGTGCCGCCGAGGCGCTCGCGACGCTCGGCATCGACGGCCGGGTGACCGTCGTCGTGGCCAACGACGACGTCAACGCGCTGCTCTCGCTGCGCAACCTGCCGAAGGTGCGGGCCATCACCGCGTCTGAGGCCAACACGTACGACCTGGTAGACAACACCGCCGTGCTCTTCACGCGGCCGGCTCTCACCTGGCTCGAGGAGGTACTGGCATGATGCTGAACCGTGACCCGCGTGATATCATCGTGCGTCCGATCGTGTCGGAGAAGTCCTACGACATGATCGCGCAGAACCGTTACACCTTCGAGGTGGACAAGCGTGCCACCAAGCCGCAGATCGCCGACGCGGTGACCGAGATCTTCGGTGTGACGGTCGAGAAGGTCAACACCATGAACGTGGCGGGCAAGCCTCGTCGCCTGCGCTACCGCGCGGGCAAGACGCGTTCGTGGAAGAAGGCGGTCGTGACCCTCAAAGAGGGCGACTCGATCGAGCTCTTCGAGGGCTGAGCGTAAGCCTCACTGGAGGAAGGTGACCCGGGCACCCGCAGGAGGCGGGATGGAGCCGCCCGGCACCGTGGTAGTCCGGCGTCGGAACCGCCGCGTGCTGAACGAGGCGCGCCTGTCCCAGGCGGACCGGCAATCGGACGGAAGGAGAGATGATGGGACTCAAGAGGTATAAGCCGACCTCACCGGGTCGGAGGTTCCAGACGGTGTCGGACTTCGCCGACATCACGACCTCCACCCCGGAGAAGTCGCTGCTCGAGCCGCTCCCCAAGAAGGGCGGGCGCAACAACAAGGGCCGTATCACGACGCGGCACCAGGGTGGAGGCCACAAGCGCCGCTACCGCCGCATCGATTTCAAGCGGAACAAGGACGGTGTTCCCGCCAAGGTCGCGACGATCGAGTACGACCCGAACCGCTCGGCGCGCATCGCGCTGCTGCACTACGCGGACGGGGAGAAGCGCTACATCCTCGCGCCGCAGAAGCTTTCGGTCGGCGACACGGTCATGTCGGGCACCGGTGCGGACATCAAGCCGGGTAACGCGCTCGTTCTGGGCGAGATCCCGACCGGTACCGTAGTGCATGCCATCGAGATGCAGCCCGGTAAGGGTGCCGCGATGGCGCGCTCGGCCGGCACCTCGGCCCAGCTGATGGCCAAGGAGGGCGACTACGCGATCCTTCGCATGCCCTCTACCGAGATGCGCAAGGTGCTGCTGACCTGCCGCGCGACCGTGGGCACCGTCGGCAACGCCGAGCACGAGGGCATCTCGATCGGCAAGGCGGGCCGCAACCGGTGGAAGGGCGTGCGCCCGACCGTCCGCGGTACCGCGATGAACCCGGTCGACCACCCGCACGGCGGTGGCGAAGGCAAGAACAAGACTGCCGGCCGTCACCCCGTGAGCCCGTGGGGCGTCCCGACCAAGGGACACCGCACGCGCAAGAAGGGCAAGGCGTCCGACCGTCTGATCATCCGCCGCCGCAAGAAGTAGCGGGCTGGAAAGGGAGCTGGAGTACACGATGAGCAGAAGTCTGAAGAAGGGGCCCTACGTCGAACCGCGGCTGATCGGGCGGATCCACGCCATGAACGAGGCCGGCGAGAAGAAGGTCATCAAGACGTGGTCGCGTGCGTCCACCATCTTCCCGGAGATGGTCGGTCACACCATCGCCGTCCATGACGGGCGCAAGCATGTGCCGGTCTACGTCACCGAGTCGATGGTCGGTCACAAGTTCGGCGAGTTCGCGCCGACGCGGACGTTCCGCGGTCACGCGGCCGACAAGAAGGGCAAGAGGTAGAAGATGGAAACGAGAGCTGTTGCACGCTACGTGCGGGTGAGCCCGCGCAAGGCCCGCCTCGTCGTCGATCTCATCCGCGGCAAGTCCGTGGAGGAGGCCGCCGCCATCCTCAGGTTCACACCTCGCGCCGCCGCCGAGGTCGTGGAGAAGGTGCTGCTGAGCGCTGCGGCCAACGCCGAGAAGAACCTGAAGATCCGGCGAGACGACCTGTACGTCTCCACCGCGTTCGTCGACGAGGGTCCGACTCTGAAGCGCATCCGTCCGCGCGCCCAGGGCCGCGCGTTCCGTATCGACAAGCGCACGAGCCACATCACCGTCGTCGTCAAGCAGCGAGAGGAGGCGTAGAGCCGTGGGTCAGAAAGTCTATCCCGTAGGGTTCCGTCTCGGCATCACCGAGCAGTGGCGTTCCCGCTGGTACGCCGGCAAGGACTACAGCGAGACACTCCAGAAGGACCTCGAGGTCCGCGAGTATCTGCTTGAGCGCCTCCGCCGCGCCGCGGTCTCCCGCGTGGAGATCGAGCGCAAGGGCGACAAGCTGGTGGTCGACCTGTGGACCGCGCGTCCCGGGATCGTCATCGGCAAGAAGGGCTCCGAGGTCGACGCGCTGCGCAAGGACCTCGAGAAGATGACGGGTTCGACCGTTGCGGTCAACATCATCGAGATCAAGCGGCCCGAGCTCGACGCGACGCTCGTCGCGCAGAGCGTAGCCGAGCAGCTCGTGGGTCGCGTGGCTTTCCGCCGCGCGATGCGCAAGGCCGTCGCTTCGGCGATGAAGAGCGGCGCTCTCGGCATCCGGATCCAGTGCTCGGGCCGCCTCGGCGGCGCGGAGATGGGCCGCCGCGAGTGGTACCGAGAGGGCCGCGTGCCGCTGCACACGCTGCGCGCCAAGATCGACTACGGCACTGCGACCGCCAGCACCACGATGGGTGCCATCGGCGTGAAGGTATGGATCTACCGCGGCGAGGTTCTGCCGGGCCAGGAGCTTCCGTCTCCCGAGACGGACCGCCCGGCTCGTCCCCGCCGCGATGACCGCGGAGGGAGATCGTAGAGATGCTGCTGCCCAAGCGAGTGAAGCACCGCAAGGTGCAACGCGGGTCCCGCAAGGGGATGGCCAAGGGTGGTACCGAGGTCCAGTACGGTGACTTCGGACTGAAGGCCCTCGAGCCCGCCTGGATCACGAACCGCCAGATCGAGGCGGCCCGTATCGCGATGACCCGTTACATGAAGCGTGGCGGCAAGGTGTGGATCAACATCTTCCCCGACAAGCCGGTCACGCAGAAGCCCGCCGAGACCCGCATGGGCTCGGGCAAGGGCAGCCCCGAGAAGTGGGTGGCAGTCGTCAAGCCCGGACGCATCATGTTCGAGATCGCCGGCGTGTCCGAGGAGGTCGCCAAGGAGGCGATGCGCCTTGCGGCACACAAGCTGCCCATCAAGTGCAAGTTCGTGACCCGAGCCGACAGTGGCGGTGAGGCATAGATGAAGACCGAAGAGATCAAGGGACTGGCCGACACCGATCTGACCGAAAAGGTCAAGGAGGCACGCGCCGAGCTGTTCAACCTCCGGTTCCAGCTCGCCACGGGCCAGCTCGACAATCCGGGCAGGATCAAGGCCGTCAAGAAGGACATCGCGCGTCTGCTCACCGAGCTCCGCGCGCGTGAGATCGCTGCGTCGCGTGACGCAGCGGCGTCATAGGCACGGTGGAGAGGAACGTCATGAGTAGCGAACGCAACAGCCGTAAGACCCGCCAGGGCGTGGTCGTCTCGTCGGGCGCCGACAAGACGTGCGTCGTGATGGTCGAGGAGCGCAAGCGGCACCCGCTGTACGGCAAGATGATGACCCATAGCACCAAGTTCCACGCCCACGACGAGGAGAACGCCGCGCAGGTCGGCGACGTCGTCCAGATCATGGAGACGCGTCCGGTCTCGAAGCTCAAGCGGTGGCGCCTCGTGGAGATCGTTGAGAAGGCCAAGTAGGTAACCCGGCTGTCGACGTGCGCCCCGGCGCACCTCTCACACGCCGAGTGCGGTTTCGGAGGAAGAGATGATCCAGGCAGAATCACGGCTGAAGGTGGCCGACAACTCGGGCGCGAGGCAGGTGCTGTGCATCAAGGTGCTCGGCGGCTCCAAGCGCCGCTACGCGCGCGTCGGTGACACGATCGTCTGCACGGTCAAGGAGGCGATCCCCAACGGCAACGTCAAGAAGGGTGACGTCGTCCGCGCCGTGGTCGTGCGCACGAAGAAGGAGATCCGCAGGCCGGACGGCAGCTACATCAAGTTCGACGAGAATGCCGCCGTCGTCATCGACAACCAGGGCAACCCGCGGGGTACACGCATCTTCGGCCCGGTCGCACGCGAGCTGCGTGACCGGCGCTACATGAAGATCGTCTCGCTGGCGCCCGAAGTCCTGTAAGGAGGTCGCAGCACATGTCGAAGTCATTGACGATTCGCAAGGGCGACCGGGTCAAGGTCATCGCCGGCAAGGACAAGGGCAAGGAAAGCCGAGTCCTGCGCGTGTACCCCCACAAGGAGCGCCTCGTGGTGGAACACGTCAACATGATCAAGAAGCACCAGCGGGCGACCCAGAAGCAGCCGAAGGGTGGCATCCTCGAGATCGAGGGCACCATCCACGTGAGCAATGTGATGCTGCTCTGCCCGAGCTGTGGCCAGGCGACCCGTGTCGGCCGCAAGCGCGAGGACGGCACGCGCGTCCGCACGTGCAAGAAGTGTGGCAAGGACATCGATCAGTAGCACGCATACAGCCCGCGTCCGGAGGCCCCGGACGCGGGGCGCCGGGTCGGAAATCCGGCGCACACCGAACACACGGAGGTAACAACCGGTGGCACCCAGATTCAAGGAGCAGTACAAGGCCGAGGTCGTGCCCGCTCTCATGGAGCGGTTCGGCTACGGCAACGTCAACGAGGTCCCGCGCCTCGAGAAGATCGTCGTCAACATGGGCGTCGGGGAGGCGGCCGCCGACATCAAGCAGCTCGACTCGGCGATGGCCGACCTGGCGACAGTGACCGGCCAGAAGCCGATGGTCACCCGAGCGAAGAAGTCAATCGCCGGCTTCAAGATCCGCCAGCACATGCCCATCGGCGCCAAGGTCACACTGCGCGGTGACCGGATGTGGGAGTTCTTCGACCGCCTGATGTCGACGGCCATCCCCCGCATCCGTGACTTCCGCGGCCTGTCCGCGAACTCCTTCGACGGTCGTGGCAACTACTCGATGGGCGTGACCGAGCAGCTCATCTTCCCCGAGGTCGACTACGACAAGGTCGATCGCATCCGGGGCATGGACATCACATTCGTGACGAGTGCGAAGACAGACGAGGAAGCGAAGGCGCTGCTCGAGGCGTTCTCGTTCCCGTTCAAGCGATAGATTCTACCGGTCGGCACCGGACGCGGTGCCGCGGCAAGGAGGTTTCAAGTGGCAAAGAAGTCGATGATCGCCAAGGCGAAGCGGACGCCGAAGTTCGGAGTGCGCGCCGTCAACCGCTGCAACCGCTGCGGTCGGCCGCGCGGCTACTACCGTCACTTCGGCCTGTGCCGCATCTGTGTGCGCGAGCTTGCGAGCCGCGGCGAACTCCCCGGCGTGCGCAAGGCCAGCTGGTAGGGCGACGCCGAGAGTATCCGCCCGACAGGCGCGCCGGCCACGGGCCTACGCGAACCGTCGGGTCGGAGTCATCCCGATCCATAGGAGGATATGAGAACCATGAGCATGACAGACCCCATTGCCGACATGTTGACGCGGGTGCGCAACGCGAACTCCGCCTTCAAGACCTCGGCCACCATGCCCTCGTCCAAGAAGCTGGTCGAGATCGCTCGCATCATGAAAGAAGAGGGCTACATCGAGGACTACCGGGTGACCCCCGGTGAGGTCCAGGACACGCTCGAGGTCGTGCTGAAGTACGGCCCGAAGCGCGAGCGCACGATCACCGGCATCCGCCGGATCAGCAAGCCCGGCCTGCGCGTCTACGCGAAGAAGGACGAGCTGCCCCGCGTGCTCGGCGGGCTCGGCATCGCGGTTATCTCGACGTCGCGAGGCGTCATGACCGAGAAGGGCGCCCGCAAAGAGGGCGTCGGCGGTGAAGTCATCGCCTACATCTGGTAGCGGACAGGACTCAAGGAAAGGAGCGACAGCCGTGTCTCGAATCGGCAAGCAGCCCATCCCGGTCCCGTCCGGGGTGGAAGTACGGATTGAAGGCTCCTCGGTCAGCGTCAAGGGACCGAAGGGCGAACTGAGCGCGTCGTTCAACGAGGACATGAAGATCGAGCTGGAGGACGGCGTCATCACGGTGAGCCGTCCGAGCGACGAGCGGACCCACCGCTCGCTGCACGGGCTCACCCGCTCGCTCATCGCGAACATGGTCACGGGCGTGTCCGAGGGCTTCAGCAAGAACCTCGAGATCGTCGGCGTGGGCTACCGTGCCCAGCTGAAGGGAAGCGACCTCGAGCTCGCGCTCGGGTTCAGCCATCCGGTGGTCGTCAAGGCCGAGCCCGGCATCACCTTTGAGGTGCCGGCTCCGACCAAGATCACGGTGAGCGGCATCGACAAGCAGCGCGTCGGGCAGGTCGCGAGCGAGATTCGCGATTTCCGTCCGCCGGAGCCCTACAAGGGCAAGGGTGTGCGCTACGAGGGCGAGTACGTCCGCCGCAAGCTGGGCAAGACCGCCAAGTAATCGTGCATCCGGCCGTGCGGGCCGGGTGAGATGAGGAGAGTAGACAGACCATGGAGAGAATGAAGGCGAAGTCGGCGGCACTGAGCCGCCGCCAGCGCAGGGTCCGGGGCAAGGTGAGCGGCACCGCCGAGCGCCCGCGCCTGCGCGTGACCCGCAGCAACGCCCACATCTACGGTCAGCTGATCGACGACGTGAGCGGCCGGACGCTCATCGCTGCATCGAGCATCGACGCCGAGCTGCGCTCGGCGCTGAAGAGCGGCTCGAACATCGATGCGGCGAAGGCCATCGGTGAGGCGCTCGGCCGCCGGGCGCTCGAGGCGGGCATCGAGGAGGCCGTGTTCGATCGCGGCGGGCGCCTGTACCACGGGCGCGTGAAGGCTCTGGCCGACGGTGCGCGTAGCGCCGGACTGAAGTTCTAGGGAGGAATCGGAATGGCGCGCAGACAGGCCCCGGTCTCGGAGCTGCAGGAGAAGGTCGTATACATCAACCGCGTGGCGAAGGTCGTCAAGGGCGGCCGCCGCTTCGCGCTCACCGCGCTCGTCGTCGTCGGAGACGGTGACGGCAACGTGGGTGTCGGCATGGGCAAGTCCCAGGAAGTGCCGATCGCCATCAAGAAGGGCATCGAGGACGCCAAGAAGAACATGTTCAAGGTGCCGCTCGTCGAGAACACCATCCCGCACGAGGTCATCGGCGAGTTCGGTGCCGGCCGCGTGCTGCTCAAGCCCGCCTCGCCGGGTACCGGCGTCATCGCCGGCGGCCCGGTGCGCGCGCTGATGGAGCTTGCCGGCGTCAAGGACGTACTCTCGAAGTCGCTCGGCACCGACAACGCCCTCAACATGGTCAAGGCAGCCGCCGAGGGCCTCAAGTCCCTCTCGAGCCCCGAAGAGGTCGCGAAGCGTCGCGGCAAGACCGTGGGCCAGGTCTATGGTTGGGAGGAGTAAGGCCGTCATGGCTAAGGAAACGACGAAGAGGATCCGCATCACTCTGGTCAAGAGCCCCATCGGCTCGCCCGCCGACCAGAAGGCGACGGTGCGCGCGCTCGGTCTGAAGCGTATGAACCACACCGTCGAGCAGGACGACACCGCGGTGATCCGCGGCATGGTATTCAAGGTGAAGCACCTGGTGCGCGTCGAAGACGCCTAGCACCTGAAGGAGATGCGCCTTGCGGGGCGCACTGGAGTCAGCCGGCGGCGAGCGGCCGGCGCCCGCGAGAGCGGGAAGCGAACAGAAGGAGTAGGACTGATGCAGGTACACGATCTCTTCCCGGCGCCCGGGTCCCGCAAGGACCGCAAGCGGGTCGGCCGCGGACACGGCTCCGGTCACGGCGGCCGCTCCGGCCGCGGCAACAAGGGCCAGCTTTCCCGGGCCGGCGGTGGCAAGGGCCCGGGCTTCGAGGGTGGCCAGAACCCGCTGCACATGCGGCTCCCCAAGCTGCGCGGGTTCAAGAACCGGTTCCGCACCGAGTACACCATCGTCAACGTCTCTCGTCTCGAAGAGCGCTTCTCGGCCGGCGATGTCGTCGATATCGACGCCATGTTCGCGACCGGGCTCATCAAGTCGAAGGCCGTGCCGGTCAAGGTGCTGGGTGACGGCGAGCTTACCAAGGCGCTCACGGTGAAGGCGGACAAGGTGTCCGCCCCGGCGAAGGCCAAGATCGAGGCCGCAGGGGGGACGGTCGAGGCGCTGTGATCACGGCAATCGCCAACGCTTTCAGGGTTCCGGAGCTCCGCCGCAAGATCATCTTCACCCTGTCGATCATCGCGGTCTACCGTGTCGGCGCCCACATCCCGGTGCCGGGTGTCGATCTCGAGCGTGTCCAGGACATCATCGAAGGGCAGGCCGCACTCGGCCTGCTCAACCTGTTCTCGGGCGGTGCGCTCGAGAACTTCGCGGTGTTCGCGCTCGGCATCATGCCCTACATCACGGCATCCATCATCATGCAGCTCCTCCAGGGTGTCATCCCAAAGGTGGAGCAGTGGGCGAAGGAGGGCGAGGCGGGCCAGCGCAAGATCACGCAGACCACGCGCTACCTCACCCTCGCCATCGCGACGGTCCAGGCGATCGCCATGCTCGGACTGTTCCAGAGTGCGCTCGCGCCCGCGGGCGTCAGCCTCGACATCCTCACGAGCTCTATCATCGTGATCACGCTCATCGCCGGTACCGCACTCATCATGTGGATGGGCGAGCTCATCACCCAGCGCGGCATCGGCAACGGCATGTCGCTCATGATCTTCGCGAGCATCGTCGCGCGCTTCCCGGTCGCCATCGTGCAGTCCGTGCAGCTCGGTAACGTCGCTATGACGATCGCGCTCGTCTTCATCTTCGTCTTCGTCGTCGCCGCGGTCGTCACTATCGATCGCGGTCAGCGCCGCATACCGGTCCAGTACGCGAAGCGGGTCGTGGGACGCAAGGTCTACGGCGGCGCAGGGACCTACATCCCCCTCAAGATCAACGGCGCGAACGTCATCCCGATCATCTTCGCCTCGGCGATCCTGTTCTTCCCGGCCCAGATCGCGACGCTCACCGGCGTCGCCTGGATGCAGCAGGTGGGCAACGCCCTGGCGAGCGGGTGGCTGTACTACACCTTCTTCGCCGCGCTCGTCATCTTCTTCACGTATTTCTACACGGCGCTCGTCTTCAACCCGATCGATCTCGCCGACAACCTGCGCAAGAACGGCGGGTTCATCCCCGGTGTGCGTCCGGGCAAGGCGACCGTGAACTATCTCGAGAAGACGATGAACCGGATCACGCTGCCGGGCGCAGTGTTCCTCGCGCTCATCGCGATCGCGCCGACCGCGCTGTTCCGGCTCACCGACGTCACGGTGCTCGAGCAGTTCGGCGGAGCGTCGATCCTCATCATGGTGGGTGTCGCCCTCGAGACGATGACCCAGCTAGAGAGTCAGCTCAAGATGCGTCATTACGACGGGTTCTTCAAGTAGGTCCGCAGAGGCGAGGGAGGAGCGGGAGATGAACATCGTCCTTCTGGGTGCGCCCGGCGCAGGCAAGGGCACGCAGGCCGAGAAGATGATCGAGGCGTGGGGCCTGCCGCACATCTCGACCGGCGACATCCTGCGCAAGGCGGTTGCCGACGGCACTCCGCTCGGGCTGCAGGCCAAGACCTTCATGGACGCGGGCGAGCTCGTTCCCGACCTCGTCGTTATCGGTCTGGTGAAGAGCCGTCTCCAGGAGCCCGACGCCGAGAAGGGCTTCATCCTCGACGGCTTCCCCCGTACCGTTGAGCAGGCGTCCGCCCTCGACCGCGAGCTCGTCTCGGTAGGCCGCTCGATCGACTCCGCGATCAGTATCGACGTCGACCGCGACGTGATCGTGCGTCGCCTCACCTCGCGCCGCACCTGCCGCTCGTGCGGCAAGATCCACAGCCTGATCGCCGACCCGCCCGCTGATTCCAAGGTCTGTGACGTATGCGGAGGCGAGCTCTGCCAGCGTGACGACGACACAGAGGCGACGGTCCGCAACCGCCTGGCGGTCTACGATCGCTCGACCGCGCCGCTCGTCGACTACTACCGGGACAAGGGCATCCTGTACGAGATCGACGGGGACCGTCCGGTCGACGTGGTCTTCGCCGACGTGCGCGGGATCGTCGAAGGGTAGCGTTGCGCGTGTGATCATCCGCAAGTCCCCATCCGAGATCGCGACGATGCGCGAGGCAGGGAAGATCACTGCCCGCGCATTGCACATGGTGGGGGAGGCTGTGCGCCCCGGTGTGACGACCGCCGAGCTCGATGCCATCGCCGAGGAGGTCATCCGGTCCGCCGGAGCCGTTCCCGCCTTCAAGGGGTACCATGGGTTCCCGGCAACGATCTGTTCGTCCGTCAACGACCAGGTCGTCCACGGAATCCCCGGCCAGACGCGCCTTGCCGAGGGTGACATCCTCTCGGTGGACGTCGGTGCGATCGTCGATGGCTACTACGGCGACAGTGCCCGCACGTTCCCGGTGGGCGAGATCGGCCGGACCGCTCGCTCGCTCATGGATGCCACGCGGGCTGCGCTCGACGCGGGCATCGCCCAGTGCGTTGTGGGTCGCAAGCTCTACGACATCTCGCACGCCGTCCAGGCGGTGGCGGAGGGCGCAGGCTTCTCGGTGGTGCGCGAGTACGTTGGCCACGGCATCGGTCGCTCGATGCACGAGGACCCGCAGCTGCCGAACTTCGGTCCGGCCGGACAGGGCCCCGCGCTCGCGGCCGGGATGGTCTTTGCGATCGAGCCGATGGTAAACGCCGGTGGGGCCGGGGTGCGTGCGCTGGACGACGGCTGGACAGTGGTGACCGAGGACGGCACGCTGTCGGCTCACTTCGAGCACACGGTCGCTGTGACCGACGACGGCCCGCTGGTGCTAACGGCCGAATGAGAAATGCCTGGACGGACGGTGCAGGGATAGGTATACTACCCATTTGCGGCCAGAGGCCCCCGCGGAGGGAACGGACACTGCGTGAGCAAGCGTGAAGACGCGATAGAGATGGAGGGCACGGTCATAGAACCGCTGCCCAACGCCATGTTCCGTGTGGAGCTCGAGAACGGACACAAGGTACTGGCCCACATCTCGGGTAAGATGCGCATGCACTACATCCGTATCCTGCCCGGAGACAAGGTCGTGGTGGAACTCTCACCGTACGACCTCTCGCGCGGTCGCATCACGTATCGCTACAAGTAGCGGCCTTGATGCTCCCGGGCGGTGGACACGCCCGGCGGCGTGTCAGAGCTGTGACAGTGAAGAATCGCACCTGCGGCTGGGTGTAGAGATAGAGCGAGCAATACCGAAAGGGTTTCAGATGAAAGTCCGACCTTCGGTCAAGAAGATGTGTGACAAGTGCAAAGTGATCCGCCGCCACGGGCGCGTTCTCGTCATCTGCGAGAATCCGCGCCACAAGCAGCGGCAGGGTTAGGCAGGAGGGAGCAGGTCTGTGGCCCGTATCTCAGGCGTCGATCTGCCGCGCGAGAAGCGCGTCGAGATCGGTTTGACCTATATCTACGGCATCGGTCTGACCACCAGCCAGGCCATCCTGCGCGACACCGGGATCGACCCGGACACGCGCGTTCGTAACCTGACCGAGGAAGAGGTCGTGCGTCTCCGTGAGGCGATTGATCGCAACCTCAAGGTCGAGGGTGACCTGCGCCGCGAGGTCAGCCAGAACATCAAGCGCCTGATGGAGATCGGCTGCTATCGCGGTCTCCGTCACCGGAGGGGCCTGCCCGTTCGCGGTCAGCGCACCCACACCAACGCGCGCACCCGAAAGGGCCCGCGCCGCCAGATCGGCGCGAAGAAGAAGGGCAAGTAACGCATGGCTGTCAAGAAGAAGACCGCTAAGACGCGCCTTCGCCGCAGCGAGCGCAAGAACATCGCGGTCGGTCAGGCGCACATCAAGAGCACGTTCAACAACACGATCATCACGATCACCGACCCGCAGGGGAACGTGATCGCGTGGCAGTCCGCCGGCACGGTGGGCTTCAAGGGCTCTCGCAAGTCGACGCCGTTCGCCGCCCAGATGGCGGCCGAGGCGTGCGCGAAGATGGCTCAAGAGCACGGCGTCCGCAAGGTCTCCGTGTTCGTCAAGGGTCCGGGCTCCGGCCGAGAGACGGCAATCCGCTCTCTGCAGGCCGCCGGGCTCGAGATCGCGAGCATCCAGGACCGCACCCCTGTTCCGCACAACGGCTGCCGGCCGCGCAAGCGCCGCCGCGTGTAGCATCTCGGGAGGACTACCGATATGGCACGTTATACCGGGGCGGACTGCAGACTGTGCCGCCGCGAAGGAATCAAGCTCTTTCTGAAGGGTGACCGCTGCTACAGCGACAAGTGCGGTGTAGAGCGTCGTCCCTACCCGCCGGGTCAGGCGGGCAAGAGGCGCCCTCGCGACAGCGAGTACCGCGTCCAGCTTCGTGAGAAGCAGAAGACGAAGAGAATCTACGGCCTGCTCGAGAAGCAGTTCCGCAGCTACTACGAGCTCGCCAACCGCCAGAAGGGCATCACCGGCGAGAACCTGCTGCGCCTGCTCGAGACCCGCCTGGACAACGTCGTGTACCGGCTCGGCTTCGCCAAGTCGCGGGACGAGGCGCGTCAGGTCGTACGCCACAACCACATCTCGGTGAACGGTCGCAAGGTGAACATCCCTTCGTACCGTGTTCGTCCCGGTGATGCTGTGGCGATCGCCGAGAAGTCGAAGGACCTTCTCGTCATCAAGACCGCGCTCATCTCCTCGGAGAAGATCGAGGTCCCGGGGTGGCTCGAGGTGGACATCGAGAAGCTGTCCGGCAAGGTGCTCTCTATGCCCGAGCGCGACCAGATCGACGCGCCTGTGCACGAGCAGCTCATCGTCGAGCTGTACTCGAAGTAACGAGACGGCACCGGACGAGCCAAGGAGGCTTATGCATGACTGAGTTCATGAGACCGCAGGTGACCGTCGACGTACTCGACGATCGCGTGGCCCGCTACACGGTGGAGCCCCTCGAGCGTGGCTTCGGCTACACGCTCGGCAACTGCATGCGCCGTGTGCTGCTCTCCTCACTCGAGGGAGCGGCGGCGACGTCGATACGCGTTGAGGGCGTTCAGCATGAGTTCACCGCGATCGACGGCGTCCGTGAGGATGTCACCGACATCGTGCTCAACGTGAAGCAGCTCGTGTTTCGCGAGACGGGCGTGGGGGCGGCCGATGCGGTCGCGACGCTTAACGCCAGCGGACCGGGCACGGTGACCGGCGCGGACCTGAAAGTCCCCGCCGAGTTCGAACTGGTCAACCCCGAGCAGCCTATCGCCACGCTCAACAAAGGCGCGAAGCTCGAGATGGGCATCCGTGTGGGCGTGGGCCGCGGCTACGTGTCCGCCGACCGCAACAAGCGCCCGGAGGACCCGATCGGCGTCATCACCGTCGACTCGCTGTTCAGCCCCGTGGCGCGCTGCACCTACGTGGTGGAGAACACGCGTGTCGGTCAGCGGACCGACTACGACAAGCTCGTCCTTGAGGTCGAGACCAACGGCTCGATCGACCCGGGTGACGCCGTCGCGCGCGCAGGCCGCGTCATCGACGAGCATATGCTCCTCTTCACCGAGCAGGCTTCGAGCCCGCTCGGTGAGGGCGAGATCTTCGCCGCTCCGAGCGACGAGGGCGACAGCGTGCTGGACACGCCGATCGAGGAGCTGGACCTCACGGTCCGCTCGTACAACTGCCTCAAGCGCCAGGGCGTCAACACCATCGGTGCGCTCACCGAGTGCTCCGAGGCGGATCTGCTCAACATCCGCAACTTCGGTGCGAAGTCCATCGAGGAAGTGAAGGACAAGCTTCAGGCCATGGGCCTCAGCCTCAAGCAGTAGTAGGAGAGCGCACACTATGAGACACCTCAAGAAGGGCCGGAAGCTCGGCACCGATGCGAGCCACACGAACGCGATGCTCCGCAGCCTCGCGATAGCCCTGTTCGAGAACGAGCGGATCAAGACGACCGAGACCCGGGCCAAAGAAGTCCGCTCTCTGGTCGACAAGGTGATCACCTGGGGCAAGCGCGGCGACGTGCACTCGCGCCGCCTCGCCATCTCCGCGCTCGGCAACAAGGAGATCGTCTACAAGGTCTTCGACGATATCGCTCCGCGGTTCGAGAGCCGGGAAGGCGGGTACACTCGCATCCTGAAGCTCGGCCCGCGCAAGGGCGACGCAGCGCCGATGGTGATCCTGGAGCTGGTCGAGTAACGACCGAACCGCGCCGGAATCCGGCACAGGAGAACGACACGAGGAGGGCCTCGGCTGTAGGAGCTGGGCCCTCCTCATGCGTCCGGCCCACGGTAGGTCGCAGGGGGTCTTCGACACGATGATCGCGTTCACTGACGTAAGCTACGAGTACCGGACGCCGGGCGGGACGGTCGCGGCGCTCCGCGGCGTCAGCACGTCGCTCGCGCCCGGCGAACTCGTGTGCGTACTCGGGGCGAACGGCTCCGGCAAGTCGACCCTTGCGCGCCTTGCCAACGGCCTGTTGCGGCCTGCCTCGGGCACGGTCGAGGTGGAGGGCATCCGCACGGACGATCCCGAGCGCGAGTGGGACGTACGCTCGCGCGTGGGACTCGTCTTCCAGAACCCGGACAACCAGATCGTGGCGACGACGGTAGAGGAGGACGTGGCCTTCGGCCCGGAGAACCTCGGTGTGAAGCGGGAGGAGATGCGCGAGCGCGTCGAGGCGGCGCTACGGACCGTAGGACTTGCGGGGCTCGAGACGCGCGAGCCGCACACGCTGTCGGGCGGCCAGAAGCAGCGCCTCGCCATCGCAGGGGCGCTCGCGCTCGCTCCAGCCTACCTCGTGCTCGACGAGCCGACGGCCATGCTTGACCTGCAGGGGCGCACCGACGTGCTCGAGGTCCTGGCCACGCTTCGGGACCGGGGCACCGGGATCCTGCACATCACCCACCATCTCGCCGACGCGGTCGCGGCCGACCGCGTGCTCGTCCTGGACGCGGGTTCGGTCGTCTACGACGACCCGCCCGCGCCACTCCTCGCCGACAGCGACCTGCTCGAACGGTGCAGCCTCATGCTGCCTCCGGTCGGCGTGCTCGCGGCAGTGCTCCGCGAAGCGGGCGTACCCGTCCCGGCGGACGCGCTCGTCGCGGAGCAGGTGGTGGCGGCGCTGTGAGCCTTCAGCTGACAGCTGTCGACTTCACCTACGGGCCGGGGACGCGCTTCGAGACGCCCGCGCTTCACGGAGTCGACCTCGCGCTGGCCCCTGGCGAACTGGTGCTTATACTCGGGGCGACCGGGTCGGGCAAGTCGACGCTGCTGAGGATCGCGGCCGGGCTGCTGGCTCCTCGTGAGGGGGTGGTGACGCTCGAAGGGGTCGTCGTCGCCGGTCCGCTTGCCGACGTCCGCCCCGGCGTCGGGATCGTCTTCCAGTCCCCCGAGATCCAGCTCTTCGCCGACACCGTCGAGGCCGATGTCGCGTTCGGCCCACGCAACCAGGGGCTCTCCCAGGAGGAGGCGCGCCGGGAGGCGCATCGAGCCCTGCGGGCGGTCGAGCTCGAGCCGGAGGTGTTCGGCCCGCGCTCGCCTTTCTCGCTCTCCGGCGGCGAGGCGCGCCGTGCGGCCATCGCCGGTGTGCTCGCGATGGCCCCTGGCTACCTGCTCCTTGACGAGCCGACGGCCGGGCTCGATCCGGCCGGGCGTGTCGCAATCAGGTCCGCGGTCTCGGCCGCACGCGCCGACGCGGGGGTCGCCGTCGTCACGCACGACGCCGAGGAGTTCCTTGAGTTGGCCGATCGCGTGGTGCTCCTCGCTGCCGGCTCGGTCGTCTTCGACGGGCCGGCCGATGTCCTTGTCCAGGAGCCGGAGCGGTTCGACGAGGCGGGTCTGCGAGCGCCCGAGGTCCTGCGCGTACAGATGCTCGCACGCGAGCGGGGTGTCACGCTTCCTCTGCTGTCGGCGGATCCTGCCGAGGCCGCTCGCCTGCTCGCCGGTGCCCGCGGGGGTGCCCGGTGAAGGCTCCGGTGCCTTTCGGCCAGTACTACCCGGGCGACTCGGTCGTGCACCGCCTCGAGCCGCGGGCCAAGATGGGCCTCGTCGCGGCGTTCATGGTGATGCTCTTCACCGTCGACGGCTTCCAGGGTCTCGCCGCCGCCGCCACGATCACCGCCATCGCGATCTCGGCGTCGTTGGTCCCGCCCCGGCTGGTTCTTCGCGGCGTGCGTGCCGTGTCGATCCTGCTCGTGTTCACCCTGTTCGCTCACAGCCTACGCTGGATGCCGGCCACCGAGGTGCTCGTGAGGATCGGGCCGTTCGGGATCGACGGTGAGGGCCTCAAGACGGGCCTGTTCTTCGCCGGGCGTATCGTGTTGCTCGTGGTCGGGACCTCGCTGCTCACCCTGACCACCTCGCCGGTGCGGCTCGCCGACGGTCTGGAGCGACTCATGAGCCCATTGGAGGTGGTACGCTTTCCCGCCGGGGAGGTGGCGATGATGCTGACGGTCGCGCTGCGCTTCATACCGACCACTGCCGAGGAGGCCGAGAAGATTGTCGTCGCGCAGGTCGCACGCGGCGCGCGGTTCGATCACGGCGGACCCGTCGCGCGCGCCCGGGCATACGTACCGGTCCTCGTGCCGCTCTTCGTCAACCTCTTCAGGCGTGCCGATGAACTTGCGACTGCGATGGAGGCCCGGTGCTATCGTGGAGGGGCCGGACGTACCCGCCTCAGGGAGAGCGTGCTTGCGGCGGCGGACTGGTCGATCATGCTCTGCGGTGCTGTCGTGATGGTAGCCGTGGGGATGGTGTTCTAAGTGACACGCACCCCCACAGGGCCGGGCGCGTGGGCGCTCACCATCTCCTATGACGGTGCGCCGTTCTCGGGGTTCGCCCGTCAACCGGGTCGTGACACCGTGCAGGGGCGGTTGGAGGCAGCACTTGAGACCGCGCTGCGGCGTCCCGTCACGACGGTCGGCGCCGGCCGTACCGACACCGGCGTGCATGCGCTCGGCCAGGTGGTGTCGTTCGAAGCGGACGGGACCGAGCCCGAGCCCTCGACGCTCCTGCGGTCGCTCAACGCGCTCGTAGGGGAGGGTATCGTGGTGACCGAGGTTCGCCATGCCGCCCCCGGCTTCTCCGCGCGTTTTGACGCCGAGGCCCGCGAGTACCGGTACCGCCTCTTCCCCGGTCCGCTCCCGCCGTTGTTCCTGGCGCCGGTAGCATGGTGGACGAAGCGCACGCTCGATCTGGCCCGCATGCGCTCGGCCGCCGCCGCGCTCGTCGGTGAGCACGACTTCCGATCGTTCTGCGTGGCGGAGAGCGCCGCGCTGGAGCGCTCCACGGTGCGGACCGTGGAGCTCGTCGAGATTCTCCCCGAGGAGCACCTCGGGGAGCACTGCGTCACGGTGCGCGTCGTCGGTAACGCGTTCCTGCACTCGATGGTGCGGGCCATCGTCGGCTCGCTCGTCGAGGTGGGGGCGGGGCGCCATGAACCAGTATGGATCTCCGAAGCGTTGGCCGCATGCGACCGCTCGGCGGCGGGGCCGACCGCGCCGGCTCACGGCCTGACGCTCTGGCACGTCTCTTACCCGGAAGAATGCTGGCTCTGAGGCGCCGCGGCAGGTCCCCGGAGATGGATACACCCGGGTGCGTGGGCAAGTTGACAGCATACCGGGCGGTGGCTAGAGTGTAAGGGTTCGCTTCCGGGCCCCGTGACTCCCGACTCGAACACCGGATGAAGCACGCGTTTGGAGGACCATTGAAGACCTACCATGCCAAGCCCGGCGAGGTCGAGCGCGAGTGGCTCGTGGTCGACGCCACCGACATGGTGCTGGGCCGGCTGGCCAGCCAGGTTGCGCAGATCCTCAAGGGGAAGCATAAGCCGCAGTACACGCCTCACGTCGATACCGGTGACTTCGTCATCGTGGTCAACGCGAGCAAGATCAGGCTCACCGGTAACAAGATGGCCACCAAGACGAACTACCGCTACAGCGGGTTCCCTGGCGGCCTGAAGGAGGTCCCGATCGCCACGATGCTCGAGAAGCGCCCCGAGCGCGTCATCGAGCTGGCGGTCAGGGGCATGCTTCCGAAGAACACCCTGGGCAGGGCCATGGGCAAGAAGCTCAAGGTCTACGCCGGGCCGGAGCACCCGCACCAGGCCCAGCAGCCCCGCGAGATCACCCTGGAGGGTTAGCGCATGGCTGAGAACAAGGCTGTCTATCAGGGGACGGGTCGCCGCAAGACCTCGGTCGCGCGCGTACGCCTCACCCCCGGTACCGGAGTCATCACCATCAACGGCAAGCCCGCTGCCGACTACTTCGGCCGCGAGGCGCTTGTGACGTTCTGCGAGGCGCCGTTCCGCGCGACTGAGACCGTCGGCCGCTTCGACGTCATCGCCAAGATCCATGGCGGCGGCGTGACAGGCCAGGCCGGCGCTCTGCGGCACGGCATCGCGCGCGCGCTGCTCGACGCCGGCGACGAGTACCGTGGCGACCTCAAGCGCGCCGGGCTGATCCGCCGCGACCCCCGTATGGTCGAACGCAAGAAGTACGGTCTGAAGAAGGCCCGTAAGCGTCCGCAGTTCTCGAAGCGCTAGGCTTGAGGGACGCCGATCGATCCTCGACAGGGCCCGCCCTCGCGGCGGGCCCTGTGTGTTGACGGGAGGAACAGCATGACCCGGCTCTTCGGTACCGACGGCGTGCGTGGCATCGCCAACGCCGAGCTCACCCCCGAGCTCGCCTTCCGTCTCGGCGAGGCAGCGGGCCACTTCCTCGGCGACAAGGGCAGAGGGCGCATCGTCGTGGGTCGCGACACCCGGCGCTCCGGCGACATGCTCGAGGCTGCGATGGTCGCGGGCATCTGCTCGGGCGGAGCCGACGCCCTTGTGGCCGGTGTTGTTCCCACGCCTGCGATCGCGTATCTGACCCGGGAGCTCGGAGCCGACGGCGGCGCGGTCATCTCCGCGTCGCACAACCCGGCGTCCTACAACGGCATCAAGTTCTTCAGCCGCGACGGCTTCAAGCTGCCCGACGAACTCGAGGACGAGATCGAGGAGTTCATCGTTTCCGAGCGCGACTGGGAGCGGCCCACCGGAGAGGAGGTCGGTCGCACCATCGTCATCGGCGACGCTGTCCAGCGCTACGTCGCGCACGCGGTCGAGACCATCGACGAGAACCTCACCGGCATGACCATCGCGGTCGACTGCGGGCACGGCGCCGCGAGCGTGGCGACGCCACGCGCGCTCAGGGAGCTCGGCGCCACGGTCATCTGTCTGAACTGCGACTGGAACGGCATGGACATCAACGACGGCTGCGGCTCGACCGACCTCGGGCCCCTTGCCGATTTGGCTCGCTCCCACGCGGTGGACTTCGGCATCGCGCACGACGGCGATGCCGACCGCGTGCTCGCAGTGGACGAGCGCGGTGAGGAGGTCGACGGCGACATGATCATGGCGATCTGCGCCGCTCAGATGAAGGAGCGCGGTGAGCTGCCAGTCGATACGGTGGTGAGCACCGTGATGTGCAACCTGGGCTTCGAGGTCGCGATGCGCGAGCTCGGCATCACCGTCATCAAGACCAAGGTGGGCGACCGCTACGTCCTCGAGCAGATGCGCGCGTCCGGCGCCGTGCTCGGCGGCGAGCAGTCCGGCCACGTCATCTTCATCGAGCACAACACCACCGGCGACGGTCTCATCACCGCGCTGCAGGTCGCCGCCGCGATCAAGCGTGCCGGGAGCCCGCTTTCCAAGCTGCGGCAGGTGATGACCCGCTATCCGCAGGTGCTCGTGAACGTGCATGTCGCGGACAAGGGGCGCCTCGGCGCCAGCTCGGCGATCGCGGCGGCAGTCCGGGAGGCCGAGGAGGAGCTCGGAGACAGCGGCCGAGTGCTCGTTCGCGCGAGCGGCACCGAGGCGCTCGTACGCGTGATGGCGGAGGCTGCCGACGAGAGCGCCGCCGCGGCCGTGGTCGACCGGCTGGCCGAGGTCGTCAGGGCAGAGCTCGGCGGGTAACGACCTGTCGTCGCCCGGGCCGTGCGGACCCGGGCTGCTGGTATACTCGGACGGACCGGGACCGACGGCGGAAGGGGATGCCGCGTCAGTAGGCCGCACCACGAAGCGCCAGGACTGGCAGCACGGGCGTGAGCCCGCCAGTCGACGAGGAGAGAGCTGATCGAAGTATTCGGCGGATGGCTCTCCGGCCCGGCCGGGGTCGTCACGGCACCGACAAACTCCGCGGGCGACCGCGGGAACAAAGCGGTGTCGTTCCGGCGTCCACCTTCGCCCCCGTACCGACACTGCCGGGCTGCTGCCCGGCAGCGAGTCCACGGTGGGGCATCGTCGTGAACCTGTACCGCGCACACATGTGCGCGCGATGGAAGAAACTGAGGTAGACCTATGTGTGGAATCGTCGGGTACGTCGGGCCGCGACAGGCCGCCGACGTGCTGCTCGGAGGGCTCGCGAGACTCGAGTACCGCGGCTACGACTCGGCCGGTGTCGCGATCATGGGGGAGGGCGGGCTGGACGTCGTCCGCCGGCTCGGCAAGCTCGTGAACCTGCGAAACGCGCTTGACGACGCACCCGTGCCCGGGACGATCGGCATCGGGCACACTCGCTGGGCGACGCACGGCCGGCCGAGCGAGGACAACGCCCATCCCCACGCGGACTGCAGCGGTCGTCTCGCGGTCGTGCACAACGGCATCATCGAGAACTACCTCGAGCTGCGCGAGGAGCTCGCCGCGACCGGCCACATCCTGCGCTCGGAGACCGACACCGAGACCGTGGCCCACCTCGTCGAGGCCTACTACGAAGGCGACCTCGAGTCGGCGGTCAGACGCGCGGTCCAGCGTCTCGACGGCAGCTACGCGCTTGGCGTGGTGCACCTCGACCACCCCGGGATGCTGGTGGCCGCGCGCAAGGACTCGCCGCTCATCATCGGCATCGGGGAGGACGAGAACGTTGTTGCCAGCGACATCCCTGCCGTTCTGGAGTACACGCGCGAGGTGCTCGTGCTCCACGACGACCAGGTTGCGACCGTGACCGCGGCCGGAGTGTCCGTGAGGACGCTCGACGGCGAGGTTGTCGCAGAGCCCGAGATGATGCACGTGGAGTGGGACCTCGACGCCGCCGAGAAAGGCGGCTACGAGGACTTCATGCTCAAGGAGATCTTCGAGCAGCCCAATGCGATCCGCGAGACGCTGCGCGGCCGTATGTGCGAGAGTGGCGAGATCCAGCTCTCCGAGCTCGACATGGCCCCAGAACAGGTCGCACGGATCGACCGCGTCTTCATCATCGCCTGCGGCACCTCGTATCACGCCGGCATCGTCGCCAAAACGCTCATCGAGCAGTGGGCACGGATCCCGGTCGAGGTCGAGGTCTCCTCGGAGTTCCGCTACTCGGACCCGATCGTCGACGACGAGACGCTCGTCGTTGCGATCACCCAGTCGGGTGAGACGGCCGACACGCTCGCGGGCGTGCGCGAGGCGCGCGAGCGCGGCGCGAAGGTCATCGCGATCACCAATGTGGTGGGCAGTCGCGTCACGCGCGAGAGCGACGGCGTGATCTACACGCACGCCGGTCCGGAGATCGGTGTGGCGGCGACAAAGACGTTCACCGCGCAGATCGCCGCGCTCTACGTGCTGGCGCTCAAGCTGGCGCAGGCCAAGGGCACCATCCAGCAGGAACGTATCGAGCACCTGTGGTCGGAGCTCGCGCGCACGCCCGATCTGGTCGCGGCCATCCTCGAGGACCTGAGCGGCCTCAAGGAGTGCGCCGATGCGTACACGGAGGTCAGCTCCTCTCTCTTCCTCGGCAGGGGCATTGGCGTGGCTATCGCGATGGAAGGCGCGCTCAAGCTCAAAGAAATCTCCTACATCCACGCCGAGGCGTATCCCGCCGGCGAGATGAAGCACGGACCGATCGCGCTCATCACCGAGGATGTGCCCGTCGTCGTGGTCGCCACGCAGGGGCACACCTACGAGAAGGTCGTGAGCAACATCCAGGAGGTCCGCGCACGCGGAGCCGAGGTCATCGCGGTCGCCACGCACGGGGACGATGAGATCCACCGGCACGCCGAGCACGTGCTCTACGTGCCGGCCACGTCCGAGTCGCTCTCGGCGATTCCGGCGACCGTACCGCTCCAGCTGCTCTCCTACTACATCGCCAAGGCAAAGGGATGTAACGTCGACCAGCCGCGCAACCTCGCCAAGTCGGTCACGGTGGAGTAGACCCGTGTCGATCACCGGCCTCGGAGTGGATATCGTCGAGATCGAGCGGATGCGCCGCGCGCTCGAGCGGCGCCCCGCGATGCGCGAGCGTATCTTCTCCGAGGCGGAGCGGGCGTACTGCGACGCGCGCAACAAACCCGAGATCCACTACGCGATGCGCTTCGCGGCCAAAGAGGCGGTCCTCAAGGCGCTCGGGACCGGGTTCGCCGGCATGCGCTTCACCGACGTCGAGGTCGAGCGCGACGAGCGGGGCCGTCCGGTGCCGCGGCTCTCGGGTCGCGCCGCCGAGGTCGCGGTCGAGCGGGGCGTCGTCGAGATGCACCTCTCGCTCTCGTTCACGCACACGACGGCCGTGGCCTCGGCGGTCGCCATCACAGAGGAGGGGCGCCCCAAGCTCAAAGAGGTGCCGCCCGACCCGCGAGCCGAGCTCGCCGCTTCCTTCAAGGAGGCGCGTGCTTTGCTCGAGGAGCTCGAGGTGGGGGATACATCAGATGAGGAGTGAGGCGACGGCCCCCGGGGAAAAGGGGCCGTCGTGCAGGGCCGTCGAGGAGGCACCGTGCTCTACGCACTCACCGCTGAAGCGGCGCGCGCAGCTGAAGACCGGGTCGTCGCCGACGACGGTGTCACGCTCGCGGCTCTGATGGACCGCGCCGGCGAGACCGTCGCCCATGAGGTCGCCGAGCGCGCGCCGGACGGTGCGGTCGGCGTCGTCTGCGGCGGCGGGAACAACGGCGGAGACGGATGGGTCGCCGCGCGCCTGCTGCATGGAGCGGGTCGCGACGTGACCGTCATCACCGCCGTCGCGCCCGATGCCCTCGGTGAGCCTGCCCGCGCGGCGGCGCGTGCAGCTGTCGAGGCGGGCGTGGTCGTCATCGAGGTCGGCGAGCAGCCGCTCGGCGCGGACGCGTTCGAGGGATACGCGGTGATAGTCGACGCGCTGTTCGGCATCGGGTTCGTCGGCGAGGTGCGGGAGCCCTTCGGGACCTGGATCGACGTGATGAACGCCAGCGGGGCTATCGTGCTGGCCGTCGACGTGCCGTCAGGAGTCGATGCGACAACGGGTGCGGTGGGCGCGCATGCGGTCGAAGCTGACGCGACGGTCAGTTTCTCGGCACCGAAGACCGGCACGGTGCTCTACCCGGGCGCAGCTCACACGGGCGAGCTCGTCGTGGCCGACATCGGGATTCCGGCCGGCTACCTGGGTTCGCCCGGCGATCCGGAGCTCTGGGGCGACGAGGACTACCGGGCGCTGCTCCCGCATCCTGTTCCGGATGCGCACAAGAACACGCGCGGCAGGGTTCTGATCGTCGCGGGCTCGGGGGCGTTTCCCGGTGCTGCCGCCCTGGCTGCGATGGGTGCGCAGCGCATGGGGGCGGGCTACGTCACCCTCGCCGTTCCTGAGTCGGTCGTGCCGGTGCTGCAGACCAAGCTCACCTCGGCGATCGTCATGGGTCTGCCCGAGAACCCCTCGCAGACCCTGGCGTCGAAGGTGACCGAGGCGGTGCTCGACATCGCCCGGGAGTTCGACGCGGTAGTCCTCGGGCCGGGCATGACCGTGGCGCATGGCGCGGTGCACGTGGCGCGCGCACTCGTGAGCTCGCTCGGCGTCCCCCTGGTCGTGGACGCTGACGGCCTGAACGCCCTCGTCGATACGGTGGACACGGTCCGGGAGCGCAGCGCGCCGACCATCGTCACACCGCATCCCGGAGAGCTTGCGCGACTGCTCGGCACCACGGCCGCTGCGGTCCAGGCCGATAGGCTATCCTACGGGCGTGAACTGAGCGGCCCGAACCTCGCGTGCGTCCTGAAGGGTGCGCACACGGTCGTGAGCGGTGCCGGTCGGCAGGTCGTCACGCTTGCCGGGAACCCCGGGCTCGCGACCGCCGGTACAGGGGATGTGCTCGCCGGCATGGCCGGGGCACTCCTCGCACATGGGCTTGCACCGTTCGAGGCGAGCGCGCTGGCCGCATACCTGCACGCGCGGGCCGGCGACCACGCGTCCGCCGACCTGACCACGATCGCCGTGGTCGCCGAGGACGTCCCGGGATATCTGCCGGTGGCTATTCGGGAGCTCGACGACCGCATCTAGTGACGCGGACCCCCGGCACACGCCGGGCGACGAAGGAGGCACCTGCGATGGCGCATCACACGGTACGGGACATCATGAGCGCCGACCTGGTGACGGTCGGTCCCGACATGAGCGTGACCGAGGCCGCGCACCTCATGGTCGACAAGCGCATCGGCGCGCTCCCCGTGCTCGAGGAGGGCTCACTCATCGGCATCGTGACCGAAGGAGACCTCATCATGCAGGACGTGAAGCTCGAGTTCCCGACGTATCTGCATCTGCTCGACGGCTACATCCTCTACCCGCCCTCGACCGCGCGGTTCGAGTCCGAGCTCAAGAAGGCCGTCGCCGCAACGGTGCGCGACGTCATGACCCCGGACCCGCTGACGATAGCGGCCGATGCCTCGGTGGAGGACGCGGCGACGCTGCTCGTTGAGCGTGACGTCAGCCGCCTGCCGGTCCTCGAGGGTGAGAAACTCGTCGGCGTGGTGAGCAAGTCGGATGTCGTGCGCTCGCTGCTGTCGGGCGAGGAGTAGACCCCCGATGGCGTACGAGCGCTGGGCCCGCGCGGAGATCGACCTTGGCGCCGTCGCGCACAACGTGCGCACGCTCAAATCGCTCACCCGCCCCGAAACGCTGTTCATGGCCGTGGTGAAGGCCGATGGCTACGGCCACGGTGCCCTCCCCGTGGCGCGCGCGGCGCTCGGCGCGGGTGCCGACCGCCTCGGTGTTGCCACGGTCGAAGAGGCGCTCGAGTTGCGCGATGCGGGGATCCGTGCGCCGCTCCAGATTCTTTCCGAGCCGCCGGTCTCCGCGATCGGGCTCCTGCTCGAGCACGAGATCGTCCCGACCGTAACCACGTACGCCTTCGCCGATGCGCTGGGAAGGGCGGCCGCCGCGGCAGGGACCGTCGCGCGCTTCCACCTGAAGGTAGACACCGGCATGAACCGCATCGGCGTGCAGGTGGAGGACGCACCGGCGTTTGCGGCGCGGATCGCGCGCGACGCGGGCCTGCGCATGGAGGGGGTCTTCACGCACTTCGCAACCGCCGACGTCCCCGGGGACTGGGACTTTGAGGCCCAGCTCGTCCGGTTCGGGGAGGCCGTCGCGCGGATGCGCGACGAAGGAGTCGTGCCCGAGATCGTGCACGCGGCCAACAGCCCGGCGACGATCCTGCACCCGGAGACGCACTTGGGCATGGTGCGGTGTGGCATCGCGATCTACGGGCTGCACCCGGCGCCCTCCACCTACGGCCGGATCGACCTGCGACCGGCGATGCGCGTCAGCGCGCGGGTCACGCTCGTCAAGCGCATCGCGATGGGCGAGGGTGTGAGCTACGGACTGACATGGCGTGCGGCCGCGCCCGCGACGATCGCAACCCTGCCTCTCGGTTACGCCGACGGTGTGCACCGGGTGCTCTCGAACCGCATGGAGGTTCTCCTCGGCGGAAGGCGGTGCACGCAGGTCGGACGGGTCTGCATGGACCAGTTCATGGTCGAAGTGCCCCGCTCGCTGGAGGTCTCCGTCGGGGACGAGGCAGTGCTGGTCGGCACGCAGGAGGAGCAGACGATCACGATGGACGAGGTCGCCGAAGCGGCCGGCACCATCAACTACGAGATGGCGTGCTCATTCGGGATGCGGCTGCCGAGGTCATACCGGCAGTGACGCGGTGCGAAAGACGTGCGTGTTTCGAGGAGGAACGGCCTTCCACAGGCAGAAGCAAACCGGTGGAGGGCCGTTCGCGTCTCCTGCGAGCGTGCCCTGCTCCCGAGACGGTGACACAGGGGGTGGACAGTGGACGACAAGGTCCTCGAGGAGTACCAATTCCACAAAGAAACGGTGGTAGCGGACGTCAACTCGCCGCTCCACCTGATTCGTGAGAAGGAGATGGAGATCTCCGGGCGCGTTCTCGCCACCAAGAAGGAGGCGGAGGAGATCGTGGCCGCTGCACGCCGCAAGGCGGTCGAGATCGTCCAGCAGGCCGAAACCGAGGGCGAGCGCCTCTCCGATGAAGAGGAGAAGCGCGTCGAGGCCCAGGTGAAGACGGATGTCGCGAAGGTCCGCGAGGAGGCGGAGCGCGAGGTCGAGACGCTTCGCGATGCTGTCAGTGAGCGGATGGGCAAGGCGGTTGAGTACGTGGTCGAATCGGTGATACGCGTGTAGCGTCGCCGAACGGTTCCTGCGGTCGAACCGGGGGGTGTCACGAGTGCTTGTTCCAATGGCCAAGGTGGAGATCATCGGCCCGAAGAACGAGTTCTTCGAGGTCGTAAGCTTGCTCCACGAGCAGGGCAAGCTTCACATCGAGGACCTGTCGAGGAAGATCAGCTCGGGCGAGGTCCCGCTGCAGCGCATGGAGGTCTACGAGTCGCAGCAGCAGGATCAGGAGCAGATGGAGGAACTCCTGATCCGGGTGCGCGCGATCGTAAGAGCGCTCCACCGGGATGATGTCCGGGTCGACGAAGCAGCTCGTCGCACGCAGTACGACGAGCTATTCGAGCGGGACGCGGGCGAACTGGCCGCGGAAGTGACGACAGTGATCGAGGAGGTCGAGGAGCGCACGGCCGCGCTGGCGGCGTTGCGTACGAGCCTCGAGTCTGAGATCTCACTCCTCGCGCGCTACGAGCCGATCCTCGAGAAGATCCAGCCGCTCGCGAAGCAGATCGTCACGACAGGGGCGTACGAGTCGGTCGCGCTGCTCGTCGAGCGACGGTACAAGTCCGCTCTCGAGCTGCTCAAGCAGGAGCTCGACAAGATCACGCACAAGCAGTGCGAGATTGTCTCGACCGATGTCGATGAGAACACGACGGCCGTCATCGTCGTCTTCAGCAAGACGTACTCAGAGCCGGTACACAAGTTCCTGGCCATGGAGAACGTCAATCAGATCCGCCTGCCCTCATCCTTCGAGGACATGCCGTTCGATGCGGCGTACGAGAACCTCAAAGACCGGCAGTCCCATCTGCCTGCCGAGCTCGAGAAGGTGTCGATAGAGCTCGAGGAGATGTCGAAGGCCTGGTACCTGAGGCTGGTGACCATTCGCGACGTCCTGATCGACAAGATCGAGGAGATCGCGGCCATACCGAAGTTCGGGCGCACGGAGTACGCGTTCGTCATAAACGGCTGGATCCCGATCAAAGAGGTGGATGAGCTGGAGCGGGCAATCTCGTCGAAGTGGGGCGACGACATCATCGTCACCCAGACCGAGGTGACGGAGGCCGAGTACGCGGATACGCCGGTGGCGACGAAGAACCCCAAAGCGATCGCTCCGTTCGAGAAGATCATCGGAGTGAGGGGCGTCCCGCGCTACGGCACCGTCGATCCGACCTGGCTGCTCTTCATCTTCTTCCCGCTCTTCTATGGCATGATCGTCGGAGATGCGGGATACGGCACCATCATGCTCGCCGTGGTCGTCTGGCTGCGCCTGAAGTTCAGGGAGAACGAACTGATCCAGGTCGCGACCTCGATCATCGGGCCGGCCGCGACCATGGTCATCGCGTTCGGCATAGCGTACGGAGAGCTCTTCGGTGACCTGCCGTTCAGGGCGGGATGGGTCTACTCGGTCACCGATCCCGCGTACCCCTGGTTGGCCGAGGGGACGTACGCCTGGTTCGGCGTCGTTCCGGTATTCCACCGCGTGGCCGAGATCATGCCGTTCATGCTCATAGCCATCGCGGCCGGTGTGGTCCACGTGCTGCTCGGCCTGGTTCTCGGTGTGATCAATGCCGTCAAGACCGGCCACAAGAAGCACCTCCGGGAGCGCGGAGGCATCCTCATGATGCTGCTCGCGATCCTGGTGCTGGTCGGCGTCGGCCAGATGGTGAACATGAGCGGGCCCGGCGCGCTCGCCTTCCAGCTCGGGGTCGCGGCGATCGCGATAGCGGGGTTCATCTACGCCATCAGGGGCGGGGGGGTCATGGGTGTCGTCGAGACCCTCGAGTCCTTCACTCACATGGCGAGCTACATCCGTATCATGGCGGTGGGCCTGGCGGGCGCGCTGTTCGCCGACGCGATCAACCAGATCGTCGTAATTCTCAGCCCGCCGGACAGCATCTCGATCATCGGCATCGCGCTGGGAGTCATGCTGCACTCGCTGCACGTCATCATGGCTTCCTTCAGCCCGATGATCCACGCACTGCGTCTCAACTTGCTGGAGTTCTTCAGCAAGTTCTACGAGACCGGCAATCAGCCGTATAGTCCGTTCACGAAAACCGGAGGTGAAGAGCGCGCATGAACAGGAATCGGCTCGCAAGGTGGGTGTTCGGCAGTACGTTCCTGGTGACAATGCTCGTCCCGGCGGCTGCGTTCGCAGCTGAGGCCGAAGCAGCAGTGGGCGAGTGGCAGTCCTACGTCGCCAAGGCATTGGCTGCCGGTTTTGCTATGAGCGTCTCCGCGCTCGCGGCAGGCTACGCCCAGGCGAAAATCGGTTCTGCCGGCGCCGGCACGCTCGCCGAGCGTCCCGAGGCGTCGGTATGGGTCATCGTTCTCCAGGCACTTCCTGAGATCATCGTCCTGCTGGGCTTCGTTGCCTCGATCCTCATCGTCAATATGCCCGTCACGCCGGCCTAGGGCGTGCTTGCACTGACGGCGAACCACAGGAAAGAGGTCCTGGTCCCATGGCCCTAGAAGATATCTTCCGCGCGCTCGATGAGCAGGCAGACAAGGAATGCGACGACATCGTCGCCACTGCTCGTGCGCAGGCTGAGGCGATCAAGGCAGATGCCGAGGAGCAGGCCGCGGGAATCTGTGCGGCGTGCGTCGAGCACACCGAGTCTGCGATGAAGCGCAAGGCGGCCAAGCAGATCAACGCCGCCCGTCTCGAAGGCAAGAAGAAGGTGGCCGCCGTCAAGGAGGCCGCAGTCAGCGACTCATTCGCCAAGGCAGCCGATGAGCTTGCGTCGGTCCGGGCCCGCGACATGTATCCGGGGGTCTTCAAGTCCCTGGTGTCCGAGGCGGTCGCCGGGGTGTCCGGCGACGTGGTGCTGCTGGTCGACCCCTCCGACGAGGCGCTGGCACGACGGACCCTCGACGAACTGGGAATCGATGCGGAGGTCAGGGCGGAACTCTCGACGCGCGGGGGCGTGGCGGTGCTCACCGGTAACGGCCGCATCATGCGTCGCAACACGTTCGAGGACCGGCTCGAGAAGGTCCGCCATTCGATCCAGTCTGACGTCGCGGAGATACTGTTCTCATGAGCGGTGCGGTCAAGGCATCTCGCAGTCGCAGTCCATCGTCCGGCAAGGACTACGGGTACGCCAACGCGCGCATTCGCGGCATGCGTTCGCGTATGCTCAGCAGGGCGTTTCTCGACGCGCTCATCGCTGAGCCGAGCCTGCTCCGGCTCGTGCAGGAGTTCGACGGCACGGAGTACGCGGCCGATTTCGAGGAGGCCCTCATCCACGGAGTCGATGCGACGAACATCGACCTCGCGCTCAAGAACAACATGGTGAGGACGTTCCAGAAGATCATGAGCTTCCTCAATCCGGAAGCGGAGTACCTCGTGACGACCCTGCTCGGCAGGTGGGACATCTTCAATCTGAAGACCATCCTCCGCGCCAAGCACATGCACCTGCCGCTGGATGAGCTGAAGGACGGTCTGTTGCCGGCCGGGCAGCTGACCCCTGTCGACCTGGAAGCGCTTGCATCGGCCGAGGACGTCCGCACGGTGGTGGACATCGCAGTCACCTGGGGCTTGCCGATGGCAGCCGCCCTGCGCGAGGGTCACGCGGAGTTCATGGCCTCCGGCGATCTGGCGGCGCTCGAGCTCGCGCTGGACCGGTACTACTCGGAGTGGGCGGACAGGAGGCTCGCCCGCCGTGGCGCCAACATGCGTATGGCGCGCAAGGTCCTGACCACCCAGGTGGACGTCTCAAACCTCGTGATGGTTCTGCGGCTCCAGAGCGCCGACGTCGGGAGCGTCGACATCGATCAGTTCTTCCTCGAGGGAGGTGTGGACATCACGCGCGAACTGTACGTGGAGCTCGCCAAGATGTCCGACGTCGACGAGGTGCTCGATCGCCTTCGAGGGACACCCTGGGGCAGGACGCTCGACGAAGTGTCCACGAAGTTCCTCGAGCAGAACTCCGTGTCCGTGTTCGAGCGCGCTCTCGAGGATCTCTTCATGCGCCGTACGCTCGGCGCGGCCAAGGGTGATCCTCTCGGCATCGGCGTTGCGATCTCGTACCTGTGGGCCAAACAGAACGAGATCACAAACCTTCGCATCATCATCAAGGGCAAAGCCGTGGGCATGCCGGAGCATCGAGTGAGGGAGGAGCTCATCCTTGTATAAGCTCGTCGTTCTCACCGATTCCGACACGGCCGACGGCTTCCGGCTCTCGGGGGTCGACGTCGTGGTCGCCGAGTCGCACGAGGAGTCCCGCAAGGCGCTCAACTCGCTGCTGGACGACGAGTCGAGCGGCATCATCGCGGTGAACGAGAAGATGATGGCCGTCATCGACGAGCGCACGCAGCGCAAGATCGACAGTATCTACCGCCCGATCGTCATCTCGCTCCCGATTCGGGAGCAGCTGGCGATGGGCGAGGACCACCGGGCGTATCTTGCACGCCTGATCAGGAGGGCCATCGGATTCGACATAACGCTGAGGCGAGGCTGATGATTGCAGGAACGATATCCAAGATCACCGGACCGGTGGCCGTCGCGTCGGGCATGACCGGGTCCAAGATGTACGACATCGTGCGCGTGGGCCGCGAGGGTCTGATGGGCGAGATCATCCGGCTCGAAGGCGACCGCGCGACGGTCCAGGTGTACGAGGACACCTCGGGTCTCAAGGTCGGCGACCCCGTCGAATCGACCGAAGGCCCGCTCCTCGTCGAGTTGGGGCCGGGGCTGCTGTCGTCTATCTACGACGGCGTGCAGCGCCCGCTGCCGGTAGTGGCCGCCGAGAGCGGCGACTACATCCGGCGTGGTACGGTCGCCTCGGCGCTCGACCGCGAGAAGCTGTGGGACTTCACGCCCGTGGCTACCGTCGGCCAGGAGGTCGTCGGTGGCGACGTCATCGGCACGACGCCGGAGGGTCAGACGATCCTGCACAAGGTGATGGTCCCGCCGCGCGCCAAGGGCAAGATCGCGAAGGTGGCCTCGCCGGGGCGCTACACCGTTGACGAGACGGTCGCCGTGCTCGACGACGGGACCGAGATCAAGATGTCGCAGTGGTGGCCGGTCCGTCAGGGCCGCCCCTACGCGCACAAGCTCGATCCGACACACCCGTTCACGACGGGCATGCGCATCCTCGACACCTTCTTTCCGATCGCGCTCGGCGGCAACGCCATCATCCCGGGCGGCTTCGGGACGGGCAAGACGGTCACGCAGCAGTCGCTCGCCAAATGGGCCGATGTCGACATCATCGTCTACGTCGGATGCGGTGAGCGCGGCAACGAGATGACCGAGGTCCTCGTCGAGTTCCCCGAGCTCGAGGACCCGCGCACGGGCGCGCCGCTCATGGACCGGACCGTGCTTGTAGCCAACACCTCGAACATGCCGGTGGCGGCGCGCGAAGCCTCCATCTATGTTGGCGCGACGCTGGCCGAGTTCTACCGCGACATGGGCTACAACGTGGCCATGATGGCCGACTCGACCTCCCGCTGGGGCGAGGCGCTCCGGGAGGTCTCCGGCCGTCTCGAGGAGATGCCCGGTGAGGAGGGCTACCCGGCCTACCTGGCGACGCGTCTTGCCGCGTTCTACGAGCGGTCGGGCCGCGTGCGGCCGCTCGGCACCGAGGACCGCGTCGGTTCGGTCACGATGGTCGGTGCGGTCTCGCCGGCCGGCGGTGACATGTCCGAGCCGATGACGCAGAACTCGCTTCGCGTCTCTGGCGCGTTCTGGGCGCTCGACACCTCGCTCGCCCAGCGCCGCCACTTCCCGGCCATCTCCTGGACGAAGTCCTACACGCTCTTCCTCGGCCAGGTGCGCGGCTGGTACGAGGAGAACGTCGCGGGCGACTGGGCCGTGCTTCGCGACCAGGCGATGTCGATCCTCCAGAAGGAGACCGAGCTCCAGGAGATCGTGCAGCTCGTCGGTCCGGATGCGCTGCCCGAGTCGGAGAAGATCATCCTGGAGGTCGCCCGCATGCTGCGCGAGGACTTCCTGCAGCAGTTCGCGTTCGACGAGGTCGACGCGTACTGCCCGCCCAGGAAGCAGTACCTGATCCTCAAGGCGATCCTCGCATTCCACGAGGCAGCCATCTCCGCGCTCAACCGCGGCGTCTCGCTGCGGCAGATCCTCGAGATGCCCTTCAAGGACGAGATCGCCGTCATGAAGACGACCCCGCACGAAGAGGCGATGCAGCAGATGCAGGTCTTCTGCACGAAGGTCGCCGAGGAGATCGCCGGAATCGAGGTGTACTGACGTGACGCCACAGACCATGGCAGCCGAGAAGGAGCCCGCGCGCCGCCCCCTTGTGTCGACGGACTACCGGACGCTGAGCTACGTTACCGGTCCGCTCATCTTCGTTGAGAACGTCGACCAGGTGGCCTACGACGAGATGGTCGCCATCCGCATGCCGGACGGCAGCCGTCGCAGCGGCCAGGTGCTCGAGGTCAGCGGCACGACCGCCGTCATCCAGGTCTACGAGGGGACGCAGGGCATCGACATCGACGCCACCGAGGTGCGCTTCCTCGAGGACGTCGCCCGTATCGACGTCTCCCCGGACCTGCTCGGCCGCGTGCTGAACGGCACCGGCGCCCCTATCGACGGGGGCGCGCCGATCATTCCCGAGCGCAGCCTTACGGTCACGGGCGCCCCGATCAACCCGTACACCCGGGAGAAGCCGGCCGACTTCATCGAGACCGGCATCAGCGCGATCGACGGCCTGAACACTCTCGTCCGCGGCCAGAAGCTGCCGATCTTCTCGGGCTCGGGACTGCCGGCCAACGAGCTCGCCGCCCAGATCATCCGCCAGGCGCGGGTCAAGAGCGGCGAGGAGTTCGCCATCGTCTTCGGTGCGATGGGCATCACGCACCGCGAGGCCGCCTACTTCATGAACCAGTTCGAGAGCACCGGCGCTCTCGAGCGAGTCGTCTTCTTCCTCAACCTCGCCGACGACCCGACGGTCGAGCGTCTGCTCACCCCGAAGGCCGCGCTCACGGTGGCCGAGTACCTGGCGTTCGAGAAGGACATGCAGGTACTCGTCGTGCTCTCGGACATGACGAACTACTGCGAGGCGCTGCGCGAGGTCTCGACCGCGCGCGAGGAGGTCCCGGGTCGTCGCGGGTATCCCGGGTACATGTACACGGACCTGTCGATGATCTACGAGCGCGCGGGCCGCATCAAAGGACGCAAAGGCTCGGTCACGCAGCTGCCGATCCTGACGATGCCCGACGACGACATCACGCACCCGATCCCGGACCTCACCGGTTACATCACCGAGGGCCAGATCGTGCTCTCGCGCCAGCTGCACCGTCGCGCGGTCTACCCGCCCATCGACGTGCTGCCGTGCCTTTCCCGCCTCATGAACCTCGGTATCGGCGAGGGCAAGACGCGCGACGACCATCGCGCCGTCGCGAACCAGCTCTACGCCGGCTACGCCCAGGGGCGCGACCTGCGCAAACTGGTTGCCATCGTCGGCGAGGAGGCACTCTCGGACAACGACCGCGCCTACCTGCGCTTCGCCGACGAGTTCGAGAAGCGCATCGTGGGCCAGGGCGAAGAGGGCCGCACGATCGAAGACACTCTGGCGATCAGCTGGGAACTCATGGCAGGACTCCCGATGAGCGAGCTCAAGCGCGTTCGTGACTTCGTCGACAAGTACCACCCGAGTGCCGGCCAGGACGCCGGGAACCTCTGAGGGGGGACCATGGAGGAAGTCCGGCCGACACGGGCAGAGCTACTCGAGCGGCGCGAGCAGATCAAGCTCGCCGAGCAGGGCATGGATCTGCTCAAGCAGAAGCGTGACGCGCTGCTCATCGAGTTCATGGGCGTCATGGACGAGACGTTGCGGCTCTCTGAGTCGCTACAGAAGAACGTCGCCGAGGCGCAGTACTCGCTTGCGGTCGCCAAGGCGGTCGACGGGACCGTGGCGCTGCGCTCTGCGGGTATGGCGACCAAGAGCGAGATCGTCGTGGACATGACCGGTACGAGGATCATGGGCGTCTCGGTCCCGGTCGTCACGAAGGGTGAGAGCCCCATCCGCTCGTCGTTCACGCGCGGGTACTCGGTCACCGGCGTCTCGTCGCGTGTCGACGAGACGGCCGACAAGTTCGAGCGAATCCTCGACGTCATCATCGAGTACGCCGACATCGAGACGCGTCTGAAGCGACTCGGCGAGGAGATTCAGAAGACCAACCGGCGCGTCAACGCGCTCGAGCAGGTCACCGTCCCCGCGCTGCGCGAACAGGTGGCCTACATCAGGCAGACCCTGGACGAGCGGGCGCGCGAGGACCTCTTCCGACTCAAGAAGGTCAAGAAGAAGATCGAGCGCAAGAAGGCGGCGCAGACACGCTGACCGGATACGCCCGGGCGCACTCGCCCGACCCGCAGCACGCAGAGAGGCCGCCTGCCCGGATCCCGGGCGGCGGCCTCTCTGCGTTACGGGGAACCCCCGAACCCCGTGTCACGCCCTGTCTACGACGACTTTCTTGATGTCGGCGAGCACGTCGACCGCATTGCGGGAGTGCTTGCGGAGTTCGCGGCCGAACAGCAGCATCTTGCGTACGTCATGCATCTGCAGGAGACCGAAAGCCAGGTCCTCCCACTCCTCGCGCGGAGTGTAGGCCCACAGTTCGCCGAGCACCCACTCGAACTCCTCGATCTCGTGATCGGTGAGGGTCGCCCAATCGCGCTTGAGGCCGTGGCGGACCCGCTCGATCTCGCGCTGTACCGCCTGCGCCTGGCGCAGTTTGTGCGTGCGTATTCCGAGGTCCTCGTCGGTCACGTCCGGTCGGCGGTTCTGCATGCTCCTCACCTCCTGTGTGAGCTATTCTCTGCGGGACCTCTCATCCCTTGTTTTAGAATACGCGTGTAGCGCCCGTTGCTCGCCGAGGAGACCTGATGGAATTCGCCGATGTCCTTGCACGCAGACGCAGCGTGCGCCACTTCAACACCAAGCTCGCTGTGAGTGACGAGGACGTGCGCGCGCTACTACTCGCGGGCATCAGTGCCCCGAGTGCGGGCAACATCCAGCCCTGGCGATTCACGGTTCTGAGAACGGCAGAGGCTCGCGAGCGGCTCTCCGGTGCGCTCGCGCAGCGTTGGGCGACCTCGGCCCCCGTCGTGATCGTCGTTTCCGTGGACCCGCGCCCCTGCGCTGCCCGGTACGGGGCGCGTGGCGAGATGCTCTACGCCATTCAGGACACCGCCGCGGCGGTCGGCAACATCCTGCTGGCCGCGGTCGACCGGGGTCTGGCCTCGTGCTGGATCGGCGCCTTCGACGAGCGGGCCGTGCGGGCTGCGCTCGACATTCCCGCCCCCATCACGCCGATCGCGATCCTTCCGATCGGGCACTCGGCAGAGTCCTCGACCAAGCCCGCCCGCCGCCCGCTCGACGAGGTCACCACGTGGCTGTGAGCCCATGAACACCCTCGAGCAGCTGCGCGAGCAGATCGGCGACTGCCACCGGTGTCCGCTCGGCGACACGCGCACGTGCCTCGTCTTCGGCGTGGGCCGGCCCGACGCGGATGTGATGTTCATCGGCGAAGCACCGGGGCGCAACGAGGACCTGAAGGGCGAGCCGTTCGTCGGTGCCGCGGGCAAGCTGCTCGACGAGCTGCTTGCGTCGATCGGCTTGGACCGCAGCGACGTCTACATCGCCAACATCCTCAAGTGCCGGCCGCCGGGTAATCGCAACCCGCAGCCCGACGAGATCGAGACGTGCACGCCGTTCCTGCGCGAACAGGTGCGCCTCATCGAACCGCGGGTCATCGTGACGCTCGGCAACTTCGCCACCAAGTTCGTTCTGAAGACAGCCACCGGCATCACGCGGTTGCGCGGCTCGTTCCACCGTACCGGGCGCTTCACAGTCCTGCCCATCTTCCACCCCGCCGCGGCACTCTACGACATCACCAAGCGCGATGTGCTCTTCGCCGACTTCGCGGCGCTCGGCGAGTTCCTGAGGCGGAAGCCCGGCGGTGCCCCGGATGCCGGGCGTGACGCCGATGTCGTCCAGGGGGAGTTGTTCGGGTCGTGAGTGACGGATGCTTCGCGTTTGAGACATCGTCGGCCGAGGCGACCCGGGCCGTCGGCGCGGCGCTCGGCCGGCTGGTGCGTCCGGGTGACGTGATCGCGCTCGCCGGCGACCTGGGCGCCGGGAAGACCGTCGTGACGCAGGGGATGGCAGGCTCGCTTGGCGTGCGCGGCGGGGTCACTAGTCCCACCTTCAACATCCTCGTTGTGCACCGGGGTGAGATCGACCTCGCGCACTTCGACCTCTACCGCCTTGAGCAGGCCGAACAGCTCGAAGACATCGACTTCTGGGGAGTTGTCGAGTCGGACGCGGTGAGCGTCATCGAGTGGGGAGACCGGTTCCCGGACTCGCTGCCCGCAGACGTCCTCACCGTGACGCTCACCATCACCAGCGACGAGACGCGGAGGATCGGCGTGGCCCCGTCGGGCTCGAGGAGCACGGAGCTCGCGCGCGCGTGGGGACGTGCGTGCGCTGAACTCGCGGGCGTGAGGCTCGACGGTGGGGGAGGTGCATCGTGAGCGCGCTCGTCCTCGCGTTCGACACCGCGACCGATCGTAGCGCGCTCGCGCTCGGCCGGTGGGAGGCCGACGCGCTCGTGCTGGTCGCCGTCGGCGACTTCGAAGCGCCCCGCGCAGCGCTCGGCCGGCTGCTCCCTGCCGTGCGCGACCTGCTTGTCTCCGAGGGACGTGCGCCCGGCGATCTGAGCGAGGTCATCGTCGGCAGAGGCCCGGGATCGTTCACGGGGGTGAGGATCGGGGTCGCGACCGCGAAAGGGCTCGCTCACGGGCTCGGGGTGCCGCTCTACGGCGCGGGGACGCTCGATGCGGTTGCCTGGGGGTGCGCGGCGGCGGGCGTGACAGGTCTACTCGGCGTGGTTGGCGATGCGATGCGCGGAGAGGTCTATCCGGCGCTGTTCCGGCTCGAGGCGGGCATTGCGAGGCGGATGACGGAGGACCGGGTCGCCGATCCGTCCGGCGTCGCCGCGGAGTGGTGCGTGCATGGCGAGGTCGAGCTGCTGGTCGGCGGTGGCCTGAGGAAGCACCGCAGCGAGTTCACCGGGCTGGAGGACGCCGGCACCCGCGTCCTGCCGGACGACCTGTGGATGCCGACGGGTGCAGGTCTGCTTGCCGCGTACGCGCACGCGCGCGTATCCGGGCAGGCGGGGGACGGTCGTCCCCAGAACCTCCTGCCGGTCTACACGCGGCTTTCCGATGCGGAGGAGAACGAATCTGCCCGCCGGGGCGCCGCGGGCTCCGTGCCGGCCTCCGGTGTTGGCGATCCGGTTCCGGGGGGTGAGGCGCGGTGAACGTCGCGCTGCGGCCGCTTCGCGAAGAAGACCTGCGTGCGGTGCTCGAGATCGAGCAGGGGTGCTTCCCCGACCCGTGGTCGCCCGGCATGTTCGCGGCGGAGCTCTCGCGTTCCGATCGCATCTGGCGCGTGGCCGAGACCGCCGGCGGGACGCTGGTCGGCTACGGGGGCGTGATGGTGGTCGGCGACGAAGCGCACCTGATGAACCTCGCGGTGGCGCCCTCCGAGCGTCGGCGGGGTATCGCTCGCATGCTCTACGACGACCTCGTCGCGCGTGCGGCCCGCGCGGGGGCGCGCAGGATAACGCTCGAGGTGCGTGAGGACAATGAGGTCGCGCTCGCGTTCTACCGGGCCGCCGGTCTCGCGGCCGAGGGCGTTCGTATAGGCTACTACCCGCAGGGCCAGGACGCGCTCATCATGTGGGGCGACCTGCCTTCGGCGTCGCGCTCGCTCCCCGTGTACGGGAGCGAGCTCGTGCTCGCCATCGAGACCTCGTGCGACGAGACCGCGGCGGCTGTGATGCGCGGCGGCACCGAGGTACTCTCGAGCGTAGTCGCGAGCCAGGTGGACTTCCACGCGCGCTTCGGCGGCGTCGTCCCCGAGATCGCCTCGCGCAAGCACACCGAGGCCATCGTCGGCGTTGTGACCGAGGCGCTCGCCCGGGCCGACACCTCGCTCGGGCACCTCGACGCCATCGCGGTGACGCACGGTCCGGGCCTCGTCGGGGCGCTGGTCGTCGGTCTCGCCTACGCGAAGGGGCTGGCCTTCGCCACAGGGCTGCCGCTCGTGGGCGTGAATCACCTCGAGGGGCACATCTTCGCGAACCTGCTCGCCGAGCCCGGACTCGAGCCGCCGCTGATCGCTCTCGTGGTCTCGGGCGGTCACACCTCGCTCGTCCACGTGCCGGAGTGGGGCGTCTACGAGACCCTCGGCGAGACGCTCGACGACGCCGCCGGCGAAGCGTTCGACAAGGTCGCCAAGGTGCTCGGTCTCGGATACCCGGGCGGTCCGGTCCTGTCTAAGCTCGCCGTCGATGGCGACCCGGCCGCGATCGACTTCCCGCGCGCGATGATGCGGTCGGGTGACTACCGCTTCTCGCTGTCGGGCCTGAAGACCGCGGTCATCAACCGTATCCGCCACGAGCGCGAGGCGGGCCGCGAGATCGACCTTCCCGACCTCGCCGCGTCGTTCCAGGCCGCGATCGTCGACGTCCAGGTGGCCAAGACCGTCCGTGCCGCGCAGGAGTACGGCGTGCGCACGGTCTGCCTTGCGGGCGGAGTCGCCGCGAATCCGTCCCTGCGCGAGTCGTTGCGCTCGGCACTGGCCGAGCGCGAGGTCGATCTCGTCGTCCCGGCGTTCGGACTGTGCACGGACAACGCGGCCATGATCGCGGCCGCAGGCACCTGGCGACTGCGCAGGGGTGACCTGCTCGGCCTCGACGCGGAGGCCGTCGCGGACCTGCGCCTCGGCTGAGCGTCGTCGGACGCCGACACCGTGATGTGAGTCGAGTACACTCAACCCCGCTTGCGAAATACCTGTTGAACGGGGTTGAAATGTGCTCTCGCGAATACTAGAATCCGTACGTGCTGGCACTCGGCACTTCAGAGTGCTA
>JBBIIC010000021.1:0-40303 GCA_037446725.1 Actinomycetota bacterium
GTGTGGGCGTACTCCGCCATGAACTCATGCATGCCGCTCGACGCGAGGGCGAGGGCCGGAACGCCGTACAGCCCGAAGATGGCGTGGTCGCTCTGGAACCACTGGGGCCCTTCGGTCATGAGCGGATGCGACTCCATCCTCGCGCGAACCGCTGCCTCTACCTCGGAAGGGCATCCATAGAACGACACGTGATTAGTGGTGCCGCGCATGCCGAGGTCGTCGATGTTGATGCCGAGCAGGATGTCGCTGAACCGGCCTTCGTTCTCGGCGACCCATAGCATCTCGCCGGGATTCGCATAGTTGTCCTCGCCGTTGAAGGGGACGAGCTCGATGCTCGGACCCTCCCGATCGTCGCCGAGCATTCCGGCCAGACACAGAAGCGCCACCACGCCGCTCGCGTTGTCGAGCGCGCCGGGAGAGTCCTTGCGGCTGTCGATGTGCGCCGTGAGCACGATGCGGCCCGGTGCCGCCCCCCGACGGCGCGCAACCACGTGCTCGGCGGTTGTCGGAACACGACGGGAGTCCAGGCGGAGTCGCGCCGGAGCGCCCGCGTGCCCGAGCAGGCGCTCTCCGTCGGTGTCGCGCAGGTAGGCGTTCGGGATGTCAAAGTCACCGTCCTCGAACAGCGGGAACGGATACTGGCTGCCCACCATGCCCGGATCGCGGCCCGTCGCCGCAACCACGGCGGCAGGCCCGCCGGCCTCGATGGCACGGATCACGCGCTTGTGACTCTCGGGGTTGTAGAAGGTGAAGTTCTTCGGCATGAGCTGCCCGGCGGCAAGCTCGCCGTGTATCAGCAGCACCGCTCCCGTGATGTCGACTACCTCGAGCTGCTCTACCGAGGAGACTGGGACGAGCGGGGCGACCACGTCGCACGGCAACGAGTACGGCCCGACGAGGGTCTCGACGCCCACGTCCGCAACCGCGAACAGAGCGTCACCGTACTCCCACTCGATGCAGGGAAAGGAGGTGCGGTACACCTCGAGTCCGAAGCTCTCCGCCTGCTCTGCAAAGAACGCAGTCGCCGCCCGATTCCCCGTGCCGCCCACGTGCCGATCCGGATACGCCGTGAGCTCACGCAAGCAGTCCTCGGCGTACCGCTGCATGTGGACACCAGCCTTCCGGGTGCGCGAACCAATCAGGCGCTGCGGGGGCGCAGCCTTGACGTATCTGAGATACCCCATACCGGCGCAGTTGGAGCTGACGCGGACCATCTTCGAGCGCTGCTCGAGACACGTACACCGACCGTTCGGCGATACAGCCCGGAACAGCGGTTTCCTGCCTGTGCACGCGGGTAGAAAGAGGGCGACGAGCGGTTTTCGCGAGGCCGTCGCTATCACGGCTCGACCTCACGAAGCATGATGAGGAGGGCATCTACCATGATCGCCACACGGTTTGTGAGGTTCGGAGTGACGATAGTGCTGCTGGCACTCATCGTGGCTCCGGCATCTGCGCTTGCGGCGCCGCCCTGGTGGCCGACGGTCAGCGGGACGGTCTACGGCAGCGACGGGCTTGCCATTCCGGGAGCGACGATCCAGGTCAACGAGCTCTTCAGGGGAGCGTTCCGCCCCGTCGCGACACTCACCGCCAACGCGAGCGGCCAGTGGAGCTACAGCAACAAGGACAACACCTACCGGTTCGACTTCAGTGCCCCGAATGCCGATTCGCAGAGCTCCGTAGTCGTGATGACCAGGGACGGCACGTACACGCTGAACGTCACGCTCCAGGCGTACGGCACGATCGCAGGCACCATCACCGACACGGGGATGGCCCTGGGACTTCCGGGGGCCGCTATCGAGTTCTACAAGCGCAACGTCGATGGGACGTGGCCCGCCACACCGCACGCTACGGCCATCACCGCCTCGGACGGGAGCTACTCCAGCGGACTCGTCCCCACCGGAGTCTATGCTGTCAAGGCGAGCGCCACCGGCTATGTGCCCGCCTACTTGGGAGGTGCGGCCATCGAGTTCGCGACGCCTGTCACCGTGATGCGCGCTGCGACGGCGTCCGCGTCGTTCTCGCTTGCCCCCGTGCAGGTCGAGCCGAAGGGCACGATCTCGGGTGTGGTCGTCAGCGGTGCAAGCCGGACGCCGATGAGCGGTGCCTACGTCTGGCTGTACAAGCAGAATCCCGACGGCACGTGGCCAGCTTCGAGCCCCGGGTGGGGCAGTCCGACCTACTCGCTGTTCTCGGCCGCAGACGGCGCCTGGACAAGCGGGTCCGTACCTCTCGGCACCTATCGCGTGCGCTTCTTCACGACGCACACCGGCAGCCAGTGGTGGCAGTACGTCGCTACGTTCGATCTGGCCACCGATGTGCTGCTTACGTATGGCGGGCAGACGGTGACCGGGATCGACGGCTGGTACAACAGGCCATAAGGGGAATCCTCGAACGTAGGGGACCGATACGCGAAGGGAAGACATCGATGGCGGAGCTTTCGGATCGGCCGCGATCAACGACCGAGGTGGTCAAGAACACCATGGTCGCGAACGTCACGACCGACGGCGATGTGGAGGTGGGCACAAGCTGTGTTGGCATTGTGAACGCCGAAGGAGGCGCGACGATCACTCAGAGCGGGGTCGGGGCGATTCTCGCGCGCGCCGACGCCCAGGCCACTCAGGTCGGAAGCGCGGCAATCGTAGCGAACAGCGTGAGCGGCGATCGCATCTACAACGTAGCCACAGTCGCAAGCGACGTGACGGTGAGCCGCTCGTGGATCGGCGTCGCGCTCTCGCCGAGAATGCAGGTCTCGGACGACTCCCGCGTGATCGTCGGACCCCTCGCCGCACTCATCATCGTCGTCGCACTGCTCGGAGTGTTCGGGATCGTTGCCGCCGTCGGTGTGGTTGCCGCCAAGCGGGCTCTCGCTTGGCGTCCGAAGGTCCCGTCGGTCTCCTGGCACCGCATGGGTGAGTGAGCCGGGGCAGCACGTCTGAGGCTACGGATGTTCGAGACTCTCCGGCACGGCGCCCTTGACCGCTATGCCTCCCTCGACGACGCGCGCCTCATCCACCCGCAGCCCGGGGGCGGCAGCAAGGTAGCGGTTGAGGTAGAGCATGATGCCCTCGCTCGCCCGCTCCCGGTTCGTGCCACCGACGTTGAAGCCCGCCACGCGTAGCGAGGTCAGACCCGGGCTCGTGATCTCGCCGTTCTCGAAGGCGAGGGGTGCGGAGGCCTGCGCCCGGTAGCGAGAACCGCGCGCGAACAGCACCGCGTTCATCTCGGCCATACCGTGCTCTGGGAATTCCAGTTCGACATCGCCGGTGGAAACCGTCTCGCCCTCCACCGCGAGCTCGAACCGGTAGACGCTCATGAGCGCCGACATCTCCTCGGCCGTGAACACGGCGTCGAGCGGCTGAATGCCGAAGGAACGCACTTCGGCCAGGTCGACGGGTTGTGCGGGGAAGGTCGCCTTGATGCTCGCCTTGGCCATCGCGGATTCCCATGCGTCCTGGTAGCGATCGAAACTCGGCCGGGGTGCCGAAGCGCTGCCGGAACCGCTCACGGCCCAGACCACGACGCCGACAAGCCCCGCGATCACCAGGAACGAGACCGCGAGGATGACGAGCACGGTCCGGTCCGAGATCCTGCCCACCTTGCGCGGCGGCTTCTCGGGTGTGGGCCTGGGCGCTGTTGGTGGTCTGCTGTCGGGTGTCGCGTCGCTCATGATGACTCACTGTAGCCGAAGGCGTGCCTGCCGCGCTGCCAGACCGACGCGACCACCCGCCCTGCGGGACGGTAGGCCAGGTGGACGTAGGTCGGGGCATCGAGCACGGCCAGGTCGGCGCTCGCCCCGGGCGCGAGGCGTCCCACGTCGGTACACCTGAGCGCGGCAGCACCGCCAGCAGTCGCCGCGAACATGGCTTCGGCCGGCGTAATGCGCATCTCGCGAACGGCCAGCGCGATACACAGCGGCATCGACGTCACGTACGCCGAGCCGGGATCGCAGTCGGTCGCGAGCGCGACGGTGACGCCGGCCTCGAGGGGCGCTCGGACGTCCGAATACGGGCCGCACTCGAGCTGGTTGCCATGCAGCCGCGCCCAGAGTCCGACCGCCACCCCCGCTGCGAGCACCGCGCGCAACTCGTCCTCGTCGAACGCACCGCTGTCGCAGAACACATCGACCCAGCGGGCGAGCGGTGCGCACGCCGTAAGCATCTCACCGCGCACGAGCTCGACATACGCGGCTCGGGTCGTGCGCGTAGTCAGCGGGCACGACGTGGGCGCCGAGGTACGTCGTCTCGGCGGTGAACTCCCGGGCGACCTAAAGCAGCTTGACCTCGTCGACCACATGAGAGCGGGACGACACAGCACCTGTTCTTCGTCTGGCGATCAGCGTTGTCGGCACGATCGTAGAGGCTTCGACGGGGTACGGGGTCTCGTGGCTGTCGAGGCACGCGCCCCGGGCCGATGCAAGCCACCCTGAGGTACCCGGTCATCCGCATCCCGCATAGGAACGCACACCGAGGGTGCTGAGCGCCCCGCTCACACCAGGTTTCGAACTGCCGAGATCACCACCATCACGCCCAGTACGCCGAGCACCGCCGCCGTGATCAGCACGCTGTTGGCGACCAGCCACCGCTGCAACCTTCCCAGCGACTCGCGCGAGTGGTCCGGCGCCGCCAGGCCGTAGACGAGCGGAGCGAGCAGCGTGACGCTCGCGACCACCGCGAAGACGGCGAACACCCCCACCTTGCCCGCGACGCCGGGCACAATCTCGGCGATCACGATCGCGCCTGCGATATTCAGCGCTAGTGTCTTCGGGTTCAGCCCCGCAAACAGGGCCGCGAAACCGAATGCCTTGGGTGCCGACAGCCCGGTGATGCTCGCCATCCAGGCCGGAGTCTCCGCCCCACCCTCCGCATGCCTGCGCCCGAGCCACTTTCTGGCCGCCAGCCCGACGAGCGCGACGCCGACGAGCGCCTTGACGAGCACGAGCGGACCCGAACGCGCCGCATCCGCCCCGAGGGTGTCACCGAGCGCGACCGCGCCGAGCCCGACCGCGAACAACCCGGCGAGCCAGCCCGCGACGAACCATGTCGCGCTGGGGCGTGACCGCTCGGAGGAGAGCATGAGCACGACCGCGATCACCGCAGGCGGGTTCGCCGCGATCGCGAGCGCGAGCGGAAGCAGTTCCGTCAGAAGCTCGATACGCACCGCGGTCCCCCGTTCCCCGCCTATCGCCTACAGGAGATTCGAGAGCAGCCGTGCCGCCGAGTTGCGGAACCGTCGACCACGCGTCCACGCCCGCACCTCTTCGAGCGTGAGTTCCGAGCAATGCTCGCGGTCCTCGAGGAACAGCCGCGCGCTCTCCGCCACGACCGCCTCGTCGTAGACCCAGATCATGAGCTCCTTGTTGATCTTGAGACTGCGCATGTCCATGTTCAGCGTGCCGATGGCACAGGTTTCGTCGTCGACGGTGAGCGTCTTGCCGTGGAAGAAGCCCTTCTCGTAGAGCCAGATATGACCACCGGCGGCGAGTAGGGGCTCGAAGTAGCTCTCGGCAGCCCAGAAGGGCACCTTCTTGTCCAGCCACTTCGTGATCATGATGTCAACGCGTGCGCCGCCAGCGACCGCGTTGATCAGGGTGTCGAACGTGGTCGGGTCGGGCACGAAGTACGGCGACTGGAGCATCACGCGCTCGCGTGCGCCGGCGATGGCCATCTGGTATGAGCGCGTCGCCGACATCCACGGGTCGTCGTATCCGTGGTGCACCGTCTGCACCATGATGTCGCCGTGGGGCAGCGACGGGTCGGGGTAGTACCGCGCGTCGAACAGGTCCTCGCCGTAGACCTCGTACCAGCGCATGTCGAAGAGCTTCTCGAGGTCGGCCACACCCGGGCCGGTGATCCGGATGCCGGTGTCGCGCCACGACGGGAAGCGCGAGCCGCCGTCGATGTACTCCTGGCCGATGTTGAAACCCCCCGAGTGGCCGATCTCGCCATCGACGACCGTGATCTTGCGGTGGTTGCTGTAGTTGATGCGCGCGAGCGAGCTGATGTCGCTGCCGACGTGAGCGCCCGCGCGCTTCAGCGCGTCGAAGTCGGCCTTCTTGTAGAGCATGTTGCCGACGAAGTCGTTGAGGATGCGCACCTCCACACCCTCGGCAAGGCGCTTGTGCAGCACCTTGACAATCCGGTCGCCGAGCTCGTCGGGCTTCCAGATGAAGTAATTCATGTGGATGAAGCGCTTGGCCGATTCGAGGTCGGCGATCAGCACCTCGAAGTACTCCTCACCCGTGCCGTAGATCTCGCACGACCTCACCGGGAGCGGCGGCGCGCCGGCCTTCTGCTCGATGAGGTTGACGATGCCCGCCTCGAACGTACCGTCCAGCCGCTCCTTCAGCGCCGCGGTCTGCCCGGCGTATGGCTCGTAGATGCCCGGCATGAACCGCTCCACGATGTCGTGGAGCGCGCGCGTCGTGGGCGACCGCTGGATGATCACAGGCCAGTTGCGTCCGAAGAGGAAGTAGAGCAGCAGCCCGAAGAAGGGAAGCGCCCAGAGTACGAGCAGCCATGCGAGCGCGCTCGTCGGCTCCCTGTCCTCGGAGACGATGAGGACCGCGACCCCGATCCAGTAGACGACGATCGCAGCATTGAGCAGCGCCAGCAGGTTACCTGACAGATCCATGCCGCCTCCTTGTTGCCGCGTCCACCCGCAGCCTAACCGGCCCCCGCTGTGTACTGCGTCGATGATTCCCATGATAGAACCCGCCAAGCGGAGGTGCGTCAGAACGATACCGCACAGGGTATATCTGCAGTGGGTCATGCGCATGTCAGGCGGTCGTGGCGCTCTTCTGGGCCGCAACGAGAGCGTGCAGGGGGTAGCGAGATGAACAATGCATCAATGATGGCATCACCGAGGATCGCGGACGTCGTGCCGTGGTGGGTGGTGCTCGTACAGGGAATCGCCCTGCTCGTGATAGGCGCGCTCCTCGTCTTCAACACGGCCGTCACGACGGTCGTACTCGTGGTGTTCATCGGTTGGTGGTGGCTGATCTCCGGGATCTTCGAGCTTGGTTCGTTGTTCGTGGACCGCACTGCCTGGGGCTGGCGGCTGTTCAGCGGAGTCCTCTCGATCGCCGCAGGCGTCTATATCATCGGTGCACCGCTGGTCGGAACAGCGATAGTCGTCGGCTTCGCCACCATCCTGCTCGGCGTCAACGGCATGATCATCGGGGTGACGCACCTGGTCCACGCTGTGCGTGGCGCGGGTTGGGGCCGAGGCATCCTCGGCGCCCTCAGCCTGATCTTTGGCGCTGTCATCGCATTCAACTGGACGACCTTCGCGGTCGCGCTTCCCTGGCTCTGGGGAGTCATGGCCATGCTGTCGGGAGTCGTTGCCATAGCGGGCTCGTTCGCGGTGAAGAGGGTCCTCGCCGAGGCGTGAGGCCCGCCGGCACGGGAGGAACGGTGCGGATCGCGGTCATCGGCACGGGCGCGGTGGGGACCGCCCTCGCACGCGGCTTTGCCGGCGCGGGGCACGAGGTAACGGTCGGCAGTCGCGCGCCGGTCTCGGTCGAGGAGGGTCGCATCCCTGTGACCGGTTACCGTGAGACGATGGAGGCGGCCGAGCTCGTAGTGCTGGCCGTCCCGGGGCGCCTCGTGCTCGACGCGGCGACGGACATCGGGGCCGATTCCTTCGAGGGCAAGCTCGTCATAGACACGACGAACCCCGTCGTCGTGAGCGACAGCGGGGTCTCGTCCGCGTTCGGTGACGACGACTCCGCCTCAGAAGCGCTGCAGAGAGCCCTCCCCGGGGCGGACGTGGTCAAGGCGTTCAACCAGATCGAGGCCGCTCACATGCTCGAGCGTCTTCCCGACGAGAAGAGGCCCCTGCGCATCGCTGGCGACAAAGATGAGGCCAAGGCCATCGTCGCCGACCTTCTCGAGTCCTTCGGCTGGAAGGTGCGGGGCCTCGGCCCTATCTCGCGAGCACGGGCTCTGGAGCGAGGCGTGGTCGAGTGGATGGCCCAGCAGCGCGAGGATGCGGGCGGCGCCGGTGCGCAGCCCGGTTAGTCCGATCGCTCCAGGCCCACCTGCGCCGCATGGGCGTAGGCGCGCACACGCGCCATGGTGCGCACGGTCACGGCCATCAGGGGCGCGCCGAGCATCGCCCCGATGAGCCCTCCGAACGTCCCGCCGAGAATCGTCCCGATGAGTGTGGCTAGCGGGTGGAGCTCGAGCTCCTGGCTCGCGTAGTGATTCTGCACGATGGTCTGCACGACGTTCTGCGTGATCAGGACGACGCCCAGCACGATGATCGCGTCGACGAGGCCGCCGGCCCCGAGGGCCACCACGAACGCGAATGCACCGGACACGATCGCGCCGATGAACGGCACGTAGGCGGTGATGAAGGTCACGACCGCGATCGTCGTGGCCAGCGGCAGGCCGAGCAGCCACATCGCAAGCCCGATCAACACCGAGACGACGATGGCCGAGATCGTAAGCCCCTTGAAGTACTGGCGGACCGCAGCGGTCGAGTCCAGCACGATCCCCTGGCCGAGGTCGGCGGGAACGCCGAGGTTCGCACCGAGCCACGAGGAGAGGTTCCCCCAGTCGGTGAGGATGTAGTAGAGCATGAAGAAACCGAGAAACGCGCCGAAGAGGAACGAGGCGAGGCCCGAGAGCCCCCCGGTGAAGACCGACGCGACGCCCGAGACGACCCTCGGCATCGCCTTCTCGCCCTCCTGGTAGATGCGGTCGAGCACCGCCGGGTCGAGATCGATTGTGGTCAACCAGTCCCCGACGGCCTGCACGCCCTCCTGCACCTGCCTGACGATCTCCTCACCCTGATCAATCACACCCGTGACGGTCAGACCGAGCGCGGCGACGCCGAGCGCGATCACGAAGAGCACCACGACGACCGCACCGACCTGCTGGGGAACCCCCCGGGCCCTTAGCGCGTCTACGACCGGCACGAACAGCACGCCGATCACCATGGCAAGGATCAGCGGGACGATGAGTCCCGACGCGAAGCCGATGAACCACGCGACTGCGCCGAGAGTGATCAGCACGCCGCCGAGCAGCCATCCGCGTACGCCCGCCTTCCAGAGCCACTGCGGCGCGGTCTCGCGCAGGTCGTTCACGGCCCCTCCCGTCGGCGTGAGCGCGAACCGGTCACGCCCGGTGCTCGGATACAGAAGAGCATATACGACTTACCGCCGCCTGCCATGCCTCGTCACGTCGACGCCGCTCGGACAGTCCGGTTCTATCGCGTATCGAGCAGGTACTCTCCCACCGGCAGCACCTCGAGCCGGAGCTTTCTGGCGAGAAGCCTGCCTCTGAGCCCCGCTTCGAGCTCCGACACCGGCGGAGGCTCTCCGTCACCGATAATGACGAGATCGACCTCGCCCTCCCGCTCGGTTTCGACGGACACAACCCGGTACTCCGTGCCCTCGAGCCACTCGGAGGTGGCCTCGTTCACGCGCGCCTTGATGATGTTCGAGGAGATGATGCTTGCGCTCGTGAACGAGAGCGGCACCGCAAGCAGTAGGAGCATCATGAGGGCGACGGCAATCGCGCGACGGCGGGCCTTGCTCGGCCTGCCGGCGAGTGCCGCGTCCGGGAAGCGCATTAGCCCGAAGACGAGCGTACCCGTCAACAGGATCGCGAAGTAGTTGGTCATGAAGAGCAGCAGACTGCCGAGGGCGAGCCCAGTCTCTCCGGTTGCGAGCAGGATGCCCACGTTGGCGAGCGGAGGGACGAGCGAGATCGCGATGGCAACGCCGGGGAGCGTGTCGGAGACGTCCCGCCGGCCGATGGCGAAAGCGCCCGCAAGCCCCGTGGCCAGCGCGGCCATCATGTCCATGAGTCTTGGCGTGGTTCGTACCATCACCTGCCCGATTGTCTCGGGCTGGAGAAGCGCGGAGATCGGCCAGCTCAGGAGATACCCGACCGCAATCGCCGTGAGCACGCCGCTCGCACCCACGAGCAGCGAGCTGACGATAGCCTTTCGGTCCCCGATGCTCACCCCGAACGCGAGGCCCATGATCGGCAGCATGAGGGGAGCGACAATCATCGCTCCGATTACGGTCGCCACCGAGTCCGCGAGCAGACCTGCGGTCGCAATCGCAGAAGCCAGCACGAGCAAGCAGTAGAAGCGCACCAGCCGTTGCTGAAGGCCCGGCTCCTCGAACAGCACGGTGTCCCGGAGGCGCTGCAGCTCATCTTCGTCCACCGGGCCGCCGTGTAGGGCCTCGCCCAAGGACCTGAGTGTCGCCATCTTCACACTCCCGTTTCACGCATGTGACGGGCAGGGGGGCGGCAGCAGCCATCGTCCTGAACGCGACGCTCACCGCTGCCGCCCGCCTCACGGGCCACCTAGTTAGGCGAGTGCCCGGCGCTTCATCTCTTCGAATTCGGCGTCGCTAATGGCCCCGCGGTCGCGAAGCTGCTGTGCCTTCGCGATCTCGTCGGCTGCCGAGAAGCCCGCCATACGGCGCTGCTTCTCCTCGAGCTCGGCCATGATGCGCTTGTCCTGCTCGGTCAACTTCGGCCGTGCGATCATGTAGACGAGAGAGCCGAGGAACGGCAGAACGACGAGCACGAAGAGCCAGCCCGCCTTGCCCCAGCCGCTTACATCCTCACGTCTAAAGATGTCGCCGATGATGCTGACGAAAATCCAGATGAACATGAACCAGAAGTAGAACACGAGCATCGCCCAAACGAAGTCCCAGAAGCTCCAATCCATCCCGACCTCTCTCTCCGTGCGGCACGCCACTGCGGGGCTGCCGCGCTTGCCTGTAGGGCCTCATCGGCGCATCTCGGCACCGCTGACCACAACTCGGGACTCGCTCGCATCCACGCGTACCAGAACCAATTGTAGCGTGCCCTTCACGGCAACGTGGCGTGCTCTGGCGATACGCCGACAGCGCCGGACTCGCAGTTCTCAGCGTGCCGCCCATGCGGCTCCCGCCCCGTCGCCTCGCCGCAGCGTGATCACGTGGACCTGGGCGGGAGAGAACAGGCGGAAGGGCAGCGTGACGAGGCCCACACCGTTCGAGACGAGCACCTCGGTACCGGCCTCGTGCGTCCAACCGGTGAGGTACCGGCCACCGGCAGACATCGGCCTGTGCGGGAGCATGTCGTAGGCACCCCTGAACTGCCCGCCGTGGGTGTGTCCAGCGAGCGCGAGCGCCCACGGCGACTCGTGGTTGAGTGCGGGGCTCAGGCTGTCGGGGTTGTGTGCGACGAGGGACGGCGTAGTCCCCCGGACCGCCTCGCTCTCGAGCAGCGTGATGTCCGCACCCCTGAGCTCCTCACGCTCGTCGTGGTCGTCCTCCCACGAGTCGTGATTGCCGAGCACGGCGAAAACCCCGAGCGGGGCGCACAGGCGACTCGCTTCGGGATAGAAGTGACGGTCCCGTTCGCCTTGCCGCCGACGTAGTCGCCTCCGAGGACGATGAGCGACGGCTCCTCGGTCTCAACCATGTCGACGATCGAGGCTACGCGATGTCTCCTGAGGAAGCGGCCTGCGTGGACGTCGGCTAAGAAGACGATCCTCGTGCCGTCGAACGCACGGGCACGAGCGGGCTCGTCAACGTGTCGTGCGCCACGCGGACGTCGTAGGCCGAACGGAAGGTCATCGCGATGATGGTCGCCACGAGGGAGAGCGACCCGATGAGGATGTGGAGCCACATGCGCCGCGGTGGTGCACAACCCGTGCTGAGTCGACACACCCGGCGCGAAGCCGGCCCGCGAGACGTCAGCCGGAAGCGCTGATCGCGTGTAGCACCGGGCCGACCACCTGCCTGAACGGAACCGCGCCTGCTGTGCCCTGATCAACCGTCCCGGCGAACAGTACGTCGAGCTCCGAGCAGTAGAAGAGCCACGAGCCGGTGGATCCCGTGTGGCCGACCACCGCCGGAACGCGCCTGATGGGCGTGAGCCAGCGCGGCAGCGCGAAACGCACCATCCCGTGCCCGTACTCGATGGGCCAGCTCGGCGCGCGCAGGGCCGCGGGGTCGCGCGGCAGAGCGAAACGCTTCCATGGTTGCTGCATCACGCGCATGGTCGCCGGGTCGTCGAAGAGGTCGCCTCGCAGGATTGCCCGCAGAGAGGCGACCTGGTCGGTGGCAGTGCTGTGGATGCTGTTGAGGGACGTGAAGACTCCGGGCAGGTCCAGCGTCACATCCCCGAACCAGAGCTCCGCTGAGGCGGGCACCGGGTCCGGCGGCTCGGACAGGCCGGGGAACCAGGTGTGCCGCATCCCCGCCGGTGCGAAGATCTCATCGGCGAACACCGCCGGGAGCGGGCGGCCATGCAGGGTCTCGATGAGGGCGATGAGCAGCTGGTAGTTGGTGTCGCAGTACCGGATACGGGGCCGCGGAGTGGAGAGGTCCTGTGGGGGGAAGTGCGGCGTGAGTTCCTCGCGCACGATCCGCATCGACTCGTACACGTCGAAGGCGGCGTCTTCCCCGCTCTCCACGAGCCGCTCGACGAAGCTGCACCCGCCCCTCGGTCGGTCCTCGAGGTAGTCTGCCAGCCCTGAGGTGTGGCCGAGCAGGTGGCGAAGCGTGATCTCCCCGCTGCGATCGACCCCGTCCATGACGTGGATGCGATCAGTCAGTGCTGCCGGCAGGTAGCTCGCGGCCGGCGAGTCAAGAACGACCAGTCCGCGTTCGACGAGCTTGAGCGTGCACGCGGCGATGTAGAGCTTGTCGATGCTCGCAATGAAGTACGGTATCTGGGGGTCCATCGGCACGCCACCTGGCCGCGCCTCACCGGCAGCGCCCGACCAGCCCGCCGAACCGTCTATCGACTCGACCGCGAGGACGGCATGACGCACTCCGCCGCGGGATACGAGCCGGTTCACCACAGTCTGGAGTCTCTCATCGGGCAGTATCACGAACCGCGCTCCTCTCCCGGGTGCGCCGACGCCATCACGGCCGCGTGAATGTCTCCGGTCTGCGCGTAGACTTCGAGCATCGCATGCGCGGGCGTGCGGCGCGCTTCGAGCATTTCCTCGAGCGGAGCGAGCAGGTCACGCTGTCCGGCAGGAAGCGCCGCCGAAGCCGCAGTCAGCACCTTGGCTACCCCGGAGCGGATCTCCTCGTCCTCGAAGGCCGCCCTCGCCGCACGCTGATGCAGCGTACCGTCGGGCACCAGCGCCCTGCCGCAAAGCGCGTCGTCGAGCGCGATGCCGAGCAGCAGCGTCCCGAGCGCGCGGAACAGTCCCGTGTCCGGCGGACAGTCGAACGCCTTGAACTCGACTCGCCCGACCTCGGCGGGAAGCCGCGCGAGTTCGGTGAGAGTCGGGAAGCTGAGGATGCGTTCGTCCTCGGTGCCGACGTGCACGAGCACCGACGGGCGGGGACCTGTGCGGTAGAACGTGCGCCGCGAGTAGCCACCCCACGGCCGCCCCTCGAAGAACGGCGAAGTGAAGCTGAACGGCACGATGAACGGGCTGTAGGCGGTCAGTTTCTTCCCGATGTCGATGGCGTCGGCCACGGAGACGTCTGGATGGGAGAAGCTGACATCGGGCCCGTATGTGAGCATGTGTATATGCGCCGTCCGCTCCTCGGGAGTCCGTCGGTGAGAGATCTCCCAGTCGTTCAGCGGGGGGTCGGGCACGTAGGCGCGCTGCAGCGGGTTGAGCGAGGTGCGTGCCGCACGATAGCCGACACGGGCCGCGACCTCCGACCACCGCTCGAAGTCGTGCTCGAGCGTGGCTATCGCCTCGTCGAGCGAATCGCAGATGGGCGTGCGTATCTCGAAGCCCTTCGGGTCGGTACGGATGTAGGCGCCTTCCCCGGTGAACCGCTCGAACCCCTCTATATACCAGCGTTTCAGCTTGATGCCGAGATCACCGACGCGCAGGTCCCGGTAGTCCTCGTCGAAAACCGGTAGCTCAGCGACGACCCGGTCGAGCTCCTCGAAGGTCGTGTTCGTGAAGTCGCAGAACCGGCCCTCCGCATCGATGACGGGGAACTCGTCTTCCAGGCCGAACCTGAATCGGTCTGCGTCAAGCGACTTCATACGTCGGGACCCCCTCCACGGTTCGATTCGACCCCCTCCGTGTGTCTCCTGCGCCCAGGGTCCCTGCCCGCCGGAGCACGAAGCATCTCACCGAGGGAATCCGGGCTCGGCGCCAGAAAGACCTCGGGTGCGTCGCGAAGATGTGCCACGCCCCACAGCCGTACGCAGACCAGCAGCGTGAACCGGGGCCTACCTCCGGTAGTCGCCCGCGTTCGCCGGCGGCACGCTCTCTCCCCAGTCAAGCCGCCCGTTGTCGCGCCAATCGATGATGTGCCATATCTCATGGTGCATGATGCTTTCGACCGGCAGCGAGTGCCCGGGGTCTATCACGATCTCGCCCCGCGTGTAGTAGGCTACCGCCTCGCGGCCGCCAGGCGTCGGACCCAGGGTCACGGTGACATCGTCGAGGAATCCGTAACGCTCCTGCAGCGAGCCCAGGACCTCCTCAGCGCGGTCGAGCGTGCCGGAGTCATCCGTGCCCGACGCGGCTGCCTCCGCGACGGTCGGGGGATCGGTCGGATAGCCCGCCGACGGTGCGTCAGCGACCGGGGCGCCGGCAACAAAGGCGCCAATCAGGAGCAGAAAGAGTGCGCTGAATGCCCACATGGACCGGGGGTTAAGCGAGAATCGTGCCTGGACGCCGCGGGCGCGTTCCCAGGGGCTCCGGCCTGGGACTCAGCGGCCGTGTCGCGCCTCGAGCTGGCTCAGGCTGAGCACCTCGAAGCCGCGACCCCGGAGACTCTCGAGATAGAGCGGCAGGGCTTCGACCGTCAGGGACCTGTCGAGCAAGCCGTCGTGCGCGAGGACGATGTCGCCATCCCGGGTCTCCCCGGCGAGCGTGCTCGCCATCTCCGTGGCCGAGTCGCCGAACCTCTCCCGCTCGAAGCACCTGGCCCACAGAGCGACCTTCATACCTCGCTCGGCAGCGAGCCTCGCCTGGAGGTCTGTGTATGCCTTGCGCGGCGGGCGGTACCACAACGGCACCACACCCTGGGACTCCAGCACGTCCAGGCAGGCATCCATCTCGGCGGCGACCTGCCGTTCGTCGAGAAGCTCCACTCTCGGATGTGAGTGCGTGTGATGTGCGACCTCGTGACCCTCGGCGAGGATCCGGGTGATGAGGTTTGGATGTCGCTTCGCCTGCTCGCCGATGACGAAGAAGGTCGCGCGCGCCTCGTGTGCCTTGAGGATGTCGAGCACGAGCGGCGTGTAGCGCGGGTCAGGTCCGTCGTCGAACGTCAGCGCGATCGCTCTGCCGGCCGAGGGGAAGCGGCACTTCGCGCCGTCCGCGCTCGGCGTCAGGACCGAAAGCGTGCCGAACGCGACGAGAACGATCGCAACCGACGCGGCCAGAACGTGAGCGCGCGCAGGTGTGCGGGTGATCTGCCGGATGAGTCGCATGTCACGATGGATTCGACGTGGGGGAGGCGGTCCCTGCGAGCAGGGTCACGCCCCCTTCTTGCCGCTGCCGAGGAAATAGCCCATCGCTGCGACCACGGCTGCGATACCGAGTCCCTGGTGCATGAGGGCCTGCGGGTCGATCCCCTTGATGACCGAGCCGAGGAACGAGACCGCGAGCACCACCGCGATCACACCGACGAGCTTGTTCTTCAGGTCGTCGAGCGAGTGGATCGACAGCCAGTCCGGCAGCGGGATCGAGTCGTCGATGAACAGCTCGTACAGGCCGAGCGACATGATGTAGAGGACAGTAGCGAGCAGGAAGATGTCGGCGAGCTCGATGAAGTCGAGTACCGCGTCCTTCTTCACGAGCTCGCCGGTGACCGCATGTCCGATGACTCTCGCGGTCTCTATCGCGGCCATAACGGTGAGTGTGACCGCGCTGGCGAACAGCCCGAGCACCGGGATCATGATCACGAACCGCGTGTAGTTCGGGAGCTGCCTTGACAGCCCGTTCTTGCCCGTGGACCCCTTGCTCATGCACGCTCCTCCCGCTGCTTCGCCTTGTCTCGAGAGGCAGACCCCGGTGGTGATTCGGCTGCCCCGCGCCGGTGCGCTCGCGCATGACAGTGCAGCGGCGCCGCGCGCGGAAGGTGAGGATAGCATTACAGGGGTGCGGCGGGCCCTACTGGCGCGTGACGAACGGGCCGAAGAACGCCGGGTGAGATGCGGGCGTGCCGAACGGCACGAACGCGACCCGGTCTCCCGGACGGACGAGCGCATCGAGCCCGGCGACGGTCTTGTTGAGGAACACCCCTTCGATCCGCTCGATCGGCAACTCGAGCGAGGTCGCGAGATCGTGGGCGGTCGTCCCGTCGGGAGGCACGTCCACCCGAAGCGTGCTCGGACGGCCGCGCTCCTTCTGGAACGTGTCGAGAAACGCGATCGTGCGTACGGTGACGCTAGCTGTCTCGTGCATGAGGGCTCCTTGCGGTAATGGCTGCGAGAATGGTCGATCCTGCGCGACCCGCATGTCCATGGTGCGCCGGCGTGAAGTGCGCACGCATTGACTTCGCTCAAGTAGCGAGCGGAGCGTGCGGTTGACCGAGAAAGAGGCAGCGCTGCTCAAGCAGAGCCTGGAACTCATGCTCTCAGACGTGCGGATGGAGATCTGCGACACCGACAGCGGGGACTTCCGCGAGGGCCTCAAGGCCGAAAAAGCCGTACTCGAACGGACGATCGCACAGCCGGAGTGCGCGGGCGACTGACATGCCGACGCTAGTCCCCGATGGAGCCGCGCCCGACAGACAGCTTCCTCTGCAGGCGCCGGGCGACCGTGGAGATCGCGAAGTTGACGACGAAGTAGATGAGCGAGATGACGACGTAGATCGCGATAATCTGTGAGGGCCTCCAGTACTTCGCGGCGAGGATCGTCCCCTTGTACATCAGCTCGTAGGCCGCGATTGCCATGGCGAACGACGAGTCCTTGATGACCGTCACGAACTGGGACACGATCGGCGGGATCATCTTGACGACCGCCGGCGGCAGGACGATGTAGCGCATCGATTGCATGAAGGAGAAGCCCTGCGAGCGGGCGGCCTCCCACTGGCCGGTCGGAACCGAGTTCAGACCGCCGCGGATGACCTCGGCGATGATGGCCGAGGTGTAGATGGTGAGCCCGATCGTGGCGGCCCACGCGGCGGGCAGACCGAGCACGAAGTAGCTCGTCAGGATGAGCAGGAGTGTCGGCAGGTTGCGGACGACCTCGATGTAGGAAGCCGCGATGTGCTTGATGACCGGTAGGCCGGTGTAGCGCATCGCGCCGAGGACCGTCCCGAACCCGAAGCTGAGCACGATCGAAAACGCCGCGATCTGCAAGGTGAGCAACAGGCCGCCCCACAAGCCGATGTAGAACACCGGGTCGCTCAACATCTCGATGACGGGGTTGGCAGCGACCGCTTCCATCACGCCACCCTCGTCCGCTCTTCAAGCCGCCGCGCCAGGATGGCGAGCGGGAAGCACAGCAGGAAGTACCCGAGACCGACCAGGACGTAGGTCGGACCGTAGTGGCCGAAGCGGCCAGCGAACGAGTCGCCCGCGTACATGAGGTCACCGCCGGCGATGATCGCGATGACCGAGGTGTTCTTGATGAGGCTCACGGCCTGGTTGGTGAGCGGCGGCAGCACGACGCGCATCGCCTGCGGGATGATCACCCAGCGCATGGCGCCTACGTATGTGAAGCCCTGCGAGAGGGCCGCCTCGAGCTGCCCGCGTCCGATCGACTGGATGCCCGCGCGCACGACCTCGGAGATGTACGCCCCGTGATACATGCCTACGCCGATGATGCCGATGGCGAGCACCGGGATGAACAGCGCCGGCCACAGGATCGGGATCGCGTTGTAGAGCATGAACACCTGGATGAGCAGCGGCGTGTTCTGGAAGAACTCGACATAGCCGCGCGTGAAGGCACGAGGCGCGCGCCAGTGCGACGCCGACATCACACCGAAGATCACCCCTAGGGCCAGCGCAAGCGCCAGCCCCAGGGATGCCACGAGCAACGTGACGAGCATGCCTGCCCACAACAGGTCGAGGTTCTGGAACACCGCCTCCCACCGGGGGATCGAAAACGGTCCCTCCTGCAGGAATCCTATGTTCGACAGAAGCTCAGCCATGCGCCGTCCGTCTCTGATCGCAGACGATCAGAGAAGGCCCCACTTCTCGAGCAGGGCGTCCATCTCGCCGTTTGCCTCCATCTCATCAAGCATGTCGTTGATGAACTCGGTCAGGCCGTCGGTGCCGAGCTTGCTCGCGATGCCGTAGTCCTGCGGCGAGAAGCCGTCGGGCAGGATGACGGAGTCGTCGGTCACGTAGCCCGAGAGGATCGACTTGTCGACGGAGAAGGCGTCCACGCGGCCCGACTCGAGCGCCGCGTTAATCTCCGGATACGTCGCAAACTCGAGGAAGTTCACGGTGATGCCGGCGGCGTCGGCCTCGGCCTGGACCGCGTCACGGGTGGTGGCGCCCTGGGCGACACCGACGGTCTTGCCGTCGAGGTCCGCGAGACCCTCGATGCCGGAGTCCTTCTTCACGAGCAGGCCGACCTCGTCCTGGTAGTACGGCTGCGAGAAGTTCCACTGCTCCAGGCGCTCGGGCTTGATGGTGAAGGTTGCGATGATGACGTCGAGCTGACCGTTGTCAAGCAGCGGGCCGCGGGTCTTCGCGGTTACCGGCTCGAACGTGACATCTTCTGCGGTCAGGCCGATGCGCTCGGCGAGCGCGTACGCGAGATCGATCTCCATGCCCTCGAACTCACCGGTCGCAGCGTCCTGCAGGCCGAAGTTCGGCACGTCGGACTTCACGCCCACGCGAAGGACGCCCGAATCCAGGATCGCCTGGACGTCGGCGGGCAGCTCGGCGGCGGGCTCTTCGGCGGCGGGCTCCTCGGCCGGCTCTTCCTCGGCGCCCCCACAGCCCACGAGCGACAGGGTGCCGAGCGCGAGCACGAGCGCGAGCAGCAACAACCACACTGACTTCCTCATACGTCCTCCTTCTCCCCCGGGGCTTGCCCGGGGACACACGACGACACTCACGGTACCTACAGTGCATCAGAGGCCGGTCGGCCTCGGTCACCCGGATGCGGGGCCTGCGCTAGCGCAGGATCTTGCTCAGGAACAGCTTCGTCCGGTCGTGCTGAGGGTTCTCGAAGAAGTGCTCGGGCGTGCCGTCCTCGATGATGCTGCCCTCGTCCATGAACACGACGCGGTCGGCGGCCTCCTTTGCGAAGCCCATCTCGTGCGTGACGACCACCATCGTGATGCCGCCCTGTGCGAGCCCGATGATGACGTCGAGCACCTCCTGGATCATCTCCGGGTCGAGCGCGGACGTCGGCTCGTCGAACAGCATGATCTTGGGATGCATGTTCAGCGCACGTGCAATCGCCACACGCTGCTGTTGGCCGCCCGAGAGCTGAGCAGGGTACTTGTCGGCCTTGTCGCTCAGCCCCACCCGCTTGAGGTAGCCGAGCGCGGACTCGGTCGCCTCGTCTTTCTTGACGCCACATACGACGATTGGCGCGAGCGAGACGTTCTCGAGGACCGTCTTGTGCGGATAGAGGTTGAACGACTGGAACACCATCGCCACCTGCTGCCGTACCTTGGCGACTGGCGCGCGCGCCGCGGTCAGGTCGACACCGTCGACGATAACGCGGCCGGAACTCGGCTTCTCCAGCATGTTGATGCAGCGGATGAGCGTCGACTTGCCCGAGCCAGACGGCCCGATAATGACGAGCTTCTGCCCGCTCGGGACCTCGAGATTGACGTGCTTGAGGGCGTGAAGATGCCCGAAGTGTTTACAGACGTCGACAAGCTCGATCAAAGATACTCCTTTGCCGGGTCGCCACGTGCTCCCTCGATGCAGGCGCGATGCCGCAGCCACAGTGACCGCCGAGGTCAGGCAACCAGCCCGCGGAGACCTCATGCATTTGTGCGGAGAACAGTCTAGCAGTTGGCGCCGGTCGGCGTGAGTCGACATTGCCTCGTGCCACGTCGAAGGGGAAGGCGCCGTGATTCGAGAGCCATCCGTGGAAACCACAAGTGAGCGCGTGATTCGGACGCCTGCGAACGCCGTGCTGCGCCCGTAGCGCGAAGGTGTCAGAGAAGGCGACCCCGAGCATGAAACCCGTCGAAACAAGCGGGACCGCGCGAATGCTGAGACTCTGGGCCAAAGCACTGATGGCCGCAGCGATACTGCTCATGACACCGATCGCCCTCCTGCTGACGCCCCGGGAAGACCGCAGCGGCATTCTGATCGTGACCGCCGTGGCGAGCATGATCCTCCTTCCAGGAATCACCAGGGACGTGCTCTCACTGCGCCAGACACGGAGGGCTCGGGAGACGGATGACTCGCGACCGCCGTCCCTGGAACGCGTGTGGGACCAGAGCCTACGGGATGATGGTTCCCGGAACCCCGCGACGGCCCTCTCCGATCTGGCGCGCCCCCTGCTCGAACCCGGCTGGCGCGCCACGGTGCGTGACGGGCCGAGCATCGGTAGGTCCCTGCTCGTGCGCCGGACCGGGGCGACGCTACTTACCGCAGAATCGAGCGCTTTGCGGCACGCGATCGAGAGCGCGGCCGCAGCGACGGGAGTGGCGCCTGTTCCCTCGGTGTGGTCCGCGCCGACGGAGGCGAGCAACGCCTTCGTCATCGAGGGCAGCGACGGCTATGGCATCGTGTTCGGACAGCATATGCTCGCCAACTTCGCCGCCGAGGAGATAACGGCTGTCGCGGTCAACCTGTTGAGCCGCTGGGAGGACGGGATTCCGGACGATTTCGGGTTCGCCCGGCCCCGGAAGAGCGCCGCCATCACCGTTCGCTACGAAGCCGCGCTCAGGGCGTACTTCGCTCGGGATCGACGTACCGTGCTGGCGATGCGTGATCCGGCTCCGCTCGTGTCGGCACTTCGGAAGACCGAAGCGGCGGACCCGTGGATTCCCGGGATTACCGTGGACGACGCGCTTTCGACGTGGACCTGGCCCGGTCCACCCATCGCTGATCCTCCTGATGACTGGGCCGACGTGGTCGCCCTGTTCGGCCGAGCCCTCACCGCCGAGGGGACCGGCACCGCACCACGAGCTGAGACCGTAAGGATCGCACTCATCGAGGACCTCACCGCTCCCCGGACAGACTAGCGAGACACAGCCAGGACGCCACGGTCGCCGGCGCCAACCTCGGTCAGGAGACCTTGCACGGTGGCCTCGGACGCGGGGATGCTGTTACTCTTGGAGCGCAGCGGGTTGACGGAAACTGGGGAGGAGAAGCAATGGCGCCGACACGGGGGTTCGCCTTTGCGGTTTCGATCGCACTCGTCTTCGTACTCGTGGGACTGCCGGTCTGGATGTTCGGCGTGGTGGCAGGGGCCTCAAGTCTCCTGCAGGCCGGCTACCTCCTCGTCACCATCGGCGGCGCGGCCGCGATCTTCCTGCTCATCGCACTTGGCATGCGGAAAGACGCCGCGAGCTGATCTCCGGCTCCGCGGAGGCGCGCCATCGCGACGCCCCTAGACCGGAGCCCCCGGGCCGAGTGGGATCCCAAGCAAGTACCACAGCGCAAAGAACGCCGTCCACACGACCGTGAGCGCGAGGAAGTACGGCAGCATCAGCGCGATCACGGTCCCGATCCCTGAGCGCTTGTCGTACCGGGCCGCGAACACCACGATCAGCGGGAAGTACGCCATGATCGGCGTGACGATGTTGATCGGCGAGTCGGCCACCCGATAGGCGGCGAGCACCGTCTGCGGGGCGACGTCGAGGCGCAGGAAGAGCGGGATGAAGATCGGTGCCAGCAGTGCCCACTTCGCGATGGCCTGCGGCATGATCACACCGACGAGGATCGTGATCCCGATCGCGCCGAGGAGCAGCCACAACGACCCGACGTCCATCGTCTCGATGAGGTCACCGAGCTTCACCGCAGCGATCTTCGCCATGTTCGAGTAGTTGAAGTACGCGATGAACTGCGCGATGAGCAGGAACAGGAAGAGCAGCCCGGCAAGCCCCGCCCACGACTTGGTGATGGCCGCTATTACCTCGTTGTTGCTCGTGAGCGTGCCCGCTCCACGCCCGTAGCCGAGTCCAGCGGCGAGGAACAGCAGGGCGATGATCACGATCAGACTGTTCATGAACGGCGAGGTCCCGATGATCGAGCCGTCCAGCGGGTCTCTCAGCGGCGCACCCGCAGGCGCAGTCAGCACGGTGATGAAGGCGACCGCAAACGCAAGGCCGATGCCCGCCCACCGAAGACCCTTAGCGTCCTGCTCCGGCGTGATCGCTGCGAAGGAGTCCGGCTCGTCGGGGTGGTCTTCATCGCTCGGTGCGTGAGTGTCGTCGTACACGCCAAGCCTCGGCTCCACGATCCGCGTGGTGACGATCGCGAGCAGGACGGTGAGCACGAGGGTTGAAGCGATCCCAAAGTACAGGTTGGCTGTGATATCGATCGAGCCGGCCGGCTCGACCAGCTGAATCGCCTCATTGGTAATCTCGGTGAGGATGGCGTCGGTCGGTGTCACCAGCAGGTTCACCCCGAAACCACCGGCGACGCCGGCAAATGCGGCCGCCATGCCGGCAAGCGGGTGGCGCCCCACGCTCTTGAACGCGGCTGCCCCCAGCGGGATGAGCACGAGGTAGCCGGCGTCAGATGCGATGCTGGAGATGACGCCGAGGAACACGATGATGTACGTGAGGGCGCCGACCGACGAGACCGCCACGAGCTTCCGGATGAGCGAAGCGATGAGCCCCGAGAGCTCGGCGACACCCACACCGATCATGACGATGAGGATGATGCCCATCGCCGTGAAGCCCATGAAGTTCGGGACGAACGACGTGAAGAGGAAGCGTATGCCGTCCGCCGTCAGCAGCCCCTGGGCCTTGGCGGTCTCCCGGACGATGGTGTAGTCGCCCGCGCCTGCCGGCTCGCGCGGCAGCGTCTCGCCGGGAAGCGTCGACCCGGGGATGTCGACCTCCTCGACCTCGACCGGCGGCGGCTTGACGATCTCGTAGGTGGCGCTGACGTCGAGCATGTAGAGCAACTGCGACAGCACGATCACGCCGAGGCACAGCACCAGGAAGAGAATCGCCGGGTGCGGGACCTTGTTGCCGACCCGCTCGATGAAGTCGAGGATGCGCTGGGTGAGGCCCACGCGCTCCGGCGGACGGGACGCGACCGCCGGTTCCGCGCTCACCGCTTGCCCCCTTCGGTCGATGCTGCGAATCGGCCGAGGAAGTCCGCGATGGCAAGGGTCGCCTTCTCGAACTCGTCGAGAAGGACCCGCTCGTTGGGACCGTGGATGTTGGCGAAACCGTCGGTCGCCCCTCCGAGCATGATCTCGGCCTGCGGGACCGCACGACTCAACGCGCTGACCAGGGGGATGGAGCCTCCGGCGCCGGCAGTGAATGTGACCGCTCCCCAGGCTTCCGACCACGCGGCCGCAGCCGCTTCAAACGCAGCGCTCGCGGTGTTCGCCGCGAAGCCGTTGCCCGTCGCCCCCGCGGACACCCCGATAGTGATGCCGAAGGGCATGACGTTCTCGAGGTGCTTCACGACCGCCGTTTGCGCCTCGGCGGCGTCCTGCTCCGGGTGCACGCGCACGTTGAGCTTCGCCCGTGCGTACGGCTGAACCGCATTGAGCGCGCCGTCGACCGACGGAGCATCGATCCCGGTCACGGTGATCGCCGGGCCCGACCACACGCGCGAGCCGAGCGAACCGGTCCCGATCAGCGGCTGCCCTTCGACTACCTCGGCGAGAGAGCGGAACTCATCCTCGCTGCTTCCGCCGCCCGTCCACTCCTCCCTGCGAAGCCCCTCGACAGCCACGTCACCGTTCTCGTCGTGCAGCGTCGAGAGTGCGCGTATCAGGGCAAGCAGCGCATCCGGAGCCGCGCCGCCGTACTGGCCGCTGTGCTTCGCCGATGCGAGAGTGCGCGCCTCGAGCGTGATGTCGGCCATGCCGCGAAGCGCAACGGTGAGGGTCGGCACACCCGGCCGGACACTGCCCATATCGGCGATGATCATCGCGTCGGCCTCGAAGAGCTGCGGGTCTGCGGGTGGATACGTCGTGAGTGCGCCCCCGCCCACCTCCTCCTGGCCCTCGATGACTACTTTGACGCCGATGGGCGGACGGCCTTCCCACGCCCGCAAGGCGCCGACGATCGCGATGATGTTCGACTTCGTGTCGCCCATGCCGCGGCCGTAGAGGGCACCGTCTCGCTGCGTCGGTTCGAACGGAGGTGTCGACCACAACGACTCGTCGCCTGCGGGCACCACGTCGTAGTGACTGTAGAGCAGCACGGTCGGCGCGCCGGATGGCGCCTCGATGCCGGCGATGATGACCGGCGCCGTATCGGGCAGTTCGAGATCGCTGACGGTCGTGCAGCCTGCGTCGCGAAGGAGACGTGAGATCATCTCGTGAGCCCGATGCAGCTCGGCATGCGTGTGCCCGGGGTAGCCTGCCTCCGAAACGGATGGGATCGCCACGAGCTCGGAGAGCTCGGAGGTGAGCTGGGGCATGAGCGCACGCACCCGTTCGGCCAGGTCGGAAGGGTGACGTGCCGGAGGGGAATCATTCATCGGTTGCTCCGTTCCTCAGCCCGAGTACCACGGTGTTGGGAGACTAGTACCCATAAACCGATGGACCTTGACCGTTGCGCGGGGGATTCCCTGATGCGTCGACGAGCGGCTACTCGACGACCGGGCTCGCGTTCGGGTCGAACGGGTTCGTTCGAATCGCGAGGGAGTAGAGATAGGGATAGCGCGTGCGCAGGTCCTCAAGATAGTGGAGCCACCGTGCGAGCAGAAGGCCATAGGCGCGCCTCATGTCGCCCGACAGGTGGAACAGGTCGCTCTCGGGCAGATCGGCGAGAGAGGGCCGTCGGCTGAGCTCCTCGGACAGATGCACGAGCGCCCAAAGCAGGTCGGTGAACTCGTCGTGCTCAAAGAGGTTCGGGTTCTCGAGCATGCGCATCATGAAGTCGCGGTTCTGCCGCAGGTAGTCGCGCAGCTCGACCAGGTCGCCGTGGGCGGCGTCGACGCCGTCGGACACGTGGTGAACCGCTCCGATGGCCGCTGCGTACTCCTTCTCCGTCCAGTTCGCGCGGGGGCTGTAGCGCTCGGGCAGAGGAGGATCGTCGGTGTCGAAGGCCGAGATCCGGCTCAATGCGTCGCTGCCCATCTCCACGAAGAACGTGCCGATCACCATGTTGAGCTTCTCGAGCCGCTCGCGCTTCTCGCGCCGCTCGAGGAATCGATGCAGGACGAGCGAGACCAGTAGTACCTCCATGGGGACGAACGCGAGCTCGTGCAGGCCGTACTTGAGCAGGTGCTCGGCATCGGCGAACACGAGGTAGTGAACGAGGTAGATGGTCGCGGAGAGCGCGACGAGTGACAGCACGAACGTCGGCATCCAAGCCTTACGGCGCATGAGCCCCTCCCGGTGTCCGCAGCACTCCGTGGCTGGTGATGGTACCAGGTACCTGCCGGATCGCGCACGCGGCAGGGCAGCCGCCGGCCGTGCGCCAACCTGAAGCCTGCTCCGGCCGGTGGATGAGCCGCAGCCCCGTCCGCTTGTTCAGCGAACGGGGCTGCTTCACGCGTGCACGGTGTTCGTGACTAGACGACGTCAAACCGGTCGAGGTTCATGACCTTGTCCCACGCGGCCACGAAGTCCTCCACGAACTTCTGCTTCGCGTCCTCGCAGGCGTATACCTCCGCGAGCGCGCGGAGCTGCGAGTTCGAGCCGAAGACGAGGTCTGCTCGGGTGCCGGTCCACTTCAGCTCGCCGCTCGCCCGGTCGCGACCCTCGAATGCGTCCCCGTCACCCGCGACCGGGACCCACTCGGTGCGCATGTCGAGCAGGCTGACGAAGAAGTCGCTGGTGAGCGTCCCGGGCCGGTCGGTGAAGACGCCGTGCGGGGAGTGCCCGTGGTTGGCGCCGAGCACGCGCAGGCCGCCGACGAGCACGGTCATCTCCGGAGCGGTCAGCGTCAGAAGCTGCGCGCGGTCGAGCAGCAGCTCCTCGGCCGGCACCGAGTACTTCGCCTTGAGGTAGTTGCGGAAGCCGTCCGCAACCGGCTCGAGGAAGGTGAAGGAGTGCGCGTCGGTCTGGGCCTGCGAGGCGTCGGTGCGGCCGGGAGTGAACGGCACGGTCACCGCGTGTCCCGCGTCGCGCGCGGCCTGCTCGACGCCGGCACACCCGGCGAGCACGATCAGGTCGGCGAGCGAGATCTTCTTGTTGCCGGACTGAGCGCCGTTGAACTCGGCCCGGATGGTCTCGAGCGTCTCGAGCACCTTCGCAAGCTTCGCGGGCTCGTTGACCTCCCAGTCCTTCTGCGGCTCGAGGCGGATGCGCGCACCGTTCGCCCCTCCGCGCATATCAGAGCCACGGAACGTCGAAGCCGAGGCCCACGCGGTCGAGACGAGCTCGGGAACCGACAGGCCCGAATCGATGACTTTGCGCTTGAGCGCGGCGACGTCCGCGTGGTCGACGAGCTCGTGGTCGACCGGCGGCACCGGGTCCTGCCAGATGAGCTCCTCTTCAGGGACCTCCGGACCGAGGTAGCGAGAGCGCGGACCCATGTCGCGGTGGGTCAGTTTGAACCACGCGCGTGCGAAGGCGTCCTCGAACTCCTCTGGGTTCTCGAGGTATCGCTTCGCGATAGGCCCGTAGATCGGGTCGAAGCGAAGCGACAGGTCGGCGGTGGTCATCATCGGCCGGTGCTTCTTTGTCGGGTCGAACGCGTCGACCACCATGTCCTCGTCCTCGACGTCCTTGGCGAGCCACTGGTGCGCGCCGGCGGGGCTCTTCACGAGCTCCCATTCGTACTTGAAGAGCACCTTCAGGTAGCCCATATCCCACTTGATCGGGTTCGGCTTCCAGGCGCCTTCGATGCCGCTCGTGATCGCGTCGGGACCTTTGCCGCTCCCGAAGCTGCTCTTCCAGCCGAGCCCCTGCTCCTCGATGGAAGCGGCCTCCGGCTCGGGCCCGACGTGCGCCGCATCGCCCGCGCCATGGCACTTGCCGAAGGTATGCCCGCCGGCGACGAGCGCGACGGTCTCCTCGTCGTTCATAGCCATGCGCGCGAAGGTGTCCCGGACGTCACGACCGGAGGCGACCGGGTCAGGGTTGCCGTTCGGCCCCTCCGGATTCACGTAGATGAGGCCCATCTGGACGGCGGCAAGCGGGTTGTCGAGCTTGCGCTCGCCCGAGTAGCGCTCGTCTGCGAGCCACTCACCCTCGGCTCCCCAGTAGATGTCCCGCTCGGGCTCCCAGATGTCCTCGCGGCCACCCGCGAACCCGAAGGTCGCAAACCCCATCGACTCGAGCGCGCAGTTGCCGGCGAGTATGAAGAGGTCGGCCCAGGAGAGCTTGCGGCCGTACTTCTGCTTGATGGGCCAGAGCAGCCGGCGCGCCTTGTCTAGGTTGGCGTTGTCCGGCCAGCTGTTGAGCGGCGCGAACCGCTGGGAGCCCGACCCGCCGCCGCCGCGGCCGTCTGCCAGGCGGTAGGTCCCTGCGCTGTGCCACGCCATCCGGATCATCAGCCCGCCGTAGTGCCCGTAGTCGGCAGGCCACCAGTCCTGCGACTCGGTCATCAGCGCGTAGAGGTCTTGCTTCACGGCCTCCAGGTCGAGCGTCTTGAATTCCTCGGCATAGTTGAAGTCCTTGCCCATCGGATCACCCGCGGGCGGGTTCTGGTGGAGGACCCCGAGGTCCAACTGGTTCGGCCACCAGTCCCTGTTCGTCGTACCGCGGCGGGCCGCGTGCTCGCGGCCCCTGGCCTCTTCACTCATGTGCGTGCTCCTCTCCCGGTTTCGAACGAGTACCCGTCTTCTCAGTTGGTGCCGTCATGGCCTCACAGTCCGAACACACCCCCCGCAGTCGAACCTCCACGTCCTCCACCCTGCCGAGGCCCCCGGTCACCGCCGAAGCGCGAACCGCGTCGAGGCCGGGGTCGACGATGTCGCGAGCGGAGCCGCATCGCGTGCACACGAAGTGGTGGTGACGTGTCACGTTGGCGTCATACCGGGCGGGCCCGGAGGTGAGCGTCGTGCGCGTGACGCAGCCGAGTTCGACGAGTGCCGCCATCGTGCGGTAGACGGTGTCCAGCGAGATGGTGGGGACACGGACGCGCACGCTGCGGAACACGCGCTCGACGTCCGGGTGGTCCTCGGCGGACGCGATCTCCTGAACGACCTCGAGCCGCTGGTGAGTGAGGCGCATCCCATGCCCGCGGAGTGCGTCCCTCATCAGCTCGACCCGGCGTTCCACCTCGTGGTGCGCGATGGGCATGTCGCCTCCTTGTTGCGTAACATTCTTATAACGGAATAGTTCCTAATCGGCAAGCGCCGCATCCGCGAGTGCCCGGACCGGCCCGGTGGCCACAGCTATGCCAGCGCCCGCTCCTCGCAAGCGGGAAGCGGGCGCCTCGCGGGGCGCGACGTGCGCACTCACCCGGTCGGATGCAGCGAGGTCGTATGCCGACCGCCGCTGCTCAGATAGGCGATGACGTGCGACGCGAGCCCGACGCCCCATGGGATGGTTGCCCAGTAGGCGTACTCAAGCCCGCCGCCGGCCACGATGTCCTGGGCCCAGAGGAACCCGTTCACCAACACGAACACGATGATGTGCGTGATGAGTCCGGCGCGCTCACTCATCTCCGTGTACACGTGGGGATGACGACGCTCCCACAGGAGGAGTCCGGCCGCTGCCAGAAGCAGCGCGATCCCACCCGCAACAAGCGCGTAGCCCCACCCGGACGCGATGTCACCAACGCGCCACGTGAGGTCTCCGCCCAGCCCGACGTACTGGTCCACATCGGCATAGAGGATGAACAGGCCCATGAAGGCGCCAATGCCACCCAGGATTCCAAGCACCCATTCGGTGACCCTGGTCATGATGCACCTCCTCTCCCGGGGCCTTCTACCATGCTTCTACCCTGCGTGCCGATGCGGAAACAGCTGTTCAGGGCCGCACGGACGGCGAGTCACGGCAGCCAGATGCCTGAGCACGCGCCACTTGGGAATCTACTCCGCATGCCGATAAGGAAGACGTCATTCCCCCGCCAGGTCGTCGAAATCGAAAACGAGTGGATCCCGCTCGCGGACGGTACCCGTCTCGCGGCGCGCATCTGGCTTCCCGCCGACGCCGAGCACCATCCCGTGCCCGCGGTGCTCGAGTACCTGCCCTACCGCAAGGACGACTGCACGGCGACCGACGATGCTATACGCCACCCCTACTTCGCGGGCCACGGCTATGCCGCGGTGCGCGTCGACCTTCGGGGGACCGGCAGCTCGGACGGACTGCTGCGCGGCGAGTACCTCGCACAGGAGCAGGACGACGCGCTCGAGGTGCTCGCATGGCTCGGGGCCCAGCCCTGGTGCACGGGCGCTGTGGGGATGATCGGGTACTCGTGGGGCGGCTTCAACGGGTTGCAGGTAGCCGCCCGGCGACCGCCGCAGCTCAAGGCGGTTATCACCCACGCTTCGACCGATCACCGCTACCGCGACGACTGCCACTACATGGGCGGCTGCCTCCTCGCTTCCGACATGCTGAAGTGGGCGACCTCGATGCTCACCTACCCGCTGCAGCCGCCCGATCCGAGGTTCTCTGGGCCGTCCTGGCGAGAGGAGTGGTTGCACCGCCTGCGCAACGCGCCGGAGCTCGCCGCCGACTGGATATCACACCAGCGCTACGACGACTTCTGGAAACACGGTTCGGTCGCCGAAGACTACGCGGCTATCCAATGTCCGGTGTTCGTGGTGGGAGGCTGGGCGGACGCATACACCAACGCGGTGCCACGCCTGCTCGAGCATCTGCAGGTGCCGCGCCTCGGCCTCATCGGCCCGTGGGGCCACATGTTCCCCTACGAAGGCGTCCCGGGTCCGGCGATCGGCTTTCTGCAGGAGGCGGTGCGCTGGTGGGACCGGTGGCTGAAGGGCGTGGACAACGGGATCATGGACGAGCCGCTGCTGCGCGCGTGGATTCAGGAGTATGCGGGGCCGGCCACCTTCTACGCCGAGCGCCCGGGGCGCTGGGTCGTCGAGGACGCGTGGCCGCCGCGGTCGGTCTCGGTGCGAACGTTCGCGATGGGCACAGACGCGGGTCTCGCCGCGGCAGAAGAACGATGCGGGACCGGAGCGGGCGACTCGCCCGTGGAGCTCGCGATCCGCGGTCGGCAGGAGTGCGGTGAGACCGCCGGCGTGTGGTGCGCCAACGGCAACCCCGACGAGATCGCCGGGGACCAGCGGCCCGACGACGAGCGCTCGCTCACCTTCACCTCTGCGCCGCTCGCAGAGGAGCTCGAGGTGCTCGGCAACCCGCTCGTGCGGTTGAGCGTCAGCTCCGACCGCCCGCTCGCGCTCGTGGCCGTGCGTTTCACCGACGTCGCCCCCGACGGCGCCTCACTGCTCGTGAGCTGGGGCATGCTGAACCTCGCGCACCGAAACGGGAATGAGTTGCCGGAGCCGCTCGAACCAAGTGCTGACTACGACGTGACTGTGGAGTGCCGTGTCTGCGGGCATCGGTTCGCGCCCGGTCACCACCTGCGACTCGCGCTCTCACCGACATACTGGCCGCACGCGTGGCCCTCACCCGAGGCGGTGACGCTCGGCGTGCAGGTCGACGGTCCGAGCGTGCTCGAACTGCCGGTGCGCGACGGGCACGACGGGGCGACCGCATCCATCGCCTTCGACGAGCCAGAAGTCGCAGCCGGCCCAGGGACGAGCGCCGAGCCCCGGGACGAGCGCGTACGCGAGATCCGGACGGGGACCGGCGGCTACCATCGGATAGTCGACACCGAGGTCCACGAGGTGAATATCGCGGCGACCGGCGCACGATATCTGCAGAGCGGTGTCGACGTCTACACGGTCTGCGAAGACGATCCGCTCTCGGCGTCGGTCCGCTGCGAGCGCGAGGTGCACTCGCGATCCGACGATCTCAGCTGGAGCGTGCGGGTGAGCAGCGAAATGACGTGCGACGCCACGCACTTCCGCGTGACCGAGACCTACTCTGCCGCGGAGGGCGGCGAGACCCTGTTCGAGAAGCAGCGAGCGTACCGGATACCGCGCGACATGGTGTGACCGGGCTAGCGAGCCGGCGGCCTCCAGTGCGGGACGGGATCCCCGCTGGCAAGCGCGTCGAACGCGGCCTCTGCAATCAGTCTCGCCCCCGACGCCCCGGGGTGCACCCCATCGAATCTGAATGCCTCAGGATGTCCGGCGGTCGCCGCGTTCACATCTATCAGTCCGCATCCGAGCTCGACTGCGACGTGCGCGACCACGCCGCAGACCTGCCGAAGCGCGTCCTCGTCCATCCCGTAGTGAATGCCTGCGCTGCCCCGAACGCGGAAGAGGGCCGGGGGCGTCATGAGCCAGACGGCGGGTCGGGGCTCGAGGGCCCGGTAGCACTCGGCGAGCTCCCGGTAGTCGCGCCGGAACCGCTCCGGTCCCTTCCAGTTGTCGCCCCTGACGTCGTTCGTGCCGAACATGATAAGTGCGATCTCTGGCTCGAACGAGACGCTCGCCGCGAACGCCTCGCTGTTCCAGTACGGCCGGTCCGCTGAACGCTGGGCCGCATGCCCGTTGGCGCCGAACTCGCGCACGCGGTACCCGTCTCCGAGCATCGCCTGCAACTGCACCGGATACGCGTTCTTGTGCCGGCGCCACACGAAGGTCCCGCGCGTGATGCTGTCACCGACGCAGGCGACCCGGGTCACGGGCGCTCCAGCTTCTCGCTCATCTCGGTGACGACTCGCTCGAGGTCCTCGGCGGTGCGCATCGCGCTGCCCGTCGGGTAGGTGGTGGTGACGAAGTGCTGCGCGTACGGGAAGACGGCCACTTCGAACGGCCGGGGTTCGAGCACGTCCCGACCGAAGGTGTTGGCGCAGAGCGAGATGTCGTCGAGGGGCAACTTCAGCGCACGGACCATCTCACCGGGATCAAAGATGAGACTGAACGGCTTCGTCGACTGCTGGAGCTCGCCACCGTAGTCCACCGAGAGGTTACCCTCGACCCACAGGCGCTGATTGAGGTCGGCGAAGGCGCCGTTCGTCAAATCTGCGACAAGCGCCAGGCTGTTGTCGCTCTTCTCGCTCGCCACGTCCACGATGACCTCACCACGATACGAGGTGGTGACCACCGAGTGTGACGTACTCGGCAGCTTGAAACCCTGGCCGGGGTCGTAGCTAGGGGCGTTGCTCTCGTACTCCTCGATGACCCAAGACAGAAGGCCGGTCTCGCAGTTCTCGGCGACCAAGTAGAACTCGACGCGGCTGCCCCAGAAGACGTTGGTGTGGACCGTGAACGCACTGACAATCGCGCAGAGCCGCTTCGGCGTGTCTTGAAACATGGCCGAGGGGGACAGGCTGTAACCGGGCGGCAGCAGAGGCCCGGCAGCCTCCGGGTCGGTGACCTCGAAGGAGAGGAAGACAGCGTACGGCTCGACAATGAAGCTCATGTAGGGGTCGGTACGAGAGCCCCTGTCGACGATGTACTGCTGCAGCCAGCGCGGCAGTCTGCGGAGGATCCCCATGCCGCCGACCCTGGTAGCGACCGTCGTCGGCACAACGGTCTTCTCGGTGTTCTTGATGTAGCGCCGAAGGTCGGAAGGTTGCACGGAGTCGCTTCTCTCTGAGGCAGGACACTCCATCGGGGCGGCGTCGAGGCGGCCGGCGGCCCCTACCGAGAATACCAGCTGTGAGGGTGACTTGCGCCTGCGCGAGACGCCGAATCGGCCGACCTCTGCCCGTCGCACAACGCAGCCCCGCCCGTCTCGCTCGGCGAAGGGGGCCTGATGCGTGCTAATCGCGCTCTGCCTACGCGGCCGCAGGTGCTACGGGCGCGGGCGGCGCCGCTGGAGCCACTCAGCACCCCGGACGCCACACCAGGAGAGAGTAGACCGGGGCCACCGGCTGGAAGACGATCATCAGGACGACCCACACCACCTTCTCGGTGTTGTCGCGGCCCGGATAGCCGCTCGGCTCGCGCACCACCGAGTCGATGAGCATCCACAGCCAGAGGACCCGGAAACAGCAGCCCGACCACCACCGCGATGGAGATCCAGATCAACACCGACACGCCGATCATCACTCCGAACAACGTCTACTTCGCGGCGCTCAACGTCACGACGGCACTGTTCGCCCTCATCTTCGTGGGCAGCCTCGCGGCCGCGTTCGATTCCTCGCTCGCGATCAGATGCGGACGGTAGCGACGCAGCTCCAGCGAGTCCTCCCGCCGCACGACCTCGTGTTCCGGGCTCTCGACGGGCATCACGAACCATCTCCTCCAAAGAACCGTCGAGAGGTTGGCACCCATGATGTGCACCACCCATGCGCGTCACCGAACCGTTTCCGAGGCGTGCCCGGACCTCAACCCGCCCGCCTCGTCGGTGAGCCACGATGGACCAGTGACCCGTTCGTGCGCACGGCGGACGCCGTGAGAGAGGGGCGCGAAATGAGCGTTCAGAGGCTCATCGGAATCTTCGTCGTGTTCGTGGTTGCCACGTTCGGGTGGGTGGTGCTCGGGGGCTCGATCGAAGCACGCACGCACCAGGCCGACGGAAGCGGCTGGGAGAGCGTGGGCTCTCTCTGGGGCGAGCCCCAGACCCAGTCCGCTCCGACCTTCTCCGCGGGCGGGAGCCAGATCACGATCGCGTCGAGTGCGATCACGACCGACTTCGAACTCGACCAGCGACGCAAGGGGCTGCTGTGGTACTCCACGTACGCGGTCGACTTCGCGGCCACCTACGGGCTTCGCAACCCCGCCGCCGAGCCCGTGCAGGTCACCATGCGCCTGCCCTTCCCCACCGCAAGCGGCGTCTACGACGGCTTCGCCGTTGTGGCGGACGGCACAGCGGTGCCCGTTCGCTACAGCAACGGTGAGGCGATCGCGACCTTCCCGGTGCCTGCCGGGGCCACGGCACGCGTCGAGACCGGCTACCGCACCCAGGGGCTCGACGAGTGGCGCTACGTCGCCACCGATGGGGTCGGCGTCATCGACGACTTCTCGCTCGTGATGCGCACCGACTTCGATGGGTTCGACTTCCCATCCGACGGCGTCTCTCCGACGGCCAAGCAAGCCACCGATGACGGCTGGGAGCTCACGTGGCGTTACGACAGTCTCGTGAGCGGCCGGCCAATCGCCATCGCGATGCCCGCGCCCCTCAATCCGGGTCCGGTCGCGGCGCGGATCTCGTTCTTCGCGCCGGTCTCGCTTCTCTTCTACTTCGCTGCGCTGGTGCTCGTCACCGCGATCCGGCGGGTCAACATACACCCCATCAACTTCGCATTCCTCGCAGCCGGCTTCTTCGCCTTCCACCTGCTCTTCGCCTACCTCGTCGACCGCATGGACCTGCTCGTCGCCTTCGCGATCTCCTCGGTGGTCTCGGTTGTGCTCTGCGTGAGCTACCTGCGCCTTGCCGTCTCCGACCGCCGTACGCTGCTGGAAGCGGCGGTGGGCCAGTTCGTCTTCCTCGTGTTGTTCAGCTTCAGCTTCTTCTTCGAGGGCAACACGGGGCTCGCCATCACCATCGGAGCTATCCTCACGCTCGCGTACTTCATGTACCGCACCGCGCACATCGACTGGGCCGAGCTGTTCGAGCGCAGCGCCGCCGAGCGGGCCGAGAAGCGGGCCGCCGCCGCGTACGCGCAGCAGCAGACGGCGTTCGCGCAGGCGTCGCCTGCGCCGCCCGTGGGCCCCACGGGGCAGTAGCTGCGACAAGCGACAGCGAGGGCCTGCCGGGAATACCCGGCAGGCCCTTATCGCCCGAACAGCTGACCGTGCGACTACGGGATCAGCTGTACCGATGTGAATTCAAGTGCGCGGATCTGTGTGTTGCCCTTTGTGTCGACGAAGACTGAGTGATCGCCGACCTGGTAGGTGCCTGCAGCGTTGTTGCCGATCATGAACGTCCTCATGACGTCGATCACCGCACCGTCGGAGTAGTACTCGGTGACGGTGACGACCAGGTAGTTCCGGCTCCCGATCAGTCGTGTGACAGAGGCCCTCACCCTCGTGTCTAGCAGCGTCAAGGGTATCGCCTCGACCGACGGCTTCATGTTCACCCTCATGTTCTTGAGACGTTCGTTGCGCACGGCATCCCAGTTGTCTGCAATCCCGGTGCCGTGAGCGACCACGTTGCTCACGGTGTAATCCTCACCGATCGGCAAGACGAACTTGGGCGCCCCGGGCGTGAAGTCGGCGTCATAAACGGTTCCGGAATCAACTCCGGTGAACCTCGCCGCCACACGGTCGAACGTCTTGAACAGCTGCTCGGCGTTGTGCAGGCGCGCTTCCTTCGTCCCGTTGACCGTCTCGTAGATGCCGAATCTCGCGCGCTTGCTCACCTTGTCCTTGATGGCCCGCGCGAGTGCGTTGGCCATGAGGTTGGTGCACATGACATGACGCTCGTAGCTGTAGTTCTGGACGAGGTTGTCGGCACCCGAGTGGTAACCGAAGGCGGCATTCTCGATGTTGTCGTCCCAGTTCCTCACAACGATCATGCTTGCGGCGTCTATGCCCCGGTTGTGGAACTGCACGTGGTCAGAGCCGCCGTAGTTGTAGATTCTGACGTTCATGTCGGGCGTCGTGGGGGTGGCCGTCATCGGCGGACGCACCCATTCGACGTCCGCTGCCCGGTCGGTAACCAGGTAGGCCGGCAGGTTCAGGGTGAGACTGGCGGCCGCGACGTTGATGTCCATGGACACCGCGTTCAGCAGGTTGGCCTCGTTGATAGCCGCGCCCCATGCGCCGCTCGTCATCGCGGTCAGCGAAGAGGCGAGCATATCCATGTTGAGGTTGATGGCAATGTCGCGCTTGCCCTCGGCCATGACCATCTCCGCCGTGTATACCGAGCCCCTCATTCCATTGCCCTCTTCAGAACCGACGGAAGCGAACCAGATCTCGATGTTGCCGTTGTCGACATGCTTGAAGCGCTTCGCGAGCTCGATGAGAGCCGAGGAGCCCGAAGCGTTGTCATTGGAGCCAACCGAAGACATGACGCTGTCCAGGTGGGCGGAGAAGATCATCACCATGTCGGGGTCGTCGGTCGCAGCAGGCTTCCTGGCGATGACGACGTTGGTCGTGCCCCACTGCCTCCTGTCGGCGCCCAGTGCGACGTTTCCGCGCTACTGCGCCGGGATGCTCAGACCGGTGAGATACGGCAGTTGCAGCGCCCGGTTGAAGTTGGTGTACGACGTGCCGAGAACATGCACGTTGGCGGTGATCCCCGTGACGCCGGCACCCGGCATCAGGTGGATGCTTGGGACGTCGCTTCTAGTGGTCATGAGGCCGGTCAGCGTGGCCCCGGGGTTCGCGGTCTGGAACGCGGCAACGATCGCATTGATGGCTGCGCCGTTCGGTGCCGCAGTGAAGCGGATCGCGCCGACGACGTTACCGGTGAGCCCTGCGGGGGCAGCGTAGCCCGCTGCGTAGATTCCGAGGTCGACGAGCGCCCCCGTGAATCTCCCGCCGGTTCCGAAGGTACTGTCGTTCGGGGTCGGGTTACCGAGGATGTCCGGACCTTCCTCAAACATCACGCGGGCGACCTGCGTCAGCGTGCCGGTCATGGCCGGCTCGTGGTGCACTACGTCTGAGTACCCCAGCCCTCTGAAGCTGTCGTACATGAACTCCGCGGCCTTGCGTTCGTTCGGCGTGCCGCGAAATCTCTGGCCGGCTTCCAGGACAAGGTACCTCTGCGAGTCGAGGAGCGTGCAGTCGGGTGCAGTGGCAATGGCGTCAAGATCAACCGACATCCAGTCCGGCTCGGCGAACGACGGCGCAGCCGCCGAGAAGATGAATGCGAACATCAGGATGGTGCCTAGGAATCTCCTCATGATCTTGCTACTCATGCGCACATCCTTTCGTGTGTGGGCGGAACCCGATGCTGACCACCCGCTGAGTCGATTGTGTTCGTGAAGAGGGCCGCGGGTCGCACTCTGCAACCGCATGTCCGGACTCCTCCGCGGTACGGACCATCAAGCGCACCGCCCCCTCTCTGTGCGTCGGGTGACTGCGCCGCGGGCGTTTAGGTCCGCAGCTTGTACGTGCCTCCAGCTTCGGCGTGAGACCGACGTTCCCTGCTTCGGGGCTCGCATGCCGTGGCGCACAGACGCCTGTACCTCGCATCCGAGGAATGGCGTCGGGACATCGGCGGTGGCCTGCAACCTGCAGTTGCCCCTGCTCTTCGAGGCTCTCCTCGAGTGCCTTGCGGGCCTAGTCCGCCTTCACACTCCCGTCTTCGCTCTGCTGTGGTCGGTCCGCCGCGGACCGGGTAGTATTGGTGCCGCACGCTCGAAGCCCTGCCTGTAGGCACATCGGCTGCTTCGTGGCTGCCCGGCGATCCCGTCCGCATCCGTCGATCGGCAGAGAGACCTAGATGTCCGAGATCTCACCGGTGACTCCTCCGGCATGGCATTCGATGACGCCGGAGGACGTGGCCTCGCGCCTGAACGCGACCCCCGCCGGCCTATCGGCGCGCGAGGCGGCGGCGCGCCTGACGGCCGATGGGCCCAACGCCCTCACGGCGGAGTCGGCAGCCACACTGACGAAACTCATCATGCAGCAGGTCGCCAACCCGATGGTGTACCTGCTGGCGGGCGCGGGCGCTGTGTCGCTGCTCGCCGGCAAGGTGTTCGACGCCGCCGTCATCCTGCTGATCGTGATCGCAAACATCATCATCGGTGTCGTGCAGGAGTACCGCGCGGAGGCAGCGCTCGAAGCTCTGCGGCGGCTCTCGAGCCCCCGCGCCCGGGTCATTCGCGACCGCGAAGTACACCTGATCGACGCCACCGAGGTCGTTGCCGGTGACGTGATCGTCCTGGAGACGGGTGACCGCGTCCCCGCTGATGCCCGACTGGTGGGCGAGACGGATCTTCAGGTCGACGAGTCGGCACTGACCGGAGAGTCAGAACCGGTGGACAAGGAGATGGTCGCGCTACCGGAGGCCACGCCACTCGCCGACCGCCTGACGATGGTCTTCTCCTCTACACCGGTCGTCGGTGGCCGAGGGACTGCCCTGGTCACCGCCACCGGGATGAACACGGTCGTGGGACAGATCGCAGCGGACGTGCGCGGTGTCGAACGGCAGGAGACGCCGCTGCAGCAGAGCCTCGCCACGCTCTCGACGCGACTGGGTATCCTGTCGGTGGTGGCGTCGGTCGCCATCTTCGTGCTCGGGGTGATTCGCGGCGAATCGCTCGTCGAGATGCTGCTGTTCTCGGTGGCGGCCGCGGTCTCCGCCATCCCAGAAGGCCTCCCCACGGCGGTGAGCGTCTCGCTCGCACTCGGCGTGCAGCGTATGGCGAAACGCAATGCCCTGGTCAGACGCCTTGCCGCCGTCGAGACACTCGGCGGATGTACGGTGGTGTGCACCGACAAGACCGGCACGCTGACGCGCAACCAGATGACGGTCACGAGGTTCTGGGCGGGCGGGCGGACCTACGCCGTCACGGGTGAGGGATTCGCGCCCCACGGACACATCGTCGCCGAGGCCGACGGCGTGTCCGTCGACATCACGGATGACCCCGTCGACGACACGCCGCACGCGGTCGGCCTGCTGCTGGAGATAGGCAGCTGTGCCAACAACGCGGCCCTCGAAAGAGACGTGGACGGCCAGTGGGTGGTCGAGGGGAGCCCCACGGACGGCGCCCTGCTCGCCATCGCCGGAAAGGCGGGCCTGCCGGCCCGGGGCGGCGCCGAGAGGATCGACGAGATACCGTTCTCGAGCTCGTTCAAGTACATGGCGACGCTGGACGTTGCTCCGCGCGGCAGGCGCCTGCACGTCAAGGGTGCGGCGGAGCGGGTGCTCGCCTTCTGCGACAGCATGCTCGTCGGCGAGGAGGTGGTGCCGCTCACGCCCGGGGAACGCGACGCGATCCAGGAGGCGCAGCTCGCATTCGCCGATGCGGCCCTGCGGGTGGTCGCCGGCGCCTACAAGGAGATGCCTGCTGACGCGAGCCGCGCCGAGCGCAGCGATGCGGAGAACGGCTGCGTCTTCGTCGGCTTCTGGGGCCTCATGGACCCTCCTCGTCCGGAAGCGGCGGCGGCTGTGAACGCTGCGCAACGCGCCGGCATCACCGTGAAGATGATCACCGGAGACCAAGCCGCGACCGGAGCGGCGATCGCACAGCGAGTGGGTATCCTCGCCGACGGCGCCACCGAGGCGGCGGTCGTCACGGGCGCTGAGGTCGACGCCATGTCCGATGACGAGCTGGAGTCGCGCGTGCGTGAGATCGCGGTGTTCTCGCGCGTCGAACCCCGTCACAAGCTGCGAATCATAGAAGCGCTGCAACGCCTCGGCGAAACCGTCTCGATGACCGGAGACGGTGTCAACGACGCCCCTGCCCTCAAGCGTGCGGACATAGGCGTGGCGATGGGGATCACCGGAACCGAGGTCTCCAAGGAGGCTGCGGATATGGTGCTCGCCGACGACAACTTCGCCACCATCGTCTCGGCCGTCGAGGAGGGACGCGTCATCTATGGGAACCTGCAGCGCGTCGTGGCGTTCCTCGTCATGGTGGCGCTCGGACAGGTGCTTGCGATCGCCGTCAGTCAGGTCGTGGGCTGGCCACTCCCGATCACGCCGGTCATGGTGCTGTGGGCGAACCTCGTCGTCGCGAGCACGCTCACCATTCCGCTCGGCATCGAGCCGAAGCACGAGGACGTGCTGAACCTTGCGCCGCGTTCCCCCTCCGAAGGCATCATCAACCGGCGATCGCTGTGGAGGATCATCACCGGATCGCTGCTCAAGGCGGCAGGTATGCTGGGCGTCTTCGGCTACTTCATGCAGAGCTCGGGCGTCGCTCAGGCCCAGGCCATCGCGTTCACGACCCTCGTGGCGTTCGAATGGGCGCAGGCGATAGGTTCGCGCTCCTGGAGCACGCCGGTCAGCGCGCTGGGGGTTCTCACGAACAGGAGTATGGTCGCCGGACTGGCGGCCGGAGCGGTGCTCCAGTGGATCGCCGTATCGAGTCCCGCCGCCGAGCAGATCCTGGGCATCGAGCCCCTGGGGCCGACCGAGTGGCTGATCGCCCTTGCAGTCGGGTCTACCGGTCTCGTGCTCTCATCGGTGATGGCCGCGATCGAACGGCGCCGCGCGGCGCGGTAAGGACTAGACCGAGCAGCCGGAACGGTATACTCACGAGCCGAGTCTGTCGGTGGTCGTCTGCCTGAACCGAGTGCACGTGCCGGAATCACCCGGGATCGACGCAGCACTGGAAGCGGTGGCCGCAGGGGCGCCGTGCCCTATCTGATGCTCTTCGTCCTGGTCCTCGAGGAGTCGCTGCTCCTTCTCGCACCGTTCATGCCGGGTAACTCGCTCATCTTCGTTGCCGGCAGGCTGACCGGGACCGGAGACCTCGAGATGTGGGTGCTCGTGCCGCTCTTCTCCG
>JBBIIC010000022.1:0-37642 GCA_037446725.1 Actinomycetota bacterium
TCGTGGTACTCGAGATCTACACCACCTCCTCGAACCCCGCCGAGCACAAGGACGCCATGCTGGCCGCGGCTAAGGCGATGGCCGGTCAGTGATGCCGTGAGCGAACGCGAGCGAGAGTCAGCGACTGCGACGCCGGGGGGCACGCCGCTCCCGGCCTACCGTCGCAGGCGCCGCATGCTTGTGTTCGCCGTCCTTCTCGTGTTCGTGGCAGGCGTGGCCGGTGTCGTCGTCGACGCGAACCGCATGCTCGCGGGCCCCACGACCCCGGCCGTCGATCTCCTCGGGCGCCCGAGTGTCCCGGAGTTCGCCTTCGACATCACCGGCAGCGAGGACGCCCCGCTGCAACGCCCCGTCTCGGTTGCCGTCACCAAGGACAGCGTGTTCGTGACGGATTCGCTCGCGGGTCACGTCGCGGTGTTCCGCTATAGCGGTGCGCTCGACGGCCACATCGGAGAGGACCGGCTGCAGGTGCCCGTCTATGTGGCGGTCAGTCCCGATGCCGCCGAGATCTTCGTCTCGGACCGCGCTCTCGCACGGGTGCTGGTGTTCAGCACCGTGGACGGCTCGTTCATCGAGACGATCACGCCGGCCATCGTGAGCTCGACCGAGGCGACCGCGTCCGCGGACGCCTCGGACTCGCAAGCCGCGACGGCGTCCGCCGACACGACGGCACCAGCCTCGGTCGAAGAGACCCGCACGCCGTTCGCATGGGCGCCGATCGCCGTTGCGGTCGCCGACGACGGCACGCTGCTCGTCTCCGATGTACTCGACACCCATCGCGTGTGGCACCTCGAGCGCGACGGGACGGTTATCGCCGGGGTCCCCGATCCGGATGACCCGAACCCCCAGGTCACACTCGACTTCCCGAACGCGGTGAAGTCCGTCGGTGAGCGGGTCTGGATCTCCGACAGCAACAGCCGGCGGCTTCTCGAGCTCGGTGAGGGAGGGCGCCTTGTGCGCTCGTTGCCGCTCGGCCGGCTCATACGCGGCTTCGACGTCGTCCTCGCGGAAGAGGGCGGCCCGGTCTACTTCGCGTTCGTCGATGCGTTCTCGCACGAGGTGGTACTCGTCTCCGAAAGCGGCAGCGAGGTGGCTCGCTTCGGGGGACCGGGTACGGGTCCGGGACAGATGTCCTTCCCGAACGACGTGGTCGTGCACGACGGCGTAACCTGGGTCGTCGACACCGGCAATGCCCGTGTCCAGGCATGGGAGTGGGGCGATTCCGCGCGAATCGCGGCCGCGGCGGTCTGGCCGGGCGGTCCGAGCTGGCTCGGTCTCCTGTCCGCACTACTCATGCTCGCTCCGCTGGCACTGCTCTTCCTGCTCCGACGCGTGCGCGCGGCGGTGAGTCCCGAGGCCATCCCGATGTTGTCCGTGTGGGGTGCGACGAGCGGGCGGTGGGGCAGGGTGCGGTTGCTGGTGCCGCCTTCGGCAGGTGAGCCACCTGACGCCGAGACACTCCCGCTCATCGACACGAGCCCGGTCTCACTCTCGGACGTCGCCTACATCGCGCAGGTCTACTCGCTCGAGATCGAGCAGGCCGAGGTCCTGTCGATCGCGCTGCGCGTCCGGATGCTCGTGACCGAGGACGAGAGTCTGGCGGTGGTCGCGAGGGCGCGCGGCGTCGAGGTGTACGACCCTCGCGGCTTCTCCGCCGAGTTCGCCTCGGGAGTGCCGGAGCCCGGGGTCGACGAGAGCGGTCGGCAGGGCTAGTTTCCGCAGGTCGAGGTGCACCAGACCTGCTCAGACGGTATACTGGCCGTTAGGGCTCTTGACCCGGCGACCGGCGACTGCCGGGTCTGATTGAGGGCCCCGGGACGGATGTGGCCGATGGTCGATGGTCGAGCGACGCCTGGGTTCACCGGGCGGACCGGCGCGGGTGCGAGGGGTGTGACGGGGGTCGCGCTGTGCGCGGTCCTTGTCTTCGCTGTCCTTGTACTCATCCCGGCCGGTGTGTTCGCCGCGGATCTGCCACCCCATGTCACCCCGGATGAGGGCCCCGATTCATGCGCCATGTGCCACCGCTCCCACAGCGCGCCGGGCGTCGTCGCCCGGTCTCAGCTCGGCACGTGGGAGACCACCAGCTCGGCGCTCGTGCTCGCGGATCCGTCCTCGAACTCGGGTGACGCGGCGCTCTGCCTGACCTGTCACGGCGTCGACGCGCTCGGTTCCGGCATCGACGTTCAGAGCGACTTCGCGGGTGTGTCGGTGCACTCGATGCTGCCGGACGACTCGCTCTTTGAGGGTGTGCCGCCGAAGCAGTGCAGTTCCTGTCACGACAGTCACGGCGTCGAGCGGCGTGGCGACGGCACTCCGTACCCGGGCCTGCTGCGCGCGTCGACCGAGGACGGTGATCTCCAGCACTCGGGCGAGGAGTACTGCGCGACCTGCCACTTCGAAGCGCGCGAGACACAGCTCAACCGCTTCGACGGGCTGCCGGTCTACGAGAAGACCGCTCACGCACGCATGCCCGGGCCGGCGTTCGGCACCGAGATCACGTGCTCGAACTGCCACGCATCACACGGCTCGGACATCGCTCCACTCATCCGCAGCGAGATCACGACGCCAGCAGCGTCCGCTCCGGCCACCGTGACCGCGAACGATCGCACGCTGTGCTACGCGTGCCACGCCGAGGCGCAGGCGACCTGGCTCGGCGGGGGCGTGTACGACGACGAGACCACGCAGACCGTGCACGGGGCCTCCGACGTGGCTCTGCCGTTGCTCGCCGAGTACGCGCTCAGGGACCTCGAGCCCTCCGAGGAGACCACGCGACTGGCCGGCGAGTGCCAGTCGTGCCACAACCCGATGGGCAGTGACGACGGCACAGGCGGGCCGGTCGCCAAGCTCGCGGAACTCGAGGGCCGTGAGCTGTGCTACTCGTGCCACAACGCGGACAACGCCGCGGAGATCACCGACATGGCGTCGTGGGGCGTGCGGCCCGAGAACATGCTCGGCGAGCCCGAGCTCGTCGTTGCGTGGGACCCCGAGAACCTTCCCGGGGCCTACGGCGGGCTGCACGTGCACACGCGTGCGTTCGGGGATGACGAGGCCCCGTACGACCTCGAGGGTCCGCGCCGCTACCGCGTCGCCAACGGGATGGACGGCCGTACCGGCGCGATGGCGTACGGGGATATCGATGCATCGGGCGCGACCGCGCTCGTCGTCGCCGACCCGGCAGCGCCGGTCGTGCGCGTGTTCCGCTCCGACCCGCTGGCGGGCCTGGCGTACAACAGTCATCCCATCGCCGAGCCGGCAGCCTTCATCGAGATAGGCGAGTTCATCGCTGACGGAAGCGGCCGGCCCGAGCTGGCCGTGGTGAGTGTCGAGACGGCCGGGGCGAGCTATGCGCGCATCTACCGCTCTGAGGGGAGCGGTTTGAACCTCGTCGCGGGACCGACGTTCGTCGGCGACAACGCCTCGGGTCTCGCGTCCGGCAACCTGACCGGCGGCGCCGTCGCGGACCTCGTAGTGACCGCGCTCACCGGCAATCCGCTCGGCCCCGGTGAGCTGCGCACCCTGAGTGCCGCGGGCGGCACGCTCGTGTCGAGCGGGCCGTACGCGACGCTGCGCGGCCCGCGTGGTCCGTCGATCGGCAACGTCTGGCTCGCCTCCTCCGAGACGACCGAGATCGTCGTCGCCAACTCGGGCGAGACGATTGACGCGCTTTCGGTGTTCAGTGCCGCGGGGGCCCCGCTCGGCTCCTACGAGGCCACCATCACCCCCGGTGGGGCCGTCGCGTGGGACACCGCGATCGGGAATGTCCTGCCCGGCGTCGGGACGGTCGAGGTCGCCGTCGCGCTTCGGAGTGAGACGAGCGCGAGCGGCGTGAGCGTCTTTCGCACCGAGCCGGCGAACGGGCTCGTGAACCACGCGACCTACGAGACCGGGAGCCGGTTCGCAACCTCGTCTCTCGAGATCGGCGACGTCGACGGAGACGGCGCCGTGCAGCTTGTCGTCGGCAACGCGGGCGTGCTCTCGCGCACCCCCGGCGATTCGGTGTCGTCGTCGGTCCAGGCATTCAGCGCTGACGGGGCGGGCACCTCGATGAGCGTCACGCTCACCCGGTGGGGCGGCGGCGCGGAGCTGGCCGGCGGGAGTCCCGCGGTCGCCGTGGTCGACCTCGGGCCCGTGGGTCGCAGCCGTCATCCCGCGAGCGCGGTCGAAGGTGCCCACGTCTCCACGGAGACTGCCGGCTTCGAGCGTCACGCCGAGTGCGTCGACTGCCACAACGTGCATGCGGCGACAGCAGAAGTTCGTGACTCGCTGGAGGCCCCGGCGGTCTACGGAGTCATCCGGGGCACGTGGGGAACCGATGTCTCCGACGACACCCTCGTCGAGGGGATCGAGAACGAGTACGAGTTGTGCTTCAAGTGCCACGCCACGGGGGGCGAGTCACCGCGTGACATCGCGGCCGAGTTCTCCTTGACGTCCGCACACCCGGTCATGGGCCCGAGCGCACAGACGTACTGTGTGGACTGCCACGGCAATGCAGGCGCCGGACCTGTCGGTCCACACGTGAGCTCGGCGGCGCCCCTGCTCGTCGCACCGCTCTCTGGCGCCCCACCATCAGACGGTGCCATGTTGTGCTTCGACTGTCATGACGCAGAGCTCTACAGGGACGGCACTGCCCCGGCGGCCGGCACCGGATTCCGTGATGTGAGCGTCAACCTGCATCAGTTGCACGTCGCTTCCGGCAGTGGACACGGTCTCGGTTGCGAGTCGTGCCACGCCAGTCACGGAAGCGCGAACGAGTTCCTTATCCGCGCTGGTCTGGGCTGGGTAGTCGCGGCGGACGGAGGGCAGTGCACGACCGAGTGCCACACCCCGCCCACCTACTCCTACTCACGATCTGCTTCACCCTGGACGGCCCAGGCATCGGGTGTCACTGACACGCTCCGTGACGTGCAGTTCGTGAGTTCCTCACTTGGCTGGATAGTCGGCGACGCCGGCCGGATCCTGCGTACCACGAATGGCGGCGTCACCTGGACCGTGCAGGCGTCCGGCACGACGGAGAGCCTGACGAGCCTCAGCTTCATCAACGCGTCCAATGGCTGGGTGGTGGGCGCGACCAACACGATTCGCGTCACCACGGACGGCGGCACCGCCTGGGCTGCGCAGGCGCCGGGCAACCCCAGGAGGGACTGGAACAGCGTAGACTTCGTCAACGCAACGACCGGCTGGGTGGTCGCGAACAACGCGATCCGCCGCACCACGAACGGCGGCACCACCTGGGTTAATCAGCCACCCGGCAACCCTGCGAGGATCTGGTACGGCGTGGACTTCGTCAGTACAACCACCGGCTGGGTGGTGGGCACCAACGGCACGATTCGCGTCACCACGACCAGCGGCGCCGCCTGGAACCTCCAGACGTCCGGCGTGACCGTTATCCTCCGTGACGTGCACTTCCTGAACTCGTCGATTGGGTGGATCGTCGGAGACGGCGGCACGATCCTCCGCACCACGAATGGCGGGGCGACCTGGACGAGCCAGACCATCGGCACCGCCAACCTCTACGGCGTCCACTTCATCGATGCGAACTCCGGCTGGGTGGTCGGTGCGGGCGGAGTCATCCTCAAGACCACGAACGGCGGGGCAAGCTGGACGGTTGAGACCTCCGGCACGACCGCCGACCTGGAGGGTGTGTCCTTCGTCGATGTCAAGACCGGCTGGGCGGTCGGCGCCGCCGGCACGATCCGCCACTACAACGTGATCCCGTAGTTCGCCCTACTGCTCCACCACGAAGACCGGCGTGCCCACGTCCACCAGCTCGTAGAGCCCCTCGATATCAACACGCTTCATGCGGATGCAGCCGTGGCTTGCCGCCGTCCCGATCGACGCCTCGTTCGGCGTGCCGTGGATGCGGATCCCCGGGGCGTTGAGGTTGAGGGCGCGCGTCCCCAGCGGGTTGTCCGGCCCGGGGCCGATCTTAGCCGGCATCGTCTTCGCCCAGTCACTTCCCGGGTTGACCCACGTGGGCATGTAGCGCTTGAGCGTGATCTCCCACTCACCGCGCGGCGTGGCGTAGCCCTCGGCGCCGATGGCGATCGGGTAGGTGCGGTCGAGGCGCGTGTCCTCCCACAGCTCGAGCGTGCGCGACGCCCGGCGTATCACGATCCACTGCCCGAGGTCTTCCTCGGCGACCTCGGGTATCACCGGCAGCACGGGCAGATCGACCTCGTTGTCTGCGGACAGGAGCGCCCGGGCGAGCAACGTCACGGAGGCCTCCTGGTCGAGCCGCCGGCCCTCGGCCGACGGACCGATCTCGACGACACCCTTGTTGATCCCGACGGTGGCATCGACAGAGGGCTGGTCGATCGCGACGGCCATACCCGCGACCCGGTCGGCGAGCGCGCTCTCGTCGACGACGATCACGGGCTCGAGCTCAACGCGTACCGGCTCTTCGAGGAGGCGGCGGTAGATGCGGTCGGCGATGGTGGACAAACGCACGGGCTCGTAGGCGTCCTCGACGGCGGTTTCGACGTCGGCATGGAGGAACTCGGCCGGATCGATCCGGAAGCTCATACCCGCCGCGCGTACGGTGACAGGAGCGAGCATCGGTTCGACCACGGCGCGTTCGATCGCCTCGCGGGTCTCGGTGTGCGAGAGGCCGCCAAGCTCCACGCCGGCGACCGTGACGCCAGCGGGTACCAGGTCGCGGATCGCGTAGTCGTCCGCGGCCGCCCAGGCCAACCCGCCCGAAGCCGCCATCATAGCGGCGGCCGCAAGCACCGCGGCGGTTCGCACGAGTATGGTCTTCGCGCTCATGGGGCGGTCTCCGAGCTCGGGGTGTGGTTATTCTACAATGGATGTCCAGGCAGCACGAAACACCGCCCATCCTACTCAGACGCGCGCGCGGCCCTCGCGGTTCGCGCAGGAGACCGAAGCGAGGCTTGTCAGGTGAGACCGATCCTTCCCGGCGGACGGGGCGCGGCAGTCGAGGACGTGCAACGCAGATTGCTCGTGCTCGGCTACGATCTCGGGCGGACGGGTGTCGACGGCGTGTTCCTCGGCCGGACGCGGGACGCCGTCGTCGCGTTCCAGCGCGAGCACGGCCTGTCCGAGGACGGCATCGTGGGTCCGGAGACCTGGGCCACTCTCGTGGACGCGACGTTCACGCTCGGCGACCGCATGCTCTACCTGAGGCTCCCGTACTTCCACGGCAACGATGTCCTGGCGCTTCAAGGGGCGCTCAACTCCCTCGGGTTCTCGTGCGGGGCGGTCGACGGCATCTTTGGTTCGTTCACCGAGCGCGCGGTGCGCGAGTTCCAGCGCAACAGCGGCCAGCGCCCCGACGGCATCGTCGGACCCGAGACCGTCCGCTCGATCGAGCACCTCCGGCACGTGTGGGAGGGCAAGCAGACGACGATGCCGGAGTCGGCGACGGTGGCGCCCGCGCGACTCTCCCGGGTGCTGGCGGCGCACGCCGTCGCGTTCTTCCCGTGCGATCCGGTGGCCGAGGACGTTGCGACGCGTGCGGTCAACCTCGCGCTCGCCACGGACAGCGCCGCGCGGGTGCTTCTGACCGGCGAGCCATCCTGTTCCCACGCGGATATCGTGCTCGAGCTGTGCACCACCGACCCGGCGGGCCCGCCCGCGGGGCCTGTCGTCTCGCTCGGCGACGGCAGGACGGCAGATCTCGCGAGGCGACTTGCAGTCGCACTCGAAGCGGCGACCGGCGGCCCGCCCACGCTCGTCAGGATCGTCGTGGAGGCACCCGGATCGGGCGAGCACGACCATCAGCGCGCGGCCGTTCGACTGCTCGACGCGGTGTGCCTCGCGCTCGCCTGATGGCACCGAACGTGCTAGCATGAGGCGGTTGTGTACTGTACGGTCGAACCTACCAGGAGGTGGCGCTCTGAGTACTCGCAGACGCACACCTGTCGCTCTCGTTCTCGTTTTGATCCTCATGCTTGGCGCCATCAGCCCCGCGTCCGCGACCCCGGGGTCCGACAAGCGCGAGCAGGCGCGCCAGGTCAAGCAGCAGGTCGATGCGCTCGACGAGAAGGTCGAGATCGCCGCCGAGGCGTACAACGAGGCCCGCGAGGCCCATCGCAAACTCACCACGGAGATCGAGGCGACGCGCGCCCTCATAGCCGAGCAGGCCGCCGTCATCGACGATCTCCAGTCATCGCTTAACGTGCGCGCCGGCTCGCTCTACCGCACCGGGCGCCTGTCGTTCATCGAGGTCCTTCTCGGAGCGCGCGACTTCGAGCAGTTCGCCGCGACCTGGGAGCTTCTGCGCGACATCAACGAGCGCGACGCACAGGCGATATCCGCGCTCGAGAAGGCGCGCGCCGAGGCCGAGGCCGCCCGCGAGCGGCTTGCCGTCCAGGAGGCCGAGGCCAAGAAGGCCGTCGAGCAGATGGCCGCTAACAAGTCGGCGATCGAATCGCAACTTGCCGAGCGCAAGCGAATGCTCGCCGGGCTCGAGGCCGAGATCGCCCGCATCGAGGCCGCCGAGAGAGCGCGCGCGGAGGCCGCCGCACGTGCCGCGGTATCGCGTTCCTCGACGTTCGCCTTCGTGCCGTCGCAGAGCTTCCCGCCTCCGACCCGCGCCGCCCGAGGCGAGGTCGTCGCAATCGCCAAGCGCTACCTCGGTGCGCCGTACCGGTGGGGCGCCTCTGGTCCGAACTCGTTCGACTGCTCGGGCTTCACGATGTTCGTCTACCGCCAGGTCGGCGTGTCGCTGCCGCACTCCTCGCGCGCCCAGTTCGGTGTCGGCGAGAAGGTCCCGCGCTCGGCGCTGCAGCCCGGCGATCTCGTCTTCTTCGGGAGCCCGATCCACCACGTCGGGATTTACGTCGGTGGGGGACAGTACATCCACTCGCCGCGCACCGGCGACGTTGTGCGTATCGCCTCGCTCTCGGCCCGCACCAACTACGTCGGGGCCGTCCGGCCGTAGCGCGCTCATCGGCCGGGAACCGTTGCGATGCGGGGGTCCCAGTGTCGCCTGTCTGCGCTATGCTTGGTGGCACAGACGGTGGCCGCCGGAGTACGGAGTGACGTATGGCTGAGATCGACGGGCTCCTCAAACTCATGACCGAGAAGGGCTCCTCGGACCTGCACGTCAAGGCTGGCAGTCCTCCGGCGATCCGCCTGAACGGGAAGCTCGTGGTCCTTCGCGAGTTCCAGCCGCTCAACGCGGAGGCCGCCAAGGTGCTCGCGATGGGCATGATGGACGAGCGCCAGAAGGCGACGTTCGAGAACCACCGCGAGGTCGATTTCGCCTACTCGCTCTCGGGGGTCGGACGTTTTCGCGTGAACGTCTTCCATCAGCGTGGCAGCGTGGGTATGACCCTTCGCCGCGTCGCGACCGATCGTGCCAGCGTCGCGGAGCTCGGTCTCCCGCCCGTCGTGAATCGCCTGGCCGATGAGCCGCGTGGCCTCGTACTCGTGACGGGCACGGCGGGATCGGGCAAGACGACCACGCTCGCCGCGATGATCGACCACATCAACTCGACCCGTGAAGGCCATATCGTCACCATCGAGGACCCGATAGAAGTCTTGCACTCCGACAAGAAGTGCATCGTCAACCAGCGCGAGATCGGGATCGACACAGAGAGCTACGCCGACGCTCTGCGCCACGTCGTGCGCCAGGACCCGGACATCATCCTCATCGGAGAGATGCGCGACCACGAGACGGTCTCGGCCGCGCTCACCGCTGCGGAGATCGGCAATCTCGTGTTCTCCACGCTGCATACCATCGATGCGACGGAGACGATCAATCGTATCATCGACTTCTTCCCGCCTTACCAGCAGAAACAGGTCCGGTTGATGCTGGCCTCCACACTCAAGGGCATCATCAGCATGCGGCTGATCCCGTCGATCAACGGTGGCCTCGTGCCCGCGGTCGAGGTCATGGTGATGACCGGTACCATCCGCGAGTACATCACCGACTCCGACAAGACCTACCTGATCCGCGACGCGATGGAGGAAGGCGAGTACTACGGGATGCAGACTTTCGATCAGAGCCTGCTCAACCTCTACCGCGAACAGCAGATCACGCTCGAGGACGCCATCGCGATGGCCGCGAACGCGCACGACTTCAAGATCAAGGTGCGCCAGCTCGGGATCGATCCCCAGCAGGCTGCCGAGAGCGGGATCTACTAGCCGCCCGTCTGGTCGCGCCGAGCACGTGTACCCGCCCCTCGCGCGATCCGGGCGATTGCCGCGACGGCGATCAGCGCCCCCGTCAGCGCACCGAGCGTGTCCATGCCCCAGTCGGCCACGTCCGGCACTCGGCCCGGGACGAATGCCTGGTGAAGCTCGTCGGTCACGCCGTACGCCGATGCTGTGAGGACCGCAAGGGCGACGGCGCGCCCCCGGTCGGCCGTCTCGAAGGAGTAGGCGAGGAACAGCAGCGCGCCGAGCACCGCGTAGACCCCGAAATGGGCGTACGCTCCGACTCCGCCGGGCACCGAAGAGCCCGGCAGCGACGAGAATCCGAAGATGACCGCCATCCACAGCGCCGAGGCGATCCAGGCGTGTCGGCGCGTGAGTGCACGTATCAGGCGTTGATGCACGACAGTGGCTCCACAGGGAGGGACGGTTGTCCGGCCGATGGACGAGTCTAGCATGCCGTTGACGCAGCATGGCAGGGGTGGCATGGTGGGTTCCTTCGTCGACCGGCACACGAAAGGGAGTGCATGAAGAGGCGCACGGCACTGGTCGCGGTCGCTGTCTCGGCGGCGTGTTTCGGCACACTCGCCGTGTTCGCGAGCCTCGCGTACCAGCTGGGAGCCCAGCCGCTCCAGCTGCTCTTCTGGCGCTTCGGTCTGGCAGCTCTGCTGCTCGGCGGGTATCTGCTGAAGACGCGGCCGGTCGCACTGCGGGTCACGCGGGGCGACCTCGGGCGTTACGCAGCGCTCTCGGCGGCCGGGTACGGGGCCGCATCGCTGTGCTTCTTCTTCGCGCTCAACTACGCCGAAGCCTCCGTCGTAGCGGTCCTGCTCTACACCTACCCGACGATGGTCGCGGTCGTCGACGCTGTCACCACACCGGGTCCCATGGACCCGTGGCGGGCGTTCGCCGTCCTGCTTGCGTTCGCGGGCTGCGCTCTCGTGGTCGACCCGTTCTCGGCGACCGGAGGCACGCACCCGCTCGGCATCGTCCTCGGGCTCGGTGCGGCCGCCGGATACACGAGCTTCACCGTTCTGTCGCACCGGTGGATGCCCGGTCGCTCCAGACCGGTCCTGATGACGTACACCTTCGGCCTCACGGCGGTGCTCGTGGCCGGCGTTGCGCTGGCGGCAGGCGCGCGGCTGGCGCCGGTGGGATGGGGATGGGAGCTGTGGGCACTGCTCGGAGCCATCGTCCTGCTTCCGACCTTCGCCGCGGTGCTTCTCTACCTTCGTGCGCTCTCCCGGATCGGCGCGGCTCAGGTCTCGGTCCTCTCGACGCTCGAACCACTGTTCACCATCGCGCTCGCGGCGCTCGTCCTTGGAGATCGCCTCTCCGCGATCCAGCTCGCCGGGGCAGCGCTCGTGCTCGTCGCGGTCGTCCTGTCGGAGCTCAGGGCGCGGGGAAGCGAGGAGCCGCCGGTCGCGATTTGAGTGCTACGATGGTCGCGCCGGACGTCCGTCCGGCTCCGAACGCGCTGCCGGGAGGCCCGGGTGGACCACTATCAGAGGCTCCAGGTGACGAGGGACGCCGAGCCCGAGGTCATCGAGAAGGCGTACCGGGCGCTGAGCCTCAAGCACCACCCCGACCGCGCCAAAGGCGATGAGGCGCGGGCGACACGGCGCATGCAGCGCATCAATGAGGCGTACCGGGTCCTCCGCGATCCCGCCCTCCGCAGGGCCTACGATCGCACGCTCCCCGCATCGGGGAGCGTGAGTGCGTGGGACCAGTTCATGTCGAAGGGTCTCGTCGGTATCTTCCTGGACCGGGTCGCCTCGCAGCGATAGCAGCGCGGGCGAAGGCGTCTCTATACCGAGCTGCGTTCGAGACGTTCCTGAACCGCTCTGAGGATGCCCGGGTAAGAGACCGCGCCGTCATAGACCGGTGCCCCGTCGACGACAGTCACGGGATACAGCAGTCCGCGCATCTCGATTTCGTCGATGAGTCTGGGGTACTCCGCCCGCACCGACGGGTCCTCCACATCATGGTAGTGGATTGCCGCAGCGTCGCCGAACCGCCGCTCCATTTCCGCGCGGATGAGTGCCGTGATCTCCTCCGGAGACCAGGACGGGCCTCAACCGCCGCTGAAGCACGCGGTTTGGGCGGGAAGGTCGAACACCTGGACGGTGATGATGCTTTCACTCATGACTGTTCTCCTAAGCGAACGTGACGGCGCCACCGGCGCACACGCGAGCACACACGCCGCATCCGGTGCACCGCTCCTCCACGACAGTGTAGCCGTTCGACCCCGGGTACGGGCCGCCCGGGACGGGCACGATGGCGCCGCGGGGGCAGACCCTCCTGGCAGGGCAGCCGGGGGAGCGGTCACACGAGTTGTTCTCGATGCGTACGGCCGGCATACGTGAGTTCCTTTCGCTCAATCGTTCGGGCTTCGGTGGGATTATACCCCATGGGGTATGTTGCGGCAACATGGAAAGCCGGGCCGTCCCGGCCCCTGCCGTCCCGGACTGCTATCATCTCCGCACAGGACGATTGTCGCGCCGCCCATGTCTTCAAGGGGGATGCCCGATGTCCACGGTCTCCGATCGACTCGCCGCGGCGGGTCTCGCCCTGCCCGCTGCGCCTCCGGCGCTGGGGGACTACGTGCCCGCGGTCCGAGCCGGCTCACTCGTCTTCACGTCGGGCCAACTTCCGACGGTGGACGGCACCCTGTTCACGAGCGGAGTGGTGGGAGTCACCGTCGATCCCGACACCGCTGCCGCATGCGCACGGATCGCTGCACTGAACGCACTCGCGGCCGCATCCACCGTGTGTGATCTCGACGCGGTAGCTGCTGTCGTCAAGCTGACCGGCTACGTGGCCTCTGGCGATGGGTTCACCGCACAGCCTTCAGTGATCGATGCCGCAAGCGCCGTTCTGCTGGCCGCATTCGGCGACGCGGGCCGTCACGCGCGCGAGGCGGTCGGGGTCGCTCAGCTGCCGAAAGGGGCACCGGTCGAGCTTTCGCTCGTGCTGGTACTGACGGATTCCTGACCACGGGCGGGGCAGGAGGCGCGCTGCTCCCGTCGAAATGTTCAGATGACGGCGGGACTTGCCACGCATGACACCTGCACTTTTCTGTTGAGTAGCAGGGAGTCTTTGGCTATGGTGGAACCCGTCAGGGGAATTGTGCCTTGTTTCACGTGCAGTGATCTGCCCGAGGCTCAGCGAGGAGAGGTGTCTATGGCGAAGATCTCCCTGGCCGGATTCAGAGATCCGGCCCGTCGGCCGCGGTACATCGTCTGGACCGGAGCGGTGGTCCTGGCGCTTGCCGCGTTCGTCGTAACCGCATTGGGGGTGACATCGACCTACTGGTTCTGCGCTGAGGGCTGTCACAAGGTCCAGGACGACACGATTCTCGCGTATAATGCGTCACCACACTCGAAGATCTCTTGTATGGCCTGCCACATGCCCGTCAACGCCGATCCGGTCACCTTCCTGCTTCACAAGGCCGAGGCGCTCGGCGAGCTCTATCTCACGGCGACGAACAAATTCCATCTGCCGCTGAACAAGGGCTCACACCTCGCGCTCGACCAGAAGCACATGGGTTCGGAGCAGTGCACGCAGTGCCACAATCTCGCGAACCGCAACGTCACCCCGAGCCCGGGCATCATCATCGACCACAAGGTCCACGAGGACTCGGAGATCCATTGCACGGTCTGTCACAACCGGACTGCACACGTCGAGAACTTCGAGCTGACGCTCACCGACCCCAACACCGGACAGCCGAATCAGCCCCACGAGGACTTCATGCTGATGACGGCGTGTTTCCGCTGTCACACGCTTACCGATGAGTCCCCGGCGGGCATCCCCGCGCCCGGCGCATGCGCCGCGTGCCACACACCCGACTTCGAGCTCAAGCCGCCGAACCACTTCGAGGCCGGCTTCTACCCGCGCGGCCACGCCGACATGGCGCTCGAGGACAAGGAGCGTCGAGAGGCCGCTCTGAGCGAAGGCGAGAAGGGCGAGGAGTCCGAGGAGGGCACCGGCACGCCCGAGAGCGAGGGATCCGAGGAGGCTACAGGCACATCTGAAGCTGGCGGCAACGACGAGTCGATGATCGGCATCGCGAAGGCATACGCCGCCGAAGGCGAGGTGTCCGAGGACGCACCCATGTACGAGCGCCTCGCGCATCTGCCTCCGGTCGCGGCGGTCGGCTACTGCTCGACCTGTCACGTGGAGTCCCGCTTCTGCATGGACTGCCACGGCATGGAGATGCCGCACCCCGAGGAATTCAAGACCAAGACGCACCCCGAGCTCGTCGCGACGAAGCCGGACAAGTGCGTGCTCTGCCACACCTCGGCCGATCCTGCCTTCTGCGACACGTGCCACCACGGCACCGCGTCGGACTGGGAGTTCAACACCGAGGTGGCGTGGGGCCAGCAGCAGCATGCCGAAGCCGTTCGCGCGAACGGCGTACCCGGATGCCTCGAGGCCTGCCACGACATCAAGTACTGCTACGACTGCCACAACAAGCTCAACCCGGTTCCCTCGTCGCACAAGGCGAATGACTGGCTGCGTCGTCCCGCCGAGGAGAGAGGCGAGCACGCCGTCTCCGCGAGCGACGAGATCACTGCGTGCGAGGTGTGCCACGGCGAGGGCGGCCCGAACGCCGCGTTCTGCAAGGGTTGTCACGTTCTCGAGGTGCCGCACCCGCAGCAGTTCAAGGAGTTCCACGCGGCCACCGGTCGTTCGAACCCCGCAGTCTGTTCCAACTGCCACACCTACCGCGAGTTGTGCAGTGACTGTCACCACGAGGGAGCCGTCGACGGCCGTCCGTGGCTGTCGGTTCACGCCGACACGGTGAACACCCAGGGTGGCGACGGTTGCTTCGAGAAGTGCCACGAGAAGAAGTTCTGCGTCGACTGCCACACCGCACGCGCAGTGCTACCCACGACCCACAAGGCGGCCGACTGGACGCGCAGGCTGAAGATCGACGATCCGGCCAAGCACCCCGTCGCCTACGAGGAGTTGGCGGAGAACTGCACCTACTGTCATGGCGAAGGCGGTGTGGAATCCAAGTTCTGCGCCGACTGCCACAGGATCGAGATCCCGCACGCGAGCGACTTCAAGGACACGCATGCGAAGAGCTTCCAGGACGGCAAGCTCGCCAAGCCCGCATGCACGAACTGCCACGTCCCGTTCTTCTGCGACAGGTGTCACCACGAGGGTTCGGTGGCGAACCAGGACTGGATTACGCAGCGCCACCTGGTTGTCGTGCGCGAAGAGGGCCAGGAGCCGTGTCTGGAATGCCACGATGCGGCCATCTGCCACAGGTGTCACGTGAGCCTCGGCAGGTAGCAGATCGTAGGTTGACTGCCGGTCATCGACTGGCAGCCGGAATGACCGGGAGGGCCCCTCGTCAGAGGGGCCCTCTCTCGTGAGACAGGGCTTTGCCCTGCCGAACGTGACCGTGTATCATACCGCCTCGTCGGGATGTGGCTCAGCTTGGTAGAGCGCTGCGTTCGGGACGCAGAGGTCGTGGGTTCGAATCCCGCCATCCCGACCATCCGACTCATGACGGAAGGCCGGTCGCAGACCGGCCTTCCGTGTCTCCCGGGGAGGCGCTGGGTGCTGCAATCACTCCTCGATACGGTGGGCTACGGACTGTGTCATCAGCTTCCCGAACGCTCGTTGTTCGGAGGGGGGGTCCGCGTACCGGTCTGCGCACGTGACATGGGGATCTATCTCGGCTTCACGATCGCGCTCGCCTTGCTGGTGCTGGTGCACCGGGACCGCCCTTCCAGCGCGCCGTCCATCCCGGTGAACGTGCTCCTGGCGCTCGGTGTGGCGGCGATGGCCGTCGACGGCTTCACTTCGTACGCGGGCCTGCGGACGACGACGAACGAGATCCGGCTGCTCACAGGCCTCGCGACCGGCTTCGCGCTGGCAGCGTGGAGCACGCCGCTTCTGAACTCCGAGCTGTGGCGTCGGGGGGGGTCGGGCCGCGTGCTGGGGGGCGGACGCCGGGTTGCAGCCTACGTTGCCGCCTTTGCCGGGTCGTACGTTGCGATCTGGTACGGAGCACCGCGCCTCGGCATTGTCTTCCCCCTCGCGACGACGGCATCGATCATCGTGACGTTCACGGCGGTCAACCTCGTCATCGTTTGCCTGCTTCCGCCCTTCGGGCGCCGGGCGGATCACCTGCGCGACGCGTGGCTCCAGCTGCTGTTAGCGCTCGGTCTGACCGCTGTCGAACTGGCGCTGAGCGCTCTGTTGAAGTGGTGGCTCGTCGGCGCTGTCGTCGCCTGAGACGACCGGCCGGGGCCGTCGGTGTTCGTGTCAGAACCCGATGCTACGCTCCCTGCGAACACACGTTCGTACGGAGGTGACAGTCATGGCACGAGTCGGTTCATCCCACACGCTTTGGTCCTACACTGAGGGTCTTGCCCGTGCGTCGTGCGCGGGCGACGAGGTGCCGGCCTCGCTTGCGGAGCGGGCACGGGACATCACCCGCCGCAATCTGGTCCACCTCGCGGAAGGAACGCTCGACGCACAGGGGAGACGCCGCACACGGGCGTACTACCGCGGCGTCGTTGGGCGTTTGCTCACACGCTCGCGTGTCCCCGGGGCGCGCGAGTGCAGGGTCCGGGCGATGGCGGCCTCGGTAGCCGCCGACCTGCGCGCCTCAGGTGCGGACCGCGAACGCATCAGCCGGGAGGTCGCTGCATGGCTCGCCGCGTTCGAGGGGGCCGCGTAGCGTGCGTGCACGAGCGGAGTGCGTCAGCGGTTCGTGGAGGAGTAGATCACCGCGCCGCTGTCCAGCGCGAACACCCAGATACGCGTGTTCTCGAGCGTGCTGCTCTCGGGACCCCACACCTCGACGATGATCCAGGAGTCCGTGCCCTCAACCGCGGCTGCTTCACCGTAGTAGGGTACCGAACGGCCGGTGTCGGCGATCGTGCGGGTGATGAACTCCGCAAGCTCGGTCGCCTCGCCGCCTCGGGAGCGCAGCTCCACGAGTGCTTCACGCCTGAGTTCCGAGGCCTCTGCGACGTGTCGGCCCTGTACGGACGCGGGCGGCCCCTGCGATGCGTGGAGCTCGTCAACCTGCTCAATCGTGTAGGAGGCATTCGCGGACACGAACGTGACCTCGGGTCCCCCGCACGCAGTCAGTGTGACGCTCGCGATCAGCATCGCTGCGGCAACCCGTGCATGTGGGCGTCCGGCCACACGCCCCACCACCTTTCGCATGAGACCCTGCTCATATGGTAGTCGATTCGCGACTTGGGGGGAGATACACACAAGAGCGGTCCGGCATCCCCGGGCCGAGCCGTGACGCAGGCAGGAGGGTACGGGCGTGCAGAACATCGTGTGTTTCGTCTCTGACTTCGGGCTCGAGGACACGTGGGTAGGGGTGTGCCACGCAGTCATCCACCGCGCCTGTCCGCTCGCCCGCGTTGTCGATCTCGCGCACCAGATACCACCGTTCGACATCGCAAAGGGCGCGGCGGTCGCAGCTGCGGGCGTCTACCAGCTGCCGGAGGCGATCCACCTCGTCGTCGTCGATCCAGGTGTCGGTGGCGGCCGCCGCGATCTGTGTCTCAGCACCCGGCGAGGCACGCGGCTCGTCGGTCCTGACAACGGTGTCCTCATGCTCGCGGCCGAACGGGCCGGCGGCGTCGAGGGTGCCTTCTCGGTCGACCCCTCGAAGATCGACTTCCGAACGCCACTCGCCACCTTCCACGCGCGCGACGTGCTAGCGCCCGCCGCCGCAGCGCTCGCGTGCGGGGTCGAGCCGTCCTCGCTCGGCGAGCCTGTCGATCCCGCCTCTCTCATTCCCGCCCCGTTCGCCCCCACGGTGTCCGATGGGGAGTTCGTGGTCGCCCCCGTGCTCGAGTGCGACCGTTTCGGTTCGCTTCGCATCCGCATCGGCGCCGAAGAACTCGGACCGCGCGGGCTGGTGGCCGATCGGCTCGAGATCAGCTTCGGGCATCTGGCGCTCGAGGTGCCGTTCGCGCACACGTTCGCCGACGTTGAGGAGGGCGAGCCGGTAGCGCTCGTCGACTCGTCAGGCTGGCTCACGCTTGCAGTGCGTATGGGCAGCGCGGCCGAGCGTTACGGCATCGAGCCGGGCGCCTCAGCCCGCGTGCGCGTGCTCTGAGCGTGTCAGACCCCGCGGGTACCCTTCGTCTCGAGACGTTGATGATGAAGGGCAGCGGTCATGAAGAGCCAGTATGTGCGGGAGCTCTCCGAGGGCACCCGCGTCGACTCCCAGTTCGCACTCGGGTCGAAGGAGATGCGTTCCACTCGCGCCGGCGAGGCGTACCTCGCGCTCGAGCTGCGCGATCGCACGGGGCGCATCCCGGCGGTCTACTTCAGGCCCACATCCGAGGCCACCGTGACGCCGAGCGGAGGAGTCGTGCGGGTGCGCGGTGTAGTGAGCAGCTTCCGCGGCAGCAAGCGGGTGTCGGTCGAGCATCTCGCTCCCGTGGCGGAGTACGACCCGACCGACCTCATCGAGTCCTCGCGTCGCGACCGGGACGAGCTGGTCGCCGAGTTCAAGACCCTCGCCGCCACCGTGCGCGATCGCGAACTCAGGCGCGTGCTCAAGGCGGTCTTCGGCGACCGCGGGTTCTTCGAGCGGTTCGTCACGTGCCCCGGTGCCCGGGCTCACCACCACGCGTATCTCGGCGGCCTGATCGAGCATACGCTCGCGGTAGCCGGTCTGTGCCGTACGCTGGGCTCGACATACGAGGGCTTGGACCGTGATCTGCTCGTCACCGCCGCACTCCTGCACGACATCGGCAAGGTCGACGAGCTCACCTATGACACGGCCGTCGGCTACACCGACGAGGGTCGGCTTCTCGGTCACGTCGTGCTCTCGGAGCGCAGGCTTCGTGAGGCGGCGTCCGCCCTTGTGCCCGGAGTCTCGCCCGGCGTGCTCACGAGGCTGTCGCACGCGGTTCTGTCTCACCACGGGGAGCTGGAGTGGGGGGCACCCAAGCGTCCTTCGACGATCGAGGCGCTCCTGCTCCACCACGCTGACAACCTGGACGCCAAGGCGGATGGTTTCCTGACGCTCACCGGTGGCGCCGCGAGGGCGGAAGAGAGCTGGACCGATGCCGCGAACCTGTTCCGCCGACCCCTGTACGCACCGGCACCCGTCGCCGACGAGCGTCCCGTGCCCGAGGCCGCCGAAGCGCTTCATCTCGTCCGTACGTGAGATGGAATCGATGCTCTACAATCAGGCGATGACACGCCCACGCTACGATCGCCGATGAGGAGAGTGAGATGGAGTACCCCAGGGCCGAGGTCGGAGTCTTCGGCGGAAGCGGCTTTTACGAACTGCTCGACAATCCCCGCGAGTTCAAGATCAGCACGCCGTTCGGATCGCCATCGTCGCCGGTCATGCACGGCGAGATCGGCGGCCGGAGCGTTGCTTTCCTGCCTCGTCACGGCAAGGACCACTCGCTCCCGCCGCATGTGATCAACTACCGCGCCAACCTCTGGGCCATGAAGGAGCTCGGCGTTTCGCGGATCATCGGTCCGAATGCGTGTGGCTCGCTTCAGCCGGAGATCGAGCCCGGGCATTTCGTGATATGCGATCAGTTCGTGGATCGCACCTGGGGTCGGAAGGACACGTTCTTCGACGGGCCGATCACGACGCACGTCTCGTCCGCGGACCCGTACTGCGAGACCATGCGCACGATTGCGTACGACACCGCGGTCGGCCTCGGAATCACCGCTCACCCGACAGGGACGGTCGTCGTCATCCAGGGCCCGAGGTTCTCCACTCGCTCTGAGTCCCGTTGGTTTGCATCGCAAGGGTGGGAGGTCATCAACATGACCCAGTATCCCGAATGCTACCTCGCCCGGGAGTTGGAGGTCTGTTACTGCAACATCTCGCTCATCACCGACCACGATGTGGGTGCTGAAGGAGTCGAACCAGTGACGAACGATGAGGTCATCCGCGTGTTCAACGAGAACAACGAGAAGGTCAAGCAGCTCCTGTACGCGATGATTCCGGCGCTGCCCCCGCAGCGCGAATGCGTGTGTGCGCACGCCCTCGAAGGGGCAAGCTTCTAGCGAACGGGACGCGTCGGTCGAGCATGCGGGGCGCCCGAGGGCGCCCCGCGTCGTCAGGAGGAGGGTGCGGGTGTTCAACCTGCCGTCGCTCAGGATAGGCCGGCTGTTCGGCATCCCCCTGGAGGTGAACCCGACGTGGCTCATCATATTCGTGCTGGTCGCGCTCTCCCTGTCCGTGACGTACTTCCCCGGCGAGTTTCCCGACCGACCGACGTGGGTCAACGCCGTCAGCGGCATCATCACCGCGCTGCTCTTCTTCGCGTCGATCGTTGCGCACGAGCTCAGTCACTCGCTCGTGGCCCGGACCGGCGGCATCAAGGTCGAGAAGGTCACCTTGTTCGTCTTCGGCGGTGTTGCGCAGATGGAGGAGGAGCCCGCGAGTCCCGGCAGTGAGTTCGCGATGGCGATCGCCGGCCCCTTGACGAGCCTGTTCCTTGCCGCCGTCTTCTACCTGTCATACCTCGCCATCGCGACGGCAGGGGTCACGGACGTGCTGTGGGCACCGTTCCAGTACCTCGCGTTCATCAACCTCTGGGTCGGGGTGTTCAACCTGCTCCCCGGCTTCCCGCTCGATGGTGGCCGAGTGGTGCGAGCGGCGCTCTGGGCGCTCGGAGGTGATCAGCTCAAGGCCACGTTGTGGGCAAGCCGCGCCGGCCAGGTCATCGGATACGTCATGGTCGGGCTCGCGGTCATCGGCGTACTGAACGGCTCGCTAGACTTCATCTGGTTCGGCCTGATCGGCTGGTTCATCGCGACGCTCGCCGAGGCCTCCTACCGCCGACAGCTCCTCAAGGTGACGCTCGAGGGCGTGCGGGTCTCGGCGATCATGTCCCCGAATCCGTTGGTCGCGCCCGGTTCGATCACGCTCGATCAGCTCGTCGAGGAGTACTTCCTGGGAGGTCATCACAGCCGCTATCCGGTCGAATCGGCGGGTTCGATCATCGGGTTGATCTCGCTTTCAGGCGTCAAGAGGGTGCCGCGTGACGAATGGGTGAGCACATACGTCGCCGAGCAGGCCGACCGGGACCTCGCCGCCCTGCTCATCGGGGCCGATGAGCCCGCAGAAGCGGTTCTCGCCCGGCTCACCCCGTCAGGGCCGGGCGCGCTTCTGGCGGTTGCCGATGGTCGACTCGTGGGAATCGTGACCAGGGCCGACGTCGTTTCGCGAATCAGAAGGGCGTCCATCTAGGACAATCCGGGTATGAAATGCCCCTGCAGCTGTTGCCGCATACTTGTAACTATTGTTACGATATTCAGCACGACAGCGGAGAGGGCAGAGGCGTGAGTGGGAGCCAGAACAACCACATTCCCGAGGGGGTCATCGAGCGCCTTCCCGCGTATTTGAACGTCCTGCTTCAGCTTCGCAGAGAGGGCGAGAGCACGGTCCCGTCAGCCCGGCTCGGCGAGCTCACCAACGTCAACCCCGCTCAGATCCGCCGCGACCTGACGCACTTCGGCCAGTTCGGCAAACGGGGGGTCGGGTACGACATCGCGACCCTCGTCGAGCAGATTCAGCACATCCTTGGATCGGACCATGCGCACCGGATGGTGCTCGTCGGAGCAGGCCGTCTCGGGGCAGCCATCGCTTCCTACGACGGCCTGAAAGTGCGGGGGTTCGCGCTTGCGGGGGTCTTCGACAACGACCCCTCGCGCGTCGGTCAGCGCGCCGGTGACCTGGTGATACGCCATGTTTCGGAACTTCCGCGCGTAGTCTCGGAGCAGAGGGTCCAGATCGGGGTCATCGCCGTGCCGTCGACCGCGGCTCAGGAAGTCGCCGACCTGATGATCGCGTCGGGGATCCGCGTCATCCTCAACTACTCGTCTGCGATGGTGCGCGCGCCGGGACACGTGATCGTCCACAACACCGACCCGGTGCGGGAGTTGCTACACACGCTGTACTACCTCGCGAAGTCCGACGAGATAGCGGTTGCGGCGTCCGAGTGATATTCTTGCCTGCGGGTTAAGGGATTGAACGGCCGTCAGCGGTCGTGGAAGATTCGCAACTCATCGAGGAGTGACGTGAACATGGCTTTTCTGGGTCTGCCGGGCGGTATGGAATGGGTGATCATCCTCGTCGTCGTGCTGCTGCTGTTTGGCCCGAGCCGACTTCCGCAGCTCGGCAAGTCGATCGGCAAGACGATGAAGGCCATCCGTGACGGCGTCGACGGCAAAGGCGAAGACGAGGAGGACCTCGAGGAGGAGACGTCGGCCAAGGCGTCCAAGTCGGACGAGTGAGTCGGAGCACACTCAGGTCCTCATCCTTGCACGAGCGCCAGTTTAGGATATACTCTCGTGGACATTTTCGCGGGCTGTCCGGTTACCGGGCAGCCCGTGCGTTAGTCATCGGCCGTTCTAGCGCGACGCGCGGAACCGACCTGTACGGGAGTCACACGCCCATGCACAAAGAGACAGTCCTTACCGCCGAAGGCCAGACCCGCCTCGAGGAGGAGCTCCGGCACCTCGAGACCGTTCGGAGGCGGGAGGTAGGGGAGCGGATCAAGGAAGCCAAGGAGTTCGGCGACATCTCCGAGAACTCGGAGTACGACGACGCCAAGAACGAACAGGCGTGGGTCGAGAGCCGCATCCTGGAGATAAACGCGATCCTGTCCAACGCCACGATCATCGAGTCGCCCTCGAGCTCCTCGAAGGTGACCCTCGGGAGCAAGGTGGAGCTCGAGGACTCGACCGGTAGCGTGCACAAGTATCAAATCGTCGGCTCGGCCGAGGCCGATCCCGCCAACGACCGGATCTCGAACGAGTCCCCGGTCGGTCAGGCGATCATGGGCGCGAAGAAGGGCGAGACCGTCAAGGTCACGACGCCCTCGGGCAAGTTGCTCGAGTACACCGTCAAGAAGATCTCCCGCTAGGTCGCGGCCTTGGACGGCGACCACGTCAATCCCCGCGGCGCTGATTCTCCGCTCGAGTCCGGGCCCGGAGTGCCCGACGACGCGTTCGCGGTCCGGCGCGCCAAGTTCGACGAGCTGCGCGCCGCCGGCCGGGAACCGTATCTGAGCCGCTTCGACGTGACCCACCGGGCCGCGGATCTCGCGCGGGCCTACTCCGACCTCGAGCCCGGCGCAGAGACGGGCCAGACCGTCACCGTCGCAGGTAGGCTCGTGGCCCGCCGCGAGCAGGGCAAGGTTGCCTTCCTCGTCTTGCGCGACGCCACCGGTGATCTCCAGTTGTTCTGCCGCGTCAACGTCCTGGGGGCCGACGCGTTCGTGGCAGCCACCGACCTCGACCTGGGTGACTGGGTGGGTGCCACCGGCGAGGTGCTGCGCACGCGCAGGGGTGAGCTGTCCGTCGCTCCGACCGGGGTGACGCTGCTCTCCAAGTCCCTGCGCCCGCTCCCGGAGAAGTACCACGGGCTCACCGACACCGAAACACGCTACCGCCAGCGCTACGTCGACCTCATCGCCAATCCCGAGGTGCGTCAGGTCTTCGAGACGCGCTTCCGCATCATGTCGGCCATCCGCCGGTTCATGGAGGGCCGCGACTTCCTCGAGGTCGAGACGCCGATGCTCCACCCGATCCCCGGTGGTGCCACGGCGCGGCCGTTCGTTACGCACCACAACGCGCTCGACATCGACCTGTACCTGCGCATCGCGCCCGAGCTCTATCTCAAGCGCCTGCTCGTGGGCGGGTTCGAGCGCGTCTACGAAGTCAACCGCAACTTCCGCAACGAGGGGATGTCGCCCCGGCACAATCCCGAGTTCACGATGCTCGAGGCGTACCAGGCCTACACCGACCTCGACGGGATGATGGAGCTTACCGAAAGCCTGATCACGACCGTCGCGCGCGAGGTGCTCGGCACCCTCGGTATCGAGTACCAGGGCACGCCGGTCAACCTGACGCCGCCCTGGCCCCGCCGCACGATGATCGAGCTCGTTTCGGAGGCGGCAGGCGAGGAGGTGTCGTTCGCCCGCTCGGAAGACGAGCTCCATGCGCTGTGCGCCACGCATGGAGTGCCCGTCGAGCATTCATGGGGGCCGGGCAAGCTCATCACGGAGCTCTTCGAGAAGCTGGTGGAGCATAAGCTCGTCGGCCCCGTCTTCGTGACGGAGTATCCGCTCGAGACCTCGCCGCTGGCCCGCAAGAAGCCCTGCGAACCCGAGCTCACCGAGAGGTTCGAGCTCATCGTCAACGGTCGAGAGATCGCCAACGCCTTCAGCGAGCTCATCGACCCGGTCGACCAGCGCGAGCGCTTCCAGGCGCAGATGCGCGCGAAAGACACGGGTGACGACGAGGCGATGGGCTTCGACGAGGACTACCTGCGCGCACTCGAGTACGGGATGCCGCCGGCCGGCGGGCTGGGCATCGGTATCGACCGGCTCGTCATGCTGCTCACCGACAGCGCGTCCATCCGCGACGTGCTGCTCTTCCCCCACATGCGGCCGGAGTCCTGACGCGCCGACACGCCCCGGAGTTGCCGCAACATCTGAGTCTGACGCGCTCAAGTCTATGGCACCGTGCTTGCTTTGCCGATGATAGAGGTGCCGCTCCCGTGTCAGTGGGGCGGGTATACTAGGACCCATGGGAGCATCCCGGGCCGCTACGGCCCGGTCTGGATACGAGGAGCAACCTGCATGTTCGAGCGATTCACAGAGAAGGCGCGCCGAGTGGTCGTGTACGCTCAGGAAGAGGCGCGCATGCTCAACCAGAACTACATCGGCACCGAGCACCTGCTGCTGGGCCTCATCCGCGAGCAGGACGGCATCGCCGCCAAGGCGCTCGAGAGTCTCAGCATCTCGCTCGAGGACGTACACGCGCAGGTGGAAGAGCTCATCGGTCGCGGCACGTTCGTCCCGACCGGCCACATCCCGTTCACGCCGCGCGCCAAGAAGGTGCTCGAGCTCTCGCTGCGCGAGGCCCTCCAGCTCGGTCACAACTACATCGGCACCGAGCACATCCTGCTCGGCCTCATCCGTGAGGGTGAAGGTGTTGCCGCACAGGTCCTGCTCAACCTCGGCGCCGATCTCGAGAAGGTTCGCTCGGCCGTCATCCAGCTGCTGTCCGGCCACTACGGCAAGCAGGGCGAAACCACCGAGGAGCGCCGCGGCGGAAGCGGTGCGCTGCTCGACGAGTTCGGCCGCAACCTGACCCGCTCCTCCAAAGAGGGCAAGCTCGATCCGGTCATCGGCCGGACGAACGAGATCGAGCGCGTTATGCAGATCCTGTCGCGCCGCACCAAGAACAACCCGGTGCTCATCGGCGAGCCCGGCGTGGGCAAGACCGCCGTCGCCGAGGGACTTGCGCAGCTCATCGCAGCAGACGAGGTTCCCGAGACCATCAAGGACAAGCAGCTCTACACGCTCGACCTTGCAGCGCTGGTCGCCGGGTCGAAATACCGTGGCGAGTTCGAAGACCGCCTTAAGAAGCTCATGAAGGAGATTCGCGAGCGCGGCGACATCATCCTGTTTGTCGACGAGATGCACACCCTCGTCGGGGCTGGTGCCGCGGAGGGCGCGATCGACGCCGCCAGCATCATCAAGCCCGCGCTCGCCCGCGGTGAGCTGCAGACCATCGGCGCGACTACCCTCGATGAGTACCGCAAGTACGTCGAGAAGGACCCGGCTCTCGAGCGTCGCTTCCAGCCCATCATGGTGGGCGAGCCGAGCGTTGCCGAGACCGTCGAGATCCTGCGCGGGCTGCGCGACCGCTACGAGGCGCACCACCGCGTCTCCATCACTGACGGCGCCATCGAGGCGGCCGCCACGCTGGCCGACCGTTACATCTCCGACCGCTTCCTGCCGGACAAGGCCATCGATCTCATCGACGAGGCCGGCTCGAAGATGCGCATCAAGATGATGACCGCACCCCCCGGCGTCAAGGAGGTCGAGGACCGGCTGCGCCGCGTGCGCGCGGAGAAGGAAGCCGCGATCGAGGCCCAGGAGTTCGAAAAGGCTGCCGCACTGCGCGACAAAGAGAAGCAGGTCATCGCCGAGAAGCGCGAGATGGAAGAGGAGTGGCTCAAGCCCGAGGCGCGCCGGCTCGTCGAGGTGACCGAGCGCGAGATCGCCGACGTCGCCTCGATGTGGACAGGCGTTCCGGTCACCGCCCTCACCGAGGAGGAGACCGAGAAGCTGCTCCGCATGGAGGCGAGCATCCACGAGCGTATCGTCGGCCAGGATGAGGCTGTCGTCTCCGTGAGCAAGGCGATCCGCCGTGCGCGTGCCGGCCTGAAGGACCCGAAGCGGCCGGCGGGATCGTTCATCTTCCTCGGCCCGTCGGGTGTGGGCAAGACCGAGCTGTCCAAGGCGCTCGCCGAGTTCCTGTTCGGAAGCGAAGAGGCGCTCGTCCAGCTCGACATGAGCGAGTACATGGAGAAGCACACGGTGAGCCGGCTCATCGGTTCGCCTCCCGGCTACGTCGGCTTCGACGAGGGCGGGCAGCTCACCGAGCTCGTGCGCCGCCGCCCATACTCGGTGATCCTGTTCGACGAGATCGAGAAGGCGCACCCGGACGTCTTCAACGTGCTCCTGCAGATCCTCGAAGAGGGCAGGCTGACCGACGCGCAGGGCCGCAAGGTCGACTTCAAGAACGCTATCGTCATCATGACGAGCAACATCGGCGCGCGCGATATCGTCAAGGGCCAGCGTCTCGGCTTCACGGCCGACACCTCCGACGGCCTTTCCTACGCCGACCTCAAGGAGCGCGTCACCGGTGAGCTCAAGAGACTCTTCCGTCCCGAGTTCCTCAACCGTGTGGACGAGGTCATCGTCTTCCACGACCTGACCCACGACGAGATCGAGCACATCGTTGACCTGATGGTGGACCGCCTGCGCGAGCAGCTCGCGGGTCACGGCATGGGCATCGCCCTCACCGCCGCCGCCCGCTCGATGTTGGCGCGGGAAGGCTTCGACCCGGCGCTCGGCGCCCGTCCGCTCCGCCGCGCGATCCAGCGGCTCGTGGAAGACCCGCTCTCCGAGCAGATACTCGCGGGGCAGTGGCAGACTGGTGACGTGATCGAGGTCTATCTCGAGGAATCCACCGGACAGCCCGCATTCCGCAAGGCCGAAGGAGTCGTGCCGGTCGCCACCGCTGCCGGTGCGGAGACCTCCGGATCGGCCCCGTCCATGCCCCGGGCATCGCGCAAGCGCGGTTCGGGCGCGGCGTCCGGCGGCGCCGCCGGGGAGTAGCGCACCGTGGCGCGGACCCGCACGGTCTGGCGGTGTCAGTCCTGCGGCGCGAGCGCACCGAAGTGGTACGGCCGCTGCCCCGACTGCGGCGAGTACGGTACGTTCGTCGAGGAAGCCGAACCCGTCCCCGGGCGCTCCGGCACCGGTGCGGCGAGGCCGGCCGCCGTGCGCGTGCCACTGTCCGATGTCGGCCACGCCGAGGAGACCCGCACGCCAACCGGCGTGAGCGAGCTCGATCGCGTGCTCGGCGGCGGCTTCGTGACCGGATCGCTCGTGCTGCTCGGCGGCGAGCCGGGCATCGGCAAGTCCACCATCCTGCTGCAGGTCGCCTCGCTCGTCGCCCACGCGGGCGGGCGCGTGCTCTATGCGTGCGGCGAAGAGTCTCCCGGACAGGTGGGCATGCGCGCCCGCAGAACTGGTTCGGCGGCCGAGGGTGTCGAGCTTGCCGCCGAGACCGACATCGCGGCACTCGAGACATCCGTTCGCGAACAGCCCCCGCACCTCCTGATCGTCGACTCGATCCAGACAGCGTTCGATCCCGAGCTCACGGGCGCGCCCGGCAGCGTCGGGCAGGTGCGGGCGGCCACCGGCCGGCTCATGCGCATCGCCAAGGATCTCGGTGTCACGACGGTACTCGTCGGCCATGTCACCAAGGACGGAGCGATCGCCGGCCCGCGGGTTCTCGAGCACATGGTGGACACCGTCCTGTACTTCGAGGGCGACCGGGACCACGCATTCCGTGTCGTAAGGGCGGTGAAGAACCGGTTCGGCCCGGTCTCGGAGATCGGCATCTTCGAGATGACCGATCGTGGGCTCGTGCCCGTTGGCGACCCGGCCGCGCTTCTCCTCGGCGAGCGCGGCTCCGCGGTGCCCGGTTCGGTCGTCATGGCGACGATGGAAGGCTCGCGCCCGCTGCTCGTCGAGATCCAGGCGCTTGTCACGCCGACCCACCTCCAGGTCCCGAGGAGGCTTGCCACCGGCGTGGACACCGGTCGCCTCCTGCAGGTGATAGCCGTGCTCGAGCGGCGCGGCGGTCTTTCGTTCTCCGGTCACGACGTCTACGTCTCGGTGGCGGGCGGAGTGCGGGTCGCAGAGCCCGCGGTCGACCTGCCACTCGCCGTCGCGCTCGCCTCGGCACTGAAGGACACGGCGGTCCCGCTCGATGTCGTGTCCTTCGGCGAGGTGGCGCTCACCGGAGTGGTGCGTCCCGTATCGCAGTCCGAAGCCCGCATCCGCGAGGCGGCCCGGCAGGGGCTGACAACGCTCGTCGCGCCGGTGCCCGCATCGGTCGTTCTTCCGAACGACGTCCGGCGTTCGCGCGTCGAGAGCGTCGGCGACCTCGTAGGTCTGCTGAAGTAGCCCGCGCACGTGCGTGCCGGCCGTCGCGACGCGCGGGCCGGGCAACCCTCGCGTCTCTGGCACCGGCTGATGGCGTCTGGCAGAATCGAAGGTGCGACCGAGTGTATTCCCGGCAGAGTGGAGGGGACGTGGCCCAGAGCGAGGAGGCCCGGATGCGGGCCGAGCTCGAGAAGGTCGCGCCTGGCACCCCGCTGCGGGAGGGCCTCGACTACATCATCGCCGCGCGCACCGGCGCGCTCATCGTGATCGGCGACCGAGCTTCGGTGGAGCCCCTGTGCAACGGCGGCTTCACCATCGACACGGACTTCTCGGCGCAGCGCCTCTACGAGCTCGCGAAGATGGACGGCGCCATCATCCTCGACGAGGAGTGCAGCAGGATCCACCTCGCCAACGTCCATATCGTCCCCGACGCGAGCCTGCCGACGACCGAGACCGGAATGCGGCACCGCACCGCCGAGCGCGTGAGCCGTCAGACCCGTGCGCTCGTCATCTCGATATCGCAGCGACGTGAGGTGGTGAGCCTCTACCTCAACGGGATGCGCGTCACACTCGAGGAGATTGACGTGTTGCTGGCCAAGGCGAGCCAGGCCCTGCAAACGCTCCAGCGTTACCGCAACCGGCTCGACCAGACACTCGACCGTCTGACCGAGCTCGAGTTCGCCGACCTCGTGACCCTCGGTGACGTGACCGAGGTCATAGGCCGATTCGAGCTCGTTCAGCGCACCGCCAGCGAGGTGGCGCGCTACATCGCCGAGCTGGGAACCGAAGGCCGTCTCGTCCGCATGCAGGCCGAGGAGCTTACCGCCACCGTCGACGACGAGTACGTGCTCGTGCTGCGCGACTACGCCCGGGATGGGGCCCCGCGCAAGGTCAGCGCCGTGCGGGCCGACCTCGGACGGCTCACCACCGAGCAGCTGCTCGAGCCGACGGTGGTCGCCCAGACGCTCGGGCTTGCCGGCGCCGAGCCCCAGTCCGCCGAGGACCACGTGCGCCCGCGCGGTCTGCGGGTCCTGCGGCGGATCCCGATGCTGCCCGCCTCGGTCATCTCTCGCATCGTGGAGCGTTTCGGGACGCTCCAGGGGGTCCTGTGGGCGACCGTTCAGGACCTCGATGAAGTGGACGGCGTAGGCGAACGGCGTGCGGTCGCCATCGTCGAAGGCCTCGCGCGCATCAAGGACCACGTCCGCGGCTGAACGCGCCTCGCCGAGTGATAGAATCGGCTGAGTGGCCGGCGCGTTAGTCCGGCTGTCATGTTCGCGCGCACGGGAGGGAGGTGGTGGCGCATCCGGACCCGCAGGGTCCGGGCGAGCGTCACATGCCCATGGTCGTCCGAATCACCCGGTTCCTCTTGGTTGTGGCCGGTGCGGTGGGCGGTCTTGCGGTCTCGAGGCTCGTCGACTGGCCGGAGCAGACAGGTTACCCCACGTACATCGTCATCATCATCTTCATTATCCTCGGGTCATCTGTCGGCTACGTCCTCGGCGGTATCTTCGGTCGTGAGCTGGCGCTGGTGCAGCGGCGCGCCGAGCTGCGCATCCAGGCGATGGAGCCCGCCGACATCGTGCTGGGCATCGTGGGCCTCATCATCGGACTTGCGGTCGCGTATCTGGCGAGCGTTCCGTTGCGCCTGCTCGAACCCGTCTGGCTGTCTGTAGTCACGACCGTGCTGCTCTTCGTGCTGCTCGGGTCCGTCGGGGTACGCGTCGCCTTCGTGAAGAAGCGCGACTTCGCCCGCGCGCTGCCCGCGTTCGGCGACGATCATGAGCCGTGCGACTCCTCCGGCCTCAAGGTGCTGGACACGAGCGCCATCATTGACGGGCGCTTCGCCGAGCTGCGCGACCTCGGCCTGCTCGAGGGCGATCTGCGCGTCCCGCGGTTCGTGCTCGGCGAACTCCACACGCTGTCGGACTCGGCAGATGACACGCGCCGCGCACGCGGCCGCCGCGGACTCGATCTGCTCGCCCGGCTGCGGGAGGTCGAAGGTCAGCGGATCGAGGTCTTCGAGCACGACTACCCCGATGTGCCCGACGTCGACAACAAGCTGCTGCGCCTCGGGGTGGAGACGGGGGCGACGGTGCTCACCGTCGACCACAACCTGACAAGCGTGGCACGGGTGCGCGGTGTCGGCGTGCTCAACCTCAACGAGGCGGCACGCGCGATGCGTCCGAACCACCTGCCGGGCGAGCGCATCCGGCTGCGCATCGCCAAGGAGGGCAAGGAGGCAGGCCAGGGTGTTGGCTACCTCGAAGACGGCACGATGGTCGTCATCGCACAGGGCCGCGACCGGATCGGTGAGGACGCCGACGTGGAGGTCACCTCGGTGCTTCAGACCTCGGCCGGACGCATGGTCTTCTCGCGTCTGCTCGGCGACCACGGCCCTGAGGGCGCGGGCGATGAGTAGCCGCGACACTGCGGTCGTGCTCGTGGCCGGCGGTTCGGGCGAGCGTTTCGGCAGGCCCGGGGGCAAACAGCTCGCGCCGCTCGCAGGTAGGCCGGTCTTCGCGCATGCGTTCGAAGCGGCCGCGTCCCTCGACCGGGTCGGACTCCTGGTCGTGGTCTGTCCGCCCGAACGGGTGGACGAGTACGCGGACGCGCTTGTCGCCGCGGCCCCCGCGGTGGAGGTGCGCTTCGTCGCGGGAGGCGAGCGCAGACAGGACTCGGTCGCAGCCGGGCTCGAGGAGGTGCCGGACTCCCTCGACTACGTCGTCGTCCACGACGGCGCGCGCCCGCTCGCGCGACCCGGGTTGTTCGCAGCGACCCTCGAACTGCTCGATTCGGCTCCGAGTGTTGACGGAGCGATTGCCGGCCATCCGTCGGTCGACACGCTCAAGCGCGTCGAAGACGGACTCGTCGCCGAGACTCCCGAGCGGTCACGCTACTGGGCGGTCCAGACGCCCCAGGCGTTTCGGGCGGCAGTGCTCAAGCGCGCATATGCCGAGGCGGCGGCCGTGGGACGGGAGGGCACCGACGACGCCTCTCTTGTCGAGGCGACCGGTGGGACCGTCGGGGTGATTGAGGGTCCGAGGGACAACATCAAGGTGACGCTCGCGGAGGACCTCGCGCTTGCCGAGGCCCTGCTCGCCCGCCGCGGTGAAGGGAGCGCGCGATGAGGATCGGTTCCGGCTACGACGTGCACGCGTTCGTCGAGGGCCGCCCGCTCGTGCTCGGCGGGGTCGAGATCCCGTTCGATCGGGGACTTGCCGGTCACTCGGACGCGGACGTGCTCACCCATGCTCTCATGGATGCGCTGCTTTCGGCGATGCGACTGGGCGATATCGGCCAGCATTTCCCCGACACCGACCAGGCGTTCGCCGGTGCCGACAGCATCGGTCTGCTCGAGCGCGTGGGGCGGCTCATGGCAGATGAGGGCTGGCGGCTAGTCGATGCCGACACCGTTCTCGTGCTCGAGAGGCCCCGCATCGCGCCATACCGCGGGCGGATGCGCGAGCGGATGGCGGGCGCCCTCGGGGTCCCGGTAGACCGTATGGGCGTCAAGGCCACCACCACCGAGGGTCTCGGCCTGACCGGCCGCGAGGAGGGAGTGGCCGCGCACGCGGTCGTGCTGATCGAGCGGGCGGAGGCGTGAGCCGTGCGTACCGTCTTCGCCGGGGCGTATTGAGCGGGCGCATGGTTGTCGGCGATGATGGTTTGACACGTCGCCGGGCATGGGGCGATAGTTGGAATCCATATCATTCTGGTAGGAAATGAACGGCTGCCCACGAGGCGCGGAGGACCGATGTTCCAGCGGGTGAGAGCGGACATCCAGGCCGTCAGAGAGCGCGACCCCGCCGCGGTCACGACCTGGAGCGTGCTCCTCAACTATCCCGGTCTGCACGCGGTCTGGTGGCACCGGCAGACGAACTGGCTTTGGCGTCACGGTCGCAAAGGCCTCGCCCGGTGGTGGTCGCAGGTCGCGAGGTTCTTCACGGGTGTCGAGATACACCCCGCGGCACAGATCGGGGAGCGGTTCTTCATCGACCACGGCATGGGCGTGGTCATCGGAGAGACCACCGTGATCGGCAACGACGTCACGCTGTACCAGGGCGTCACGCTCGGCGGCACCGGCAAGGAGCGAGGCAAGCGCCACCCGACGCTCGAGGACTGCGTCGTCGTGGGCGTGGGCGCAGCCGTGCTCGGCGACATCACGATCGGCCGGGGAAGCCGTGTGGGCGGCGGAGCGGTCGTCGTCAACGACGTGCCCCCGAACTGCACGGTCGTCGGCATCCCGGGCCGGGTCGTCGTGAGGGAGGGGCAGCGCATCGACGCGATCGACCTGCACCACGAGGACCTGCCCGACCCGGTCGTCGAGATGTTCCGTTGCATGCAGCGGCGGATCGACCGTCTCGAGAATCGCCTGGCGCGTGACGAGGCGGCGGGAGAAGAGCGCGGAGAGCCTCCCTTCGGCGCACCCACGCTCGTCACGGGTGAGAGCGCGAACAGTCCCGGGGACGCGGTAACCCAGCCCGGCGAGGGCGAGTCCTGCACGTACTGAATGAGCAGCAGCGAATGAGGAGCGCATGACCATCCGTCTGTACAACACGCTGACGCGCCGCAAGGAGGAGTTCGTTCCCCGCGAAGAGGGTGCGGTCTCCATCTACGTCTGCGGCCCGACCGTCTACAACCACATCCACATCGGCAACGCGCGCACCTTCCTGTCCTTCGACGTGATCCGCCGCTACCTGGGGTGGCGGGGTTTCGAGGTGACGTTCGTGCAGAACATCACCGATGTCGACGACAAGATCATCGCGCGCGCTGCCGAGGAGTTCTCCACCGCCGAGGAGGTCGCACTCACCTACACCGATGCCTTCCTCGACGTGATGCGCCGGCTCGGGGTGCGGCGACCCGACGTCCAGCCGCGGGCGACCGAGACCATCCCGGACATGATCGCGATGGTCGAGCAGCTCATCGGTCGCGGCCATGCATACGAGGTCGACGGCGACGTCTACTTCTCCGTGCGCTCGTTCCCGGAGTACGGCAAGCTTTCAGGCCGCGATGTCGACGACATGCGCTCGGGTGCGCGCGTCGAGGTCGACGAGCGCAAACGCGACCCGCTCGACTTCGCGCTCTGGAAGGCGGCCAAGCCCGGCGAACCGCACTGGCCGAGCCCGTGGGGCGAGGGGCGGCCCGGCTGGCACCTGGAGTGCTCGGTCATGTCCGAGAAGGAACTCGGACCATCCTTCGACATACACGGCGGTGCTTCGGACCTCATCTTCCCGCACCACGAGAATGAGATCGCACAGTCCGAGGCGGCCACCGGGCAGCCGTTCGCACGCTACTGGATGCACGGGGGACTGCTGCAGGTCAACGCCGAGAAGATGAGCAAGTCCCTCGGCAACTTCATGCTCCTGCGCGACGTGCTCGAGGAGTACGAGGCGCCCGTCATCAGGATGCTCATGCTCCAGACCCACTACCGCAGCCCGCTCGACTTCTCTCTCGACCGGCTCGACGAGGCCCGTTCCGCCTACGACCGAGTTGCCACACTCGTGCGCAACATCCGCTGGGCGAGAGGGACGACCCCAGTACCGGTGGGCGCCACCTCTGCCGAGCGCGAGGAGCTCGGCAAGGCCGTGGCGTGGGCGCGCGAGCGTTTCACGTCCGAGATGGACGACGACTTCAACACGGCAGGCGCGCTCGGGGCCCTGTTCGAGCTCGCGCGCGTCACCAACACCTTCATGTCCGCACACCCCACGGGCTTCGAGTCGGGAGACCTCATCGCCCTGGGCGAGGTCGAGCAGACCCTCGTCGAACTGCTCGGGGCATTCGGCGTGGCGATCGCGGAGACCTCGATGAGCAGCTTCCCGCCCGAGGTCATCGACCTTGCGGTACTGCTCGCCGGGTACTCCGGTTCGGACGCAGACGCTGCGGTCGAAGCGCTGCTCGCCGCCCGGTCGGTTGCGCGAACGGAGCGCAACTGGGCCGCGGCGGATGCGGTACGCGACGGCCTGGCCGAGCTCGGCTTCACGATCGAGGACACACCGCAGGGCGCTCGCGTGATATTCCAGAGGGGCAGCTGAGCGAAGTGAGTACGGTCATCGAGGGCCGCAACGCGGTGCTCGAAGCGCTGCGCGCGGGTACCCCGGTCAACACGGTCCTGTTAGCCGCCGGCTCGGCGGGCGGTCCCGTCGACGAGATCCGCCACCATGCCGAGGCTCGTGGCATCGCGGTGCGCACCGTCTCACGACAGGTGCTCGACGAGCGCAGCGTCAGAGGCGCGCACCAGGGAGTGATCGCCGAGGTCGCGCCGTTCTCCTACACGCCGCTCGAGAAGGTGCTCCATGCGGTCGGGGAGCGGGATGTCAGTCTCGTCATAGTCCTCGATCACATCACCGATGAAGGCAACCTCGGCGCCGTGACGCGCTCGGCGGAGGTCGCGGGTGCCGACGCCGTCGTCATCCCGAAGGCGCGGTCCGCCGGGGTCGGCCCCGCGGCCCATAAGACCTCTGCGGGGGCGCTCGCACACCTGCCCGTCGTGCGCGAACCGAACCTCGTCCGCGTTCTCGAGCGCCTGAAGGACGCCGGCTATTGGATTGCCGGTGCGACCGGGTCGGCGGACACGCTCGCGTGGGACGCTCCTCTCGAGGGCCGCCTCGTGCTCGTCATGGGCTCCGAGGACGCAGGCATGTCCCGTCTCGTTGAGAGGGCGTGCGACTTCCTCGTGCGGCTCCCGGTCGCCGGCAAGGTCGACTCTCTCAACGTTGCGCAGGCCGCCACGGTGCTCGCGTTCGAGTGGGTGCGTCGCACGGGCGCCGGTCGATGAGTCGCGGCCGCTACCTCATCGTCGACGGCTACAACGTCATCGGGCAGGGCGAGCCGTACGGCGGTATCGCCGACGAGGATCTCGATGCCGCACGTGCACGGCTCGTCTCCGACGTGGCGGCCCACACGCAGGGTCTCGGACGGGCTCTCGTCGTGTTCGACGGCGCAGGCAACCCTCACTCCGACGGCCGGTCGCACGAAGTCGCGGGTGTCGAGGTCGTCTTCTCGCGGTTCGGGATCGATGCCGACAGCGTGATCGAACAGGCGGCGATCGCCCGGCGTGCGGAGGGCTACGATGTGACCGTGGTGACATCGGACGCGCAGACGCAGTGGGCGGTGATGGGGGCGGGCGTGAGGCGCATGTCGTCTGCCGAGTTCATCTCGGAAGTGACCGGCGAGCAGGCCGAACAACAGGAGAGCACGCCCTCCGGCAGTTCCCGTTTGACCATCTCGGAGCGGGTCGATGAACGCGTCGCCGAGGTCCTGGCACGCTGGGCCCGCGGGGAGCCGTAGCCGGCCCCCGCAGCCGTCCCTGCAGGTCGCCTACTCAGACTTCTTCAGCCTCGTCGGAAACCGTTGACACACCGTTGGCGAACTGTGATGTTCGACACGAGCCAAGGTGCTGCTGCCGGCGGCACCATCCTTCCCCTCAGGGCATCGACGGGGGTATGCACGGGAGGGATTGTGAGTGGACGCACAAGCGCAAGGCGCGTACACGCCTGGTAGTGCACGCGCCGCCGAACTCGAGCTCGTCATGGCCGCCCGCAGTGGCGACCAAAGAGCATCATCCATGCTCGTCCGGAAGTACCGGAGCCTCGTGCGCTGCAAGGCGCGCTCCTACTTCCTCGTTGGCGGGGATCGCGAAGATGTCATCCAGGAAGGCCTGATCGGGCTGTTCAAGGCCATCCGCGACTACGACCCGTCACGCCAGTCGAGTTTTCGCTCGTTCGCGGAGCTCTGCGTGACGCGCCAGATGATCACCGCGATCAAGACGGCGACACGCCAGAAGCACACGCCGCTCAACGGCTATGTCTCACTGAGCCGCCCGGCCGCCGCGGAGGACGACGGCGAGCGCCTGCTCGAGGACATCCTCGCGGCCAAGGAGGTCTGCGACCCAGCCGAGATCGTCATCTCGGCGTGGGAGGGGGACTTCATTCGCAAGGGGTTCACCGAGTCGCTCTCACCGTTCGAGTCCAAGGTACTTTCCATGTACGTCCAGGGCAGGTCGTACCAGGAGATCGCCGATCAGATCGGGCGCCACACGAAGTCCGTGGACAACGCGCTGCAGCGTGTCAAGCGCAAGATGGAGACACAGATCGACCGCTGCCGGATGTGCTGACGCCGGGTGACACGTCTCTAGTCGCGCGTCTACAATAGGGCGCGCCGCTGGCGTAGCTCAACGGCAGAGCAACTGCCTTGTAAGCAGTAGGTTGTGGGTTCGAGTCCCTCCGCCAGCTCCACGACATACCCAGGGCTCCGGCGTCATCCGCCGGAGCCCTTGCATTCGACTCGTCTGCGGGCGACAGGCCACCCCGGGCATGGCGACCGCCGGGCAGCGGATCCTGTCTACGCTGCACCGGGAGTGGACAGGGAAAGGATACGCCCGGGGGCGTTGTCGTCGTTGACACCCCGAGAATCGATGGAGTACTATCCGTATGCTTTTCCGCCGACCCTGTTTCGGCGTGCAACTTGAAAAGTGGAGAGAGCGTCTTTTTTTGTGTGGGGGTGTGCCCGAGTGGCTAAAGGGGACGGGCTGTAAACCCGTTGGCTACGCCTACCCAGGTTCGAATCCTGGCGCCCCCACCAGCGAAGTACCGCGCGGGAGGACCGAGGCCGAGACCTCCCGTCGCGTCATGCCCACATAGCTCAGTCGGCAGAGCACTTCCTTGGTAAGGAAGAGGTCACCGGTTCAAGTCCGGTTGTGGGCTCCAGGTCTTTTCGGTCGGCCGCGCACGGTGCGCCCGGCTGATCTGGCGGTGTAGCTCAGCGGTTAGAGCACACGGTTCATACCCGTGGAGTCACTGGTTCGAATCCAGTCACCGCTACCAGGTCACACACGCAGGGCTCGTGTGGCCCGCGCGTTTCGAGTACGGACGTAACGGATAGTAGGAAAGAGTATCTTTGGGCGGTATGCAGTCGGCCGGGGTGGCCGGTGCCGTCGGAAAGGTCTCGTAAGGAGGAGACTCATGGCCAAGAAGAAGTTCGAGCGTACCAAGCCGCACGTGAACATCGGCACCATC
>JBBIIC010000023.1:0-36730 GCA_037446725.1 Actinomycetota bacterium
GTCGGCAATCCCATCGCCATGTACTGGAAGAGCTTGTGCGGGATGGTGGAGTCCGTGTGCACCGTCCTGTGATGAGGCACCACTCCCACCGATGACGCGGCCAGCCGCTCACGCATCTCGCCGAGAGACACCCATCCGGTGAACTCCACATCCCCGGCGCTCAGGCCCAGATCTGCTGCGAGAGAGTGGAGATCCTCCTCGCCCTTGCCCGCGCCCATGAGGAGCAGGCGCGCTCCCGGGATCTCTCGGCGAGCGATGGCGAACGCCCTGATGAGGGTGTCGATTCCGCGGTGTTCGCCGAAGCCGCCGGCATACACGACAACGTACGGTTCCGTGGACCCGCTCCACATCAGAGACCCATCCCAGTCGTCCACGTTGCTGAACACCGTCAGCTTCCGGGGGTCGACTCCACGCGCGGCGACCCGATCCCTCATCTCCTCTATGGTGACGACGATCGCATCGGCGTTGTCGAGCGCCCACATCTCGTATTCTGCATATCTCTTGGGTGTCTGGAAGGTCTCTGCAGCCGATGAGCGCTTCCAGTGCTTTACGGCGTCGGAGTAGTTCTCGTGCATGTCGAACACGACTGGAATCCCACGTCGGCGCCCCACCGCGACCGCCGACTTGACTGCGGGCAGGTCGTGCACGTGGATGACGTCCGCCCCTATGCGCTCGACGTAGGCACCGATCTGCTGCTCCCAGTACGCGTTGCGCCACGCCACGAGAGTCCCCACCGCTGTCAACTTGGACCTCAGGGGGCCCGTTCTGGCCGGATAGCGGTGGACATCGATCCCGTCCACGTCCTCCCTGGCCACCCCGCCGTCCTTATCGGTGGCAAGCAACGATATCTCGTGGCCGGCGACCAGCAGGACCTGTGCTTCCTTGTGAACCCGGAGGTCGGGAGGAAAGGATCCTCCCATCAGGAGCATCCCGATTCTCATCGCTGAGCGTGACGCCTCTCGTGGAGGACGGCCGCCGTCCGATTGGCGGCCACCGGGCTGATCGTCATCGGTCCACCGAGCACGTAGGCGTCGAGCACCTCGAAGCCATTCCGCGAAAGGAAGCCCTCGGCCGGCCTGGACAGAGCAGCCCCCTGCGTCAGGACGATCGGGCCTCGAAGCCGGGCGGCGAAGACGCCTCCCGCAAGCGCATCCGGGAAGACCTCTCCGCTGGCCAGCACGAACCGATCCATGCTCAGTACCCCTTGGTCCACGTCCACGCCGGTCAGGCCCATCTCGGACACCGCCACCGCGGTCTCGTACCTGTCGCCGCCCCACACCCTGCGCGCCCCGCCGAGCGCGATCTGTTCGATACGCTCGGTTACACCGGCCGCTAGTGTGTTCGGTCCGCCAACGACGGTCACCGTCTCCACTCCGAGCTCGACGATCGTCGACTCCGCATCCCCGCCAAGCCGATCGCGCGGGTTCAGCAGGACAGGATAGCCTTTGGCGGCGGCGATCGGAGAGACGGCGAGCGCGTCGGGGAATACCTCGCCACTGGCGATGAACACGCCCCGAGGGGCGCCGACCCTGTTCGCCAGTTCCAACGCGATGTTCCTCGAGACTTCGTACCGATCCCGGCCGGATATGCGACGTACGCTGCGGGTGTCGGGGAGCGCCCGCAACTGGGTCTCGGCGGCCTGCGACACCGAGTTCGGTCCTCCGAGGATGATGACGTCGAGTCCGCGCGTTCGCGTCCCGCGCAGCCGCTTGATCTCGGCCGAGACGGCCGGAGCAAGGCCGGCTCCCCGCGTGAACAACATCGGCGCATTGTGCGAGTAGGCCAACGGCACGCCGGAGAGGGCATCGGTGAAGATGTCGCCCGAGACGATGAAGACGGTGTTCGACCCGAGAGGGAAGGACTCCCTCGACACGCTGACGGCCGTCTCCACACGCGTGGGGCCCTCGAGGCGTCTCATGCCCGGCAGGAACTCCTGATGAGCGAACCCGTCCTCTCCCCATAGGAACACTTTGTGGACGAAGTTGTCCGCGACGTTGTCCCATTGACAGAAGAGGAGCCGGGCAGGGGTCCGCGTGCCCGGAACCCCGCTCCTGACGATCTGGGGATCGTTGTAGACCTCACCGCGGTCTGCGTCGGCACGCCGGACGATCCGGTCGATCGACCATGTCGAACCACCGTCGCCCGAGACGTACCGCCAGATGTCTCCGCCACGATCGGCATACGGGCGCTCGGCCGATCCGTTGCCCCGCGTGCCTCCCGCCACCAGGTAGGCCTCTACGTGGTCTGGATCGGCGCTCGGGAACTCGAGTGCCCCCGAGTCCATGTAGTGATCGGTCTTCACGAGGGACCTCACACCCCACTCCTGCGAGCCCGGATCCCACCTGGCGACCTTCCAGTCGTGTGAATCCACGCCGTACCAGCTGCCGGACACGAACAGCAGAAGCGGGTCGCCATCGGGTGAGACGGCCAGAGACACCTGGTTCTCACGAGACCCTTCGTCCCAGTAGACCTTCGCCGAGGTGTCCCAGATCGCAGGAAGATCGGGGACCGGCGACTCCGTGGTGCCGACCTCCTCGCCCGTGATCGTTCTCCAGCACACCTCTCCCGGATCGCGGTACAGATAGAACACACCCTGACGGTCGAACGGGTTGTGCGGGACTGCCTGCATGATGGCCGCCATATGGACACGGCCGTCCGCGCCTGCCCTGAACGTGACGTACCAGCGGTAGCCATCGGCGCCGGGGAGCGGCGATTCGCCCTCGATCACGGGCCTGGCCTCGGAGCGGTGGATGGCGTCGAGAGTGCCCGTCGCCACTCGCGAAGCCCAGCCATTGACCGGAGCATCACCCGTGCGGTAGAAGAGCTCGGTCTGCACACCCTGCGTCGTCTCGTACGACACCACCTGGGGATACGTGACGCCTCCGGAGTGGCGGATTGAGGGAAGCGGTGTCCAACTCGAGATATCTCCCGGGCGCGCGGTGCGCGCGTGAAGCAGGGCGCTTCCGTGCGCACCCCAGAACACGTGCACGTGCCCCGTGCGAGCATCGACGTGAAGCGCGGGGGCGCCGTGCGTGTCAAGGGGATTCCACCCGCTGGTAAGCGGGTTGTCCCCGATCTTGTATGGTCCGTCCCACCGACGGCTGACATGGTCGTAGGCGACCACGGTAGGTGCGTTCAGCCACCCCTGATAGACGACGAGCGTCTTGCCGTCGAGATCGACCGCCTGCGGCCCGACCGCCATGTCCTCATAGACGGCCTGACCCGAGGTGCTCTTCTCGAAGAAGTCCGCCAGGAAGGCCGGAGCCTGCTCGTGTGGCGAGGATGCGAACAGGACCGCAGCGGTCAGAGCCGTCGTGAGGATTCTGTGTATCGTACTGCTCAATGTCTCATCCTTCACGCTGAAAGCGAGAATGTTCGGGTGACGACGCCGGGACGGCTCCCAGGCATTCTAGCGCATCCGGCCGAACCGGAAGCCTGCCGCACGAGTCACATGCCCGTGGGTTGGGCGAGACCCGTTCACCTGCAATACTATGGGATTCGATTCCGAGCTCGGAGACGGCACACAGGAGAGGTACGCATGCCCTATGGGATAACGCTCCCTCGGCGGACGGTCGGCGGCTGATGCTCAAGTCGTTTCTGAAGCGCGCCGGCTCCGATGCGTTCAAGTATCTGCCAGTGCGCCTCATACCCGCCCTGACGTCACTCATCACCGTTCCGATCTTCACGCGAGCGATCGGGGCGGAGGACTACGGCAACTTCTACCTGGTCAGCTCTGCGGTGTCGCTGACCGCCGCGATCGCTTCAGCATGGATCTCCTCCTCGGTCGTCCGCTTCTACTGGCCAAGCCGCAAGGACGGCCAGCTCGACCGCTTCGTGTCGACGGTGTTCTGGGTCACCCTCGCCTCGCTCATCGCTGCCGGCTCCACAGCGGTCGCTGCTGTGTGGGTGTTCCGTGAGGCCCTCGGGCCCGACCTCGTACGCCTGGCACCGGCCGGTGCTGCGTTTCTGGTCGCGCACAACCTCTCGTCCACCATGCTGCAGGTACTGCGGGCCGCCAACAGGGCCTCCGCGTTCTCGGTCCTCAGCGTGGCGGGCACGCTGCTGACGACCGCGGCGTCGATCGCGTTCGTCGCCGCCTTCGGGTGGGGATCGCTGGGCATCATCGTCGGCGGCATCATCGGCAATGCCTTCATCGTACCGTTCGTCCTCTCGCAGGTAAGAGTCGAGGGCAGCATCTCGATCCGCGGCGCGGACCGTACGATGCTGAGCGAGTTCCTTGCCTACGGCGTCCCGCTCATCCCCGTCGGGATATCGTCGTGGGTCCTCGTGCTTGCAGACCGCTACGTGATCGCCGCAGCACGCAGTGCTGCGGAAGTTGGGCTGTACTCGGTCTCCTACGGGCTGGGCGAGAAGATCATGCAGCTCGTGGGGATGCCGTTGCTGATAACAATGACCCCGATGCTGATGGAGGCGTACGAACGTCACGGACAGCTGCTTGCTCAGCAGGTGCAGACGCAGTTCACGCGCTACTACCTCATGGCGGCCTTTCCGCTCACGGCCGGTCTGGCTGTTGCGGCTGAGCCGTTCATGCGGGTGTTCACCGGTTCCGAGTACTGGGAGGCCGCGCCGATAATGCCTGTCGTCTCGGCCAGCGTGATGTGCTACGGACTCGCCCAGATCGCCGGGACCGGGCTGGGCATTCACAAGAAGTCGAGGATCATCATGTACAACACGCTCGGTGTTGCCGCATTCAACGTGGCGGCCAACCTCGCGGTGGTGCCGCGCTTCGGCTACGCAGGGGCCGCGTACACCACACTCGCCTCCTACCTGCTCCTGCTCGGGCTGACCTACCTGAGTTCGCGGCCCTACATGCCCTGGCGGGTATCCTGGTCGATGGTGTTGCGTACGGCTGGAGCCGCGACGCTGATGGCGCTTGCTCTTCATACCCTGTTCCTGCACGCGGAGCCGTCGATCCCGACGCTGGCCGCTATGGTGATCGCAGGTATCCTGTTGTACTTGATCGCCCTGCTCGTGACAGGGTCCGTCCGGGCAGACGAGCGCAGGTATCTCCTCGATGGCATCCGCAAGGCCGGGCGCAGGCGGGCCGGTGGTGCGGAGTGATCGGGCGCGAGGCTGGATGGCCGCGAGTCCTGCTGCTCGGTCCTGTCCCCGAGCACGAAGGGGGAACGAGTACGGGAGGGGTCGCCACGCACGTAGCGGAGCTCGCACAGGCCCTGGCTCGCGCGGGAGTCGGTGTCGCGGTGTATGCGGACAACTCCGTGCCCTTCGAGCAGCCGCTCACCAGGAGCTGGGGTCCGCTCTTCGGCAGGATGCCGCTCAGCCGAACCCTCGTCGGCATCCGTCCGCTTCTCTCGATTCGCTCCATACGCCTCAGCCTGCGGACCGCGGCGCAGCAAGGGCCGCTTGAGGCGCTGGGCAAGCGGTACGCAGTCACGCTCTCGAACGTGCTCGGCCTCGACCGGGCCATCCGCCTCTTCGACCCTGACATCATCCACTGTCATCAGCCCGACTTCCGGGCCGCATACCTGCGAGTCACGGGTGACTCGCGACCATGTGTCCTCACCATGCACAGTCTGTCTGCGCTCGCCGATCGAACACCCCCCCACCTGCGTGACCTCGCGTTGCGCAGTGTCCACGCAGCGGACAAGGTCGTGTGTGTGAGCGAGGACGTCCGACAGGGGCTGGAAGCGGTAGCTCCGTCCGTGCAGTCCCTCATCATCGTCAACGGCGTGGATCTCGAGCGGTTCAGATCCGCGGCGCGCGACCTCGACGTACCTCTGTCGAACGTGGGTCCGCTCCTTCTCTTCGTGGGGCGCGTCGCGGTTGAGAAGGGAGCCGACGACCTGATGCGCGCCTTCGCCACCGTCCTGAGCATCCACCCACGCGCCCGCCTCGTCCTTGCCGGCCCATTGGACGGGTACGATCCGGCTGAGGGCGCTCTCGCAATGGGCCTGCCGCGAGAGAGCTGGGAACACACCGGTCCGGTAGACCCGGCTGAAGTCGCGCGGCTGCTTTCGGCCACGGACGTGCTGGTGATGCCCTCCCGCCTCCGAGAAGGGCAACCCCGCGTCATCATCGAGGCCATGGCCGCCGGAACACCGGTCGTGGCGACCTCGGTCGGCTCCATCCCCAAGCTGCTTGCGGGAGGCGAGGCGGGTGTGCTTGTCCCACCCGGCGACCCCGACGCACTCGCGCAGAGCCTGCTCCGTCTGCTCGGTGACCGTGCCGCCTCCAGGAGGATCGCGCAGGCGGCAGAGTCACTGGCGTCCTCCTACGATGTCAACGGAGTCGCATCGGAGTTGCTCGCCGTCTACAAGCAGGCAATCGACGAGGCCGCAAGCCGCTGAACTCGCGTTCGCACCTGTGATACCCTGTCCCGGCGCCTGGATACCCGCCAACCGGGTCCCAGCTCGATTCAGGGAGAACGATGCGCATCCTCTACATCCACCAGTTCTTCGCCACCCGGGAGTCCTCCCTCGGGCTGATCCGCTCTTACGAGTTCGGCCGACGGCTCGTTGAAGCGGGTCACCAGGTCACGATGGTCACGAGCAGTTCGCGCCTGCCCGAGGAGTACTCTCGCACCCTCTTCGCGCACGGGACGATCGACGGCATCGACGTGCACTCGGTGCGCGTGTCGTACTCGAACTACATGCACCACTGGCGGCGCATCGTGGCGTTCCTCGCCTTCACGGTCGGCGCCACCTGGCTCGCGCTCAGAACTCCGCGACCCGATGTCGTGATTGCGACCTCGACACCGCTCACCGTCGGCATACCCGGCTGGATAGCCGCCGCGGCGCGCCGCGTCGCCTTCGTATTCGAAGTGCGCGACCTGTGGCCCGAAGCGGCCATACAGATGGGGGCATTGGAGCGCGGTGGGCTTCTCGCGCGCGTCGCCGAGCGGCTCGAACGGTTCTTGTACCGACGCTCGGCCGAGGTCATCGCGCTCTCTCCGGGAATGGCCGAAGGCGTGGCAGCGACCGGCTACCCCGCCGACCACATCCACATGATCCCGAACTCGTGCGACCTCGACCTGTTCCACCCCGGCCCTCAGGATGCCGGGCTCATTCAGCGGTTCGGGCTGGAGGGCAAGGTCGTCATCGGCTATGCGGGAGCCATCGGCCCCTCCAATGCGCTCGAGGCGAGCGTGCCACAGGCCGCGGCCGAGCTCAAAGCGCGCGGGCGGGACGACATCGCGTTCCTCATCGCGGGAGATGGCAAGTCGTTGCCGCGGATTCGCGAACACAAGGAGCGGGAGTGCCTGGACAACCTGGTGCTGGCCGGCCCCATGCCCAAGCACAGCGTACCGTCAGTGACCCGCACCGCCGACGTACTCATGACGCTCTTCGCCGACGTGCCCATCCTCGCGACCAACTCGCCGAACAAGTTCTTCGACGGTCTGGCTACCGGACGGCCGATGATCGTGAACTCCCCGGGCTGGACCCGCGAACTCGTCGAGGAGCACGACGCCGGGGTTTACGTGCCCGCCGGCGATGGGGTCGCGCTTGCCGACGCCGTCGAGCGGCTCGCCGACGATCCGGACATGCGCGCCCGGATGGCAGCGAACGCGCGACGGCTTGCGGAGGAGCGCTTCGGACGGGACCTGCTCGCGGACCAGTTCGCCACCGTGCTCAAGCGGGCGGTCGACGCGCGCCGCTAGCCTCTCTGAGCGCCGCTACCGGCCGGATTCCTCGGACCCCACGAGACTGGTCCAATCCGCGCCGACCACCACGAGGATGTCGGTCGTGAACGTGTACATCCCGCGGCTTGGGACGATACGCTCGGTCTTGAGCTGGCGCGCCACGAGGCGCGCCGCCTCCTCGTTGTCCGAATGGACCACGAGCGTCTCCTCGTATACGAACTGGTTGGCGTTGCCGACCTCTCGCACGTCGAACCCTCGGGCGCGCAGCCGCTCGGCGGCCATCGCGGCCGAACCCGCGATGCCGCCACCGTTGCGCACGGCAACGCTGATGTCGGCCGGCGCGAGCAGGACCTCCTCGCCGGGCCGCTCCTCTATGTCGCCGTCGGCGAGGACCTGCGAAACGAGGTACTCCTTCCTCTCTGTGTCTGGGACGATGTAGGGGCTCCGCCATTCGCCGGGCAGCGTGGCGGTCTGCACGGCGGCGGCGTCGATACCGCGCAGGGACTGCGCGAGCGAGAGGATCTGACCCACGCCCATGTCCGTGCTCACGTTCTTGGCGAACTCGCGAGCCATGCCCGGGAGCTTGAGCACGTTGCCCCAGCGCATCGACTGCGACGCGAGTGCCCTGAAGAACTCCTGCTGATGCTTCATGCGCGTGAAGTCGGCGTCCGGGAAGTCGCGGCTGCGCACGAACGTCAGTGCGTGCTCGCCGTCGAGCAGCTGGTAGCCGGGCTCGATGTGTTTGGCACGATGGCCCGGGCTGTGGCTGGCTGCCCTCCAGTCGTCGATCTCCTGGTCGACCGTCACGTAGATTCCGCCCATCGCGTCCACGATCCCCTGAAAACCGTTGAAGTCGACCTCCATGTAGTGGTTGATCGGCATCCCGAGGAAGTCCTCGACCGTGTCGATCATGAGCGCCGGCCCGCCGAGGTAGTTCGCCACGTTGATCTTGTTCACGCCGTGCTCGGGGATCTCGACCCGGGTGTCACGCGGTATCGACAGCATCCAGACCCGCTTCTCGCCCGGATCGACCCGTGCCACGATGATCGTGTCGGCCCGCGCTGCCTCTTCCTTCGGCCGGGCATCGCTGCCGAGAAGCAGGACGTTGAAGGGCTTCTCGGGCGTCTTCTCGGTCAGCGCCTGTGTCACGCTTTCGTCCTCGACGACGTCGTGCTGCATTTCGCGCTCGAGTCCCTGGACGAAGGCATAGGCGGCCACCGCGCCGCCGACAAGCACAGCGAGACTGATGACGCCCGCTATCGCGGCCGCGCGCTTCGCGGCCCGGCGGTGCATCTGCTTCTGTCGACGCGGCCCCGGGACGGTTTCGACCATCGGCCTGGCGCCGCGCCGGTTGTTCGAGCCCGAACGGGCCCCTCTGCTCGATGTGGATCGATCCACTGTGTTCAGCTCCAGGATTCCTGCGGATGTTCGTCGTGCCGCGCTGCGTCTCGCGCACCGGCCCCCGTCAGGAGCAACTCCCCCGCCATTCGCGAGGACTCCGCGATTACACCTCGGTAACGTCAGAACCGCACGATTCTCCCATCGTCGTAGCTCCCCTTGAGCACGTTGCGGGTGTCGAGTACGAGTCGCGCGTTGCTCACGACCAGGTCGTAGTCAACACCACGATGGTCGGTGACGATTAGCACGGCGTCGGCACGTGCGACCTCGGCCGCCGAGAGCCCGACCGAGGGCACCGCCTCCCCGCCGGCGACGAAGACCTCCACGAACGGGTCGTGGTAGACGATCTCGGCATCCTTCTCGCGCAACAGCTCGGCGACCTTGATCGCCGGGGACTCGCGCACGTCATCGATGTCGGCCTTGTAAGCCACACCAAGCATGAGGATACGGGCATCGGCGAGCGGCTTACGCTGCGCGTTGAGCGCATCCATGAGGCGACGGACCACGTAGTACGGCATGTCCTCGTTGATCTTGCCCGAAAGCTCGATGAACTCGGTGTGGAAGTCGTACTCGCGCGCTTTCCACGAGAGATAGAACGGGTCGATGGGGATGCAGTGTCCGCCGAGACCCGGACCCGGGTAGAAGGGCATGAAGCCGAACGGCTTGGTCTTGGCGGCGTCGATGACCTCCCAGAGGTTGATGTCCATGCGCTCGGAGAGGCGCAGCAGTTCGTTGACGAGCGCGATGTTCACCGAGCGGAAGATGTTCTCAAGGAGCTTCGTCATCTCGGCGGCCCGCGTGGAGGAGACCGGCACGACCGTGTCGATGAACTGGCTGTAGAGGGTGACCGCCGCCCGCGTGCAGGCCGGCGTCACTCCGCCCACGACCTTCGGTGTGTTCTTCGTGTGGTGGGTGAGGTTGCCCGGGTCGACGCGCTCGGGCGAGAAGGCGAGGTGCAGGTCGGTGCCGACGCGCAGACCGCCCGCCTCGAGGATCGGCTGGATGACCTCCTCGGTGGTGCCGGGGTACGTCGTCGATTCGAGCGTGACGAGCGCACCCGACTTCAGGTGCGGCGCCACCGCCCCGGCAGCGGCCTCCATGTATGACGTGTCCGGCGCCTTGCGCTCGTCGAGCGGAGTCGGCACGCAGATCGCGATCGCATCGCACTCGGAAGCCCGCGAGAAATCCAGGGTCGCACTGATGTGGCCCGACTCCACAAGCGGAGCCAGACGGTCGGCCGCGACGTCAGGGATGTAGCTCGAGCCGGCGTTGACGGCGGCGACCTTGTCGGCGGCCACGTCAAAACCGACGACCCGGTAGCCCTGCGTCGCCATCTCAACGACGAGAGGCAGTCCGACGTAACCGAGACCGACCACGCCGAGAATGGCGCTCCGGTCCGCTATGCGCTGTTCGACTCCCACCTGGGTCTACTCCCATCAACCGCACGCAGGTCCTGGGTCCCGCGTGACATGCCCGAAACCGTCCTATTGTATCGCGAACATCAGCTCTCCGGAGCAGGCGGTCTCACCGTCGACCGTCGCCACCGCCTCACCGAAACCGATCGCCCCGCGCGAGCGCGTGATGCGTACCTCGAGCCGCAGGGTGTCCCCGGGCTTCACCTGCCGCTTGAAGCGGACCTTATCGATACCTGCGAAGAAGGCGAGCTTGCCCTTGTTCTCCTCGACCGAAAGAAGCGCGACGGCGCCCACCTGGGCAAGCGCCTCGACGATCAGTACACCGGGCATCACCGGGTAGTCCGGGAAGTGACCCGGGAAGAACGGCTCGTTGGCGGTCACGTTCTTGATCCCGACCGCGCGCTGCCCGATCTCGAGCTCCTCGATCCGGTCGATAAGCAGCAAGGGGTAGCGGTGCGGGATGATCTCCTTGATCGCGTCGATGCTGAGCACGTGGCGCTCCTCCCTACGCGGTACCGGTCTGGACATCGGCACCGAGCGACGCGAGCTTCTCGACGAAGCCCTCGTAGCCCCGCTCGATGTGGTGCGTGTCGGTGACCTCGGTCTCGCCTTCGGCCGCGAGTCCTGCAAGCACGAGCGCCGCGCCCGCACGCAGGTCCGGACAGCGGACCGGAGCACCAGAGAGCCCGACGACGCCCCTGACGAGGGCGTGATGGCCCTCGATACGGATGTCGGCGCCCATGCGCACGAGCTCGTCAGCGAACATGAAGCGGTTCTCGAAGACGTTCTCGGTGATGACGCAGCCACCCTCGGCGAGCGCCATAAGCGCCATGAACTGCGGCTGCATGTCCGTGGGGAAGCCGGGATAGGGAAGGGTCTGCACGTCGGTCGCCTGCAGCCGGCCTGTGCGCGACACGGTCACGCGGTCGGGGCCGGCCTCGACCGTGCACCCGGCTTGATCGAACTTGCGCAGCACCATCTCGAGATGCGCGGGGTCCACGCCGGTGACCGTCACGGGGCCCCCTGTCAGCGCCCCGGCGACGAGGAACGTGCCCGCCTCAATCCGATCGCCGACGACCGCGTGATGGACGGAACCGAGCGCCTTCACACCCTCGATGGTGATGGTGGAAGTGCCTGCCCCGTCGATACGCGCTCCCATAGCGCGGAGCATCGCCGCGAGATCGGCGATCTCGGGCTCGCGCGCCGCATTCTCGATCACGGTCGTGCCCTCGGCGAGAACCGCCGCCATCAACAGGTTCTCCGTCGCTCCGACGCTCGGGAACTCGAGGACCACCTCGGCGCCGCGCAGCCCCCCGGCAGCGGTCGCGTCGATGAAGCCGTGCTCGAACTCGAATCGCACACCGAGGGCCTCCAGGCCGCTGATGTGCATGTCGACCTTGCGCGAACCGATGTTGCAGCCGCCCGGCATCGCGACGTGCGCGCGTCCGAGCCGCGCAACGAGCGGGCCGAGTACCGCGATGGACGCCCGCATCCGGGCCACGAGCTCGTAGGGGGCCTCGAACGAGTCGAGGTTGGTCGCGTCCACGGCGATTGTGTCGCCGTCGCGCCGCACGTGCGCACCGAGGCCCTCAACGACCTCGGCCATGGTGGCGACGTCGCTGATGTCCGGCACGTTGCTGATGCGGGACTCGCCCGGAGCAAGCAGCGCGGCGGCGATGAGCTTGAGCGCGGAGTTCTTGGCGCCGGCTACCCGTACCTCGCCGGCAAGCCGACGGCCCCCTCGCACGATGATGGGTCCCACCTGGCAGACGACCTTCCCCAAGACGGTTCTGACCCTCTCACGGTAGTGCACGGTCACCCGTACAACAAGCCGACGGCGCCGGGCGTCACCGGACGGTCACCCCGGACAGCAGCGGGGCGGCAGGCATGACGCCTGCCGCCCCGCGGTCACGCTGTCGGCACTTACGAGCGGTGCTTGCCCGCCACGCTCGCCTGGAGCTCGCACCAGTTGAGGTCGGCCACGCAGGCATCGACCTCTTCCTCGGCGCTTCCCTCGGCCTCGCGCAGGCGCTGGCGCGCCTCCTCGAGGGCCTGGCGGGCGCTCTCCGCATCGATCTGGGAGCCCGCGGCGGCCTGGTCGGCGAGCACGATGACCTTGTCCTCGTGGACCTGAACGTAGCCGCCGGCGATGGCGAACCACTCCACCTTGTCCTCGCCGTACATGACGCGGATCTCGCCGGGTTTGAGCGCGCTCACGAGCGGGGCGTGCAGCGGCATGATGCCGATCTCGCCGTCGATGGTGGGCGCGACGACCATGCGCGCCTCATTGCGGTAGACGACGCGCTCGGGGGTGACGATCTCGCACAGAAGCGTGCGCTCCATACCTCTGATCGCTCCTTTACGCCGTCGCGGCCATCTGCTCGGACTTCTCGAGGGCTTCCTCGATAGTGCCGACGTAGCGGAAGGCCTGCTCGGGAACTTCGTCGTGCTTGCCGGAGACGATCTCGTCGAAACCGCGGATCGTGTCCTCGAGTTTGACGTACTTGCCCGCCATGCCCGTGAACTGCTCGGCCACGAAGAACGGCTGGCTGAGGAACTGCTGTATCTTGCGGGCGCGGGACACGGTGAGCTTGTCCTCTTCGGACAGCTCGTCCATGCCGAGGATGGCGATGATGTCCTGCAGGTCCTTGTAGCGCTGGAGCACCTGCTGGACGGCACGCGCGACGCGGTAGTGCTCCTCGCCGACCACCTCGGGCGTAAGCGCGCGAGAGGTCGAGGCGAGCGGGTCGACGGCGGGGTAGATGCCGAGCTCGGCGATCGAGCGCGACAGGACCGTCGTGGCGTCGAGGTGCGTGAACGCGGTAGCCGGCGCGGGGTCGGTGAGGTCGTCGGCCGGGACGTAGATGGCCTGGACCGAGGTGATCGACCCGTTCTTCGTCGAGGTGATGCGCTCCTGCAGCTCGCCCATCTCGGTCGCGAGCGTGGGCTGGTAGCCCACCGCGGAAGGCATGCGGCCGAGCAGTGCGGAGACCTCGGAACCCGCCTGGGTGAAGCGGAAGATGTTGTCGACGAACAGCAGCACGTCCTGGCCCTGGTCGCGGAAGTATTCCGCGGCGGTGAGCCCGGCCAGCCCGACGCGCAGGCGCGCTCCGGGAGGCTCGTTCATCTGGCCGTAGACGAGCACGGTCTTCTCGATGACGCCCGACTCGCTCATCTCGTTGTAGAGGTCGGTGCCCTCACGGGTGCGCTCGCCCACGCCGGTGAACACCGAGGTGCCGCCGTGCGCCATGGCGAGGTTGTTGATGAGCTCCATGATGATGACGGTCTTACCGACACCTGCGCCGCCAAAGAGGCCCGTCTTGCCACCCTTGATGTAGGGCTCGAGGAGGTCGACGACCTTGATGCCGGTCTCGAAGATCTCCGTCTTGGGCTCAAGGTCCTCGTACTCGGGGGCCTCGCGGTGGATCGGGTAGTAGTCCTCGGCCGTGACGTCCGCGCCGCCGTCGACCGGCTCGCCGAGCACGTTGAAGATCCTACCGAGCGTGGACGGGCCGACCGGCATCTTCATCGGCGTGCCAGTGTCGACCGCCTCCATGCCGCGAGTGAGCCCGTCTGTCGACGACATCGCGACCGCGCGCACCTGGTTGCCCGGCAGGTGCTGCTGCACCTCGGCGACGGTGCTCACGCGGCCGACGGGGCTTTGTGCGTCGACCTTCAGAGCGTTGTAGATCGCGGGCATCGCGTCGGGCGCGAACTCGACGTCGAGGACCGGGCCTACGACCCTCACGATTCTTCCGACGTTCATAGACGTTTCCTTACCTTCAGTGACTGCCATCTAGTCCTCCAGCGCCGCGGCGCCGCCGACGATCTCGGCGATTTCGTTGGTGATTGATGCCTGGCGGGCGCGGTTGTAGCTGCGCGTGAGTGTGGTGATCATCTCCGACGCGTTGTCGGTGGCCGACTTCATAGCCGTGCGCCGAGCGCCGTGCTCGGAGGCAGCCGACTCCATGAGCGCCCTGAAGACGAGCGTCTCGACGTAGGTCGGCAGCAGCAGCTCGAGGACGGCCCCGGGGTTGGGCTCGAAGGTGTACTCGGCCCGCGCGTCGCTGACCTCGGCGGCCTCGTCGACGACGCGGCGCTCGATCGGCAGGAGCTGATGCACCTCAGGCCTCTGCTCGGCGACGTTCTTGAAGCGGTTGAACGCCACGTAGACCGCGTCGATCTCCTCGTCCGAGTACGCGCCGATGACGTGCGCGGCGATTGACTTGGCGTCGGCGAACGTCGGCTTGTCTGAGATGTCGCGGTAGACCGCGATCGGCTCGATGCCGCGGTACTTGAAGTAGCTCGCGGCCTTCTTGCCCACCGCGATGACGTCGACCTGGACGCCCGCGGCCGTCTCATTGGAGATGATGTTCTCGGTCAGGCGCAGGATGTTGCTGTTGAACGCACCGGCAAGGCCACGGTCCGAGGTCACGGCGATGACCACGACCCGCGTGCGCGCCTCGTGCGCCTCGAGCAGCGGGTGCTCTGCACCCTTGGCGTAGCGCGCCACGTTGCCGAGGACTTCCATCATCGAGAGCGCGTATGGGCGCGCGGCCTCGATCTTCTCCTGGGCCTTCTTGATCTTGGCGGTCGCGACCATCTCCATCGTGCGCGTGATCTGGCGCGTCGACTCGACGCTCACGATCCGGTTCTTTATGTCGCGCAGGTTCGGCATGGGCCGTCCCCTAGCTTCCCGAGAAGGTCGCGGTGAACTCCTTGAGGGCCTCTACGAGCTTGGCCTCGGTCGCCTCGGAGAGCGTCTTCTCGTCGCGGATGGCAGCCCCGATCTCGGGATGGCCGTTGCCCACGAACTCGAGGAACCCATCGCGGAAGCGCAGGACGTCGTCGACCTCGAGCTCGTCGAGGTAACCCTTCGTGCCGGCGTAGATCGCGATGACCTGCTGCTCGACCGGGAACGGCACGTACTGGCCCTGCTTGAGCAGCTCGACGAGGCGCGCGCCGCGGCTGAGCGTCTGCTGCGTGGCCTTGTCGAGATCCGAGCCGAACTGGGCGAACGCGGCTAGTTCGCGGTACTGCGCAAGGTCGAGGCGCAGCGACCCGGCGACCTGTTTCATCGCCTTGATCTGCGCCGAACCGCCGACGCGAGACACCGAGATGCCGACGTTGATGGCCGGGCGTACGCCCTGATAGAACAGGTCGGTCTGCAGGAAGATCTGGCCGTCGGTGATGGAGATGACGTTCGTCGGGATGTAAGCCGACACGTCGCCGGCCTGCGTCTCGATGACCGGGAGCGCGGTGAGCGAGCCGGCGCCGTTGGCGTCGGACAGCTTGACCGCGCGCTCGAGCAACCGGCTGTGCAGGTAGAAGACGTCACCGGGGTACGCCTCGCGGCCCGGCGGGCGGCGCAGCGTGAGCGACATCTGGCGGTACGCGACGGCCTGCTTGGAGAGGTCGTCGTAGATGCAGAGCACGTGGCGACCCGGGTTGGACTCGCTCGCGGGCTGCCCGTCCGCACCGGTGTACATGAAGTACTCGCCCATCGCACAGCCGGCGAGCGGCGCGATGTACTGCAGCGGCGCCGGTTCCGAGGCGGCCGCCGAGACGACGATCGTGTACTCCATGGCGCCGTAGCGCTCGAGGGTCTCGACGACGCCCGCGACGGTCGAGGCCTTCTGGCCGACCGCGACGTAGACGCAGATGACGCCGGTCCCCTTCTGGTTGATGATCGTGTCGAGAGCAACCGCGGTCTTACCGGTCTGGCGATCGCCGATGATGAGCTCGCGCTGGCCGCGGCCGATGGGGATCATCGAGTCGATGGCCATGATGCCGGTCTGAAGCGGCTCGTGCACACCCTTGCGCTCGATGACGCCGGGTGCGCGGAACTCGACCGGGCGGTAGCCCTCGGCGGCGATGGGGCCCTTGCCGTCGAGCGGCTCGCCGAGCGGGCTGACGATGCGGCCGAGCATCCCCTTGCCGGACGGCACCTCGACGGTGCGACCGGTGGTGCGAACGGTGTCGTTCTCCTTGATGAGCGTCACATCGCCCATGAGCACGGCGCCGACCTCGTTCTCGTCGAGGTTCAGTGCCATGCCGTAGACGACCGCGCCGCCCTCGCCCACGAACTCGAGGAGCTCGCCGGCCATGGCGCCACGCAGCCCGTCGACCCGCGCGATACCGTCACCGACTGACATGACGGTGCCGACCTCGCGGACGTCGATCTCGGCTTCGAAGCGCTCCAGCTGCGCTTTGAGTACGTCGCTGATTGCGCGTGCGGTGATCTCGGCCACCTACGCCTCACCTCCCTGCGGTGCGGTAGACAGGTTGGCGCGGACCGCGTCGAGCTGGGCCGATAGGCTCCCGTCGAGCACCCTGCCGCCGACCTTGATGATGATGCCGCCCACGATCGAGGCGTCGACCCGCTCGCGAAGCGAGACGGGGCGCCCGAGCGACGCGGCGAGCTTGTCCGTGATAGAGGCGCGAAGGGCCTCTTCGAGCGGGACGGCGGTCGTGACCTCGGCCACGACGATGCCGCGCTCGGCCTCGGCGATCTCGGCGAAGGCGCGGGCGATGTCCCCGAGCATGTCGGTGTGACCTCTGTCAACGGCCAGCGTGACGATCGATACGACCTCGGGCGTCACGGTCTCGCCGAAGATCTCGCGCACGATGTCGCGCTTCTTCTCGGGCGCGATGCCCGTGTCGGTGAGCGCGGTCCGCAGGTCAATGTGGCCCCGGACCGCCTCGGCGGCGGTACGGATGCCGGCATCGGCTGCGTCGACAGCGTCGGCCATGGTGGCGAGGTCGAAGAGGACCCGTGCGTAGGTCCTTGCGATCCCGCTAGTTGTCATTGAGGCTCCCCACCTCGGCGACGTACTTCTCGATGAGGCTGGCGTGCTCGGCGGCGGAGAGCTTCTCGCCGATGAGCTTGCCGGCGACAGCCACCGAAAGGTCGGCTACGGACGCCTGGAGCTCGGCGACGGCCGCCTTCTTCTCGGCCTCCATCGCCTCGTGCGCCTTGGCCACGATGGCCTCGGCGTCCTTGGTGGCCTGCGCGAGGATCTCGGACTTCATCGACTCGGCGACCTTGCGGCCCTGCTCGATGACCTTGCCGGCCTCGGCGCGCGCCTCGGCCATCTGCGCCTTGTACTCCTCGAGCATGCGCTCGGCGTCCACCTGGGTCTGCTCGGCCTTCTCGAGCGATTCGCGGATCATCTCGGCACGCTTGTCGAGCACGTTGCTGATGGGCCCGAATGCGAACTTCTTGAGCAGGAAGAACAGCAGAGCGAACGCGATGATCGACGGCCAGATGTCCGCAAAGACAGGCACGACGGAAATCGCGGATCCGCCCTCTTCGGCTGCGTAGGCGACTCCTACAAACATGGCTCTACTACCTCCACTCTCGGTAGCGCTGACTTAGGCGCTGAGGATCAGAGCCAGAACGAAGCCGAGGAGCGCGAGCGCCTCGGTGAACGCGATGGCGATGAACATCGTGGTCTGTACCTTGCCGGCCATCTCGGGCTGGCGAGCCATGGCCTCGACGGCCTTGCCGCCGATGATGCCGATGCCCAGACCCGGGCCGAAAGCGGCGAGGCCGTACGCGATTCCTGCGCCGAGAACGTTCAGAGAGCCTTCCACCAGTGATCCTCCTTCATTCCGGGACCCGAGCCGGATCCCCTTCTGAACTGCCCACCTGTGCCGGCGCCTGCCGGCCAGAAACCCGTTACTAGTGCTCCGAAGCGTGGAGCGCACCACCGATGTACACGGAGGTGAGGATGGCGAAGACGTACGCCTGAATGAACGCCACGAAGACCTTGAAGCCGTACATGATGACCAGCATCATGAAGCCAAAGCCGGTCATCGTGATCCCGAGAGCGTCGAACGACTTGGAACCCAGGATCATGAAGATGCCGAAGATGCCGAGGATGATACCCCCGGCGAACATGTTAGCGAACAGACGAACGGCCAACGTGAGCGGCCGCAGGAAGTGACCGACTATCTCGAGCACGAAGATGAACGGGCCGAGGGTGAAGCGGCCGAGCGGCCCCATCTCTCGCACGCCGCTCGGAATGAAGCTCTTCAGGTAGCCGATGAAGCCGTTCTTCTTGAAGCCGATGTAGTTGTACACGATGAAGACCATCACGGCCCAGGTAGCGGTCACGCCGATGGAGCCGGTGCCCGGCAGAGCGCCTGGGATCAGGCCGATCACGTTGTTCACCAGGATGAAGAAGAAGAGTGTGCCGATGAACGGTGCCATCTTCACGCCCTCCTTGCCCATGTTGTCCACGCACAGGTTGCGGATGAACTCGTAACCGGCCTCCGCGATGTTGCCGATACCCCTTGGCACGAGTGCCACGCGCCTCGCTGCGACAAGGAAGAACACGAGCGTCACCAGGGACGCGATGAGCAGGAAGAACACGTAGTTCGTCAGCATCAGCGCGGTTGTCGGGTCCACCGTTCCGTTCACGTCGTTCCACGGCAGCACCGAGTAGTGATGGAGCTTGGATGCCAGTTTCTCGCCAAAACCATCCACGCGGTTCTTCCTCCTTTACCGGGGCCGGGCCAGTACCTTGCCATACCGCACGAGCTCGATCGTGTACATGACCAGGAAGCCGCCCGCCACTCCGATGGCGAACGGCAGGAATCCCTCGCTGATGAAGCGGTAGTACACGAAGAGCAGTCCGGCTGCGATCGCCATGCGGACGAACAACGATACCGCGGCATATACGAGACCCGCCTCGGGGGCGTCGGGCGTGAACGCGCGGAAGCTGGCGCGGGAGGCGAGCAGCAGGCCGACACCGAGTGCGATGCCGAGGGCAGCCGCCACGACCGGGTGGCCGAGCAGCGCGACAACACTATCGACGAGTGCGGGAGACAGCTGGACTACCCCTCCGGTAGGACTCATCGGTGCTCAAAACGCCTGGTAAGAGACCCTGCCGTGGAGCCGGTTCTGGATGCGGATCGCACCTCCGGGCGCATCCGTGCGCACGGTGTGCCGACCGCGTGTCCGACGGGGGTCTCGGAAAGCTTGCCCATCGTACACGAACGTCAGGAGGCGGGCAAGAAGCTACTCGCCGGCCGACTCGGGGCCCGTACTCCCGAGCCTGTCGGGGCCGTCGCCGGCCCCCTCATTGGATTCATCGCCATGATGATGTGCGACCTCGAAAAGGCCCAGCCAGTAGATCATGAAGAGCGAGAGACCGGCGAGCACGCCGAAGGTCAGCAGCTTGACCGGTGTTGCGGCCCAGCGCATCGCGTACGCACCGACGCCGAGCGCCGCCGACCACACATAGATGATGAGCACCGTCTGGCGCTGGTCGAAGCCACGGCCGAGCAGGCGGTGATGGATATGACCGCGGTCCGCCTCCTGGATAGGCCGGTTGTATCGCACGCGCCGCAGGATCGCGCTCGCGGTATCGAAGACGGGGACCCCGATGATGAGGAGTGGCACGAGCAGCGCGATCGCCGCCACGGACTTCATGACACCGAGCAGGGAGATGGCGGCGAGCGTGAAGCCGAGCAGCAGCGAGCCCGAGTCCCCCATGAAGATGCTCGCCGGGTGGAAGTTGTGGCGCAGGAACCCCACACAGGCGCCGATCAGCGCCGCGGCCAGGACCGCGGCGGCAAGCTGATTGCCCTGGAGCGCCAGAACGAGCATGGTGGCCGCGCTGATGGCGGTCACGCCCGCAGCAAGGCCGTCGAGCCCGTCGATGAGGTTGATGACGTTGGTGAAGGCCACCACGTAGATCGCCGTGATCGGAACGCTGAGCAGCCCCAGCACGAACAGCCCACCGAAGGGACTCGCGATGAAGTCGATGCGCACCCCGCTCGCGATGAGCACGCCGGCCGCGACCGTCTGCCCGAGCAGCTTCTGGCCTGCATTGAGGGTGACCGCATCGTCGATCAGCCCCACGAGGAAGATCACGCCCATACCCGCCAGGCAGCCCATGATCTGGGGGTTGCCCGTGGCGAGCGCCCCCCTCCAGCCCAACATCGACTCGCCTACCACCTGGAGCACGACGGCCCCGGCGATACCGCCGAGGATCGCGACGCCGCCGAGACGGGGAACGGCGCGGGTGTGGACCTTGCGCACGCCGGGCACGTCGACGACGCCGAACCGAACGGCCATCGTCCTGACGAGCGGGGTGAGCACGAGCGTGACCACGATGGCGACACCGATCAGGGCCGCGATCTGAGCCGGGCTCACCGCCCGCCACCGCCCGTCAGCGGACGCGGGGTGATGCCCGCCTCGGCGAGCAGCTCCTCGGAGAGCGGGTCGGGGTACGGGTCGCGAAACGCGATGTCGACCACGCCAGCGTTGATGAGGATCTTCGCGCAGAGCGAGCAGGGCTGGTGCGTGCTGTAGACGGTGGCCCCGTCGATGGTGATGCCGTGTTTGGCCGCCTGGATGACCGCGTTCTGCTCGGCGTGGATGCCTCGGCAGAGCTCGTGGTGGCTACCCGAGGCGATGTTGCGCTGCTCACGCAGACAGCCGACCTCCTCGCAGTGCGCCAGGCCTGCCGGCGTGCCGTTGTAGCCTGTCGCGAGGATGCGCCGGTCCTTCACGAGCACCGCGCCGGTCTGCCGGCGCAGGCAGGTGGAGCGGCCCGCCACCTGCTCGGCGATGCTCATGAAGTACTCGTCCCACGACGGGCGGGGCATCTGCGCTCGACCTCCCTGCCGCTACTTGGTGCCGAAGAGCCGGTCGCCGGCGTCCCCGAGACCGGGGACGATGTAGCCGTGGTCGTTGAGGTGGCTGTCCACACAGCACGTGTAGATGCAGACGTCCTCGCAGTTCTTGACGACCTCTTCGATGCCCTCCGGGGCGGCGATCAGCACCAGCAGGTTGATCGAGCGCGCACCGCGGGCGCGGAGGAACTGGACCGCGGCGGCGGCCGACCCCCCGGTCGCGAGCATCGGGTCGACGATGAGGATGTCGCGCTCGCCGATGTCCTCGGGCAGCTTGCAGTAGTACTCGACCGGCTGCAGCGTCTCGGGGTCGCGGTACAGGCCGACGTGCCCGACGCGTGCAGCGGGGATGAGCTCGAGGATGCCCTCGACCATGCCGAGGCCCGCGCGCAGAATCGGGATGACCGCGACCTTCTTGCCCGCGAGCACGTAGGTGGTGGTCTCGGTGATAGGCGTGGTGACGGTCGTCTCGGTGAGCTGGAAGTCACGCGTCGCCTCGTAGGCCATGAGCATCGCGAGCTCCTTGACAAGCTCGCGGAAGACCTTCGCACCCGTCCCGACGTCGCGGAGTATCGAGAGCTTGTGCTGGATGAGCGGATGGTCCATCACCATGACGTTCGGGTACTGGGTGTTGCCCTTCATCTGGCCTGATACCTCCGTCACCGTCGGTCCGTGGGTCAGCGTGCAGGTGTGCCGGGCTACAGCTCGGGATAGAGCGGGTGGTCGGCGAGCATCGCGGCGACCTGCGCGGCGATGTCGGCAAGCCGCTGCTCGTCGTCACGGTTGAAGATGGCATCGGCCATCAGACACCCGACGGTGTGCGCCTCGCCCTCGGTGAAGCCGCGCGTGGTCATCGCCGGCGAACCGACGCGGATGCCGCTCGTCACGAACGGGCTCTCCTTGTCGTTGGGGATAGCGTTCTTGTTGACGGTGATGCCCACGCGCTCGAGCAGCGCCTCGGCGTCCTTGCCGGTGATCTCGGCAGGCGTGAGGTCGACGAGCAGCAGGTGGTTGTCGGTGCCGCCGGAGACGAGCCGCAGGCCGCACTCGGCCATCGCCGCGCCCATCGCCTTGGCGTTGATGACGACCTGGTCGATGTAGGTGGAGAACTCGGGTTGCATGGCCTCGCCGAACGCGATCGCCTTGGCCGCGATGACGTGCATGAGCGGGCCGCCCTGCATGCCCGGGAAGACCGCCTTGTCCACGGCCTGCGCGAACTCCTCCTTGCACAGCACGAAGCCCGAGCGCGGCCCACGCAGCGTCTTGTGGCTCGTGGAGGTGACGAAGTGCGCGTGCGGGACCGGCGAGGGATGCGCTCCGGTGGCGACGAGCCCGGCGATGTGCGCCATGTCGACGAGCAGGAGCGCGCCCACCTCGTCGGCGATGGCGCGGAAGCGCTCGAAGTCGATCACGCGGGGATACGCGCTCGCACCGGCGACGATCATCTTGGGCTTGTGCTCGCGCGCGGCTTTCTCAACCTCGTCGTAGTCGATGGTCTCGGTCTCGGGGTCGAGCCCGTAGGCCACGATGTCGTAGAGCTTGCCGGAGAAGTTCACCGGCGACCCGTGAGTGAGGTGGCCGCCGTGCGCCAGGCTCATGCCGAGGATGGTGTCGCCGGGCTGCAGGGTGGCGAAGTAGACAGCCATGTTCGCCTGGGCGCCCGCGTGCGGCTGCACGTTGGCGTGCTCGGCGCCGAAGAGCTCCTTGGCGCGGTCGCGGGCGAGATTCTCGACGATGTCGACCTTCTCGCATCCGCCGTAGTAGCGCTTGCCGGGATAGCCCTCGGCGTACTTGTTGGTGAGCACGGTGCCGGCGGCCTCGAGTACCGCGACCGACGTGAAGTTCTCAGAGGCGATCAGCTCGATGGTGTCGCGCTGCCGGGCGAGCTCGGCGTCGAGCGCGAACGCGACCTCGGGGTCGACCTGGGGGATGTACTTCAGAGCCATGAGCGCGTGGTTCCCTTCTGCCCGCGGACGGTCCGGGCCGCCCGTCGCCTGCCGTGCCTAGCCGCGCTGTTCGAGCGCGGTGATCTTGTCGACGCGCCGCTGGTGACGCCCGCCTTCGAACGCGGTCGCGAGGAAAGTGTCGATGATCGCGCGTGCGGTCTCCTCGGGCAGGTAGCGTCCGCCCATCGTCACGACGTTCGCGTCGTTGTGCAGCCGCGACATCTTCGCCATCTCCGGGTCGTAGACGTTGGCGGCACGAACGCCGTCGATCTTGTTGGCGGCGATCGCCACGCCGATCCCCGAGCCGCACACGAGCACGCCACGCTCGGCCTCACCCGAAGCCACGGCCGTGCCCACCTTCTCTGCAAGGTCAGGGTAGTCCACCGAGTCGTCGTCGTGCGTACCGACGTCGACGACGTCGTGGCCGAGCTCCCTCAGGTGCGCCTCGAGTTTCTCCTTCATCTCGAACCCGGCATGATCGCTGCCGATGGAGATGCGCATGGTCGAGGCCCCTTCCGTGCGAGAAGATGACGCGGCGGCGGCACCCGCAGGGCGCCACCGCCGATTGTATACCACGGCGCGGGCCGGCGTGTTGCCTCCCGCACGCCGCTCACACGGTCTACGCGCCACCCCGCGCGGCGGCCATGATCTGGTCGGTGGGGATGGCTCCTTCGCGGATGATGACGGGCTCGGGGCCGCTGCAATCGACCACCGTCGACGGCGTCCGGTGCTCGGTCTCGCCACCGTCGAGCGCCACGTCGGCTGCGGCTACGATGCGCTCCTCGACCTCGGCGAAGTCGCCGGGAGCCGGGTGGCCGCTCGTGTTAGCCGACGTCGCGATGATCGGGCCGCCCGAGGCCTGGATGAGCTCCATGACGACCTCGTGGTCGGGACTGCGCAGACCCACCGTACCGTCGTCGGCGCGGAAGTCCTTCCCGACGATGTCCGACGCCTTGACCACGAGGGTCAGTGCGCCGGGCCAGAAGGCCTTCGCGAGGTTGTGCGCGTACTCGGGGACGTCAACACCGTACTTGTCGAGGGCGTCCTCGTTCTCGACGAGCCAGGGCAGGGGCTTCTCGAGGGGACGGACCTTGATGTCGAACATCTCATGCGGGCCGAAACACGAGTGCGCTGCCGCTCCGATGCCGTAGACGGACTCGGTCGGGAAGACCACGATCCCGCCGTCGCGCAGCACCGTAGCGGCAAGGTTTATCACTTCCGCTGACGGCTTCTCCGGGTCGATGTGGAACACCTTGCTCATCGCCGATCGCCTCCACTCATCCTGGACTGCCCTGGCCTGGGCGACCTACGGCTTCCGGCCGACGACCACTCGGTCCCGACCGGCGAGGTCCCGTATGACGCTTACTTCTTGATACCACTCCCCCACTCCTTTGGAAGCGGTTTCGCCGCAACTTTCGTCTATCTCCATCGCAAGCACACCGCCCGGCGCGAGCCAGCCGAGCGCCTGCTCGGCGATGCGGCGCACCACGTCGAGCCCGTCGGCGCCGCCGTCGAGCGCGAGGTGCGGCTCGTGGCCGAGCACCTCGGCCGGCAGATCGGGCAGGTCAGCGCTCGGGATGTAGGGCGGGTTGGAGACGACGACGTCGACTGAGCCGCGCAGCTCGGCAGGCACGCCCGCGAACAGGTCGCACTCCACCACCGTCACTCTCCCGGCCACGCCAAGCCGCGACGCGTTCTCCAGGGCCACGGCAGCCGAGCGCGGTGAGATCTCGGTCGCGACCACGCGCGCGTCGGGGCGCTCGGTCGCGATCGCACACGCGATGCAGCCCGAGCCGGTGCACGCCTCGAGCACGAGCGGCGCCGCGACGCCGGCGATTGCGTCGAGCGCGACGTCCACGAGTATCTCGGTCTCGGGGCGCGGGATGAACACGCCGGGCTCGACGCGCACGACGATGTGGCGGAAGGGCATCTCGCCCGTGACGTACTGAAGGGGCTCTCCGGCCGCACGTCGCTTGACACCCTCGCGCAGGGTCGTGCGCTCCTCGTCGGTGAGCGGGCGCTCGTGAAAGGCATAGACCTCGACGCGAGAGAGGCCTGTCGCCGCGGAGAGCAGCCACTCGGCCGAGCGGCGCGGCGCCTCAACACCCTCCCGCTCGAAGTACGCGACCGTCCAGTCGAGCGCGTCCTTGACCGTCCAGACGCGCTCGGCCATGCCTCAGACCACCGACGCCAGGCGCTCAGCCCGGTCGGCGGCGGCGAGCGCTTCGATCACGGGCCCAATCTCGCCCATCATGATCGCCGGCAGGTTGTGCACGGTGAGCCCGATGCGGTGGTCGGTGAGGCGGTCCTGCGGGAAGTTGTACGTGCGGATCTTCTCCGAGCGCCCGCCCGACCCGATCTGGCTGCGCCGCGCGTCGCCGAGCTCGGCCTGTTGGCGCTCGAGCTCCAGCTCGTAGAGGCGCGCACGCAACACGCGCATCGCGTTCTCCTTGTTCTGGAGCTGGGACTTCTGGTTCTGCGACTGCACGACGAGGCCCGTGGGCAGGTGCGTGATGCGCACCGCCGAGTCGGTCGTGTTCACCGACTGGCCGCCCGGCCCGCTCGACCGGTAGACGTCGATGCGCAGGTCGTTCTGGTTGATCTCGATCTCGACGTCTTCCGCCTCGGGCAGCACTGCCACCGTCGCGGTCGAGGTATGGATACGCCCGCCCGACTCGGTCGCCGGGATGCGTTGCACGCGGTGCACGCCCGACTCGAACTTCAGTTTCGAGTACACGCCCGCGCCCTTGACCATGAACGAGACCTCTTTGAACCCGCCGACCTCGTTTTCCGAGGCGTCGATCTCCTCGACCTTCCAGCGCTGGGTCTCGGCGTAGCGCGTGTACATCCGGTAGAGGTCGCCCGCGAACAAACCGGCCTCGTCGCCGCCCGCGCCCGCCCGGATCTCGACGATGACGTTCTTCTCGTCGTTCGGGTCGGCCGGCAGCATCATGACCTTCAGCTCGTCCTCGAGCGCGGTCTTGCGCGCCTCGAGCTCGCCGAGCTCCTCGCGCGCCATCTCCCGCATCTCCGCGTCGCTTTCCGAACGCACGATCTCGTCGGCATCAGCGATGCCGTCGAGCACGCCGAAGTACGCCGTGATGGCGTTGGCGAGCTGCGTCATCCCCGCATGCTCCTTGGCCAGGCGCGCGTATGCCTTCTGGTCGGAGAGCACCTCGGGATCGCCGAGGCGGTCGGTGAGTTCGCGGTAGGACGCGAGTATCGAATCGAGCTTGTCACGCATGGGGAGACACGGTCCTTAGGTCTGGAGAAGTGAACGACTGAAAGGGTAGCACGACGCGCGGCATGCGCGGGGTCAGCGCAGGACCGACCACCCGCGTGCCACGACCGACCAGTAGGCGCGGCTCGCCAGGGCGAGCGCCGTGGCGATGGCGACGTAGAGCACGCCGAGCACCGGGCGCGGGATGTCGGTCAGACGCAGCGCGTGACCTCCGGCCATCATGATCACGACGACCACCCAGGAGCGCACCGAGAGGAAGCCGACGATGGAGGCCTCCGGCCCCCGGTCGTGGATGCGCCGCGCGACACTCCGGGCGACCCGGTCGAGCAGGAAGCGCGCCTTGAGCGCGCCGAGCGCAACACCGCCGAGGGCGGCCGGGAGCGCCCACGGGATGCCGACAAGCCACCCTGCTCCCCTGGCGCCGAGAATCACCGCGGCCACGAGCCAGAGCGTGCCTGCCAGCACGAGCTGGACGCGCTCGCCGGTCACGAGCGCCGGGCGCATGAGCGACGAGGCGACACAAGGTTCTGCTGGCTGTTCCATGGGGCCGTGCAAAGCAAACGCCGCGCCTAGGATAGGATGACCGGCTCGACCTCGTCGGCGACCGGCTCCTCGCCGTTGCCCGACGAGCCGCAGACCAGCGCCGCGTCGTCGACGTGCTCGCCCCGCGCGATGGCCTCGAGACGCTCCTCGCAGGCGATCACGCGCTGCATCGCGGTGACCGCGACCTCGACCATGTCGTCGTCCGGCTCGCGGGTGGTCATGCGCTGGAGCTGGAGTCCGGGCCAGAGCAGCACCTTGACGAGCGGACTGTCGGGGGCTCTGCCCGCCCACTTGATGACCTCGTACGCGAGGCCTGCGATGAGCGGCAGGAGCAGGATGCGCAGCGAGATGGCCACCGCGAGCGCAACGGCACGCGCGTCGGTGCCGATCCACTCGGTGATCACGCGCACGGGAACGAACGAGTACACGAAGATGGCGATGACCATGACCATGAGCAGGAACGAGGTCCCGCACCTGACGTGCATCGTCTGGTAGCGCTGGATAAGCTCGGCGTCGAGCGGGATGCCGCGCTCGTACGCGTGGATGGTCTTGTGCTCGGCACCGTGATAGGCGAAGACGCGCTGGATGTCTTTCACGCGGCTGATCGCCCAGATGTAGGTGAAGAACGCCACCACGCGCAGGATGCCGTCGACGACGTTCCAGGTGAACGGGCGCTCGGTCGCCTGGCCCACGAGGAAGTTCGTGACGATCGCGGGCAGCACGATAAAGAGCAGGACGGCGAGCCCGACGCCCAGTACCATCGAGAGCGCGATCTCCTTACTCGAGAGCTGCTCCTCCTCGGTCTCGCCGGCGAACTGGGCCGAGATCGAGAACGCCTTCATCGCCAGCACGAGGCTCTCGTAGAGGCCGACCACGCCGCGGATGATCGGCTTGCCGAGGTTGGGGTGCTTGGAGACGGCGGTGCGCAAACCGTGCTCCTCGACGTGGATCTCTCCGTCGGGCTTGCGGATCGCGACCGCCCAGTTGTGCTTTCCGCGCATCATGACGCCCTCGAGGACCGCCTGGCCCCCGATGTGGGTGTGCTTGACCGGCATCAGCGCCCGTCCTTCCGTCCGAGAAGACCCGCCCATCCCCGCTTCGCTTCACCGGGGACCGACGCGTACGTCGACAACCATACGAGATAGACCGCGATCGCCGCGAGCACGAGTCCCGCGCTGGGCTGGTTCGTCCAGTACGGTGCGCCCGGCAACCTGAAGACGTCCATGATAGCAAGCCCGGTGAGCGCCATCGTCACGAGTGAGGTATTGGCGGTGTAGTCACGGCGCTCGAGGTAGAGCACCCGGCGGCGCGAGTCCGTGGGCTGCATACCCGCGCGCACCGCCCACACCGCGGGGCGTACTCCGACGAGCATCAGCGCGAGAAGCGCACCGAAGAGCGGCCAGGACCAGCCCCCGGCTAGCAGCCGCGTGAACAGCGCGGCCAGCGCGGCGGGTGCGGCGAGGAGCGCGATGGCGATCGGGGCGTCGAATCCGGGGCGAGGCGCGCGCTTCTGCGAGAACGCGCGACCGGCGCTCTGCTCAGTCACGCCTCGGCGCCCGTTCGTAAGGCTCGCCGCAGGTCATCTTCCCCTCGCGGCACGGCCCCCGGCGACAGGAGGCGCCGGCGTCCATGAAGACGTAGGGCGCGGTGGGCTCGGCGAGCGCGAGCATCTCGAGTGCGAGCTCGCGAATCTCCCACTGCGCCCGCTTGCAGCACCGCAGCTCGAAGAAGTGCAGCAGCTCTCGCACGTTCATGGTGATGACGATCTTCGTCTCCATGGCGTTCGGGAGCAGGTAGCGGGCGTCCTCGGCAGCGACTCCAGAGTCGACGAGCGCCCGGTACGCCGAGAACGCCGCAGCGGTGGCCGCGTCGTAGGCGGCGCGCGCCTGAGGATCGGCTGCGATGCCGGGCGGGACGATGAACTCGGGTTCGTCCTCGTAGGCGACGTAGCGCTGCGACTGCTGGTTGTAAGAGGCGATCCGGTGACGGACGAGCTGGTGGGTCATCGCCCGCGAGACCCCGTCGACCGCGAACGTGTAGCTCGCGTGCTCGAGAGCCGAGAAGTGCCCCGAGGTCATGATGGTGCGCAGCACCTTGCGCACGCTCTTGTCGGGAAGGTCCTCCATGAGCTGGGCGGCGCCCACCGGCGCGTAGCACAGCCGGGCGCCCACCGCGACGGCGCGCTCAGGATCGGGCGTGTGGTAGAGCAGGCGGACGTCCACGCGGTACCTCTCGGGAAGCGGGGCAGCCGGGCCCCGATACGGCAAGGGAGGCGAGTCGCCTCGCCTCCCCATTCTAGCAGTGCGGTGCCGTCGGGATGCCTACTCGGCGCTCTCCTCGGCGGGGGCCTCTTCAGCCACGGGCTCCTCGGCTGCAGGCTCCTCGGCGACGACCTCGTCGACGACGACTTCGTCGCCCACGGCGTCGGTCGCACCCTCGGCGGCCGCAACCTTGGTCTCGTGCTTCGCTGCCTTGGCGGCCTTCTCGGCGTCCTTGGCTGCACGGGCCTCACGGGCGGCCAGCGCGGCCTCCTCGTGCGCCTTCTGGCGAGCCTCGCGCTCGGCAGCCTCGCGCTCGAGCACGTTGGTGGCCGACGCGCCGAACTTGTCGGCGAAGCGCTGCACGCGTCCGCCGGAGTCGACGAGCTTCTGGGTGCCCGTGTAGAACGGGTGGCACTTGGAGCAAAGCTCGATGTGGAGCTCGTCCTTGGTCGAGCGGGTCTTGAACGACTCGCCGCACGAACACGTCACCGTGCTCTCGACGTAGTCCGGGTGGATTCCTTCACGCACGTGCAGTCACCTCCGATAAGCGGCCCTGGTTTCCGACCAGGGCCTGAGCACAAAGCCGAGCAAGTGTAGCACGGGTCCGAGAGGGCGGCAACGAGCTGATCCACTTCGACGGGAGGTCTTCGCGGAGCGGTAGTGTCAGCCGGAGGCCAGGTCCTCCAGCGTGATGCTCAGCCACATCGTGAGACGTGCAATGCAATCGGAATCCACCGGAAGAGCCTCAATCCGCTCTAGCAGCACTGCACCATCGATGAGATTCTCGGCGAGTAGTGTGGTCACGAAGACCCGGTCCTTCTCACGATTCGCAACCAACTTGCTCGCGGCAAGATCGTGCGCCTCGATGCAGTGGCCGGTCCCTCCACGAGTTCCGACCGGGTGCCGGACGGCGATGGTTCTGCCCTCCCACCCCGCGGGAAGCGAGGCTGACTCGACCGAGACGCCGTGGACATAGAACCCATGTGTCGCATGGAACAGGGAGTCCTCGCCCAGTGCGCCATCGATCAAATCCGTTCGCTCCGGAAACGTCTTCGCCTGGATGTCGACCTCAATCGAGGCGCGCAAGGAGGCCGGTGCCTCGGGTGCGGTGGCAAGTATCGCCTGGGACCCGAAGACGATCAGCTCCGTGTCTCCGGAAACGTCGCAAGCGGCACGAATCGCATGTTCCAGCTGGTCGTATCTCACGTGGACCGTCCCTCTATCCGCTCAAGGACCGCATCGCGCTCCGATGACGTCAGTACGGCGAAGAACGGCGAACTCTGGCGCAAGCGCTCGGCCCGCGAGGATTCCGATTCCAACAAGTCGGCGACCCGGTCCGGCGAGTAGCTCTCCAGCAGCTGCCGCCATTCAAGGATGTCCGAGCGGGCCATCCCCTGCTCCTCGGTCAGGAGCCTGACAACATGTCGCCTGGCTCGCTCGACCAAAGTGGGGTCCCGGCGGACGATGTCTGCGATTTCACTCGACATCACGAGTTCGCGCCGCATCGCCGCACTATGCGACTTCGCCGGAGGGCGCCCCGCCATTTCAGACCCAGGTACAACGCCCCACAACATAATCGCGTCAGCCCGTGGTACCGGAGCATCCGCCCTGGTGTAGGCTGCGACTTCGACGATCAGGTCGAACTCATGCTCGAAACTGACGAGGCGAGCCCTCAGCTCGTCCTGGATCCATGACACAGCGCGCACCGCGGCAACAGCGGACACGTGCACCGGGTCAGACAGGCCGCCCGGCAACGCCTCGATCCAGGCGGCCGTCACTTCGGGGATCGAGACGGCGTCTTTGAGCATCGCAAGGGCGCGATCGTAGCGCGCCTGCTCCTCCTCGAATGCCTGCGCCAAGGCAGGCATTCCTACTGCATCTTCACGGACTTGATACGTGGACGAGTGTCCGCCCCCCATGCGGCGGACGAACCCCGCCTCCCTCAGCCTGTCGAGCGCGCGCCGAGCGCCCGCGGCCGTGAGTCCGGCAAGGCGCGCAGATTCGGATACGCTGAGAGGTGCGGTCCTGTGCATCAGGAGCACCCGAAGAAGCTTGACCTGGGCAGCCGAGCCAAGGGCATAGTCAAGCGGGTGTCTGACACTGCTCTTGGGTCTGTATTGGTCGTCCACATCGACACCTCCCGCGATGCAAAGACGGCGCAGGTCGATACCTGCGTATCTCTCAGGGTACCATCGTATCTCTTTCGATACAACCTTATCGTGCGAGATGCGTCGGCGACCACCTGCTCTCCCGCGTACCAGCGACCAGGGCCGCTCAGGTCACGGGTCGCGCAACAGGTACCTACGTCGTCTGCAGGATGCACCACACGTGCGAGAAGTCGCGGGCGGCGAGATCGGACTCGCGGATCCAGTAGTACAGGAACCCGTTATCGCCCCAGCTCATGTTGGCAGCAGGCTCGCTCGCGAGCTGGAGCAGCAAGCGCCACTCGGCAGGTTCGGAGTCGATGCCCCAGGCCGCCTTGGCCATCTCGGCACACTGTTCCTGCATGTCGTCTTGGAGCTGGTAGGGGTAGCCGCCAAGCCACGTGCCGGGGACGCCGCCTCTCGACCCCGGATCCCCGTAGAGGTCGGTCAACAGATTGACATAGGCCACTTCCTGCCCATCGGTCTCGAATCCGATTGCCTCGCCGTCGGTCGAGTCGACCGATGGCAGACCGACGCCGAAAACGACGGTGAGCGGGATCGCCCGCTCACGTTCTGCGGCGCCGACATCGGCCGCCGAAAGCTCCGAGTACTCCACTGAACTCCTCAGAGCGTGAGACGGCTTGTCGCCCCACACCTTGGAGCGGGCATCCCGCGTGAAGACCAGTGAACCATCAGATGGCAAGCCGAGCCGGTCATCGAGACCGGCGAGATCGATGACGGCTAGACGCGTCAGACCCTTCTGCCCCTCCAGGTCGAGAAGGAAGGAACTGGCGCCATCCGAGTCGCGAGTGGCGACGAGGTGGACCTGGGGGCGAGCGGCGGCCAGGACACGGTCGGCGATACCGGCCAAGGGCTTCAGTGCGCCGAGCGCCTTGCGGATGCGCGCCGCATCGGGCACCGGTCTTGGTGGCTTGGCGGGTCGAGCCGGGCGAATGACCGGTTCGCGAGCGTTGAGGATCTCCCAGGTCTCGGCAACCGTGAGGGGGGTGGTGAAAGCCCAATCCAGCCCTGAATCTCCACGCGGCCGATACGGCTCCGGAATGTGTGGGTGGTAGACCATCTGGACGAGAGACCAAGGGCCGGGATCCTTGGGATCAATCCCCTGAATCACCCCTCGGATGAGCGAGCGACGGATCCACCCGACAGCGCCTCTGTCCGCATCAAGGACGTAGCTTGCGAACACCTCGGTGCCACCAAGCAGATCGACGAGCTCCCACGGCTCCATAGTCTTGAGCGTACGGTCCTTCGTCTTGCCCGACTTGCTGTTGTACAGAGTGACGATGTTGCTTGGGTAGTAGATCTCACTGATGCTGTCGCCCTCAACCGGCTTGGCGCCACCGATGTCGACCTTAGCCATACGCTTCTCTCCTTACGGCCGCGCTTGGTGCGGAAGACACCTACCACCAGCCCTTCAACTGCCCCTGCTTGAACCCGCCAGCCCTGCCCTTCGCTTGATGCCACGCGCGATGCTCTCCCCGCTTCATCGCGGTCATCGTGACGCGCCGTCGAAGGGGATTGGCAGTCTCCTGAACGTTGTGGTGCCACTGGGTGCCGCGCACGTTGCGCCTGCCCTTGTTGGCTATGAACTCCTCGATGGCGTCATCGCCGTACTTGTTGCGCATCTTCTTGGCGTACTTGGCGCTCTCGGTGACTCGCTTGTAGAGCTCCTTGTTGGCGTAGTAGCGGTGCTGGCCGCGAGATGCACCCTTCACGCTCACCTTCGCCGCACACGCATTATGCACCCACACGCCCGCGCTCGCCACGAAGTAGGTGTGGAACTCCGCGACCTCGAAGTTGTAGACGTCTTGCGGGCTTTGCAGGCGCTCGCGCGTTACCGAGACGATGGTGGCCGGGTCACCCTCGGCTCTCGCAACCTTGTCCCCCGCAGCGAGCTTGCCTGCTTCCACCCAGCCGGTGCCCTCCACCCAGAAGGGGTGCTCGGGTGTCACGGTGATCGTCTCGTCTCCGATGTCGACGTGCACGAGCTCGGAGGTCTGGTTGCGGTAGAGCTCGGTGACCTCACGCAGCCCCTGCTCGCCGGTGGCGCTCTCGCGTGAGAGCACCATGTCGCCGAGCTGCACGGCCTCGATCGGAACCGGGCCTTGTGCGGTGAGCACGAGCGTGCCTGCCACGAAGCAGAAGGTCTTCGCCGGGACGCGTCCGCGGGAAACGCGGTTGGCGGCCTTGGCCCCGCTTGAGAGCACGCGACACCGGCCCGCACGCGCCCCTGTCGCCGCCTTGGCCCCTACGGCGGCGAGCTTGCCGGACTTGGCCGCCATGCCCAGGCCACCTGTGGCGGCCCCTATCGCGACGCTGCCTCTGAACGCCTTCCAGCTCCACGACTTCTTGGTGTTTTGCCACGTGGCGCGCATGCCGGCCTTGAAGCCGTGCTTCTTGAAGACGCTTCTGGCCTTCCACGCGCCCGCGACCGCCTGCTCTCCCGCATAGAACGCCGCCCCTCCGACCGCACCCCAGAGCACTTGTGCGAACTCACCGTCGGGGTCGTCCTGGTTGACGGGGTCGCCGGCGCAGTACTGATACGCGCTCTCCTCGCCGTCGGCTTCGGCGGGGTCCTTAGAGAGAAACTGCTTGGTGGCGGGGTCGTAGTAGCGGGCCTGCAGGTAGTAGGTCTCAGACCACGGGTCGTAGTCGTAGCCTGAATAGCGCAGGCGCTGGAAGGCGGCGATCTCTGCGGCGAGGGTGGCGGGAAGGGCGCCGGTCGCGCGGCTTGCCTGTGCATTCCGATGAAGCCGATCACTCGTTCCACGGCAAGCCGGACACCGCACCGATTGTACTTGCGCACGGCACCCTTCGCAGCGCTCACAGCGGTCCTGCCCGTCCTGAGTTCGACGAGTACTTTGCCACGGAGCAGCGTCGCATCTGGCTTCAGCATCTGCTTAGCAGCTGGCGCTGAGCCATACGGCGACCCTGCTATCACTACAGGCCGAAGATCTCCCGCATTTCGTTGACGTCCCGCCTGACCATCGCTCCACCTTCCATATGCGCACGTCTCGCCTCGAATCCCTTGTATGGAGGGGAGAAGAAGAACTTCACTATCGTGCCCGTCTCGCCGGGCTGGATAGGGGCTCCCTTCTCTCCAGGTGGAAAAGGATGCACGCTTACGACCATGCTCCTCCTATACCAGTCAGTCCGCCCACCCGGTCGATACGGATCGGCGGAGCTCGGATGCGCGCCATCGAGTCGCACGAAGTCCTCTGCACCGATCTTCTCGACCACCTCGGCGGCAGTGACGCCCCTTCTCAAGTGCCTGACTACACGCCGCTTGCCATCCCAAAGCTCAACGAACTCATCCGCGTCAGGTGGCTCGATTCTGCCGACGTGAAACACCTGGCTTCCGTCAACCGGTCCGGTGGCACCGATGTCTATCATCCGCGAATTGGCGCCGGTTGCTGCGGAGTGTTTCCCCCTTGAAGTCATGTCGCTCCTAGTATCGTGTTCGGTACCCAAAAACCTTGTGATACCTGGTATGCACGGATCTCGTAACAGCTCTCAGATTATGAGCGGCGTTGGTCGACCCCGGCTCAGTCCGCCGAACGATGTGATGCAGTTCCATGGAGCGCCCATCGCGGCCAATGGGCGCCTTGCCTTGGCGCATGCGCCCGAGTTGCTCTGTCGTCCACTTTCCGCCCTTGGCGGCTTCATTCTTCCAGTAGCGCTGACGAACGGTGGACCACGCCGGTGGCTTGCCCTTGGCCGTCGCCTTCGTGATGTCGTTGCCGACGCTCCACTTCGCCGCACACGCATTGTGCACCCACACGCCCGCGCTCGCGACGAAGTAGGTGTGGAAGCCGGCGACTTGGAAGTTGTAGACGTCGACCGGGCTTTGCAGGTGCTCGCGCACCACCGACACTATCGTGGCAGGGCTGCCCTCGGCAAGCGATACCTCATCGCCCGCGGAGAGCTTTCCGGCATCCACCCAGCCGGTGCCTTCCACCCAGAAGGGGTGTCCCGGCGTGGCGGTGATCGTCTCGTCTCCGAGATCGACGTGCACGAGCTCGGAGGTCTGGTTGCGATAGAGCTCGGTGACGGGGCGCAAGGCCTGCTCGCCGGTGGCCGCATCGCGCGAGAGCACCATCTCTCCGACGCCTACCGCCTCGATGGGCGCCGGGCCTTGTGCGGTGAGCACGAGCGTGCCCGCCACGAAGCAGAAGGTCTTCGCCGGGACGCGGTGGCGGGAAACGCGGTTGGCGGCCTTCGCGCCGCTCGTGATCACGCGGCACCGCCCCGCACGCGCCCCGGTCGCAGCCTTGGCGGCAAGGGCCGCCCCCTTGGCGGAGCTCGCCGCCATACCGAGCCCGCCTGTGGCAGCCCCTATCGCGACGCTGCCTCCGAACGCCTTCCAGCTCCACGACTTCTTGGTGTTTTGCCACGTGGCGCGCATGCCGGCCTTGAAGCCGTGCTTCTTGAAGACGCTTCTGGCCTTCCACGCGCCCGCGACCGCCTGCTCTCCCGCATAGAACGCCGCCCCTCCGACCGCACCCCAGAGCACTTGTGCGAACTCACCGTCGGGGTCGTCCTGGTTGACGGGGTCGCCCGCGCAGTACTGATACGCGCTCTCCTCCCCATCGGCCTTCGCGGGGTCCTTGGAGCAGAACTGCTTGGTTGCCGGGTCGTAGTAGCGGGCGTGCAGGTAGTAGGCGCCTGACCACGGGTCGTAGTCGTAGCCCGCGTAGCGCAGGCGCTGGAAGGCGGCGATCGTCTCGTCGCCGAGGTTGACGTGGGCACCGTACTGCTTGCGCAGCCACAGCGGCGATCCGGCCGGCTACGGGTGTCGCTGGCGATGACTGAGACCTGCGTGCAGATCACGTCCTACTCGAAGCCCCGCGATTCGGGGAACGCCCGCACGACCATCTCGGCTGCGTTGCGAACGCTCGCAGCCTCATCCGCTACCACCCGACGCACTTCGCTCTCATCGCCGCGAGCGTCGTCAAGCTCAAGGTCAGCGCGAATCACATCGTAGACGGCAGTAGCCACCAACGGAGAAGGCGGGGAGTCCGTCACCTCGAAGGTCACGGTCGGATCAAGACCCTCCACCCGGGACGGGCTCCACAAGGCAGCGCAGTAGTGGATTTCTGTGGCGAAGTGGCGAATCAGCTCGGGCGTCATCTCCTCCGCCCGCAAGATGCTCATGGCCGCCTGAATCAACTCATGCGTGTCATGCCACGGCTCGTCCACGGCCTACCGCCCTCTGCCCCTGATGACTGGCTTTCGCCCAATCCTCTTTCCTGTGCGAACATTCTCGAACCAGTGCGCCTGCAACTTCCGGCCGTCGCTCAGCACGAAGTCCTTGCTCGTCATCTTGCGCCAATCCCGAATCGGGCCATGCCTCCTCGCAAGTTCCTGCCATTTTGCGCTCTTGATTCTCCCAATCGGAATTCCCTTCGTCGTTCGAAGCACCTTGTATGCAGTCCGGATCTCACCCGTTGATGATGCGCGTGGCGGCCTGGTCGCTCGTCCACTCGTTGACCGGGC
>JBBIIC010000024.1:0-30616 GCA_037446725.1 Actinomycetota bacterium
CTATGATGAGTCAACGAATGTGTCGTTCGACGACATTCTTACGTGAGGCAACGGGGCAACGGGGCGTCCGAGGACCCCCGACCGCTTCGGGACGGGTTACGCCCTGCGTCCCGCGCGCCCCTTGCCGCCGCGGCGTCCGGCGCGTCGGCTCCCGGCACGCTGGCCGTTGTCGCCGCCGTTGCCACCCGAGCCCCCGCACCCACCGGTCCGCACGACGACCCGCTCGGGGTCGGGCACGTGGCGCTCGGCGTAGCGGAAACCTTCGAGGTCCTCGCAGGCGAGCGTGGAGCCGAGTACGGTCTCGATCTCGCGCAGCACGTCGGCCTCCTCGGCGGACAGGAAGCTGATCGCGCTGCCGCTCGCACCCGCGCGGGCGGTACGCCCGATGCGGTGCACGTAGTCCTCGGCGGTGTTCGGCATGTCGTAGTTGACGACGTGGCTGATCTCGTCCACGTCGATCCCGCGCGCCACGACGTCGGTCGCGACAAGCACTGACGAGCGGCCGGCCTTGAACGCGTCGAGCGCGTGCTGGCGCTGCGCCTGGCTGCGCCCGCCGTGGATCGCCGCGCTCGGCAACCCCTTGCGCTCGAGCTGGCGGCTCAGGCGGTCGGCGCGGTGCTTGGTGCGCGTGAAGACGAGCGTGCGGGTGTGGCCCTGCTGCTTGAGGAGCTCGACGAGCAGGTCGGTCTTCTGCGTGCGGCAGACCGGGTAGAGGGTCTGTCCGATGCGCTCCACCGGCGTGGTGGGCGGCGAGACCTCGACGCGCACTGGCTCGTGCAGCGTCGACTCGACGACCTTCAGCACCCCCGGCGACATGGTCGCGGAGAAGAGCAGGTTCTGCCGGCGCGCCGGCAGCAGGCCGAGGATGCGGCTCACGTCGGGCCAGAAGCCCATGTCGAGCATGCGATCGGCCTCGTCGAGCACGAGCGTCTCGACGCGCGAGAGGTCCACGGCGCCGCGCGAGTGAAGGTCGAGCAGGCGGCCGGGGCACGCGACGACGATGTCCACGCCGCGGCGCAGCTTCTGGATCTGCGGCTGGATGCCCACTCCGCCGTAGACGACCGCGTAGCGGTGGCCCGTGCGGCGCGAGGCGTCGCGGATGACCTCGGAGATCTGGAGTGCGAGCTCGCGGGTCGGCGTCACGATGAGAGCGCGCACACCCTGACGGGTCGGCGTGCGCTGCAGCATCGGCAGGACGAACGCGGCCGTCTTGCCGGTACCCGTCTGCGCGACGCCGACGACGTCGCGGCCCTCAAGGATCTGCGGGATCGCCTGAGTCTGGATCGGGGTGGGGTCGGTGTAGCCCATCGCGGACACACCATCGAGAAGGCGCGGCTCAAGGCCGAGCGAGTCAAACGACATCTGTCTTCTCCTGTACCGTGCGCCGCGTACGGGTCGCACTGCGTGGCAGACGCAGCTGATCCTCTTCGCGGGCCGCATCGGGCGGCACAGGACAACCGGGTCTTGGGTGAGCTGGCGTAGTGTAGCACGGATGGGCGGATCGCGCTCGGCCGCCACGCGACTGTCGCGCGCCTGCCGCTGGAGCCGGGCGCCGAGTGGGAAGAATCCAGGCAGGACAACCTTCGACATCCGGACGGAGTGGACCCAGTGGACGTAGACAACATCAAGGAGCGTTTCACCGACATCCGCGAGCGTATCCCCGAGGTGCGTGAGCGCATCGACGCGTGGCGCGAAGACCTCGAGATGCCTTCGGCGCAGACCGCCGAGACCGCCGCGGGCGCGGTGCTCGTCGGAACGGGCCTCGTTGCAGCGATCGTCAACCTGCTCGGCAACAAGCGCGACTTCTGGGCGTGGGTGCTGCCGTCCATCCTGCTCTCGGGCGGGCTTGCACTTCTGCTCACCTCGGCATTCCAGCGTCGCGGGATGCGGATCGACGCCGCTGAGGCCGCCGTCCGCGCCGAGCTCGACAGCCTCGATCCTCTTGCGCGCGCGAAGGTCCTCAAGGAGGTCGCCGAGGAGCAGCTCGCGCGCATAGGGATGCAGGGCGCTGAGGCATAGCGGGACAGCGACTCGGGCACTGGCACGGTCACACCGATCGCGCGCACGGCGTTCACGGCGAATTCACACCGCGGCGGGACGATACGCATGTAGGTTCGTGACCCTGCTGCAAGGAGGTACGGAACGTGAACACCAAACGCGTCATCGCCATCGCCGCCGCGACACTCGTCGCGGGTCTGGTGATCGGTCAGATCTCCGGCGCGTTCGCCGCACGCTCGGCCGAGGCCCCGCTCCAGAACCAGGCTGCCCAGGGCGCCGCCTGTAGCGGTACCGGGCTCAGGATCGGCCCCATGATGCGTGACGCGGGCGCCCGAATGCTCGACATCGTGGCCGACCTGACCGGGCTCTCGACCGAGGAAGTCGCCGAGCGCCGGGCAGGCGGCGAGAGCATCGAGGACATCGCCGCATCGGAGGGCGTGGACTCCGCTGACGTCGTCGCCGCTGCGATCGACACGCGCAAGGCCGCGCTCGACGAGCTCGTCGCGGACGGCACCATCACGCAGGAGCAGGCCGACGAGATGCTCGAGCGCATGAGCACGCGTCTGTCCGAGCGCATCGACTCGACCGAGGCCGGACGCGGTGGGTGCGGTACCGGCGGCGGCCGGGGCGGCTGCGGCATGGGCGGCGGCCGGGGCGGCTTCGGCGGGCCCGGTGGCGGCCAGGGTTCCTGCGGCGGTCCGGGCGGCCAGGGTGCCGGCGGTGCCTGTGGCGCCTGCCCGAACGGCCAGTAGCCCAACTCGCACGACGACAGGAGGCGGGCCGACACGGCCCGCCTCCTGCGCATGTCATACTCTGTGAACGTAGCGACAAGGAGAGTCCCGTGCGGACCGTTCTCGTGATCGACGACAACGAGAAGATCGTCGACGTGCTCTCGGAATACCTGCACGCCGAGGGCTTCGCGACGCTCGGTGCATCCGACGGGCACGAGGGCCTTACGCTCGCCGAGGAACACCGGCCCGACCTCGCGCTCGTGGACGTCATGCTCCCCGGCATCGATGGCATCGAGCTCACGCGGCGCTTCCAGGTGCTCGACGTCCCCGTCATCCTCGTCACCGCCCGCACCGACGAGATCGACCGCCTCATCGGGCTTGAGGTGGGCGCCGACGACTACGTGACCAAGCCGTTCAGCCCGCGCGAGGTCGTCGCCCGCGTCAAGGCGGTGCTACGCAGGGCCGACCGCGCCTCGCGCACCGAGGGTGCCGCGCGCATCACCCTCGGCGACCTGGAGATCGACCCCGAGCGGCGCACCGTGCGCGTGGGCGATCGGGCTGTCGATCTCACCCGCTCGGAGTTCGACCTGCTCGCGGCGATGGCCGCACACCCCGGCAGGGTCTACACGCGTGGCCAGCTCCTCGAGATCGTCTCAGGTGAGGCCTTCGAGGGCTACGAGCGCACGATCGACGCGCACGTCAAGAACGTGCGCCGCAAGCTCGGCGAAGACCCTCGTTCGCCCCGGCACGTGAAGACCGTCATCGGCGTCGGCTACAAGGTCGAGGGCTGAGCCGTGGCGCGCTCCGGGCTGTTCTGGCGCATCTTCCTCGGGACGCTCTCCGCGGGGCTGGGCGCCGTGCTTGCGGTGAGCCTCGTCACGCGCGAGGTGTTCCTGCGCGCGCTCAGCGCGTACGCGCAGACCCTCCCGTCTCATCGCGGCATGGGCATGATGGGGCCGGGCCGGGCCGCCGCACTCGGCGCGGCGGAGCAGGCGTTCCTCGCGAGCGTGGACCGCGGCGTGTTGCTCGGGGCCCTCGTGGCGACCGTCTTCGCCGCGCTCGCCGCTTTCCTGCTCGCACGCTCGCTGAGCCGGCCGCTCGCCGAGCTGGAGGAAGGCGCGTCGGTGGTCGCCGCGGGTGACCTTGCCCACCGGGTGGAAGTCAGCGGTCCCGGGGAGATCGTCGCGCTGGGCGAGAGCTTCAACGCGATGGCGGGGTCGCTGCAGCGGGCAGAGGAGCTGCGTCGGCGCATGGTAGCCGACGTCGCCCACGAGATCCGCAACCCGCTTGCCGCGGCACGAGTGCAGGCAGAGGGCATGGCCGAGGGCGTGCTGCCCGCCGAGCCCACACGCCTCGACTCGCTGGTCGAGGACCTTGCGCACCTCTCGCGTATCGTCGACGACCTGCAGGAGCTCGCCGTCGCCGAGGCCGGCCGGCTCTCCTACGACATGCGTCCGACGGACATCGCCGCACTAGCATCCGCCGAGACCCAGCGCGCCCGCAACCTCGCACGGCCGGGGGTGGAGGTGCGGTCGCGCGTGCCCGCCGAACCGGTGACCGTGCTCGGCGACGAAGGCCGGCTCTCGCAGGTGCTGCGAAACCTCCTCGGCAACGCCCTGCGGCACACGATCGAGGGGCACATCGAGGTGGAGGTCGTCACCGACGGCGGGTTCGCCGAGGTGCTCGTCCACGACACCGGCCCGGGAATCGACGCCGAAAGCCTGCCCCACATCTTCGAGCGCTTCTATCGCGCGGACTCCGCGCGCACCGTCGCGACAGGCGGCGCGGGGCTCGGTCTGTCGATCAGCCGCCACATCGTCGAGGACCACAGTGGCGAGGTGCTCGCGCGCAGCGAGCCCGGCAGCGGCGCCACGGTGGGCTTCCGCTTGCCGTTGGCGCGCTGATCAGTCGGCGCCCTCCGCGCCCGCCTTGCCCGCCCGGTACAGGCCGAGCATGAACCGGTGTGGTCCGGGGGTACCCGGCGGAACGAACGCGACGCGGTCGCCGGGCCTGATGAGCCCGTCCAGGCTCTGGACCACGTGGTTGATGAACACGCCTTCGATCTCATCGACCGGCAGGTCCAGCTCGACGGCGACCCCGCGCGCCGGGACACCCTCCGCGGGCACCTCGAACTCGACCACGGAAGGCAGCTCCCGCTCCTGCCTGAGTGAGTGAAGCAGGCCGAACATGCGGATGGTCGCGGTTCCGTCAGGCACGAACACATCACTTCCGATCTCGTGAGGACAGCGCGGACAGAGACCACTGGCGTGTAGATACCCCAGCCGCGGGGCTGCCTCTTCCCGGACGCCCGCCGCCCGGTGCCCGACCCCGCTACCTGACGGCGACCTCGAGCACGAACTCGTCCTCCGGCTCCACGTCCGTCTCCCACGGCCGGCGATAGACGAGCACGAGCGTCCCGCTCTCACCAGAGGTCTGTGCGGCCGTGAACGTGAAGACGTCCGTGCCGGCCGCACCGACCACGTTCTCGCCTTCCGGGTCGGCCTCGTGAACCGGCGCCGCCGAACCGTCGAGCACGCCGGGGATCTCGATCGCCTCCCACGAGTAGCCGGTACTCGGATTGGACTCGAGCCTCACCGCAAGTTCCTGGCCCGGATCGAGCGTCACCGAACCGCCATCGTCCTCGGCCGTGGCGACGACCTGTCCGCCCCCGGAATCGCACCCCGTCAGCGCAAGGCCTATCAGGAGCGCTGCGGCCAGGGCGAATGCCTTCGTGCCGATCCTGCAACGCATGGCGAACACCCCCTTCGCGCCACCGCGACACGCGGTGCGCACCCTCTTGGACGCGCGGCGCGCGCCCCCGTTCACATCCGCGCTCACGTTGCGCGAACGAGCTCCTCGCTCGCGTCCCACAGCGCCGCCTGCGCCGCCGCGTCGTGACTGGGACGCGAGGACCGGTGCGAGCGGCGTCGGTAGAAGTACTTGCCGCTGACCCCCTCGACGTCGAACGACGCCGCCAGCCACACGAGTGTGTCCGCCCCCTGCTCGGGTGTCGCCGCGATCAGTGGGGATACGCGGTGGATGAACGTGCCGAAGAGCCCGTACCCTGCCGCCCCGAACCCGCTGTGAACGAGGCCCGGATGCATGACCGTGCTCGTCACACCGGTGCTCGTCACCCGGCGGGCGTGTTCGTAGCAGAACATGATGTTGGCGAGCTTGGACTGCGCATACGCGCCGAAGGGGCTCCAACCTCTCTTCAGGTTCAGGTCGTCGAGGCGCAGGCCGCGCCAGGCGGCGCGGTGCGCGTCGCTCGACACGGTGACGACCCGCGCCGGCGCGGACTCGACGAGCAGCGGTTGCAGCTCGCCGCAGAGCACGAAGTGCGCGAGGTGGTTGACCTGGAAGGTCATCTCGTTGCCCTGAGGGGTGACGAGCCGTGCGGGATGGATCGCCCCCGCATTGGCGACGAAGACGTCGAGGCGGTCGAAGCGCCTCTGGCACTCGGCGGCCATCCGTCGCACGTCGTCGAGGTCGGCGAAGTCCGCGAGGACCAGGCTCGTGCGCTCGCTCCCGGTGGCCTCGGCGACCACGGCCTGCGCCCGCTCGCCCCGCCCGGCGTCACGCGCGTGCATGACGATCTCGGCCCCGAGGCGCGCGAGCTCGGTCGCGGCCGCGAGTCCGATGCCGCTGCTCGCGCCGGTGATGAGCACGCGCTTGCCGGTCATGTCGCCCATCGCCGTCCCCCTCAGCTCCAGCGCAGCGCCCGCGCCCATGCGCTCATGGAACGTCAGTACCCTGTTTCCGAACGCCGGACACCCCACACGGGTATACACCTGCCAGCATGCCCGAACGAGGGGGGACGTGAACACCCAGACCCACCAGAGCGGCCTCGTGCTCGTGAGTGCCGCCAACGGCTACATCGGATCGCGACTTCTCGATGAACTCGTGCGCCGGGGGTTCGACGTGCGAGCCTCCGCTCGATCGCCTCGGAAGGTGCGCGCGCCCCGGAGTATCGAGGTCGTGCAGGCCGATGCGCTCGACGCGGACGCGGTCCGCGCATCGATGGAGGGTGTGCGCACCGCGTTCTACCTCGTGCACACGCTCGGCGGCGGTGCCGGCTACGCCGACCGCGACCGCTCGGCGGCCCGCATCTTCGCCGAGTCCGCCCGCGACGCGGGCGTTGAGCGCATCGTCTACCTCGGCGGCCTGGGCGACACGAGCATCGACCTCTCGGAGCACCTCGCGAGCCGCCAGGAGGTCGGCCGGGTGCTGGCGTCGACGGGCGTCCCGGTCATCGAGTTCCGGGCGTCGATCGTGGTCGGCAGCGGCTCGACCTCGTTCGAGATGATCCGAAACCTCGTCGAGAAGCTGCCGGCGATGACCACCCCGAAGTGGGTGCGCATGCCCGCGCAGCCCATCGCGATCTCAGACGTCCTCTCCTACCTGGTGGGCGCGATCGAGCTGCCGCCGCGCGAGCAACCCCACACCGTCTACGAGATCGGCGGGACCGACATCGTCACGTACGGGGACCTGCTGCGCCTCTACGCGCGCCTGCGCGGGTTGCGCCGGCTCATCATCCCGGTGCCGTTCCTCTCGCCGGGGTTGTCCGGCTGGTGGCTCTACCTGTTCACGCCGAAGCAGGCCACGGTGGGCAGGCAGCTTGCCGAGTCGCTGCGCTTCCCCACCGTGGTCTCGAGTTACGCAGCCGCCCGTGACTTCCCCGACATCCGGCCGATGGGTGCCGAGGCCGCAGTGCGCCGCGCGTTCGCCGCCGAAGACGAGGCGTTCGCCGCGACGTGCTGGTCCGACGAGTTCCGCGGCACGACGGCACCGGTCGGGCTCGTCCGCGAGGGGCGCTACGTCGACTCGCGCACCATCCACGCCCATTGCCCGCCCGAGGCGGCCTTCGACCCCATCGCGTGCATCGGCGGCGAGCGCGGCTGGTACGCCTTCGACACGCTCTGGGACATCCGGGGCTTCATCGACATCGTCTTCGGCGGTCCGGGCCACCAGCGAGGCCGCCGCGACCAGTACGCGCTCGTCGAGGGCGACTACCTCGAGTGGTGGCGCGTGGAGACCGTGCGCCCACCCAGGCTGCTGCGGCTTCACGCGGAGATGCGCATCCCCGGCAGCGGCTGGCTGCAGTACGAGCTCGAGCCGGACGCGGAAGGCACCCTCGTGCGCCAAACGGCGATCTTCGATGCGAAGGGCCTGCTCGGCCGGGCGTACTGGTATCTGGTGCTCCCGTTCCACCACTTCGTGTTCGAAGGGACGCTTAAGGGGATAGACAGGGAGTGCCGGGCGCTCGTCGACGGTCCCAACACCTGTCCGCTTCCGGGAGCCTCCGAGCTTGCGCTCGAGCGGCGAGAGAGGGAGGACGCCGGGCACAATCTGTCGCGTAGTACGTGAGAGACCCGAGGGAAGGGGCGGCGAGATGACCGACGACGCACGGCGCTACGCACGACTGCGGCTCTACAACGTGGTGATGGGGTTCTTCCACTTCGCACAGGGAGTGGCGATCGTCGCCTTGTCAAACGATTTCGCGCTTCCCGTCACCGCAGGCTTCCTGCAAGGACCGCCCGGCACGCCCCCGGGAACACCCGAGACGATCTTCGAGATACCGCTCGGGCCGGCCGTGGCGGCGTTCATCTTCCTGTCCGCGCTCGCACACTTCCTGATCGCAGCCCCGGGGATCAACGCCTGGTACGTGAAGAACCTCAAGCGTAACCGCAACTACGCGCGCTGGATCGAGTACTCGGTCAGCTCCTCGCTCATGGTCGTGCTCATCGCGCTTCTGCCGGGCATATTCGACATCGCCGCACTCATCGCCATCTTCGGCGTGAACGTCTCGATGATCCTGTTCGGCCTGCTGATGGAGCACTACGAGGAGCCGGGAAGCCCCAACTGGATGCCGTTCATCTTCGGATGCATCACGGGGATCGTGCCGTGGCTCGCCATCGGCTACTACATCTGGAGCCCCGGCCAGGAAGCCAACCCGCCGGCGTTCGTGTACTGGATCTTCGTGTCGATGTTCGTCTTCTTCAACAGCTTCGCCATCAACCAGGTGCTGCAGTACAAGCAGGTCGGCAAGTGGCGCGACTACCTGTTCGGGGAGGCAACGTACGTGCTGCTGAGCCTGAGCGCGAAGTCCCTGCTCGCCTGGCTCGTCTTCGCCAACACGCTCGTGCCGACCTAGGGAATCGCCGCGCGCAGCGGCATCGCGACCCGATGAACCTCGTGCCGAGACCCGCTCAGTCGAGCGGGTCTCGTGCTATCGGGCACGTCATGCAGTGGCAGCCGCCGCGCCCCTTGCCCAGCTCGGAGCCCTCGATCTCGATGACCTCGATGCCCGCGGCCCGCAGCGCGGCATTGGTGTGTGTGTTCTTCGAGTAGCCGACGACCACACCGGGCTCGATTGCGACGACGTTGTTCGCGTCGTCCCACTGCTCGCGCGCGGCCTGGAACCTGTCGCCTCCCGTCGGTATGGTGCGTATCTCGCGCACGCCGAGCGCGTCCGCGATCGCCTCGAACAAGCCGCGCTCCTCGGTGATCTCGAAGACATCGGCGCGCGCGCCGGGCCGCACACTGTAGACCCTCATCTGGTCGATGACGGGCGGGTAGACGGTGACCGCATCGCGGTCGACGAAGGTCATCACCGTGTCGAGGTGCATGTAGGCGCGGTCCTGGGGCATGCGGCAGGCGATGATGCGCTCGGCCGCTCCGGCCGAGAACAGCGAGCGAGCGATATGCTCCACCATGCGGCCCGTCGAACGCTCGCCCATGCCGACGAGCACGGTCTTGTTGCCGATCGGCATGATGTCACCGCCCTCGAGGGACACACCCTGGCCGAGGTCCTCGACCGCGAAGCGCTCGGCATCGCCGTCCGGCGGGTACCAGAAGCGGAAGTCGGCCCCGGCGAAGCGCGGATGATAGCGGTAGACGGTAGACGTGTTGACGACCTCGAGCCGCCGCGCATGCCAGAACAGCGGCGGCAGGACCACACCGCCGTAGAGCCACGTGGAGGAGTCGCGTGTGAACATCGTGTTGGGCAGCGGCGGAAGCACGAAGCCGTCGTCGTCGGTGAGAACGGCGCCGAGGGAGTAGCGGCCGAGCTCCGCGGCGTCCAGCCCGTCGATTTCGCTGATGAGCAGGCCGCCAGTCATCGCATCGGCGAGCCGGTCGGCCGGCAGGCGCACGAGGTAGTCGCGCAGGTCCCGGACGAGCGAGGGCCCCACGGTGTAGGCCGAGACCGCGCGCCCGACGAGGTGATGGCGCGCCTCCTCGGAGGACTCGAGTGTCTCGACAAGAAGCTCGTGCAGGTAGAGGACCTCGACACCGCGATCACGCATGGCAGCGACGAAGTCGTCGTGTTCGCGCTGCGCGCGCTCGACCCAGACGAGGTCGTCGAAGAGGAAGGACGCACGGTTGTGCGGGGTGAGTCGTTCGAGCGCCCGGCCGGGGCGGTGCACGAGCACGGTGCGCAACCTGCCGACCTCGGAGTAGGCGCCGACCTCGTTCACGCGGTCTCCTCCCGTCAGTGCGGCCCCCGTCACGGGCCTCCCCGAAGAGCCTAGCAGATGGTGTCGTCGGTACCGGCAGCCGTCTCGCACTCGGGCCGGGTGACGATGTAGGCGGTGACTGCCGCCGCGATTGCGACGAGGAGGAGCGAGACCCAACGGGAGGTGACCGGGTCTTCGACGCGCCAGAGGACGACCGCAACGGATATCGCGATGCCGGGCCAGAGTGTGAGCAGCGCCGCCCGCTTCTCTCGGCGGGGCACGGCACCGCCGTACAGGAAGCCGACGACGTACGCGCCCAGCTTCGGGTGGCCGACGAGCCAGCGGTGGAGACGCTCGGACGAGCGCCCGAAACAGAACGCAGCGAGCAGGAGGAAGGGTGTCGTCGGGACTATGGGAACGAACATCCCAAAGACCCCGAGCGCGAGCGAGATCGTCCCTATCGCAATCAGCAGCGGTCGCATCAGCAGATCCATGATGCACAATGTACCAGTGAGGGCCGAGCCATCCCTGCCGCCGGGGTGCCGGCCGACCCGCACGAGGAACGGGAGGCCGGGATGCCCGACGACACTACCGCGCTCGTCGACCTGGCCTCGCGCATGCCCAAGGCCGAGCTCCACCTGCACCTCGAGGGCACGCTCGAGCCCGAGATGCTGCTCGACCTGGCCACGCGAAACGGCGTCGCTACCCGCTTCGGATCCCCCGCTGACGTCAGGCGCGCGTACGAGTTCGACGGCCTGCAGAGCTTCCTCGACATCTACTACGAGGGCATCGACGTGCTGCGCACGAGTGCGGACTTCTACGACCTGACAGCAGCTTACCTCGCGCACGCGGCGGCCGACGGCGTGCGCCACGTCGAGCCCTTCTTCGACCCGCAGGCGCACACCCGCCGCGGCGTCGCTTTCGAGGACGTCGTCGACGGCATCGTCTCGGCACTGCGCGAGGCTGAGCAGGACCGCGGCATGACGTGGCGACTCATCATGTGCTTCCTTCGCGACCTGCCCGCCGTCGACGCCATCCAGACGCTCGGAGACGCACTTCCCTATCGCGACGTGATCCGGGCCGTCGGCCTCGACTCCTCGGAGATCGGCAACCCGCCCGAGAAGTTCGCGGGCGTGTTCGAGCTCGCGCGCGCCGAGGGATTCGAGACGGTCTCGCACGCGGGAGAGGAAGGGGATGCCGACAACGTCCGGCGGACCCTCGACGTGCTGCGGGTCTCGCGCATCGACCATGGTGTCGCCGCGATGAGCGACCCCTCGCTCGTGGCGCGCCTCGTCGAAGAGCGCGTGCCGCTTACCGTATGCCCGCTCTCCAACGTGCGGCTGAGGGTCTGCGACTCGGTGAGCGGCCACCCGTTGCGCGCGATGCTCGACGCCGGCATCGTCGCCACCATCAACTCCGACGATCCCGCGTACTTCGGCGGCTATCTGCTCGACAACTACCGCGCGGCGATCGAGCAGCTTGGCCTGGGATGCGAACACCTGCACGCACTCGCGCGCAACTCGTTCGAGGCGTCGTTCCTGCCTCCCGCGGAGCGCGAGGCGCGTCTCGCCGAAGTCGAGGCCTTCTTCGCGCAGGAGTGACCGCTTCCGCCTGGAAGATAGCGGCAGCCGGCACAGGGAGGTCGCATGAAGCGTGTGTGGCAGTGGGTTGGCGCGATCGCGGTGCTGGCGCTCCTCGCATGGGGCGCGCTGCACGTGTTCATCTCCCCCGTCAACCCCGGTCAGCAACCACCTGAGGGGCACCCGTCTTGGGCATGCTGGGCGTGCCACTTCGTCAGCGAGTCGGCCGAGCTGCGCGAGCCCTGAGGTCGGCTCACCCGAGGAGGATCGATGAGCAGCCAGGAGTTCTGGTCGGGATGGTGGTGGCCGGCGGCGACCGCCGCGCTCGGCTTCCTGTTCACGGGACTCGTCATCAACCAGTGGTATCACCGGCGCAAGCCCCACCAGCTCGCCTGGGCTGTGGGCCTGTTCATGTACGGACTCGCGGCCGCGATGGAGGCGTACTCCGAGTACACCGGCACCTGGGAGCCCTGGCTCTATCGCGTCTACATCGTGCTCGCGGCGTCTCTCGTCGGCTTCCTCGGACTCGGGACGCTCTACCTGATCTCGAAGAACAAGCTCTGGCCGCGCATGTACCTCGCCTTTCTGCTTGTCTGCCTCGTCATCTTCTTCTGGGGTGCGTTCACCGTCGACCTCGTGGAGGAGAACCTGGTGGCCGGAATCGTGGTCGGCGGGCAGGCCCTCGGACCCTCCGGATCGTTCCCGCGCATCATGTCGCTGCCGTTCAACATCACCGGGACGATCTTGCTGCTCGGCGGGGCGGTCATCTCGATCTGGCGGTTCTCGCGCAAGCGCGAGTACGCCTACCGGGTATGGGCCAACGTGCTCATCGCAGCGGGAACGATCGTCATCGCGGGTGCGGGCTCGATGGCCCGGGCAGGCATGACGACCGGCCTGTACGCAGCCGAGATGGTCGCCTCCGCGCTGCTGCTCGCCGGCTTCCTGATGGCGGGCACGCTCCAGAAGGGCGCGCAGGCGGCAGCTGCGGCGGGACGCGCGCGACGCGAGGCCGAGGAACTCGCCAGCGCTCCGGCGACGGACGGCTGATCCGGCCGCTTCCACCCCCGGCCCTCCTGCGTGCGAAGCGCTCCCCGAGAGCGCCTCGTGGGTATCTACCGAACAAGACCTGACGTCGAAGGGGGACCCCGTGAAGCGCATCGCACCCGTGCTCCTGACCGTCCTGCTCGCTCTCCTGCTTGCGGCATGCGCGCCGCAGTCCTCGGGCTCCGGAGAGGACGGCCTGCACAGCATCGTCCCCGACGTCGTCGGGATGGACGAAGCCGAGGCAGAGTCCGCGCTCGAGGAGGCGGGCTATGTCGTGGGCACCGTCACCACGGAGGACTCCGATTCGGCGGACCCCGGTACGGTGGTCTCCCAAGACCCGATCGCCAGCACCTCGGCGCCCCGGGAATCCGAGGTCGACCTCGTTGTGGCGGCGCCCTGATCGGCACGTCCACAGCCTCGTGCCGTCAGGCCCGGACGTAGGGGATCATGGCGTACCCGGACTTCACCGAACTGCTCGGCGCGGACCCTGTACCGTGGCTGCTCGATTCCGGCGAACCACATGCCGTGTGGGCCACGCTGACCGGGGTGCTGGGCCGGGCACCGGACGACGCTGACGTCCGCGCCGCACACACGGCGATCGTCGGGGACAGTACCGTCCGCCGCCTGGTGGATGAACTCCCCCCGTGGGACGCCGCGCAGGAAGCCGGAGAGGACCACCACAGCCCCGCCTTCCTGCCGAACCGGCTCAATCTGCTCGCCGACATGGGTGTGGGCGCCGGCGACTTCGACGCGGTGGAACAGCTCCTCGACCGCATGCTCGAGCACCAGGACTCGCGCGGGCGCTTCCGCGCAGCAGGTCCGGAGGGTGGGCGGCCCAAACCGGAGACGGGCTCGCTGCTCTGCGACACCAACGTCGCCACCGACGTGCTCATGCGCTTCGGGCGCGGGAGCGAGCCCGCCGTACGCCGGGCACTCGACCGGATGGCCGCGGACCTGGCGGCCACGCCGCAGGGCCGCGCGTGGCAGTGCGTTCCCGAGCAGCGTGCGCTGTTCCGCATGCCCGGCCGCGGCGCCGACGTGTGTCCCCAGGTCACCCTCGAGGGGCTGCGCGCGTTCTCACACCTTCCTGCAGACCGGCGTCCTCCGCGCGTCGCCGAGGCGGCACGCACGCCGCTGGAGATCTGGCGGCGGCGCACCGACGAACGGCCCTACGGCTTCGGCCATGGCTACCAGTTCAAGAGCGTGAAGTGGCCGAACTTCTGGTATGACGTGCTCTGGGTGGTGGAGACCGTCGGACGTTTCCCGGAGACGTGGCAGGGACCGCGCGCACGCTCCGAGGATCGGCGATCGCTGGCCGAACTCGCCGCGTGCCTCATCGCATACAACTTCGGTGCGGACGGCACCGTAACGCCGCGACGCACGTACCGGGGGTTCGAGGAGTTCTCGTTCGGGCAGAAACGGCGTCCCTCTCCGTTCGCGACGGCCCGGTGCCTCATCGCGCTCTCCCGCGTCGCAGACCTCGCGGACGAGATCACGGCCGTCGACGTCGAGTCGCTTCCGAGCTCGCAGAGCGGGGGAGGGGCCGCGCTGCCCCCGCGCCGTCGCGAACCTCAGCCCTGTCCGGTGCCGACCGCCGTGCCCGCGTTTCCGGCCGAGCGCGCGGTCACCCGCGTGCTCGTACGCCATCACCTCGGCACGATCTGGGAGCCCGCGAGCGTGGAGACCGTGGTGGGAGACATCATCGGCGTGCAGTTCACGATGCCGACCGTCCCCTACGTCGCACTCTCGTCACGACTGCCCGGGCTCACCCCCGGACGTCTCGATTCGGCCGTCTACGAGCGCCGTTCGCTCACCAAGTTCAGGTGCATGCGCGGGATGGTCTATCTCCTGAGAACCGATGCGCTACCCGCCGTCTTCGCTGCCACGAACCGCCCGGTGGTCGCCTACGCGCAGACCTATGCCCGGTTCCGGGGCGTCCACGGTCCGGCACTCGATAGCGCGCGCGAGGCGATACTCGAGGTGCTGGCGGACGGCGCGCTTACGACCGCCGAGATCCGAGAGCGCACCGAGCTCGACCTTGACGTAGCCGCGGCCGTAAGCGTCATGTGCGCCGAGGGAACGCTCCTGCGCGACCGGCCGGTCCGCGACTGGAAGGACCGACGCAGCACGTACATCCCGTTCGCGACCGCGCTGCCTGGCGTGCGGCTCGACTTGGTGCGGGAACGCGACGCCGATATCATGCTGACGAGAGCGCACGTCCGCTCGTTCGGACCGGTCCTGTTCGAGGACACCGCGTGGTGGACCGGGCTCGGCCGCAAGCGCACGCGCCGGGCACTCGAGACCCTCGGCGACGAGATAACGCCGGTCACGCTCACCGGGCTCGAGGGTGAGTTCCTCATGCACGCGGCCGACGTCGACGAGCTCGCGTCCGTCGGTGCCCCGTCGAGCCCGTCGATCGCGTTCCTGCCCTGCCTCGACCCGCTTCTCATGGGGTACCGGCGACGGGGCAGGTTCATCGACGACGCCCACCGTCCGCTCGTCTTCGATGCCGCGGGGCGCTCGACATCGGTCGTGCTCGTCGACGGACGCGTCGCCGGGGTGTGGGACCTCGCAACCGAACCCGAGCCACGGGTGCTCGTACACGCTTTCGGCGAGATACCCGTGTCGTGGTTCGCCGCCGTCGGCGAGCGGGCCGCGATGACGGGCCGCCTCGTGTGTTCGACAGACGTGCCAGTCGTCTTCGTGCCGTCCATGACGCCGCTCACCGCACGGGCCGCAGGTGCCGTCTTCAAGCCACTGCGCTGACGGCACGAACGGACGAGGCGAGTCGCTCAGGCGCGTGCGGGGGGCGTCGGAGGCCGCGCGTCGCTCCAGAGCACCTCGATGACCTCGACCGGTTCGGCGATGTTCTTCAGCGTGAACTCTCCGTGGCTGTGCAGGCATGCGGGCGTCTGCTTCGAGGCGTCGGCAACGGGGCGTGTGACCATGATGCAACCACCGTCACCGAGGTTCATGACACGTGCCGAGAGGTTGAGTGCGGTGCCGATGAACGGCCTGCCGCCGCTGTCGAGAACGACCTCGCCGGACGCGATGCCGATGCGCACCCAGATGTCGCGCTCGTCGCCGTGCTCGCTGTTGTGCCGCTCGAGTGTGCGCTGCATCTCGACTGCTGCCTTGACGGCCTGCTTCGCGGAGGAGAACGCGGCCACGAGCCCGTCGCCACCAGTCGACTTGCCCGCGCCCTTGTTCGCGGTGATCACCGGCAGCAGCAGGTCGCGGTGGCGCTGAACGAGTTTCGCCGAGGTGAAGCTGCCCTCTTCCTCGGTCATGGCCGAGAACGACTTCATGTCCGTAATCATCACGACCGCCTCGGTCGTGTGCTTCGAGGAGAGTTCCTCCTCAGCGGTCGAGATCAGGCGCAACAGCTCGTCCACCTCCGCATCCTCCGCGCGCATGCTGCTTGGCACGGTCGAGACCGGCAGGCAGATGACGCGGGGCGTGAAGACCAGCTCCGAGACTCCGACCACCGCCAGCGCGACCACAACGGATGTGATTGCGGCCAGGGGCAACCCGGTCTCCGGCGCCGTGTCGGACAGCAGGCCGACGGCGACCGCACTCGAGGCCCATATCGCGACCGTGCCCGCAAGCACACCGACTGCTCCCCTGATGTGTCGCCTCGGCGCGCCCGGCGGTCCGACGAGTGAGCCGACGAGTGCCGCACCCACGCTCCATATCAGCGGCTGGATGACGAGGAGGGCCGGGTCGGCGGCGGACTGCAGGACCTTACCGAGCGAGGTGACGTGGTCGGTGGCGGCGGCGACGCCGTCGGCCACCCACCCGAGAGTCAGCAACGATGCGAGGAGTGCATCGAACGACAGCTACGGCGGTGGCGTGCCCCCGGTGACCAGTGCACCCAGGGATCCGGCTCCGGTGAGCAGGCCGGCGATCTCGAGTGCGACGCAGGCAATGAGCGCGATCATCGCACCCTGCGCCGCCCCGAACAGGTATCCCGCGAGCACCGCGGCGGCCCATGCGGGACCCACCGCAACCCCGACTCCGGCGGCAAGTATCAGCAAGAAGACCGACCCGTGGTGCCGGGCGAGCCAGGTCACCGAGACGAGCGCGATCGCCGCAAAGAGGACGCCGACGACCAGGTTGACGGTGGCGATCGGCAACGTCATCGCGACAACGCTCGTCGCCACCGCACCAACCGGCGCTGCCAGCATCAACGCACCGGCCACCGCCGCGGCCAACCACCCCACCCCTGATGGAGCGAACGACATCGCCCCGAGCATCCACGCGGTACCGGCGGTCATGAGGACCGCCCGCACCCACGGGAGTCCCTGCGCGAAACGACGCACGACCTTGGCCACCGCGGACTCCTCCCCCTGCGACGGCACGCACGTGCCGGCCCGCGCGCACGCGCGGCGCCGATGCTGATTTCTCCCCCCGCGGACGGAGACGCAAACCGGAGCCACCGCCCGGTAGAGGCACGCGGGCAGGCGGCGTTGCGTGGACGGAACGCCGCTCGCCCCGCGGGAACCCAGGTTTCTACTGCTTGCCCTGCTGGCAGCGAAGACGTCTGCCCGAGAACCTGAGCATGACATGGATGATGTTCAAGGGGCCGCGGCCGGTCGAGAAGGTCGAGGAGTTGGCGGCACGCGGGGTCGAGCGGATCCTCTACTTCCGCGCCGCGACCAGCGCCGACTCCCTCAGCAGCGGGGTGCACGTGCCCGAGATGATCGCCAAGGCCCGGGTGCCCGCTCGTGTCGAGTTCGTGAACCTGGAGGCGTGGGACGACCACGATCTGACCATCGAGGCCATCTTCGAGCGCGTCGAGCCGCTTCTTGCGAGCGAGGCGCCGCCCCTTCCCGGGTTCAGGAGCGTATGCGGGGCCGCTAAGCCGGACTCTTCTACCGAGCCTCTCGCAACCGAAGAGAGCTGACGTCGACCTCATCACGCGGTTGCGTTCGGCACGGGTACACCGCTGCGCGTAGAATCCGATGGGGACGCCCCTCGGAAGGAGCCGTTGTGGAACGCAGGGTCACCGGGTCACAGAACGTCAGCCGGATGTGTTTCATCTGCGGACGCGACAACCCGTTCAGCCTCAAGGCCCGGTTCTACCAACTGGAAGGCGGCGAACTCCTCGGTGTGTTCGGTGCCGGTGAGGGACACCAGGGCTACCCGGGCCGACTGCACGGCGGGGTCGCCTCCGCGATGCTCGACGAGACGATAGGCCGCTCCATCGGTGTAACCGAGCCGGAGAGCTGGGGGGTGACGGTGGAGCTCACCGTGCGCTACCGCAAGCCGGTACCCCTCGACGGCGAGGTCCGCGCGATCGGCCGCATCACGAGCGACTCGCGCAGGATCTTCGAGGGCACGGGCGAGATCGTGCTGCCGGACGGCACCGTTGCAGTGGAGGCCTCGGGCAAGTACCTCAAGATGCCGATCGAGCGCATCGCCGAGGGAGATTTCGAGGCCGAGTGGTTCGCCGACGAGCGTCCGGCGCCGGAGAAGGTCGACATCTAGCCCCTCCGCTACTCGTCGCGCTCGATCCCATCGAGCTTGATGACGAACCGGACGGCGCCGGTCGCCCCTTCGGGCTTGCCGAGGAACGTGTCGTACGCCGCTGCCGCCTCTTTCATCCGGTCGACGACCTCCTGACCCAGCGTGAGCTCGTCGATGCCACCGGACAGGCCTTGCGACATCGCCTCGAGTCCCTCGACGGTCGTCGAGACGCCCGGGACGTCACGGCCTTCGAGCGTCCCTCCCTCGGCCACGGTCTGCAGCACCGAGCGCATTCCCTCCAGCATCTTCGGCAGCTCCTCGAGCGGGGCGAGCGCGTCCGAGGCGCCCTCGATCCCGGTGCCGACGCCGTTGATGCCGGTAGCGATCCCGGAGAGCCCCGCGCGCGTCGTCACCAGACCGGGCAGCCGCCTGCCCTGAACGACACCGCCGTCACGCAGCGTCTTGAGTGCGGCGGCGAGCGCGTCGAACTGCGCCGGCAAACCCTCGAGCGGCTGCGACGCCGCCGCGAGGGCCTCCAGCGACCCCGCGATGCCGATCAGCCCGCCGGAGATCGTCTCGAGCTGATCGCGTGTTTCGACGAGCCCGTACGGGAGGCCCATCACGTCGTCGCCGTCCCGCAGCGCGCCGATCATGATGCTCTGAGCCGAGAGACCCTCCGCGAGCGCTGTCGTCGTCTCATCGGGCGAGGCCGACGCAAGTGCCCATGCGCGTGACTCGAGAGCGGCATTCGACTGCGCTATGGCATCCAGATAGGTGATCTGTCCGTCGAGGAGCGCGACGAGACCGTCCACGCCGTCGCGGACGGACGCGACGCCGCCCGCGATGCCGGTCAGCGCCGCAGGAAGCTGCGCGATCTGCGAGAGGTCCTGGCCCTCGAGTCCCGCGATGATGCCGCTCAGGTAGGCGATCTGGCCGTCGAGGAGCGCGACGAGTCCCGTTGTGCCCTCTTCGAGCTGCTGCGTACCGGCCGCAAGCTCGGCGAAGCCCTCGTCAAGCCCGCCGAGACCGGACAGCTGATCGGTGTCGATGCGGTCCGCCGTCGTCCCGAGGATCTCGCGATGGGCCGACGACAGCTGCGCCAGACCGTCGAGGCCCTCCTTGAGCTCGGCGAGGTCCTCGGCGATCGAAAGGTCCGGCGATCCCGCCAACTTCGGGAAGACCGAGACGATGATGGGCTCGATCTCGATGTCGGTGCCGTCCATCTCAATGGTCACCGTCTCCTCGGGCTGGGGAAACGCCATGAACGTGTGGCTGATCGTCGAACCGGTGACGCTCACGATCTCGGCGTCGGCCTCGATGTTCAGGAAGCGGGCGCCATCGATGTCGATCTTGACCGGTGCGAGCATCGGCACCCAGTACTCGATCTCCTCGGTGACCGGCATGCCGCCGGCTCCCGCGAACGTCGCCTCCTCCGTCACGCGGAGGTTGTTGGTCACCGTGACCTCGATGCGGACGCGGCCCGTCGCTCCGGCCAGCTCGTCAGGCGTCACGCGTCGCCCGTCGAGATAGTAGACGGCCTCGACGCCGATCGGCAGCTCCTGCTCGGTTTCTGCCCGATAGAAGAAGTCACGACGGCCCTCAACGTCGAGCGACCACTCGACACCGTCTGCCACAAGTTCGGGCTCGACGTCGTCCTCGAGCGCTTCGGCCGAGACGACCTCGCCCGGGTCGGTGAGCGTGACCGACCCGTCACCTTCCACGCGCATCCAGTCCACCACGACCACGTCGCGCACACCACCGTCTGCACCGGCAACGACGTAGACGGTCTCGTCGTCATGTACCGAGAAAGCGTCCGGCACGCTCGCGCTGTTGCGCGCTCCTGCAGGCACGGTGGCCGCAAGCAATGCGATGGCGAGCGCAAGGCTCGCAAGCGACTTTCGCGGGTTTCTCAACGTCGCAGGGGTGCGCATGGCGACTCTCACTTCCTCGGTAGCTTCGGCCAGCCGATGCTGGCGCGCTGCAGAACAGGCTGTGCGAAGACGAGCAGGGAGGGCAGCAGGAAGACGACGACCGCGAAGCTGATCACCGCACCGCGAGCGATGAGCAGGGTGAGGTCTGTGATGGTCGAGACGCTCGAGAGGAACACCAGGCCGATCGTGGCCGCGAACATCGTGCTCGCGCTGACGAGGATGGACGGCGCGGATCCGCCGAGCGCCTCGCGCATGGCCTCTTCGCGGTCGGCGGTGCGCCCGAGCTCCTCCTCGTAGCGGGTGGTGAGGATGATGGCGTAGTCGACCGTGGCGCCGAGCTGGATCGCGCCGATAGCAAGCGTGGCGATGAAGATGACGTCATTCGCGCCCATCGCAGCGATACCCTGATTCAGGAGAATCGCGAGTTGGATGCTCGCAAGCAGCACGACCGGCACCGCCACCGAGCGGAACGCGACGGCGACGATGAGGGCGATCGCCACGATGGAGATCCAGTTCACGCGTCCGACATCGCCCTTCGAGGTCTCCTCCAGGTCGCCGAAGAGCACCGACTGCCCGGTCACGTACGCGGTCCCCGGGTAGGCTGCGCTCACAAGTCGCAGGTCGGCGATGGCCTCCTCGGTCCGCGGATCGCCGAAGTCGAAGGGCACGTGCACGGCGACGTAGGTGTAGTCGCCCTCGAAGAACGCATCGCGTGCCTTGGCCGGCAGGAACTCGGCCGGTATGAGCGGAGAGACGGCCGAGGTAAACGAGACCACGTCGGTCACGCCCTCGACCTCGCTTGCACGGCGCGTCAGCCGGTCGAGATCGGCCACGCGCCCGGTGTCCTCGGCGACGACGAAGAAGCTCTGCGCCCGCCCGAACTCCTCGGCGAGCCGGTCCTGTGCGACGAGCGAGGGCAGGTCCTCCGGAAGCGCGCTGTCGAGGTTATAGCTCAGCTCGAGTTGCGAGAACATCCAGAGCGCCGGCACGAACGCGAGCAGGAAGACCACCGTCACGGCCGGGGCCTTGCGCGCGAGCCAGCCGCCGAGCCGGTGGAAGTCGGGCAGGTGCACCCGATGGGCGAAGCGGCGGATGGGTGCGTCGAAGGTGAGCAACAGCGCCGGGAGGATCGTGACGACCGCGGCCACGGTGATGACCACACCCCGCGCGAGCGTGAGCCCCATGTCGGCTCCGAAGCCGAGGCGCATGGTGGCGAGCGCGAGGAATCCCGCGATAGTCGTGGCAGCCGCGGCGACGACCGAGCGGAATGTCGCCGCAATCGCAGTCGCCATGGCGGTCTCGTTGTCGGCGCGCCGGCGTTCCTGCTCGTAGCGGTGGTAGAGGAGGAGCGCGTAATCCATCGTCACCGCGAACTGCAGCGCGAACACGATCACGCCGGTCAGGTACGACATCTCCTGACCGAGGTAGAAGGACAGGCCGAGGTTGTAGACGACCGCCACACCGATCGTCAGCACGAACAGCACGGGCACGATCACTGAGGGGACGGTGAGCAGCAGCGCCACCGATACGAGCACGAGCGCGGCGGCCGCAAACCGGGTGCGGTCGGAGTTGATGACGTCTTCGAGCTCGAGCTGCTGCGTGCCTGCGAGGTGGTACTGCTCGTCGCCGAGCACCTCGCTCATCTCCTCCACCGCCGAGCGCGTGAGTGGGTCGTTCGCGCTGCCCTCGAAGCTCACCTGGAAGAACGTCGCGTCTTCGGAGAAGTACGCATCTGCAAGCCCGTTGCTCCAGAACTCGCGCGGCACGGCGAGGTCGCCCAGATCATCGACCCATGTCACCTGTTCGATGCCCTCGATCTCACCGATACGCTTCGTCATGCGCTGGACGCGCCGGTCGGTGGCCCCGACGAGCATGACCTGTGCTGTGTTCCCGAGCGCGAAGTCCTCGTTGAGGATCGCGAAACCTTTCACCGAGTCGAGGTCGTCGGGCAGGTAGGACAGCATGTCGTAGTTGATCCGGGCGTTGAGCATCCCGAACACGCCGAGCACCAGCAGAAGCCCGGCGACGGCAAGCACCGCCTTGCGGCGCCGGACGATGAGCGTGGCGAACCTGAGGATCATCGCGCGATTCCCGAGAAGAACAGGTGCGTCACGAACCGGACGCTCTCGTCACGGCTGTCGCGCGGCGGCACGTTCAGCACGTCGGCCGCCGCCCGCGTGTTGACGAGCCCGAGCAGGCTCTCCGCGGCCAGGCGCGGATCGACCGGAGCGAACTCACCCGCCTCGATGCCCTCGGCTATCACTGATGCGAGTCCCTCGATCGTGTAGGCGATTCGCGCGAGGAGCTCACCCGCAAGCGGGCCTTCGGGGTCGGTCAGCGGGCGCACGAGGATGCGCAGCAGACTCCCATGTGACCCGGCGGTCTCGAGCCACTCCGCGATGAAGCGCTCGATCCGCTCACGCGGCGTACCCTCGCCTTCGACGGCCGCGCGCGTGTGCACGTCGAAGACCTCCGAGGCGAGGTCGATGAGCGCACGAAGCAGCGACTCCTTGTCGGTGTAGTGGTAGTAGATGAGCGCCGTGGAGATGTCGCACGCCTGAGCGATGTCGGCGACACTCACCGCGTCGTAGCCCTTGCGCCCGAAGAGTTCCTCGGCACAGCCGAGGATACGCTCCCGCGTCTGCTGGCCCGCGTGTGTGTCCTGCATGTCACCACTCCGCCCGTGAGCGACATCGATGGTCCTGACTGAACGTTCAGTCAATTGTATACCCGAAGCGCTGCCACGCGCCCCCTGATTCCCGCGCACGGCATCCGCTCGGACCGGCCGTGAACGCCCGTCAGACGCGTGCCGTCATACGGGTACGTATCAAGAAACACGACCGAGGAGGCCGCGATGCCCGCACGTCTGATGACACTGCTCCTCGCACTTTCACTCGCCGTCGTGCTGGCAGCCTGCTCGTCGCCCGACGAGCCCGAGACGGACGTGCCCGCAGGCGAGCCAGAAGTCGGGGCGCCCGACGAGATGCCCGGTGGAGAAACGAGGCCGGCCCCCGGGCTGTACGATCTCGGGGACGGAACCGCCCAGGCGATCGGAACGCTTTCGTGGGTCGACCTCGAGGGCGGGTTCTGGGCCGTGACCGACCCAACCGCGGCCGAGGGCGAGGGTGCGACGGCGATCGCTGTCATCGCGAACGGTGACGAGCTCGATGGCGAACTTCGTCCGCTGGAGGGCTCGATGGTCGCGCTCACGGGCGAGCGCTTCGAAGGTGCGTCGATCCGCATGGCCGGACCCGAGATCGTCGTCGAGACCGTCGAGGTCATCGACGACACCCCCGGAGCAGCCGAGTAGAAACGGATGCACGGCGGTACATTCCTCTGCGGGAGGTGCCGCCGTGCGTACTCCGACCGCCCACCAGTTGCCCGGCGAGACACTCGAGTGGCTCACCGGGGAGGACAATCCCGCCGTCGCGGTGCTCGTGCGACGGGAGCTGCTCGGCGAACCCGGCTCCGCCGAACTCGCGGCCCTCTGGGCGCGCCGCAACGACTTCGGGCCCGTCCCACGCATCCTGGACCTCATGCAGCCCGACGGCACGTGGGCGCCCCCGGCCCGCGACTACCAGAAGTACGGCGGGTCGCTTTGGCAGGTGCACTTCCTCGGAGAGCTGCACGCCTCCGGAGACGACGAGCGCGTGCAGGCCGCAGCCGAGTACGCGTTCTCACGACAACTCCCCGACGGCTCGTGGAGCGCGACGAACATGCGCCCTGCAGGCTCGATCACCTGCCTGACCGCGAACGTCGGGCGCGCACTCGCGCGGATGGGCTGGGAGCGCGACGAGCGCGTCGTCGCGGCACTCGCCTACTGCGCGAACCTCTACCGCGAGCTCGGCTTCGTGGACTGCCGCAGCGGCGGGGAGTACCAGCTCAACGGCTACTGCCACATGCTCACGCCCAAGGTGCTGCTCTTCCTCGGCGAGGTGCCGCGCGAGCTCTGGCCCAACGGTGCGGAGGGACTGCGCGACGCGTGTATCGCCGCGCTCCGCGACAAGGAGGTCTTCCGCTGTCTGCCGGCAGAATCGCGCGAGTTCCAGGACATGGTCTGGTCGGTGCCCGCCGCCGAGCGCACCGGCCTTCTTGACCGGTTCCTCGCCGAGCACCGCGAGCTGCACTACAAGGAGAAGCCGGGGTGGCTGCGGTTCGGCTTTCCGTTGTCGTACAACTCCGACGCGCTCGAGGCGCTCCTCGCGCTGGCAGGCATGGCCGAGCCCCGGCGGCCGGAGTACGAGCCCGCGCTCGATCTCGTGCGCACTGCCGCTGACGTGCAGATGCGCTGGATGCTGCGGACGACGTTCAACGGCAAGATGCTCGCCGACGTCGAGGAGAAGGGCCGGCCGAGCAAGTGGCTCACGTGGCGTGCGCTGCGCGTGCTCGACCACTTCGGGGCAGAGCGACCCGCTCGGGTGGAAGCTGAGTGATCATGCCTCCCCGGTCGCGTTCTCGCGCGCGGCCTCCTGCTTGAGCCACGCCGCAGCAGCCCCGACGCTCGCCCCGGTGGACGCACCGACAATCCCCTGGGCGAGCGCGAAGTACAGGTGCTGCACGGTGCCCTCGGAGTCGATGGCGACAGGTGCCGCCTGCATGAAGATGCCCGCGGCGATGGTCCCGAGCTGCATGCCGAGTGCCGAGGCGCCCGCCAGAACAGGCGCGCCCCAGTGGCGATCGAGAACGGCACCGCAGGCCGCCCCGGCCTGCGCCGCCGCGAGCGTGACCGCAAGCCACCCGGTGATCGGAGAGGGTGAGCCGTCAATAATCGCAAGGGACACCGCGACGAGGAAGGCGACCGTGTACGCGCTCTCAGTTCGCGCGGCGGACCGTGCGGTCGGCCCGCTGTTCGGCGACCACGTCCGCTAGGGCGAGACCCCGAGCCAGCGCGCGAGCCCGAGCCGATCGCTCTGCTCGTCGATGATGCGATTGGCGGTCTCGACCGCTCGCGTCTGCTCGGCAACGAGTTCGTTGTGTACGGCGACGGCGGAGTTGTACTCGGAGATGAGCTGGTTGTAGCGGGGGACGCCGACGTTGTAGGCGGTGACGTCACCGGCGGCCGCGAGGCGGTCGAGCTCAGCGCGCAACGCCTCGACCTCGGTCACCCTGCGGTCGAGTTCGGCTTGCGAATCGGCGATGCGCGGGCCCATTCGCTCGACATCCTCGACAGCCCGGTCGTACGCCTCCCGAATCGCGTCGGTCTGCCGTCCGGCGCCGTAGGACCGGGTCCCTTCGCCGATGCGGATGACCATCGGCTCGGACTCGAGTATCACGTCGCCGCCGTTGAGGGTGTCGGGCACCCATCCGAAGAGCGTGGGCGTCGTCGTCTCGACGAGGGCGTAGCCGCTCCCACCGTACGTGCTGCCGTCGGTGCGGATGCCGAGCGAGACGTGCTGCTCGGGCGTGAAGAGCAGAATCGCGACGTCGTACCCCTCGCGGGAGAGCAGGGCCGCTGCGAGGAGCGTCTTATCGTCGCAGTCTCCGTCAGCGTCGCCCACCGTCTCCACCGGGAACTTCGGCTCGAGGTAGACGGGGTCGGTGCGGTATTCGAGCGACTGCACCGCGGTGACGATGAGTTCGGCGTAGCGGTCGTCGTCCAGGCCGAGCGAGTCTCGCAGGCGCCGCAGGCCGAAGAGCATCGACTCGTACATCGGCTCCTGGTGCGATTCATCGACAAAGGCCCGGTAGTACTCGGGGATCCACTCAAGTTCGTCAATCTCCTTGAAGAAGAGCGCGGACTTCTGGGCACTCTTGGCGCCCCGGTAGACAGCCGCGTCCACCGCTACCGAGAGGCTCGCGGCCGAGCCTTCGAACGTCCACGTAAGTTCGACGGGTGCCATCGATTCGGCGTCGGCCACCGGCTCGATGCTCGGGTAGACGACGTCGGTGGGCAGCTTCACCAGGCCATCGAGCGCGCAGCCCGGCAGCAGAAGAAGTGATGCGAGAAGCGGTATTATCAGGGCGGCGCGAAACCGCACGGGCGCTCCCTCGGGGGCCGGGGCCGGGACTGTCACAGACACCAGACGGCGCCCGCTTCGCTACACGCTAGCAAAACACCCGCCTCCTGGTGAGGGGGCGGGTGTTTGCACATCGCGTTTGCACACGAGGTGCGGCGCGAGCGCCTACGGCTTAAGCACCCACTATCGGGGGGGCCCGTACCGCTCCCGATCGCGTTTGTAGTGCTCGATGTAGAAGGGATCGGCGCCCTCAGGGATCGGATAGGGGGTGCCGTCGCGCAGCGCGCACAGGTACGCGATGTTGCGTTCGAGAAGCCCGCGGTCCTGCACCGGACCGTGTGCGGGGATCACCGTTCGGAGGCGAGGATCGTCTGACCATCGCCGCAGACCCTCGATCCAGGGGCCGAGCGGTAGCGCCTCATCGTCCGCGAGCGGCCACGGGTCCTCCACCGCGTCACCGCCGAGCAGCATGCCGGCCTCGGGGACCCACGCGACCGCCGAGTCCCTCGTGTGGCCGGGCAGGTGATGCAGTTCCACCGTCCACGGATCGACGTCGAGCTCGAAGGCCGTCTCGAACGGTTTGGTCGGCGCGACGAGCTCGACGTCGTCCCATGTCCCCGGTTCGGCCACGCGCCGCTCTGCGAGCGTGTGCGGCACTTCGACGGCGAACCGTTCGGCGCACGCCGCATGTGCGACGAGCCCGCCGCCCCGCTCGGGCAGGCCGGCCGTTCCCCAGATGTGGTCCCAGTCGGCGTGGCTGTAGACGGTGACGACGTCCCTGTCGCCCGCAAGCTCGCTGAATGGCTGCATGTCGGACGGGTGCAGCAGCGTATCGAACACGAGCATCCGCCGTGAGCCGACGAGTGCGACGCTGCGCACCTCAAAGCCAGGGAGCGCTACCTCGGCCGTCCAGATGCCGGGGAAGACCTCGGTGATGCGCGGAGGGTTCACGCGTCAGGCAAGCCGGCCGCCGACGATCCGTGCGACCTCGGCCTTGTCGCAGTTGCCGCCTGTCTGGGCGACGACCATGCCGATCGCTCTGCCCATGTCGCGCTTGCCGGCGAACTCATTCTCGGCGAACACGCGCTCGACGACGGCGAGGAGCGCGTCCCCGGTGACCTGCTCGGGCAGGCAGCCCTCCAGGATGTCGACCTGGGTACGCAACAGCTCGGTGCGCTCGGCGTTCGTGGCGGCCTTCTCGGAGGCCTCGAGCGTCTCGCCGGTCTGCTTGAGCACCTTCTTGAGTGCGGCGACGACGTCCTCGTCAGCCACGGGCTCGCCGGTCTCCTTCTCGCGCGTGTCGATCTCGTTCTTGACCATACGCAGTATCGAAAGCCGCGGCTTGTCGTGGTCGCGCATCGCCTGCGTGATCTCTGCGGTGAGCAGGTCTTTGTTCACGTGCGCCTCCCATGGTTCGTCAGGCGAGGTGCGGACCCGCGGCATCCGGCGGACGTCGCTCGCCTCTCGGTTCAGCCTACCAGAGCCGGGCGGCCCTCACCTCTCGAGAGCCTCGACGAACGCCGCCGCCTCTTCTGTCGTGTAGAAGTGCATGGCGTAGACGACCCGGCGACCGGTGACCGGGTCGGGCCCCTCGAAGGACACCGCGTGTCCGGCCGCCAGCGCATCGATCGGCTTGACGAAGGGCCATACCACCCAGCCCAGGCGGTTGCGGGACCAGCCCGGGCCGAGACGGATGTCCCCGATGCTCTCGAGCGGGAGCTCGACGCGGGGGAAGGTCGCCGGCTCCTGACATGCGCCGATCCCCGGGCCCTCCCACAAGCCCCCTGCCATCGCCGCCGAGGCCGGGAAGAACGCCACGAACGACACCACCCCCACCACCGCCATCCACCACTCGGCGCTCACTGCGGAGGACAAGAGCGCCAGGGGGGCCAGGGCCATCAGGAGGACCTGCAGACCTATGAAGAAGGAGTAGGTCCCGGGATCGAGCCTGCGGCCGGAGATCCGCAGCGCGCCTTCAGCGAACCGCACTTGAACGTACTCGCCGAACCGGCTTGACGTGCGGTAGTGATACGCCGTGATAACTCCCGGCTCGCGCTCCGCGGCACCGGGCCGCACCCCGTCGATCTCACGACCCCTGTCGTCCGATGCGCCTCCCCGGACCACCGACCGAGTGAGCCATACCGTCCACGCTAACGCGGCACCCGTAAGAACCGCCACGACCCACAGCGCGTCCATCGCCCGGCCTCCCCCGCATCGTCACCTGCAGCGGCGCTCCACCGCTACCGCCTTCGGGTATGTAGTGTGCGAACCCCGACACTCCAGCGGAACCATACACCCTGCGCGGCGGACGGAGAACACCATGAACGCACGCCTCGACGACCTGTGCATCAACACGATGCGCTTCCTCGCGATCGACATGGTCCAGAAGGCCAACTCAGGCCATCCGGGCATGCCGATGGGCGCCGCGCCGATGGCATACACGCTGTGGGACCGCTTCTTGTGTTTCGACCCGGCCGACCCGGCCTGGCCCGACCGCGACCGGTTCGTGCTCTCCGGCGGCCACGGCTGCGCGATGCTCTACGCGCTTCTGCACCTGACCGGCTACGACCTGCCGATGGCCGAGCTCGAGAGCTTCCGCCAGTGGGGCAGCCGCACGCCGGGACATCCCGAGTTCGGCCTGACCCCGGGTGTCGAGGCCACCACGGGCCCGCTCGGCCAGGGGATCTCGAACGCGGTCGGGATGGCGATCGCCGAGGCAGCTCTTGCGGCGCGCTTCAACCAGCCCGGCCACACCGTCGTCGACCACCACACCTACACCATCTGCAGCGACGGCGACCTCATGGAGGGCGTCGCCTCGGAAGCTGCCTCGCTTGCGGGGCACCTGAAGCTCGGGAAGCTCATCGCGCTCTACGACGACAACCGGATCTCCATCGAAGGCTCGACGGATCTCGCGTTCACCGAGGACACGGTCGCGCGCTTCGCGGCGTACGGGTGGCACGTGCAGCGCATCGAGGACGGCACCGACATCGCCGCCATCGAGCTGGCCATCGAGGAAGCACGCGCCGAGACGGGGGCACCGTCGCTCATCGCCATCCGGACCCACATCGGCTACGGCAGTCCCAACAAGCAGGACGCCGCCTCGGCACATGGGGAGCCGCTAGGCGCCGACGAGGTAAGGCTCACCAAAGAGGCGCTCGGCTGGCCACTCGAGCCGACGTTTTACGTGCCGGACGAGGCGCTCGCGCACTTCAGGAAGGCGACCGACCGCGGTGCCGCGTGGCACGCCGAGTGGCGCGAGCGTTTCGACGCCTACCGCGCCGAGCATCCCGAACTCGCCGCCGAGTTCGAGCGCCGCATGGCAGGCGAGCTGCCGGAGGGTTGGACCGACGCGCTTCCCGTCTTCACGCCGGCGCACGGCTCGATGGCCACGCGCGAAGCGGGAGGGAAGGTCATGAACGCGCTCGCCGAGACGCTCCCCGAGCTGATGGGGGGCTCGGCCGACCTCGCGCCGAGCACCAAGACGCTGCTCGAGGGGTTCGGCGACTTCAGCGCCGCCGACCGCGCCGGGCGCAACCTTCGTTTCGGCGTGCGGGAGCACGGCATGGGCTCGGTGCTCAACGGCATGGCGTACCACGGAGGGTTCGTGCCCTACGGCTCGACCTTCCTCGTTTTCAGCGACTACATGCGCCCGCCGATCCGACTCGCCGCGCTGAGCCATCTGCACGTGGTGCACGTCTTCACCCACGACAGCGTCGGCCTGGGCGAGGACGGCCCCACTCACCAACCCATCGAGCACCTGCTCGCCCTGCGGGCGATCCCTAACTCACTGGTGGTGCGGCCCGCCGACCCCAACGAGACCGCGGTCGCGTGGCGGATCGCGCTCGAGCACCGCGGCGGCCCCGTCATGTTGGCGCTCTCGCGCCAGAAGCTGCCCACGCTCGACCCGGCGGACTACCCGCAGGTGGCCGGTGGCACCCTGCGCGGTGGCTACGTCCTCGCAGGGGATGAAGGTGACGCCGATGTCGTGCTCGTGGCGAGTGGCTCGGAGGTTCACCTCGCGCTGCAGGCGCGCGACGCGCTTGCCGGCGGCGGCGTCCGGGCCCGCGTGGTGAGCATGGCCTGCCCGGACCTGTTCGCCGCCCAGTCCGCCGAATACCGCGCATCGGTGCTGCCCGCAGGCGTGCCGATAGTCACTGTCGAGGCCGGCAGAACGCTTGGGTGGGTGAACTACCTCGGCGAAGGGCCGGTCGCAGTCGGCATCGACCGGTTCGGCGCGTCGGCACCGGGCGACACCGTCATGGCCGAGCTCGGCATGAACGTCGATGCGGTCGTCGCCGCGGTCAAGCGCGCACTCGGCTAGACCAGCTCCTCCCAGAGCTTCGTGCTAAGGTACCGCTCGCCGGTGGACGGGGCGACCGTCATCACGACGGTGCCCTCGAGTTCGGGACGCGATGCGACGCGAAGTGCGGCCGCGATGTTCGCCCCGCT
>JBBIIC010000025.1:0-12675 GCA_037446725.1 Actinomycetota bacterium
CCGCCGGTCGAAAGGACGCGGTCGGTCTTGACCTTGGCAGACCCTCCTCCTGCGGCCACGAGCTCGCTGACGCGCGCGGCGGGCACCGAGACCGGTCCTCCCACCACGTGGATGGTGATCTCGCCGTTTGCCTTGGTGATCTCGGCGATGGCCGACTTCACCTCCGCAGGGGTGTTCGAGGCGCTTACGAGCAGCATGGGGGCGTCGTAGGCCCAACAGAGGCCTGAAGCGGCAAGCGGGTCTGCCGCCGCACGGTCATCGCCTGACGCGATGACGACGTGCTTGACGCCTGCCCAGGAAGGATAGGAGGCGCGCGCGATGGCGACCGCGGTCGAGAAGCGGGTGGCGTCGGAGATGCGGGTGACGGTCGCGATGGTCGAGAGCGTGATGGTGTCGGTCAGCGTGGCGACGTTGCCGGCAGCGTCCTTGAACTCGCCGCGCACGGTCTTGGGGCCGTTGCCTGAGGGAAGCGTCAGTCCGCTCTTGCTCGCAGCGTAGGGCTCCCAAGCGGTCCACGTGCTCCCGCTGTTGGTGGTGAAGCGCATCGCCTGCGTCGCGTGCGCCCCGGCAATGGTGAAGTTCACTGAGTTATTCACGCTGACCACAGTCGATGTTGCGTACATCGCACCGGCGTTAACCGCGATCGTACCGGTGGGTGCGGTGGCGTCAAGGACGATGTCGTCCTGGATCAGGTCGGTCGAAACCCTACCCGCAGCGTCCTTGAACTCGACGCGAACCGTCTTGGTCCCGTCGCCCGCGGGTAGCGTGATCGACTTGGACACAGCGTATGTCTCCCAGCCGGACCAGGCGCCCCCGTTGATGCTGTGCCGCATCTGGCCCGCCGTGCTCAGTCCCCAGCTGACCGTGTGCGATACGCTCACACTCGTCTGGTTGGTGGCGACGGCCCCACCGGCTATGGTGATGGTGCCCGTCGGCACGGACTGCCACCGATTGATGAACACGTCCATCTTGGCATTGGTGTCGCCCGCAATAAGGTTCGTCGCGATCGAATCGAATGCTACAGTCATCTCGTTGCCGGCGAGTAGCACGGAGCCGCGCTGACTGTGGTTGTTGCCGGCCACCCCGGCCGAAGACTCGCTCACACGCACGGTCGTTCCCGCGGTGCGGTCCCTGATGAAGACGTCGTCTGAGCCGTTCACGTCCCCGGCGATGAGGTTCGTCGCTGCCGAGTCGAACGACACCAGCCGTCCGGTGTGCGACAGCGAGGGATTGTAGCTGCCCCAATTGGCTTGCGCACCGGCGGACGTCACGCTGACGCGATGCGTCGCCGGCGAACCGGCACGCCCTCGCGCGAAGACGTCGACTGCTCCGTTGGTGTCGCCCGCAACCAGGTTCGTGGCATACGACTCGAAGGCGACCAGCGCGCCGTCACCGGAAATCGCGGGGTTGTTGGAATCCCCCGTCGCCTGCGCGCCGCTCGAAGTGACGCTGGCCCTCACAGTCGTCTGGGCGACCCGGTCCCTCACGAAGATGTCGCTCTTGCCGTTGGTGTCCACATTCGTGCCGATGAGATTCGTGGCCCGCGATTCGAAGGCGACGTACTGGCCGTTGGTCGAGATGGAGGGCTTCCTGCTCCCGCCACCGACCGCCTGGGCACCGGGACTTCCGTTCGCGACACTCACTCGAGTGGTCGTACTGGCGTTCAGGTCTCGAACGAATACGTCACGAAACGTGTTGGAGTCGGAGACGAGGTTCGTTGCGGACGACTCGAAGGCAACGTAGCCGCCGTCGCCAGAGACTACCGGGTTCTCGCTCAGGCCGTTGGCCTGAGTCCCCGGATTGCCGGTCGTGACGCTGACGCGCCTTGTAGTGCCCGTCTGTCGATCCCTGACGAACACGTCCTTGTAGCGATTGCTGTCGCCCGTTACGAGGTTGGTGGCCATCGACTCGAATGCCACGTAGCGTCCATCGTCCGAGATAGTGGAGTTGTAGCTGCTGCTGTTGGCCTGTTCACCGGATCCGGAGACGCTGACCAGCTCGATCGCGCCGGTCTGCACGTTCTTCACGAAGATGTCTCTCGCGCTGTTCATGTCGGACGAAACCAGGTCAGTCGCGTCTGATTCAAAGACAACGAACTGACCATTTCCACTGATTGAGGCGTTGAGACTGTCATGAGTGACCTCGGTTCCGGCACTCGTGACGCTCGCCCGCGTCGTAGTGCTGGACGCGTGAGCAGATGTCGGGGCCACGAGAGTGCCCGGTACGGCCAGCGCGGCGACCAGAACGAGGCTCAAGAGCCGAGAGCCGAGACCGTTGGCAGGCGCGAGGCCTCTGGCGGGGGCTGTCGAATTGCCAAGCATGCGGACTCCGTTCTAAGAACCTAGCGGGTCGCCCCGAACTCGCGAGCAAGCGCTATCGCTGCATCCCTGACGGATGCGGGCTCGCCTTCGGACACGGTGACCACCACCTCGAAGGCGTACCTGCCGCGGGCAAAGGCGACCGTGGCAAGCCTGCCACCGTCTGTGCCGAAGTAGCCGTCAACGACGCCGACCGGGACGGTGCTGCCGTCCGAGCTATACACTACCTTGCTCGTATCCTCGATGAACCGCACCGCATCATCCGCCGAGCCGCGATCGTGGACCGCATACAGCGCTCGGCTCACGGCTGTCGTCGGGGCCGCCGTGAAAGGCACGGTCGCGTCGACATCGGTCTTCTCCGCAGTGCCTCGCTGCCAACCCGAGATCACCTGGGGTAGGAGCGCGTCGAGGTCCCCGACGGCCACGAGATACGCGGAGTCATCGCGGGGCTCGTCCGTGCCGGGCCCGCCGCCGGGGTCTTCGGGGCTCGTGCCGGGGCCGGACTGACCACCCGTGTCGTCATCGCCCGAAGCATCCGTCGCGTCGGCGGCCCTCAGCTGCCGCAGCAGTGCCGCCGCCCGCTCGTGATCAGGGTCCTCGGCACTGATGCGCTCCAGGAGTGCTATCGCCCCGTCGGTATCGCCGGACTCGGCGAGTGTCCTGGCACGTTCGTACTCGTCGTCGAGTGTCGTCTGGATGCCGGGCTGACCGGATGGGGCGTCCTCGCGCCCCAGCTCGGCGAACGCCCACGCGCCGAAGAAGAAGATTGCAGCCACAGCGACAATGCCGATGCGGAACGCGTTCGACGCCATCAGCTCACGTGCTCGAGAGGTGCTGTCCGTGGCCCTCGGCGGCGAGGGCGTATCGGCCGGGCTCATGCTCCTCCAACTCCGCAGGACCGACTCCCTACGGGACTTCGCTTCGCATGGCGTCGGTTGCGGCCTTCTCAACCTCATCTGCAGCAAGGGCTACGCCAGACGCGAGGTCTTGCGCGCCCAGACACACACCCTCCACACGCTTCGCCAGGCCTGCGACATCCGCACCCGGAAGCGCGGCATCCTTCAGCCAGCGCTTGAGCAGCTCAGCGTCGCACGACGCTTCCGGTTCCTGGATCTGCTCCAGCTCCGGGATCGCCCAATCCACGCGGATGGCGGTCGCGAACTGGTCATCGATCTCAGGCGCATCATCGGATCCGGCTATGAGCACCGTGCCATGTCCGCCGAGCGCGAGCCGCACTTCGGAAAGCCCACTCACGATCGTCGCGCGCAGATCCTCCGGAATGTCCGGCCACGCCTCGAAGCCGTCGTAGATGATCACGACCGACCTGAACGTGAGCCCGGCGAATCTAGCGAGGGCCCCGAGCGTCTTGCGAGGTGCACGCGTGACCTTGAGTTCCTGCGCCATCGCAGCAGTCCCGCTGTCGACATACGCCTTCAAACCGCGAGCGATCACCGGCGATGCGTGCTTCTTGGCGTGGGCGATCACGTACTTCACGATCGCGAGCCGTTCCTCAGCGATGCGCTCCGCCTCCGACTCTCCCTGTGCCTCAAGCTCGGCCGGTGCCGTCTGAGCGTCATCGACCAGTGCGTCGAGCCTGTCGATTACGTCGTCCTCAGAGGTGTCGTCGTCTTCGGCTGGATCCAGTTCTTGCCCGGCTTGGCGCATGCCAGACGCGCGCATGACCTCGGCAATGCCGCCCTCCTGCGAATCACGCAAGTCAACCAGAGGACCGAACAGGTCCGCTATGGAGGTCTCCGGCTCGGCTTCTAGCTTCTCCACCAGCTCCTCGATACCCAGTGTCTCGACAGGGAGCCACTCGTCGAGTGAGGTGTCCGGTTCGCCAAGCGCGCGATGCGCGTAGTGCGCGATAGTCGTGTCGATACTTCGCGCCACGAGCAACTCCGCAAGGGCCGAGAGGGTGCCCCGTATCCGTCCCTTCCTCATCATGATCAGCTGGACGTACACGGGCAGAAGACCGGACTGGCTGCCGGTACCGAGTTCGCGCAAGACCGTAGTCATCACCGACCGGGGGTAATACGCGGGAATATCGGACGGTTTGACGACGCGTACTGGTCTCAGGCGCTCGGCGGCAAGCGCTTCCTCTACGGCCGAGAGTGTTCTGAGCGCGGTAGCACGGGTGGCCGCCCTGGTCCCGATTTCGTACTCGCCCGTCCCTTCCGGGATGCGAAACGGATTGTCAACCAGACCGAGGGCGCGATAGCCCGCCCAGCCAGCTCCGCGTGCATCGTGATCCGTCATCGAGTCTCCGTTCGCGGTCTTCAGAATCGGTCATGGCCAGCGACGCTCGTCGCGGACCGTTCGACTGTACATCACAGCCGATCTCGGCAGGGCACTCGGCGGGCCCCGGGTCGAGCGACCCGGGGCCCGCCATCAGTGCCTCTGAAGGCTACGCGGCCTTCAGATCATGCTTGCGAGTCCTACTTGTTGTGGCAGCGCTCGCACACGCCTCGGTTGTCGAAGCGGAGCAGCGCGCTGTCAAGCGTCGGCTCAACGCCACCAGTGCCGGGAGCGAGAACCGGACCCCAGATATCCGTGATCGAGTTCCGTTCGATCGTCGCCTCAGCCCAACCGGTCATCACGGCATCCGTGCCGTGTGCACGGTGGCAGGTCAGGCAGCCCATGTAGTCCTGGGTGTCCCAGGTCCCACGCGGGTTCGGGCTACCCGGACGGGCTTCGAGCGGCAGGGCGTACGTCGGACCGTAGCCACCAGCAGTCTGAGACTCATTGATGCTGATGCCGGGCTGCAGTCGCACTTCCTCCATGAGGGAGCGGTCTTCGCCCACGCCAGCGGCCAGCGTGATGTTCATCGGGTGGCGATGACGGTTGAACGCCGGGGACGCCGGATCGGACGGATCTTCGCCGTTGGCCTCAGCAGCACCGTAGTCGTACGCGCTCTCACGGACGATGTACTGCTGATGGCAGCCCGCACACCAGCCGGAGATCGAGCGCTGCGTGCCTGCAACCGGCGGCTGATAGGCGTACTCGGGAGCCGTGTAGTTCGGGCGGTAGAGCGCCATCTGCGCGGCACCGGGCTCGTGCTTGAGCCAGCCACCGGATGGGTAGCCTTCCTCAGCCGAGATGACCCACGGCTGCGGAGTGCCGTTGGCCAGGTAGCCACCAACCGGCTGACCGTTGAGGGAGTCCTTCAGCAGGCGGTAGTTGGAGCTACCGTGGACGTCGTGGCAGCTGGTGCACGTGAAGTTCACGAGCTCAGCGTCCTCCACAGAAGCACCGAAGCCCCACATCGTGCCCGCCGCGTCCATGCCGTGCATGGAGGACATCGGGCGACCGTTGAGGTTGCTGAAGCCGCCGCCGTTGAGGGTGGCGCCGAACGTGGAGTTGGTCTCGTACAGAACCGTCACACCGTCGTTGTCGCCGCCTTTGACGACCCCATCCTCACCGGACGGGCCGGAGTCGAAGATGCCGTCCACGACGTTCGTGGACGCACCCGGAGCATCCGAACCGTGGCACGTGTTGCAGAACTCGGTCATCGTGTCAGCGGACGACACGAGAAGCGCGCTCTGCTGGATGCTCGGATCGTACCTGTTGCTCCAGGTCAGCTCCGAGAACGACGTGTGTGCCCTGTGACAGCCGGCGCAGGCGTCGGTATCGAGCGAGTACCCGCCGTGAATCGCGAAGTTCGCGTAGGCGACTCCGCTAAACGCGAGTAGGAACGCGCAGCTGAGCACTACTAGAATGCCAAGTCTCTTCACTCTGTCACCTCCTTGTCACAGGGTTAGTGTACCGCGCATGCGATACACGGGTCGAAGGACTGCACGACACGCAAGACCTCCACGCCGCCAGCCTTGGCCGGCTTGGGTGTTCCACCCCCGGGCCCGACGTAGACCGGGATGTTGTTGGCCCACGGCACGCCTTCGAGTGCCTTCTCCGTCGGACCGGGTTTGTTGAACTTGTCTCTCGGCGAACCGTTCCAGGTGTAGGGAACAACGCACTGGTACGCGGTGATCTTGCCGTTGTTGATGGTGGAGAAGTGCGCGAGCGCACCACGCGGAGCGTCGATGCAGCCAAAGCCCTTCCTCAAGCCGGGCGGAGTCGGCTTCGCGATGAAGGTCGGTCCAGCGCCCAGTGCCTTGACGTCGGCGATCCAGCCGCCGGCCCACGTATTCGCAGGCCCATTGACGAGCTGGATGTGAACGAGCGACTCAAGGGCACGCGCACGGATACGATCCATCGTGGAGATGCCGGCCTTCAGCGCGAGCACGTGGCTCGCGACGGTGCCGGTGATGACGGCGTTGCTGAAGGCCCAAACAGCGCTACCAACGTTGACCGAACCCTGGGTGTACGCGGCTGTGATAATCGCCTCGGTCAGGTCTCCGATCGCGTGTGTTGCTCCACCAGTACCCACCGTCTTGCCAACCACGATCGTAGAAGCAGCACCGCCATCGATCGAGAGATCCACCCTGAGCGTCGCAAGGCCGTCACGAACGAGCGCGACTGCGATGTCTGCCGCGATCATGGCTGGATCGAGGCCCTCAATCGCCCCGACCACCTTCTTGTACGCCGAGTAGCCAACGAGTCCAGCCGGATTGACCGTGGTCGCCAGCTCGACGTTGTTCTGGAAGATACCGTTGACGTACATGCGCGCCAGCGGGCCGACTTCCCTGGCCTTGCCATCGAAGCGGGGTGCCTTGAGGTACGTGTACGCGTTCGCCTTGTCGCGATCGGGCACCGTACGCGTGACATCGCCCGGGTACGCCTTGTCTTCGGCGTCGAACTCAGGCGTGTCAAGGTCGGCGTAGCGGGAGTAGGTGATGAACTCACGCAGGCCGTTCTTCACGCGCTGAATCGCGGTGTCGACACTCGCGTAGCCGGTCATGAACTGATCGGGAGCGCCGTGTGCGAACGCAGGCGCAACAGTGGTGTTGTCCAGCGTGCCGCCCATGACTCCGATGCCACCGCCAGGAAGCGGGTAGTTGCCCCAGGCGAGGAAGTCGCCGAGACCGGCACCCCAACCACCGCCAGCATTGTTCGTGTTGTCATAGCCGGGATACAGCGCGCTGAGCGCGAGGGCAACCGGGACGTACTCTTTGGCGATGAAGTTGCCGACCTCGGTCATGATCTCCTTGAACTTGTCGCAGCGAGCCTGGAAGTCCGCGTCAGTGGCGTTAACCGTGACGCCACCGGCGACGAGGTTCGAGGTCATCGGCGCGCGGCCGATGAAGAGCGCGCTGGCCTCAAAGACCAGGCGACGCATACGCAGTGCCTTCACGTACTGGGTGATGACTGCAGACCACAGGTCCTTGGAGAAACCCTCCACGACCTCGGGAAGTGCCCGGCCGTTGGACAGGAGGCGCGAATCGTAGTCCGCGTTGTTCCAGTACGGCGTCCACGGCGGCATGTTCGGGCCCTGGACGTAGCTCGGAGCAGCGAGGTGATAGAAATGCGTGATGCTCGACATGAGGTTGTCGCACGCCACGGCGAGGTTGCGCAGGTGCACGGCCTTGGCCGGCACACCCATGCCACCGCCCATCGTGACGGTGTCCCACGTCATGTAGCTCTTGCTGTAGCCGAGAACCGCGTCAGCGGCGTATGTGGCACACGTGCCATGCGGCACGGGTCAAACGCCACATATACGCTGCATGAGCGTGATCGGATCGTTCGGTTCACGCCCGATGGCGATGTTCTCGAAGCCGCGCCACAGGTTGCCGTGCGTATACGCGCTCGTGATGACACCATCGGGCGCGTTGACCGCAACGCCGAGGTGACCTTCGATTCGTGAGATCGGGTCGACTTCGTTGGTAATCGGTCCGGGATAAGTAGCCATGTATGTTCCCTCCTTCCTGTCCTACCGGAGAACGAACGGGACGAATGCGTCGGGATAGCCCTGCTCCGTACAGCCCATGCAAGGGTGACCGGCCATGATGCAGTTGCCGCCCTGCTTGCCGCCGAAGTCGGCGACGCCGTACGAGTCGATGGAGTCTGCGCCACGAAGAGCTGCCCTGTTCTCGGGCTGCTGGCCGTTCCAGCCGTGGACGCCGCACGTCGAGTTGACCGACGGGCCCTTGCAGCCGATGAGCTGCAGGCAGCCGTCCTGGCCAGGGTCCTCCGCGAAGTTGCCCTTTACGTACTCGCCGTAGCGAGCGCATGCCGGGCCGTGGAGCGGAGTACCGTAGACGGCCTTGAGGCGACGAGTGGTATCGACGCCGCCGGTGATCGCCGGAAGGCCGGCCGTTGCGGTGAGGATGCCGAGCGGACCCTTCGTGCCGACCGGTGCTCCCAGCGTGGCATTGAGGTCGACAAGGAAGCAGACGACCGAAAGGACGAACCACCAGGAGTTGGTCGGACATCCGGGCACGTTCACGACCTTGTTCGCCGCCGCAGCTGCCTTGGCTCGCTTCGCCGCGTCGCTGTTACCCGCAGGGGTCGACTTCCAGGTCAGGAACTCGTGGGTACCCATCACACCGGTCTGACGACCCTTGTTGTCGCCCTGGCCCACACCAAGGATGTCCTTGAACTGGGGTGAGACCGAGGCGGGGATGCCGCCGAACGTCGCACACTGGCCGATCGCGATGACCGCAGCACAGTCAGCACGCGTCGACAGCATCTCGACCACGTCGTCAAAGGACAGATCCTCGAGACCAGGCGCGACAGTCTCAGCCGCCTTGTTGGGCATGCCAACGGAACACCAGGGATGGCTGCCGTCGTCGCCCCACGCACCGCCGAGTTTCTTGTCCTGCACGGCACCCTCGACCACGAGAACGAACGGGTCGTTGCCGGCGCTGTAGGTCATGTTCTCAGCAAGAACGCGGTAGCCGAGGTCGCCACCCATACTCATGACGGTCTCGTGGTACTGCAAGTCGACCCAGTCAATCAGGATGTCCTGAACGTTCACCGCATAGGGCGAACCGTCGACGTTGAACGCGCCACCGAGATGCGTCGCCAGCGTCCGCGGCGGCGAGTCGGGCGCCGCCGCAAGCTCGAGAGCATCAAGCGTGCTGATGTTCGTGCCGCGGACGGCTAGGCCTCGTGCGTCCTCGTACAGGCTGAGCAATGAGACCGTGCAGCCGGTGCATTCCGCACCATGGACCCACAGCACTTTGGGCTTCTTGCCCGTCCCAAATGGGCCGTACGCCAGCGCCTCGGTGATCTTGGCGATCTGGGCCGAATTGAATCCGAGCGATGCGGCCAGAGCGGTCATTCCGCCGACGAACTGTCGTCTGGTTACTGCCATGTTCCCCTTGCCCCCTTTCAGTGAATCGGTTACGGGATAGGGAACCTAACGCGCGTCACGCACGCGCCGGGCTGACCGGGATCCCCCCTTCCGTGCCCCTCGTGAGATACACGCAAAACGCAGGTGCTAACACGCTGATGCGTGACAGGTTACAAGAAGAAGGCGCGAACGAACGCGCGGATGGAAGATGCGTATGTGAAACACACGCTGGGTCAGCGCCTTGGGGAGCCCACCAATCGTGCCCTGGCATAGTGCCCCTTTACCCCTTTGTTGCGGCCTCGGCGTTGCGTGAGAGAGGTGCCGGCCTCTCGTGTCTTCGTCTGCCGGGGACCTTGCCTTGCCACATTCGTGGGCACCCGTTACGGACACGCAACGAATGTAACAATAGTTACAGGGAGCATTCTACCCGTTCCCTGCAGGAGTTTCAACACTCTCCGCCAAGAAATTCGATACCCCGAACACGACTCCTACCTCTGGCGCTTGCCGAACCGCTCCAGATACTCCTCGTGGTCCGCGACATCGACCTCGAGGGCCTTGGCGTACCGGCGCAGCTCGGCGTCCTCAGTGCAGAACACCCTGGCGCGCATGGCCACCGAAAGCACCGCGGCCGTGTCGTAGCCGATCTCGAGACGCTCCATGATAGAGCGCGCGTCCGGATCGGAGTGCTCGACGGAGTGCAGCAGATACTTGAACTCCACATCTCCGATCTTCACGTCGCGGTAACGCTCGTAGGTGTCCGGCATGACCATCCAGTACTTGCGGCCTTTGCCCTTGACCAGGTGCTCCACCAGCTCGCCCTCGACCATGACGTCGATGAAATCGTCGGTCGCGAAGAAGCGCTTGCGACGGAACAGGAGCAGCAGCGGCAGGAGCAACAGCGGCGACAGGCACCACATCCAGTACGGCGGGACCGTGACCGCCGGCACCGGAGCGAGGTCCTCCGGCCAGCCCCAAACCTGAACGCGGCCGTTGCTCGTGTCGGTCACGAAGATCCGGTTGCGCTGCCCCACCGAGAGGTCGTTGGGATAGGAGAATTCCCCTTCGAGGATGCCACGCTGGCCGAAGATGAGCTGGCGCTCGCCGTCCTCGGTCCAGAACGTGACGTCGTGTGAGAGCGTATCGGCCACGAGCGCGTAGGTCGTCGGTGTCTCTTCGCTGCTCTCCAGCGTCACGAAGTCGAATCCACGCGGCAGGCCCTGTGTCGGGATGATGCGGAACGGCTCGCCGTCGAGGTCGAGGATCTTCAGGCGGCGGTTGTTGCTGTCGGCGACCCAGATCTCGTCCGCGTGCGCCTTGATGTTGTTGGGGAACTGGAAGTAGCCAGGGTTCGACGTCGCACTCTCGGCGATACCCGTGGTGCCCGACGACCACTTGAACGTGCCATCCGGATTGAAGGCGAGCACCCGGTGGCCCTTGAGCAGATCGGTCACGTACATCGTGCCGTCCGGATCGAAGGCGATAGCGAGCGGCACCCACTGGACGCCACCCGTCTCGAAGGCCGGGAGCTGATCGGCCGGCAGGTTGGGGTCGAACTCGCCGACATGGGTCCCGTCGAACTGAAACATCTGGATGGAACGGGTCCTGCGGTCGGACACGTAGAAGTACCCGTCCTGGGGGTTTCGCGCGATGTACAGCGGAGTGGTGAGCACGTCCTCGCCGAACGTGTACTGCAGATCGCCGCCGACATCGAAGACGAACACCTTGCTCCGGCGCGAGTCCGGCACGTAGACGAGTCCGCCGTGTTCGAGTATGCCGATGGGCCGCTCGAGGCGGTCGCCCTCCGGCCCGCTGAACGAGTAGAGGTACTCGGGGGGCGTGAGCGCGTCGGCCGAGACCCGGATGAAGGGGACCGAAAGTTGCCGGGTCGCCCGGTAGTTGATGATCGTCGCCACGAGACACAGGAGCAGCAACGACAGGATGATGATCGCAACGAGCAGCCGCCTGCGGCGCTTGGTCACGCCGGCACCTCACCTTCGCCTGTGGTCAGAGTCACTCGGCCTCGAGCCGGGCGATGGCCGCCTGGATGTCGGGGTCGTTGGGCGCCATCGTCAGTGCTTCAGCATACACGTCGAGCGCGTCGTCGCGCTTCCCCATCGCCTCGAGGACCTCGGCGTGAAGTACAACGTAGGCCGGCTCGTCCTGGACGAGCGCCCTCGTGATGAGTGCGGCTTCGAGCGCGGCCTCGTTGTCACCCGACGCGAGCCCGTCCCGGGCCTTACCTTCCCACTCATCTGCCGTACCGAGTGAGGCGAGTGCCTCTGCCGGCAGCGGGTTGTCCGGTGCGAGCATCGCGGCCTCGGCGAAGTGGACCGCCGCGTTGATGCGGTCGTCCTCTGCGAGGTAGATCTGGCCCATCTCGTAGTGAGCCTGCGCGAACTTGGGATCGAAGGCGAGCGCGATCTCGAACTGGTCCATCGCGGCCACTCGGTCTTCGATGCCCCTGAACGCGAGGCCGAGCCCGAAGTAGGAGTTCGCGGAGGCCTTGTTCATCCGGATGGCCGCTTTGAAGTACCCGATCGCGTCTTCGTATCGGGCGGTGTCCAGCGCCGTCTCGCCGAGGTAGAAGAACGCGAGTTCGCGGTTGAGCTGTATGTTCTTGAACTCCGAGTCCTCGGTGAGATCGATGACCTTCAGGAAGTTGGACTCGGCTGCTTCGTAGTCCTTCTGCATCATCCCCACGAGCCCGAGCACAAGGTACGCGCCGGTGTGCTCGGGATTGAGCTCCAGCGCCGCCTCGAGCTCGCGGATCGCGTCGCCGTGGTTGCCGGCGGCGGCGTACGCCTCACCAAGCTGCACGCGCAGCGCCGCGTCGTCAGGAGACGCCTCGATCTTCTGGTGAAGATCGGCGATGAGCCGCGCGCGTGGCGTGGCACCCACTTCGATGGCCCGCCCCTCGGCGATCGAGTAGGCGAGATACGTTCCCGCACCGAGCACGGCGATGAGCAGGATCGCGCCAATCGCCGCGAGCACGCGGTCAATCGGCTGCCGAACGGGCGGCAGTACTGTGGCGATCTCGGGTTCAGCTGACATGCGTGTCGTCTCCTTGCTTGCCGGAGCCTTGTGACGGACACACGAACGGCCGGAAGACTGCCCCCCAGCCGATGCATGCGACAGTAAGGCCGCCGGTCGCGGCTGTCAAACACC
>JBBIIC010000025.1:12775-29145 GCA_037446725.1 Actinomycetota bacterium
CCTACTGGAGTTGGGCTGGCGGTGCACCGACGTCGGCCACCGGACCCTCGGGGTGGCACCTGCCGCACAGCTGCGCTCCGGGCCACGGCGCGATGAGCACGTTTTGGAAGTCCAGTCCGCCGTGGCAGTCGTAGCACAAGCGAAGGTCATGCCCGATTTCGACGGGCGACCCGATGTGGTCGCCTCCCGACCCATTCCCGCCCCCGTTGCCGTTCGTGCCCCACGTGGCGTGACACTCGTAGCAACGATACGGGCGGCCCTTGACCTCAGCGACCTCGAAGTGCACCGCGTGAGGAGCAAGCTTGCGGTCGCGCAGCTGCGTGCGCGGCATGGTCGCCATCTCCTCGTGACATGGCGTGCAGTTCTCCTCGACGAGGTCCACTCGCCGGACCTGGTCGTGGTGGCAGTCCTGGCACCACTCGCGGTCCTTGTGGCAGATGTCGCAGTCGGTCTGGTCGCGCGTGCTGAACGGAGATACGCCGTGGGCGGTGAGCCAGTCATTGGGGTGCGGCATCGGCGTCTGATGGCACCGCTCGCACGAGGGTGAATCGTGGCACGCCCAGCAGGTGCCCTCGGCGTCGAGGAACTTCGGTCCGTGCTGCGAGAGCCACGCGATCTCCTGGTGGTCCGCGGGAATCACCCAGCGCGGCGGCGTGCCGTCGGCCGTGCCCTGCTCGTTGCGGTGGCACGGGATGCAGAACTCGCTCTTGTGGCAGAGCGTGCAGTATGTCTCGTCGTCCTCGACCATCGCTTTGTGCTCGCCGTTGACGAACTCCTCGGTGTGGTTCTCGGGTACGAGCGGGAACGACGGCGGGTGGCAGTCGAGACACTCCTCGGTAGCCACCAGCCCCCGTTCGGAGTGCTGGAGACTGTGGCACCGGTAGCAATCGGCCATCGTGTTGCGCACGGTGCCCTCGGTGCTGTGCGGGAAGACCGGATGGCAGCTCGTGCACGCGAATCCGAGCGAGAGGTGGTCGCCGTGGTAGAAGATGATCCGACCCGGCTCAAAGTCGTCGAAGTCGTAGTGACAGAAGACGCACTGCCCAGGCGTCACCGGGCCGCCGAGGGGGATATCCCACGACGGCCGGTCGGGACGCACCGGCAGCGAGGCGATGTAGGCCGGCGGCATCTTACCGACGTCGACGGACTGCTCGACGTGACACGCGTCACAGTCCGTGGGCGCGTAGTGGCAGAGCATGCACTGGTTCGTTCCGCCCGCGGCCACCGCATCCGCGTGCGGCTCCTCGGGCCAGGCCTCCAAGTGGGATACCGGCCTCAGGTTGAAGGTAGGCGTGTGACACGTCTCGCACTGGCCTGACGCCAGCGCCGGACCCGCTGCGTGGGGAACGCCGTGACAGGTGAAGCAGACCGCCATCTCCGGCCGCGCCGTCTGCCCTGCCTCATGCGGCATGCTCGGATGGCAGACCGCGCAGGCGATGAGCAGGTGGGTGCCGTGGCTGTAGATGAGCCCCGGTGTTTCCGCCTCGTCGAGGCGCATGTGGCAGGGGCTACACGAGTCGCGCGTGACTTCGCCCGTCATGTCGACGACCGGCACATCGGAAGCCGAGGTCGTGACCGCGATCGCCCAGATAAGTGCCGTGGCGAAGACCGCCACCGCAAGGAGCCATGGCGTGCGTCGAATACCGGCTGTCGAGGCCGAGCGCTGCATCTCTATGCACCTTGCGGGAGCCAGGCATACCGGAAACGCGCCCCCCGCCGCGACCGGGAGCGCCGCTCACGTGTTGCGACGCATCGCATATAGTCTATGAGCAGGGATAATGTTGTGTCAAACGAGGCCAGGCCCAGTGCGGTCATTGGGACGGGTCGGCAGTGGCCGCGCACCGGGCCGGGACGAAACCCGATTACCTGTATCGAGCCGCCTCCGGAACGCATATCATGCCCTGTGGTACCTCGTGGGGAGTCGGGTCCGTGAGACGTATCGACCTGTTCAGAGTGGTTGCCGCGCGCTTCCTTTCGAGAGTAGGCAGCGAGGCGGCGTTCTTCGTCGGCGTGTGGGGCAAGGCAGCGTTCGAGCTCGATGCCACCGCCGTCGACCTCGCCATACTCATGTTCGCCCTCACAATCGCCTCGATGCTGGGCAGCGCCGTCGCCGGCGTGCTCGTCGACCGCCACGGGCCGCGCGTCGTGCTCGCTGTAGCCGAGGTGGCCTTCGTGCCGACAGCGCTCGCATTCATATGGGCCGACTCGATGGTGACGCTGACGGCGATCGCGGGCCTGTGGGCGTTCGTCGGAACGCCGGTGGTGACCGCCGGCGAGTCGTTCGCGCCCTACCTCACCAAGCGCCCCGAGGAGCTCAAGCGCATCAACTCGATGCTCAACGGCGCCGGCTCGCTCTCCTTCGTGCTCGGGCCGGCACTCGGCGCGCTGGTCGTGCGCTACGCGAGCATCGACTGGGTCTTCGTCCTCGACGCCGCGACCTCGCTTGCCGCCGCGATCATCGTGTGGCGTGCGCGGCTCGTGCGCGCGCCGGCTCCGCGCGACGAACACAGCGAGCACGCGCTCGCCGACATGGTCGCCGGCATGCGCGTGGCATACCGGGTACGGGCGCTGCGCTACTACATCATCGCGGGGACGCTCGCGTGGGTGAGCTTCAGCGCCTTCGGCGTGCTCGAGCCGCTGTTCTTCCGCGACATCGTGCGGTCCGACGTCGAGACCCTCGGATGGGTGAACACGGTCTTCGGGCTCGGCATGCTGATGGGCGCCGCCGCTTTGCCGCGCCTGCGCGCGGGCGTGCTCTCGGCGCGCGGTCTCGCCGTGACGATCGTCTTGAGCGGCTTCGGATCGATTCTCTACGTGGGCACTGCGGACTTGCGCGTCGTCTACCTGGGCGCGCTGACGTGGGGGACGGTCATCGGGGTGCTCGAACCGCTCCTGCGCACGCTCATCCACCGGGACTCGCCGCCCGAGGCCGTCGGACGGGTCATCGGCACCGCGGAGGTCCACCGGCGGGCCGGAGAGCTGCTCCCGCTCGCGTTCGCACCCGTGATCGCCACGTGGATCGGCGTGCAGTGGACGATGATCGCAGGGGCCCTGTTCGCGTCCTTCGCGATGCTGCTGTCGTTCGGCGAGGCGAGCGCGATCGACCGGCTGCTCGGCGAGCGGCCGGTGCCCGAAGAGGAGATCGCGCCCATCAGGCCTGCCGAAGAGCCGGTCTCGCCACTCAAGTAGCGGGACTGCGGGGTGTACCGGATTCCTTCCGAGTTGCGTCGGGTTACTGAGAACGCCTGTTCTCAGTAACTCGACGGACGCCCCGACCTTCTCGGTCCGCGATGCCGCGACGCCCGCATCAGCGGACGTACCAGCGCCCGCTAGCCCTCCGCCTCGAGCTGTGCTTTCAGGCGAGCAAGACTCGCGCGCGCCGCGCTCTCGACGGCGAGGCGGATCCGGTTCTCGGCAAGCGCCGCGGACCCCTCAAGCTCGACCGTGGCCGATACGTTCACGCGCGTCCCGGATCCTTCACGCTCCAGCCGGAACCCGCCCCTGCCCCGTGAGGCGCCACGCGCACGAAACGAGATGCGCTCGGAGGGCACGAACTCGGTGATCTCGAGATCGGCGACACCGCCGCGTCCCTGCAACGACACGCGCTGGACGATCCGTGAGCCCTGCCGGACCTCCCCTATCACCTGTGTCGACACCACGTCCGCGCGCCACGAGGAGTGGGACGCGAAATCGGCCAGCCGCTCGAAGACCGCTGCCGGCTCCCGCTCTATGTGGACCGATGCGCGAGCCCTCATCCGACCGCTCTCTATCTGATAGTGACCCGGATGCTGACCGCATCTCCCTCGGCAGGCTGGAAGATCAGGGTGAGGGGCACGTCGGCCCGGTCCTCGGGGATGTTGAAGACCATGGAGACGTCCTCCGTCTTGCCGGCGGGAACCAACACCTCGGGCGTGAGCTCGGGCCCCGTCTCCATCGGCAGGGTGTACGCCGTCCCGTCGGAGAGCATGAAGTCGGTCGGGGACACCTTCAGGTCGCCTGAGGACGAGTTCGCAAGATCAGCTTCGACCTTGAGGAGGGAGCCACTCGCGACCGACAGGTCGCCAAAAGACTCCCCGTACTCCGCTTCGGTGACGACGACCGTCCACGGCCCCGCCTCGGCTGGTTCGCCGATCGCAGCTGCCGCCGCCTGGGCTTCGTCGCCTTCCGGCACGGCCGGCTCTCCGGACTCCTGCGGCGGTGCGGCCGACTCCGCGGATTCGGTCGAGGCGGACTCGTCTGAGTCCGGCAGCGCGCACCCGGCGAGGAGCGCGCCTGTCAGCAACAGGAGAAGCGAGAGTAGTGCGATGCGGCGGGTCATCAGGACCTCCGGGAGCGAGTCGGACGGCTGGCGTGCACAAGCGCATTCTACCCGTCGGGCAAAGGTACCCGTCTCGTCGAGGTCAAGCTCACGATGACTCGCGCCGATGAGGGCAGTAGCAACATCGTCACCGTGGTGAGCATGCCGGGTGCCCCGGCGCACATGCCCTCCGCGGCGGGAGGTATCCATGCGTACCCCCTCCGAGACACGCATACGCGCCGCCCTGTTGGTCGCGCTGGCGATGGCCGCCGCGACGGCGGGCTGTCGCACGACCCCTGAAGCCGCACCCGAGAGCGCGACGGGGACCGCGGTCCAGCCGGCGAGCACCACGCCGGTGGTCGCCGGCGGCGCAGACTCCTCCACCGAGTACGCAACCGGCTCCGCGCCGGAGGCCTGGCCCGCGGATCTGCCGTTCTACCCGTCGGCGAGCATCCTCTCCTCGCGCATCACAAAGGGTGACGCACTGCTCGACATGCGGGTCTCGCTGAGCACGCGAGATGCGCTTGACGCCGTGATCGCGTGGTACGAGAGCATGGCGGCCCGAAACGGGTGGGTCGTCGAGAGCGCGGGCTCGCTGATGCGGGACAACGTCGAGTGGAACTACCTGTACCTGAAGAAGGCCGGGTCGTCCGCGAACGTGAGCATCGCCGAGGAGCCGGCAGGCACACTCGCGATCACGGTGGCGACGCGGAGCTGGTAGTGAGGGCCGACGGACGGCTGCGGAACTGAAACTGCACGAATGGCACGGTCGGAGCCGGCCCGCGACAAAGAAGTGTCCCGAGAAATCTCACTGGCGTGACCCACTACTCGGAAGCTTCCCGTTTCACACCTTTGGAACCCCGTCCGGACCAGCTCAGCTCGCGCCATGCCGACCCATCTGAAGCCCCGCCGGCAGCTACTGGTACGCTACCTTCCGCGGTTCCGCCCGGTTCAACCTCTCGGGACAAGACACAATGTACCCGACCCGTCGGGGGTGCACAAGGGCGAATACGCGAAATGTGCGATTTGCTGACGAACGGTTGGAGCGGGAGGTCCGGCGGTCACCCCTGACCGTCCGGCGGCACCGAGCGGCGGGGCGGAGGAGGGTACTCGCTCTCAATCCTGTCGACCTCATCGCACGCCGCGACCAGCGCCACGAGCGGCCCCGCCAGCGGATGGGTCGTGTCGAGCGAGTAGTAGCAGCGGCCCTCTCGCCTGCAGGCTCTCACGAGTCCCATCCGCTGGAGCTCGGTCAGCTCCCGATGAAGAGTCCCCAGACTCGCACGGGCGGCCCCACCGAGCTCGCGCAGGTACGGTGCATGGCCGGGGTGTTTGGCGAGCTGCTCGATGATTGCCGCGCGGGTCTTGCTTCCGATGAAGCATTGCAGTCTCCCCCGGTACGGTGGCCTCGCCATCGGGGTTACCTCCGATCGGCCGACAACAGGACTGCCATCTCCCGAGTGCGCGCCCTCGAAACACGCTGGGGGTGGAGGGGTATGGCGTCGCGTCGGGTTAGTGAGAACGGGCGTTCTCAGTAATGCGACGCGACGGGGGACCCCCTCGGAGTGGACGGCGTGTCGCACGCAGATGGGCAGCTGCGACCAAGACGGCGGCTCATCGGACGGCACGCCGAATGCTGACAGGGTGCCCCTACCACAGCCGCACCCGAATCTGACCGCCCGGTGCGGCACCGCCCTGCGGCACCGAGCGGCGCCGAGGGCGGACAGGCCGAGGAGCCGTCAGCCGCCCAGCTTGCGGGCGAGCACCTCGTTGACGACCTTCGGGTTGGCCTGGCCGCCCATCTCGCGCATGACCTGGCCGACGAAGAAGCCCATGACTCCGGTCTTGCCGCCGCGGTACTGCTCGACCTGAACAGGGTTCACCGAGAGCACCCGGTCGACGACCTCCTCGATCGCGCCGCTGTCCGAGACCTGCTTCAGGCCGCGCAACTCGACGATCGCCCCGGGAGCGTCTCCGGTCTCGGCCATCTCGGCGAAGACCTCTTTGGCCTGCTTGCCCGAGATCGTCCCGTCATCCACGAGCGCCACAAGCTCGGCCACCATCGACGGCACGACCCGTGACTCGGCCACGCCGATACCGGCGGCGTTCAGGTGCATCGAGAGGTCGTTGAGCATGACGTTGCTGATGGCCTTCGCGCGCTCGGCACCGGCGATGGTCACCGCAGCCTCGAAGAACTCAGCCATGTCGAGGTCCTCGCCGGTGAGCACCGTCGCATCGTGCGGCGGGATACCGTACTCGCCGACGAGCCGCTTCTTCTTCTCCTCGGGAAGCTCGGGCAGTGATGCGCGAAGCGACTCGATCCAGTCGGCCGAGAACTCGAACGGCACCATGTCCGGCTCGGGGAAGTAGCGGTAGTCGTGCGCCTCCTCCTTGGAGCGCAGGCTCGTCGTGCGCTTGGCCCCGGCGTCCCAGTGGCGCGTCTCCTGTACCACCCTCCCGCCGCTCTCAAGCACCTCGGCCTGGCGCACGATCTCGTGGGCGAGCGCGTCGTGCAGCGACTTGAAGGAGTTCATGTTCTTGATCTCGGCCTTCGTGCCGAACTCGCTCTCGCCGCGCGGACGCACGCTCACGTTGGCGTCGACGCGCATCGAGCCCTCTTCCATGTTGCAGTCGGAGACACCGAGCGTGAGCCAGATGAGACGGAGCGCCTGGGCGAACCGGCGCGCCTCTTCCGGCGTGCGGATGTCGGGCTCTGTCACGAGCTCCATGAGCCCGGTGCCGGCGCGGTTGAAGTCGACGAGGCTGTGCGTGGCGCCGGCGATGCGGCCTTCGCTCCCGCCCACGTGCACCATCTTGCCGGTGTCCTCTTCGAGGTGGATGCGGGTGATGCCGATGCGTGCGGTGTAGGCGTCGTCGCGGTCGGGCCGCTGGACGGCCGACTCGTCGATGGCGATGTCGAGGTGACCGTGCTCGCAGAAGGGCAGGTCGTACTGGGAGATCTGGTAGTTCTTCGGCATGTCGGGATAGAAGTAGTTCTTGCGGTGGAACTGGCTGCGCGCGGCGATGGCGCAGCCGGTCGCGAGACCGGCGAGCACCGTGGCCTCGACAGCCGCCTGGTTGGGCACCGGGAGCGCGCCGGGCATGCCGAGACAGACCGGGCACACACGCGTGTTGGGCTCGCCGCCGAAGGCCACCGGGCAGCCGCAGAACATCTTGGTGTTGAGCGTGGTGAGCTCTGTGTGGATCTCCAGGCCGATCACGGCCTCCCAGCGCTCGAGCACACTCGCAAGACGGTCCCTGGCCACTGGCCGCACTCCCCTTCTGTCGACGGTGCCCCGATTCTAGCGGAACATCGCGCACGCGGACCCACCGTTGCCGCAACAATCATTCATCGCTTATCATCTTCATCAGTCCTGCTGAACCCAGACCGACTCCACCGATGGAGGGGACCGATGAAGAAGGCACTTGCACTTGCACTCTCAGTCGTCCTCGCGCTCGCACTGTTCGGCTGCGGCGGCGAAGACGAGAACGGCGACGGGGCCGGAGAGCCCGTTGAAGGCCCGACGGTCCGCGTCGGATCGCTGCTCGACGCCGAGGGCACCGTCCTCGGTTCGATGGTCATCCAGATGCTCGAGGCCAACGGCATCGCCACCGAGGACAAGACCAAGCTCGGCACGCCCGACGTTGTCCGCCAGGCGCTCCTCGAAGGCGAGATCGACGCGACCATCGACTACACCGGATCCGGCCAGTACTACCACGAGGGCGAGGAGGGCGACCCGAAGTGGAAGAACGCAGACGAGGCGTTCGCGGCCATCAGTGAGCTCGACGCCGAAGTAAACGACCTCATCTGGCTCACGCCGGCACCAGCGAACAATAGCGAGTTCATCGCTACCACCGTCGAGCTCGCCGAGGCCGAGGGCATCGAGACGATGGAAGACTTCGCCGAGTACGTCAACGGCGGCGGCGAGGTCAAGCTCATCGGCGCGCAGTCCTGGTTCGACAACCCACTCGGCCTACAGGGCTTCGAAGAGGCGTACGGGTTCGAGCTGACCGACGACCAGCTCATCGGACTGTCGACCGGCAACACCGCCGAGATGCTGACCGCACTCGCCCGGGGCACCGACGGCGTGAACTTCTCGCTCGCCTACGGGACCGACGGACAGCTCAACGAGCTCGACCTAGTCATCATTACCGATACCAAAGACGTGCCGCCGGTCTACGAGCCGGCCCCGGTGTTTCGCGGCGAGATCATCGACGCATACCCAGACATCCCGGACATCCTCGAGCCGATCTTCCTCTCCCTCGACCAGGCTACGCTGCAGGAGCTCAACGCACGCGTGGCGTTTGGCGGGGAGGAACCTTCGGCGGTCGCGGAGGACTACCTGAAGACCAATGGCTTCCTCGAGTAACGACACCTTTCCGGGTACGTGGCGGGCGTCAGGGGGGACACGCCCGCCACGCGAACCCGGCCCACCGCGGTGATCACCGCGACCGGCGCGCTCCTGGGCGCCGGTGCGCTTTTCGCCGGCCCGTTCCTGTCCTTCCGGCCGAACCGCGTCGTCGACGGCGTGACGTCCACCGGCCTCGAGGCATTCGGGACGGTCGGATGGGCGCTCCTGGCGGCCTGGGCGGTCGCGGGCGCGCTCGCGTTTGTCGAGCCGGCCCGCCGGACCGCCGTAGCGCGGGGACTGGTCGCGGCCGGCGCCCTCGGCGTCACGCTCTGGGCCTCGGGACTGGCGGCCACCGGATACGCCTCGGCTGAGGGCACGATCGCGCGCACCTCGTTCGGGTGGAGCTTCTACGTCACGCTGCTCGCCGTCTACCTCGTGCAACACGCAGCCCTCCAGGACAGCCCCGGCATGCTCGCACGAGCCGCGATCGTCTGGTCGGACGTACTCGCAGTGGCAGCGCTCATCGCCTCCGGGCTGCTCGCGGAGCTCGGTATCGCGCGTGAGTTCGCACTCGCCCGCGACCTGTTCGCGCGCGAGTTCCGGACGCACATCGCCTACGCGCTCGGCGCGACCGCAGCCGCGGTGGCGATCGGCGTGCCGCTCGGCATCCTCGCGGCACGCAACCGGCGGTTCGAGACCCCGCTGATGGGGGCGCTCAATCTCGGCCAGGTCTTCCCGGCACTCGCGTTCGTCGGCCTGATGATGCCGGTCTTCGGTGCGCTCGGCCGCAACGTCGCACCGCTCGGAGCGATCGGCGTGGCCGGCATCGGCTGGGCGCCGGTGTTCGTGGTGCTGCTCGTCTACGCGCTCTTTCCCGTCGTGCGCAACACCATCGTCGCCATCAGATCGCTCGACCCTGGAGTCCTCGACGCGGCGCGTGGCGTCGGGATGAGCCCGCGGCGCCTCTTCGCCGAGATCGAGCTGCCACTGGGCTTCCCCGTCGTGCTCGCCGGCGTGCGCGTCGCGCTCGTGCAGAGCACCGCGGGCGCGGTCCTCGCCGCGTTCGTGGGAGGCGGAGGGCTCGGCACGATCATGTTCTTCGGGCTCGAGCAGACGAGCATGGACCTGGTGCTCGTCGGCGTGGTGCCGATCGTCGCGCTCGCCTTGGTGTTCGACACGGGACTGCGCGGCATCGAGCGGCTCGCCGGGGGAACGGGAGAAGCGGCGTGATCGAGCTGCGCAACGTCACGAAAGCCTACAACGGCGCCGTCGTCGTCGACGACGTATCGCTTACGGTCGGCCGGGGCGAACTGGCGATCCTGCTCGGACCGTCGGGCTGCGGCAAGACGACGACGCTGCGCGCGATCAACCGCATGCTCGACATCGACGCGGGCGAGGTGCTCGTCGACGGGGTCTCGGTCGCGACACGCTCACCCGACGAGCTGCGCCGGCACATAGGTTACGCCATCCAGAGCGTCGGACTGTTCCCCCACATGTCGGTGCACCGCAACATCGCCACGGTCCCGCGGCTGCTCGGCTGGGAGCGCATCCGCATCGACGAACGCGTCGCCGAGCTGCTCGAGCTCGTCGGGCTCGCCCCGTCGCACGCGGACAAGAAGCCTGCCGAGCTTTCCGGCGGCGAGGCACAGCGCGTCGGCGTAGCCCGGGCACTCGCGGCGGACCCGCCCGTGCTCCTGATGGACGAGCCGTTCGGAGCGCTCGACCCCCTCAACCGGGAGCGGCTGCAACGCGAGTTCGCAGAGCTCCACCGGCGTCTCGGCAAGACGGTCGTGTTCGTCACGCACGACATCGAGGAAGCGGTCCTGCTCGGCGACCGGATCGTGCTCATGCGTGACGGCCGCATCGTGCAGGACGGCTCCCCCGAGGACCTCTGGCGGGCGCCGGCGTGCGACTTCGTGCGGGACTTCTTCGGCGACGAGTTCGGACTGCGGATCCTGTCGAGGCACCGGGTCGCGGACCTGCCGCTCGGGGAGGCACCCGAAGGCGACGACGCGCCGCGGGTGCGGCTACACACGAACCTGCGCGACACGCTCGCCCGCATGGTCACCGAGAGCACCTCGCACGTCGCCGTGCTCGACGACACGGACGCGGTGTGCGGCGGGCTGACCTTCGGCGATGTCGTCACCGGGGTGCGTGAGACACGATGAGCGCATACGAGCCCGGCATAAGGCGCAGCTGGCCCGCGGTAGCCGGCCTCACCCTCGCGCTCGCGTTCTGGGTCCTCTACGAGCCGGGCGTGAGCGCCGTCCTCGGCATGCTCTTCCCGGACGCGGACACCCTCGTTTACGAGCGCAGTCCGATGTCGCGGTTCGCGGCCGAACACCTCGCGCTCGTGATGCAGGCCGGAGCGATCTCGGTGGCCATCGGCGTGGCGGCCGGGCTGCTCGTCGTCAGCCCCCTCGGCAGACCGTTCCGTGAGGTCATCAGCCGCATCGCCGCGTTCGGCCAGGCGGTGCCCTCCGTGGCGATCATGGCGCTAGCGGTGCCGGCGCTCGGATACGGGTCGCGGCCCGTCCTGCTCGCACTCGTCATCTTCAGCGTCCTTCCCGTCATGCTAAACGTGGTCGCGGGGCTCGACGGTGTGCCCGCGGACGTCGTCGAGGCAGGCAAAGGCATGGGTATGAGCAGGTCCCAGCGGCTCCGCCAGCTCGAGATCCCGCTCGCCATGCCGGTGATCATGACCGGCATCAGGACGATGCTCGTCATCCTCATCAGCGCCGCGACGCTCGGCGCGGTCGTCGGCGCGGGCGGGTTCGGCGTGCCCATCATGTCCGGCATCGGATCGTTCAACAACGCGGTCATCGTGCACGGGGCGGTGCCCGCGATACTGCTCGCTCTCATCGTGGACCAGGCGTTGTAAGGAGACCGTCGTGACCGAGTGGACCACCGCCGCTCCGGCCGAGCTTGCCGAGGCACTCAAGACCGCACTGCTGCTGCCGGTCGATCCGGTGGGCGTGCGCCTGTTCCGCGACGCCGCCGAGTTCGAGGCGTGGCCCGCCCCGCACCCCGAGGCGCCGACGTTCTACTGCGCGGCGGTCCGACAGGCTGCGTCCGGCGCCTGTCTCAAGCTCGCGCTCGGTGACATCAGCTGCGACACGTCACCGCGCACCCTCGGCCTGGAGCAGGGCTTCGACGACCCCGGGTTCGTCGAGAGCTACGTGACCGCGGGGCTCTACCGCGACCTCTCCGTCGCCGAGAGCGTTCTCTCGGGTGTCGTCACGCTCTCCGGGATCGCCGGGGTGGCCGTCGCCCCGCTCGGGTCGTTCGAGCCCGCCGAGCCGCCCGACGTCGTCGTTCTCGCCGTGGCACCCTACGGCGTGATGCGCGTCTCACAGGCCGCCGGGTTCCACGGGGACCGGATGCGCTCGGACTCCATCGGGATGCACGGCATCTGCGCCGAAGGCACGGCACTACCCTACGCGACCGGCGAGATCAGCATCTCGCTGTTGTGTTCGGGCACCCGGTACGTCGCGGGATGGGACGAGCACCTCATGGCGGTGGGGATCCCGATGGACCGGCTCCCCGTGCTGGTCGACGGGCTGCTGAGCACCGCCGAGCGCTACGAGCCGGACGAGCGCAAGGAGCTCCTGCGCACGGCGTGCCGCTGCGCGGCCCCGGTGCCGGCACGCGCACACCAGACGCTCGGATGCCTCTCGGACGGAGGCGGCTACTTCTGCAGGTGAGAGCGGTCGGTCAGCGTCGCTTGCGACGGTTGTGTGCGATGACGATCGAGATGAAGAACCAGATGCTCACGACGAACGCGAGCACCATCCCAATCTCGCCCACCGAGCGCGACCACCTCGGAGTGCCGGACACGCTGAGCATCGTCGAGAAGCCGATGACGAGCGCGGCGACCACGAGTGCAAATGCGAGCCGGTTGACGAGTTCGTGCAGGTCGGACATGAGTTTCTCGTAGCCCACCGGGCGCACCGCCATCCGCACCTCACCGCGCGAGACGCGGCGCAGCACTCGCTCAGTCGCATCCGGCAGCATTTCGAGCACGCGCAGGGTGTGACGCAGCGTGCCGGAGGCCTTGCGCCACATGACCTCGGGGTTCATCCGCTCGCGCACGACCTTGTCGGCGAACGGCTTGGCCGTCGACGCGAAGTCGAACGAGGGGTCGAGCATCGTGCCCACGCCCTCAAGGACGCCCAGCGTGCTGATGAGGAGCGCGAAGTCGCTCGGCACTCCCAGTGCGTGCCCTCTGATGAGGCCGAGCGTCTCGCTCATGAGCTCGCCGAAGTCGATGCCGCCGAGCTCGAGCCCGTGGTACTTGCCGATGAGCCGTGCGACCTCGCGATGGAGCACCACCTCGTCCACATCCGGGTTGCCGCTCATCGCCACAAGGGTGTCAGTGGCCATGCGCGGGTCGCGGTTGACCGCGCCCCAGACCAGGTCGACGAAGCGCTCGCGGGATTCCTCGGAGATGTTGCCGACGCGCCCGAAGTCGGTGAAGCCCACACGCCCGTCGGGCAGCGCGAGGTAGTTGCCCGGGTGGGGATCTGCGTGGAAGAAGCCGATTTCGAACATCTGCTTCAGGAAGCAGTTGATGCCGCGACGCGCGAGCTCGCAACGGTCCATGCCCGCCTCATCGAGCAGGTCGACGCGGTTCATGCGGATGCCGATCAGCCGCTCGAGCGTCAGCACGCGACCCGAGGTGTACTCCCAGTAGACCTTCGGGAACGCCACCGTGTCGTCGTCACGGAACGCGCGCCACAACCGCTCGGCGTTGCGCGCCTCCTTCGAGTAGTCGAGCTCCTGGATGACGGCCTCGGCGAACTCCTCGGAGATCGCTACGATGTCCATGTTGCCGAACAGGTCGGTGTGCTCAGCGACCCACCTCGCCTGCGTGAGCGCGATGTCGATGTCGATCTCGACCTGCCGGCGCGCATCGGGCCGCTGCACCTTGACCGCAACCTCGGTGCCGTCGTGCAGCGTGGCCCAGTGGACCTGGCCGAGCGAGGCGGCCGCGGCCGGCTCGGGATCGAAGGTCGCGAACAGCTCCTCGAGCGGGGCCTCGAGCTCGACCTCGATGACCGCCTTGACCCGCTCAAACGGTTCAGCGGGCACCTCGTCTTGCAGCTTGCGCAGCTCGTTGGCGAGCTCCGGCGGGATCACGTCGGTGCGCGTGGCAATCGCCTGGCCGATTTTGATGAAGCTCGGCCCGAGCCGCTCGAACGCGCGGCGGGCGTGCTGCTCGCGCGTGAGGTGATCGGGTTTCGCGCCGCGGCCGAGCCTGCGGCGAGCCGGTGCCACGCGGCGCAGCCCCGTCGCGTCTACGACCGTATGAAGCCCCTCGTCGGCAAGCACCGAGGCTATCTGGCGGTGTCGTGCGAGGTGCTTGCGGACGTCAGCCGATGCGACGCCCCTGGGGCTCACGATTCGCTGGACCCGCCCTCGACCGGCCTGAGCGACGCGATGAGCGCCTTGATCTCGGTGAGCTCGTTCTCGAGCCTGGCGACATCGTCCTTGGAGGCGAGACCCATGCGCTTGACGGCCTTGGCGGTCTCCTCGGACACCGTCTTCTGGGCCGAACTGGCCGCGCTGTCGGCCTGATCGACGAGACGGCTCGCGAACGAGTCGGACTCCTCGCGCGACATACGCCCGCGTTTGACCATCTCGTCGGCCAGCTCCTCGGCCTTGTCCTTGGCGATGAACGCTGCGCCCATGCCCATGAGGAAGGCTTTCTCGATCAGTCCGGCCTCACCCGCGGATGTCGCCTCGGGCCGGTCTTTCTCGGTATCGTGCTCGGCCACGTCGGGTTCCCTCCTCAACTCGTTCAGCAGAACCGTTCGATGCAAGTATTCCACATGCGAGCGCTGCGTGAACGCCACGGGCGCAACGGGATGCCCAGGCTACTGCACCTCGCGCACGAGCGGCGGGGTCGTGTCGAACGCTGCGGCCTCTTCGAACGCGGCGGCAGCGCGCAGCACCGTCGCCTCGGCGAAGTGGTTGCCGATGATCTGCAGTCCGATCGGCATCCCGGTCGCCGCATCGATGCCGCTCGGCACGCTCACCGCGGTGTTGCCCGCGAGGTTCACCGGGATGGTGTAGAAGTCCGAGAGGTACATCGCGAGCGGGTCGCTCGACTTCTCCCCGATCTTGAAGGCCACCGTGGGCGAGGTGGGCGTGAGCAGCACGTCGAAGCGCTCGAACGCGGCGTCGAAGTCGCGCTTGATCAGCGTGCGCGCCTTCTGGGCCTGGCCGTAGTAGGCGTCGTAGTAGCCGGCGGAAAGCGCGTAGGTGCCGAGCATGATGCGCCGGATCGACTCGGGGCCGAACCCCTCCGCGCGCGAGCGCATGTACAGGTCGAGGACGTCCTCGCTGCCTTCCGTGCGGTGTCCGTAGCGGATGCCGTCGAAGCGCGCGAGGTTCGAGCTCGCCTCGGCGGGCCCTATGATGTAGTAGGCCGAAAGCCCGTGCTCGGCACTCGGCAGGCCGACCTCCCCCACCTCGGCGCCGAGCGCGGCAAAGGTCTCGGCCGCGGCGAGCACGCTTGCGCGGACCTCCGGGTCGCAGCCCTCCGCCTCGAGCACGTCAGTGGCGATTCCCACGCGTAGCCCGGCGACCCCGTCGCTCAGGCCGGCGGTGAAGTCCTCGGCGGGCGGGTCGACGCTCGTCGCGTCCATCGGGTCCTTGCCCGAGATGGCGTTCAGTGCAAGCGCGCACTCCTCGACGGTCTTGGCGAACGGGCCTATCTGGTCGAGGCTGGAGGCGAACGCGACGCAGCCGTAGCGCGAAACGCGTCCGTAGGTCGGCTTGAGGGCCACGATGCCGGTGAGCGAGCCCGGCTGCCGAATCGAGCCCCCGGTGTCCGAGCCGAGCGTGACGGTGGCCATGCCTGCCGAGACCGCCGCGGCCGAGCCGCCCGATGAGCCGCCGGGCACGCGCTCGAGGTCCCAGGGGTTGTGGGTAGGGCCGAACGCCGAGTTCTCCGTCGACGAGCCGAACGCGAACTCGTCCATGTTGCACTTGCCGACCGGAAGCGCACCGGCGTCGAGCAGGCGGCGCACCGCGGTGCAGTCGTAGGCGCTCTCGTAGTTCTCGAGGATGCGCGAGCTGCACGTGGTGCGCGTGCCGAGCAGGTTCATGTTGTCTTTGAGCGCGACCGGCACGCCCGCGAGCGGCGGCAGAACCACGCCGGAGGCGACGGCGTCGTCGATGCGCTCGGCGGCCGCGTGGGCGAGCTCGGCGGTCACCTGGTTGAACGCGTGCACCTGGCCGTCGAGCGCCTCGATGCGCCCGAGCGCGGCCTCAGCCACCTCGCGAGCGGCGAAGAGGCGGTTGGCGATACCGTCGCGGATCTGAGTCGCGGTGAGCCGGGAGAGGTCGATCACGACGCATCGCCCCCGCCCACGATACGCGGGATGACGAAGGCGTCCCCGGCTGCCTCAGGCGCGTTGGCGAGCGCCTCCGCGTTTGTGAGGCCCGGCTTCACCTCATCGGTACGCGTCACGTTCACGACGTCGAGCGCGTGCGCGGTGGGCGGCACGTCGGCGAGGTCAAGCTGCTGGATGGTGTCGATGTGGCCGAGGATCGAGTTGAGGTCCTCGCCGAGATGCGCGACCTCCTCGTCGGTGAGAGCGAGCCGTGCGAGCAGCGCAACGTGGCGCACCTGCTCCTCGGAGATAGCCATGGGTGTGTCCTCCGGACGTGGTCGATGACGCGCTCCATCATACCCGAGCCCGCCGGCGTCGGAC
>JBBIIC010000026.1:0-25872 GCA_037446725.1 Actinomycetota bacterium
AGTCGCGCATCTTGGCCATGCCGCCCTCGTACATGAGGTCGACGATGAGCTTGAGTTCGTGAAGGCACTCGAAGTACGCGATCTCCGGCTGATAGCCGGCCTCGACGAGCGTCTCGAAGCCCATCTGCACGAGGTGGGTCGCCCCGCCGCAGAGCACGGCCTGCTCGCCGAAGAGATCGGTCTCGGTCTCCTCGGGAAAGGTGGTTTCGATGACCGCGGCGCGCGCGCCGCCCACACCCGCCGCCCACGCGAGCGCGATGTCTCTTGCCCGGCCGCTCGCGTCCTGGTGCACCGCGATGAGACAGGGCACGCCAGATCCTTCGAGGAAGACGCGGCGCACCATGTGGCCGGGGCCTTTCGGGGCGATCATGATGACGTCCACGCCGGCCGGCGGCTCGATCTGGCCGTAGTGGATGTTGAAGCCGTGCGCAAAGGCCAGCACCTTACCGGCGCTCATCGACTCGTGGATCTCGGCGTAGTACGTGGCCGCCTGGGTCTCGTCGGGCGTGAGCATCATGACGATCTCGGCGTCCTGCGCGGCCTCACGCGGCGTCATGACCTTCAGGCCGTCCGCCTTGACCTTGTCCCACGTCGAGGAGCCCGCGCGCAGACCGACGCGGACGTCGCAGCCCGAGTCGTGCAGGTTCAGCGCGTGGGCATGACCCTGCGAGCCGTAGCCGATGACCGCGATCTTGCGCCCGCTGATGAGCGAGAGGTCGCAGTCCTTCTCGTAGAACACGTTCGCCATTGCGGTGTCTCCTTCTCGTCTAGCTCTCGCGAGAGCCGCGTGCCAATGCGATCCGTCCCGTACGCGCCATCTCCTTGATGCCGTACGCCCGCAGCAGGTCCTCCATCGCCGCGAGCTTCTCGACCGTTCCGGTAGCCTCGATCGTCAGACTGTTCTTGCCCACGTCGATGATCTTGGCCCGGAACACATTCGTGACCTCGATGACCTCGTGCCTGCGGTCAGGCGGCGCGTTGACCTTGATGAGCACGAGCTCGCGGTAGACCATGTCGGCCGGGTCGAGGTCCTGGATCTTGATGACGTTGATGAGCTTGTGGAGCTGCTTGGTGATCTGCTCGAGAGGTGTCTCGGCCGCGCTCACCACCATCGTGATACGTGAGAGCGTCGGGTCCTCGGTGACGCCTACCGCGAGCGAGTCGATGTTGAACCCGCGCCGGGCGAAGAGCGAGGTCACCCGCGTGAGCACGCCGGGCTTGTTCTCCACGAGCACCGAGAGTGTGTGTTGCATCTACTCCCACACCTCCTCGAGCAGTTCGTCGTCGAGCATCTCGGAGACCGGGCAACCCGGGATGCCGCCGAGCATCTCGTCGATCGAGCCGCCGGGCGCCACCATCGGGAAGACACACTCCTCGGCCTCGACCCGGCAGTCCACGATGGCCGGTCCCTCGAACGCGAAGGCCGCCTCGAGCGCACCGTCGACCTCCTCGGGCTTCTCGGCCCGGGCGCCGAAGCAACCGTACGCCTCGGCGAGCTTCACGAAGTCGGGGCAGTCCTGCGGGAGGACCGACTCGCTGTAGCGCTTGCCGTAGAAGAGCTCCTGCCACTGGCGCACCATGCCGAGAAAACCGTTGTTGAGGATGACGACCTTGACCGGCAGATCGTGGATCTTGGCGGTGGCGAGTTCCTGGCTCACCATCTGGAACGAGCCGTCGCCGGCGATGTCGATGACGAGTGCGTCCGGACGCCCGGCCTGAGCGCCGATCGACGCCGGGAACCCGAAGCCCATCGTCCCGAGGCCGCCGGAAGAGACCCAGTGGCGCGGCTTGAGTGACTTGTGGAACTGCATCGCCCACATCTGGTTCTGGCCGACCTCGGTGCAGATGATGGTCTCGCGATCGGCCGTGAGCTCGTCGATGCGCTGCACCACCCGCTGCGGCATGATCGTGCCGGTGTCGGTGTGGTAATGGAGCGGGAAGCGGCTGCGCCAGTCGTCGATCGCGCGCATCCACGCGTCCGTGCGCGGCTCGGCGCCCATCTTGCGAAGCTCGGCGATGATGGCGGCGACGATGTGCTTCGCGTCTCCCACGATGGGGACGTCCACGGGCTTGTTCTTGCCGATCTCGGCCGGATCGATGTCGACGTGGATGACCTTGGCTTTGCTCGCGAAGCTCGAGAGCTTGCCGGTCACGCGGTCGTCGAAGCGCACGCCCACACCGATGAGCAGGTCGGTCTCGGTGATCGAGTAGTTGGTGTACTTCGCGCCGTGCATGCCCGGCATGCCGATGGACAGGTGGTGGTCCTCCGGGAAGGCACCCTTGCCCATAAGCGTGCTCGTGACCGGCAGCTGCATGAGCTCGGCGAGCTCCTTGATCTCCTTGGAGGCGCCCGAGGCGATCACCCCGCCGCCGACGTAGAGGAGCGGCTTACGCGCCTTCGCGATGAGGTTCGCCGCCTGTTTGATCTGCTTGGCGTGGCCGCGGTAGGTGGGCTTGTAGCCGGGCAGGTTGACCGAGGCCGGCCAAACGAAGTCGACCTCGCCCTTGCTGACGTCGACCGGCATGTCGATGAGCACCGGACCGGGGCGTCCCGTCGTCGCGATGTGGAACGCCTCCTTGATGACCTCGGGGACGTCAGCCGCGTCCTTCACGAGGTAGTTGTGCTTGGTGATGGGCAGCGTGATGCCGGTGATGTCGGACTCCTGGAAGGCGTCGGTGCCGATGACGCTCGTGGCGACCTGGCCGGTGAAGACCACGAGCGGGATTGAGTCCATGTAGGCGTTCGCGATGCCGGTGACGGTGTTCGTCGCGCCCGGCCCGCTCGTGACCAGCGCCACACCGGGCCTGCCGGTGACGCGCGCGTAGCCGTCGGCGGCGTGCACCGCGCCCTGTTCGTGGCGCACCAGGATGTGACGGATTGACTCGGCATCGTAGATGGCGTCGTATATCGGGAGAACGACGCCGCCGGGGTAGCCGAACATGACGTCGACTCCTTCGGCGGCGACGCCCTTCACGAGGGCCTCGGCGCCCGTGATGCGCTCGCTCACGAAACCACCGCCCCTGTGTCGGCGCTGGATACTAGTCGTGCGTAGCGGGCAAGATAACCGCTCGTGTAGCGGGGCTCGGGCGCGGTCCAGCGGCGGCGCCGGTCGGCGAGCCGCTCCTCGGTGACCGCGAGCGTGATCGTGCCCGCGTCCATGTCGATGGCGATCTCGTCGCCCTCCTCCACGAACGCGATGGGGCCGCCGGCCGCCGCCTCGGGCGAGACGTGACCGATCGCCGGGCCCTTCGTGGCGCCCGAGAAGCGCCCATCGGTGATCAGCGCGACGCTCGTGGCGATCCCCATGCCGCTGATCGCCGAGGTCGGCGTGAGCATCTCGCGCATGCCCGGGCCGCCCTTCGGGCCCTCGTAGCGGATGACGACGACGTCACCCGCGCGGATATCGCCGCCGAAGATCGCGGTGACGGCCGCCTCCTCGGAGTCGAACACGCGCGCGGGGCCGGTGTGCTTGCGCATCTCGGGCTGGACAGCAGACTGCTTGACGACGCAGCCCTTCGGCGCCAGGTTGCCCTTCAGGACCTTGAGTCCGCCCTGGGGGTAGTAGGCGTTCGCGACCGGGCGCACGACCTCGGGGTCGTAGTTGCGCGAGGAGTCGACGATCTCTCCCATCGTCATGCCGGACGCGGTGATCACGTCGCGCTCGATCAGGCCGGCCTTGTCCAGCTCGACGAGGATGGCACCGACGCCGCCTGCCGCATAGAGGTCCTCGAGGTGGTAGTCGCTCGCCGGCGAAATGCGGCAGATGTTGGGGGTGCGCGCCGAGATTTCCGACAAGTCGTCGAGTGTGATCGGGTGTCCGGCCTCGTGGGCGATCGCGGTGAGGTGCAGCACGGTGTTGGACGAGCCGCCGAACGCCATGTCGAGCGTCATCGCGTTGCGGATCGCATCCGGCGTGAGGATCTTCCGCGCGGTGATGCCATCGGCGAGCAGCTCCATCACCTTCATGCCCGCGCGCTTGGCCAGGCGCAGACGCTCCGAGTACACGGCGGGGATAGTGCCGTTGCCCGGCAGGCCGAGACCGATCGCCTCGGTGAGACAGTTCATGGAGTTGGCGGTGAAGAGCCCCGCACACGACCCGCACGTGGGGCAGGCGGCGTTCTCGAGCTCGAGCAACTCGTCTTCGGACATCTCGCCCGCCTTCACCTTGCCCACGGCCGTGAAGATGGTGTCGAGATCGACATGCTTGCCGCGGTGGCTGCCGGCGAGCATCGGGCCGCCCGAGACGACGACGGTGGGGATGTCGAGGCGCGCGGCGGCCATGAGCATGCCGGGGGTGATCTTGTCGCAATTCGGGATCATCACCATCGCGTCGAAGGCATGCGCCTCGATGGCGAGCTCGACACTGTCCGCGATGACCTCGCGGCTCGGCAGCGAGTAGCGCATGCCGGCGTGGTTCATGGCGATGCCGTCGCACACGGCGATGGTGGAGAACTCGAGCGGAGTGCCGCCGGCCATGTAGACGCCGGCCTTGACCGCCTCGGCGACCTTGTCGAGCATGAGGTGACCGGGGATGACGTCGTTGACCGAGTTCACCACGGCCACGAGCGGCCGCGCGATCTCCTCGTCGGTGAGCCCGTCAGCCTTGAGCAGGCTGCGGTGGGGAGCCTTGGCCACCCCGCTCTTCATGAGCGTGCTTCTCAGTTCCATCATCCACCTTCCCTCCCGCGGGCAGGTGGCAACCGGGGCGGCCGTACGAGTGCGAACGGGGGCGGGTCTGCGGCACTCTTCGGGTCGGCCCCGAGACGAAAGAACCGCGGTCAGGACATACTCCTCCCGTCGCCGGGACGAGAGACGTCCTCCCGCGGTACCACCCCGCTTGGCGCAGGTCCGGCAGCGGCGGACGGCCCGCGGGACGGCCCGGCCGGCGCTGCATGCTGCGCCCACTCGTACGGCAGGTAACGGATGCCTCCGACCCGGCTTACAGGCTCCGGTCCCCGTCGGAGGTCGTCCGCGCGAGAGGGTCCGGAGCGTTCTTCCGGGTGGCTCGGGGGACACCTTCGAGACGTCCTGCGCCGGGCTCCCACCTGTGCCCGGCTCTCTGGGAGCAAGGATTGGCCCCTACTTCTCCCCGTCACAGCCACTCAGCGATATTCGACTCGCAGTACGGCGGCAGTATAGCACGAGCGTGGCGGGTGCGAAGGCGACGAACGTGAGAAGGGTGTTGCAGAGTGGCTTGGATGGTTGTAGATTGTTGTAAACGCGAGAAGGGAGCGAGGATGGCCCGCACCGCAACAACGATCGGCTTCTCCGTCCCACCCGAGCTGGCCAGGGAGGTCCAGCGCATGGCGGAGGCAGAAGGGCGAACGAAGAGCGAGCTGTTCCGGGAGATGGTCCGCGTCTACAAACGTCAGCGTGAGCTGGTGGCCTTCGAGGAGCTGGCCGAGTACGGACGAAGCAAGGCCGCCGGGCGATCGGTTCGCTCGGAAGCTGACGTCGAGCGACTCATCCACGAGGCCCGGGGTGAATAGGGTCGTACTCGACACGAACGTCTTCATATCCGCGTACGGCTTCGGCGTAAAGCCCGCTGACGTCCTCCGGGCCGCCATTCTGGGACGGTTCACGCTCGTGACATCCGCAGCCATCCTTGCCGAGACAGCCGACAAACTGCACTCAGTGCTCGACTTCGACGACGAACACGTGCGTGGGGTCCTCCTTCAGGTCGCGCGCATCGCCGAGATTGCCTCCCCTGACGAGCGACTGACCGTCATCGCAGATGAGCCTGACAACCGCGTCCTCGAATGCGCAATCGCGGCGAACGCCGACGTGATCGTGAGTGGAGACTCCCACCTGCTCGACTTGGGTACCTTCCGTGCGGTCGAGATCGTGCGAGTCGCTGACTTCCTGACCCGGCTCGACAGCTGAGGAGTCCGGTCGACCGGGCCCTACAACCCCGCGCCCTGCACGACCGTACGCCGCCCCAGCCCGTCGGCCCGCGCCGTGAGAAGCGCGGTCTGCTCCCCCTGGAAGGCGTTGCCCTCGATGAAGAACACACTCCGCCCGTCCGCGCTCCAGCCGAGCGGATAGGTGTCCCGGCGCACGGAGAGCGCGACAGGCGGACCTCCTGCCACCGGTACGACCCAGGCGCGCGAGTAGCCGTCGTCACCGACTTCGGCGTAGAGCAAGCTGCGACCGTCGGGTGAGAGCGTCAGGTTCGCGTAGCCGAACGGGCGCGTCGTCTGCGGCCGTCCGACGAGGCGCCGCCGGCTCGTCCCGTCGACGTGCATTACCCAGACCTCGGGATCGACCTGCTTCTCGGCGCCGCTCGCATCCGTGTACCGCATGCCGGTCACCGCATACGCGATCACGTCGGCCTGCACGTCGCACGCCGCGGGTTGTCCGGTGGTTGCCACCTCGCGGGGAGAACGACCCTGGGGCAGCACCCAGAGCGTACCCTCAGTGGGTACGAGCACGGCAGCCTGAACGGGCAGTGCGACGACGGTCCCGTCGGGCGCGACCGACGGCGGCCCCGCCTGAACGACCTTCAGCGGGCTCGCCCCCGTGCGTCGGGGTGCCTTCCACACATCGGTCACCCCATGCCCGTCCTCTGCGGCGCGCACGTACAGGACCGCCGACGAATCAGCCTCCCACGCAAGGCCGTGGGGCTTCGCGGGTCCGAACTCGACCCGCGAGCGATCGGAGACCGTGACGATCGAGAGGACGCCCTGGTCCACCAGGGCAAGGGCGGTCCCGTCGGGCGAAAGCGCGAACGTCCCCTGCGCCGAGTCGGCGACCATGACCGGGTCCGTCCCGTCCTCGCGCGACACCCAGACCTGCCCGCCGTAGCGGTATGCCACGTACGGAGCGCCCCCCGGCACGACCGGCGCCGTGCCTCCATCCGATACGCCGCCCGAGCCGCCGCCGGTCGCATCCCCGGTGCCGGGCGCCTGCGCATCGCCCCCGCCCGCTCCCGGCGTCGCGTCACTCGAACCGCCCGGCGTGCCGGTGTCCTCGATGCTGTCCGTCGGAGGAACGGGATCGATGGCCGGCCGGTCATCCCCCGGCGACGCTCCATCACCCGAAAACGCGGCGAGCGCGAGCGCGGTCGCAAGACCGAGCACCGCGAGGACGCCGACGATGAGCGCGGCGAGCCTGCGCTTGTCTGACAGCATCCACTCCCAGCGCGAACCCGGGATCTCCAGCGGCGTCTCACCCGGCGCCCGGTTCGGCGTCTCGTGCGGCGTCTGCTTCGGCGTGTCTTCCATGTGGCCCCCGGACGGGGTCGTGCGGACAGGCCTGCCGGGTCGTCGCGTTATTGAGAACGGCCGTTCTCATTAACCCGACGTCCGGCGGTGCCCCTCCGCCCCTACAGCTCGGCGATCAGCGCGTCAGCGTAGGCCTGCGTACCGACCGAGCCCTCGGTACTTCCGGTGTTCGAACGCTTCACATCGTAGGTGACCTTCTCGCCCCTGCCGATGACGGTGCGCACCGCGCGCAGCACCCGCTCGGCGGCGTCGGGCTCGTCGAGGTGCGTGAGCATGAGCGCCGCCGAGAGGATCTCGGCAGTCGGATTGGCAACGTCTTTGCCCGCGTACTTCGGCGCGCTGCCGTGGACCGGCTCGAAGACCGCGCACTCGGCGCCGATGTTGGCGCCCGGTGCGATGCCCAGCCCGCCGATGAGACCCGCCGACAGATCGGAGACGATGTCGCCGTAGAGGTTAGGCAGCACGAGCACGTCCCACCACTCGGGATGCAGCACGAGCTGCATGCAGGTGGCGTCGACGATGTAGTCCTCGAACTCGATGCCGGTGTGCGCGTACTCCTCGGCGACCTCGCGCGCGACCTTCAGGAAGAGTCCGTCGGAGTGCTTGAGGATGTTGGCCTTGTGCACCGCGGTGACCTTCTTGCGGCCGTTGGCGATGGCGTAGTCGAAGGCGAACTTCACGATGCGGCGCGTGCCGGTGACCGAGATGGGCTTGAGCGAGATGCCCGAGTCGGGGCGGATGGTGCCCGCGCCCTCGGCAGCCGCGAACTCGATGAGCCTGCGCGCGCCGTCGCTGCCCTCGGCGAACTCGATGCCGGCGTAAAGGTCCTCGGTGTTCTCGCGAACGATCACCAGATCGATGTCGTCGTAGCGCGCGCCCGAGCCGGGGATCGAGAACGCGGGGCGCACGCACGCGTACAGGTCGAGCTCCTTGCGCAGCGCAACGTTCACGCTGCGAAAACCGGTGCCCACGGGGGTCGTGATCGGGCCCTTGATGGCCACCTTGTTGCGCCGCACCGACTCGATGACGTGCTCGGGCAGCGGCGTGCCGTACTTCTCCATGACGTCGGCGCCTGCCTCGGCGACCTCCCACTCGATATCGACGCCGGTGGCTTCGACAACGCGGGTCATCGCGATGGTGAGCTCCGGGCCGATGCCGTCGCCGGGAATCAGTGTCACGGTGTGCTTTGCCATGCGGGACGAAACCTCCAGGTGGTCGCGGTCGGGACACGGTGCACGCGCACCGGGCGCGGCGTGCGACTGATTGTACGCGAGGAGCAGAGCGGATGCATTTCAGCCAACCACACGGGGAGCTCGCGCGCTGGGAGAGGCGGTTGTTCATACAATGGTATACTTCTGGTAAGTCCGATGCTCCACCATGCGTGGTGGAGGCGATGCGTATGCGAGGTGCCCGCGCGATGAAGAAGCGACTCGTCAAGCACGGCAACAGCCGCGCGCTCGTCATCGACAAGGCAATCCTCGACCTGTTGAAGATCGATGACGAGACGGAACTCGAGCTCACGACCGACGGTCGATCGCTGACGATCCGGCCAAGCATCGACACTGAGGAGAGAGCGGGGCGGCTTGCCGAGCTGTCAGAGCGGATCATGGAAGAGAACGACACGCTCTTTCGGAGACTCGCCGAATGAGCATGGACGTCCGATTCCTCACCGTCGATGAGGTGTTGCTCTTCCACGAGATGCAGATAGCGCGCTACGGCGGCTCAGCAGGCCTGCGGGACCGCGGCATGCTGGAGTCGGCGGTGGCGATGCCACGGGCGGGATTCGGAGGTGTCTATCTGCATGAGGATATCTTCGAGATGGCCGCCGCATACCTGTACCACATCGTGATGAACCACCCGTTCATCGATGGAAACAAACGCACCGGAGCACATGCGGCGCTCGTGTTCCTCGCCGATCATGGGTTCGCTGTCACGTTGTCCGAGAATGAGAAGTACGACCTCGTCATCGGTGTCTGCAACGGCACCGTGACCAAGCGAGCAGTGGCGAAGGCCCTGCGCTCGAGTAGCCAGCCGTTGGCGGAGAATTAGCGGGAGCCGAAGACGATCGCCCGGCCGGAATCAGTCCGGCCGGGCGCGACCCCTACTCGGCCTTCTTTCTGGCGCGCGCCCGGCCCTTCTTGGGCGCGCATGCGACGATGCGCCGAGCACGCTGGCCAATGAGGCCCTTGGCGTGCTCGGCGTCGAAGAGCATGCGCTCGGCGGCGGCGAGCTTCACCTCGTCGCCAGCCTCGCCGCTCACGAGTCGGATCACCCCGATGAGCATCGCGGGGAACTCCGGGTCGCCGTGGTAGACGCGGATGGCCTCGTCGATGAGCGGCCAGACCTTCTCGGAGCGCCGCGCGGTGGTCGCGCCGTACGCGGTAAGCAGCCGGAACGCGGCAAGTCGCACCACGCCCGACTCGGCATCGTGCAGCGCGGTGGTCGCAGGAGCGATGGCCTTGTCGGCCACGCGCGCATCGACCGCCACGACCTTCTCGAGCGTGCCGAGTATCTCCCAGCGCGTCTGCGCCTCTGGGCGGTCGAGCGCGTCGGCGAGCTCAGCCCCGCACGTCTTGAGCACTGCCGGGTCCTTGATCGCGAGCGCGTGAAGCGCGCGCGCCGCAGCGACCCTCTGCGTGCGGTTGTCGCCTGAGAGCGCCTCGAGCAGCACGCCCATGACCTTCTTGCTCTGTGCGGCCCTGGCCGCGAGCTCTTCTTTGTCCTCGGCGAGTAGCTCGGCTACCACCGCCGCGTCGACCTTGGCCGCCATCGGCCAGACCCCCTAGAGGTTGAACCCGCCGTGCTTCTTGAAGTGTTCCACCAGACCGCCGTCGGCAAGCAGCTGCTCCATGACCGGCGGCAGTGGCGCGAACGGTATGTCCGTATCCTTCGTCGCGTTGCGCACGACGCCTGCATGCAGGTCGACCACGAGCTCATCGCCGTCCTCGATCAGATCGGTATCGCACTCGACCACCGGAAGACCGGTGTTGATCGCGTTGCGGTAGAAGATACGCGCGAAGCTCTTCGCGAGCACCGCGCGGGTGTTGCTGTGGATGAGCACGAGCGGCGCCTGCTCGCGGCTCGACCCCATGCCGAAGTTCTTGCCGGCGACAAGGAAGCCGCCCGCGGGCCGTACCTTCTCGTAGTAGTCCGGGTCGAGGTCTTCCATGGCATGGACCGCCATGGCTTCCATGTCCGCGGACTTGAACTTGTACTTGCCGCTGATGATGTAGTCGGTGTTGATGTCGTCGCCGTACTTGAAGGCCTTGGCCTTGAGTTCCATCGCTGCTCTCCCCTGCTTCCCGGCTTACCCGAAGTACTTCCGCGGGTCGGTGATGACGCCCTCGATCACCGAGGCGGCCACCGTGGCGGGGCTGCCGAGGTAGATGAACGCGTTGCTGTTGCCCATGCGGCCTTTGAAGTTGCGGTTGGCCGTCGAGATGACGTTCTCACCGTCGCTCGGCACGCCGTTGTGGGTGCCCACACACGGGCCGCAGCCCGGGGTGACGACCGCGGCGCCCGCCTCGACGAGCGCCTGGATGTAGCCGGCGGCCATCGCGTCGAGGTAGATCTGTTTGGAGGCGGGGGCGACAATGAAGCGCACGTCGGAGTGTACGCGGCGTCCGCGAAGGATCCCGGCCGCGATGGCGAGGTCCTCGAGGCGGCCGTTCGTGCACGTGCCGAGCATGCCCTGCGCGATCGGCGTGCCAGCGACCTCCTCGATGGGCGCGACGTTGTCGACCGCGTGCGGCTTGGCGATCTGCGGGCCGACGGTGCTCGCGTCGATGACGACCTCGCTCGCGTAGACCGCGTCGGCGTCAGGCTCGACCGGCGCGGGCTCGCGCTCGCTGCGACCGTCGTACCAGGCGAGCGTCTTGGCGTCGGCCTTCATCAAGCCCGCCTTCGCGCCGACCTCGATCGCCATGTTGCTTATCGTCATGCGGGCCTCCACCGACATCGCGTCGATGACCGGACCGTGGAACTCGATGGCCTCATAGGTCGCGCCGTCGACACCGATCTTGCCGGCCAGGTACAGGACCAGGTCCTTGCTGAAGACGCCGGGCTGCAGCGCCCCGCTGTAGATGACCTTCATCGTGTCGGGCACCTTGAACCAGAGTTTGCCCGAGGCCATCGCCGCCGCGCCGTCGGTGCTGCCCACGCCGGTGGAAAAGACGTTGACCGCCCCGTACGTGCAGGTATGCGAGTCGCAGCCGACCATCAGATCGCCCGGCACCACGTGACCGTGTTCCGGAACCACCTGGTGGCACACGCCCTCGCCGATGTCGTAGATGTGCGCGCCGGTCTTCTTGCCGAACTCGCGCATCATCGTGTGCAGCGCGCTCACGCCCTCCAGGGGGCTCGGCGAGGAGTGGTCGATGACGAGCGCAACCTTGTCGGGATCGAAGACACCGTCGGCGCCCATCGCTTCGAGTGCGCGGATGGCCAGCGGCGAGGTGCCGTCCTGCCCCATGACGAAGTCGACGTCCGCGATGACGATGTCGCCTGCGCGTGCATCGGTTCCCGAGTGGGCCGAGAAGATCTTCTCGGCGATGGTCTTACCGGAAATCGTGATCACCCTCCCGATCTGTCGGACGTGGTCCGCCGGTGTGGCGACGCGCGCACCACGGGCACGGCGGCGCCGCTGCGGCCTTCGGCGTAGACGCGTATTCTACGACACGCCGGGTACGCACGCCACACGGCCCCGCGCGTACGCTCTGTGTACCCTGCGATCGTCGAGCGGTAGCACGCGCGCCGGTCGAGGGTACGAACCTCGCAGAGAGCGGGAGGCACCCATGAGTTGCACGCTGGTCTATAACGACGCGATGGCCGCCTACGACTTCGGGGCGAGCCACCCGCTCAAGCCCGAGCGCTTCACCCTCACGGTCGACCTCATGCGCGCCTACGGCCTGATCGCCCCCGATGGCGGGCCGATCAGCGCGCTCGAGGCCGTCGAGCCGGCGACCGATGCCGAGCTGATCCTCGTGCACGACCCGGCCTATCTCAACATCGTGCGCGAGGCGTCCGCCGATCCGAGCCGGTTCACCTGGCGCACGAAGCGCGGCATCGGGCCCGGAGACACGCCCGCGGCGCCCGGCCTGCACGAAGCCTCGGCGCTCATCGCCGGGGGGTCGATCGCGGCGCTCCGGCTCGCGCTCGAGAGCGACGGCGCCGTGAGGCCGTTCGCGGTGGCGGGCGGGCTGCACCACGCGCACCACGACCGCGCCGCGGGATTCTGCGTCTACAACGACCCCGCGGTGGCGATCGCCGTCGCTGTGGCCGAGCGGCCCGGCCTGAAGGTCGCCTACCTCGACATCGACGCGCATCACGGCGACGGCGTGCAGGAGGCCTTCTACGGCGAGCCCCGGGTGCTCACGATCTCGCTCCACGAGTCGGGGCGCTACCTCTACCCCGGCACCGGGCGCGAGCGCGAGATCGGCGAGGGGGCGGGCGCCGGCTTCGCGCTCAACGTGCCGCTCCCGCCCTTCGCCGATGCGGCCTGCTACGAACTCGCTTTCGATGAGGTCGTCGCGCCCGCACTCACCGCCTTCGCTCCCGACGTCCTCGTCGCGCAGTGCGGCGCCGATGCGCACCATGCCGACCCCCTCACCCACCTCGGCCTGACGCTCGTCGGGATGCGCGGTCTGTACGAGCGCATCGTCGAGCTCGCCGGCGAGACGTGCGGCGGACGTCTCGTGTGCACGGGGGGCGGCGGCTACGGCACGTACTCGGCGGTGCCACGGGCTTGGACGCTGCTTGCGGCGACGCTTGCCGGGGTCGATGTTCCCGAGGAGCTGCCCGAGTCGTGGCGGGAGCGTTCGCAGGGGCTCTCCGGGGTCCCCGCGCCGCTCACTCTGACCGGCGAGTACCCGCCACCGCACGCCGTCGAGACAGAACCTCTGCTGGAAGCGACGCGCTCGACGATCCGGAAGGTGCGTCAGGCCTCGGAGCTGCTGTCCTGAACCTTCCGGGCGCGCGTCCCTCTCCGGCGCGCCGACCACACGTGCGTGAACTCGGCGCCGAAGAGCAGGACCTGCGTGCTGTAGTAGAGCCACACGAGCACCACCGCGACCGACCCCGCCGCCCCGTACAGCGACCCGACGCTGCTTCGTCCGACGTAGACGCCGAGCACGGCCGAGCCGACCGTGAACAGGACGGCCGTGACGAGCGCGCCGACAACCGTGTCGCGCCAATCGACCCGCCGGTCCGGAAGCACGGTGAACAGGACGCCGAAGAGCAGCGCCGTGCCGAGCAGGGACACTCCCTTCTCGGTCACCCAGTCCAGGCCCCCGAACGCGGGCAGCCACGCGCCGAGCAGGCGCGCGAGTCCGAGACTGAGCACGGTGAGCGCGACGAGCAGCGCACCGATGATCAGCACCGCGAGGAACGCCCACCCGCGGCGACGCACCATGTGCCGGAAGTCCTCGGGACGCGGGCGGATCCCCCACGCGATGTTGAGCGCCGCCTGGAGCTGGCTGAACGCGGCACTCGCACCGAACAGCGCTATGAGCGTGCCGACGATGGCGGTCGCCGTCGCTGTCCCGTCCGGAGAGGCCGTGACCTGCAGGAGGATCTGGTTGACCACGGTGGCTCCGGCTTCGCCGAACACGTTGTAAGTGGCGCTGATGAGGGAGTTACGCACCTCGGCCTGCTCGAACAGCCGACCGGCGAGCGTCACGGCCACGATCAGCAGAGGGGCAAGCGCGATCAGAAGGTAGTACGCGAGAGCCGCCGCGAGACGCGGCGCGCCGTCCTCGAGGAACTCGTCAAGCGTGCGGGCGGTGATCTCTACGAACGCCCGCAGCGGACCCGGGAACCGGGTGACGAACGCAGGCAGCTCGGGGACCCTGCGCGTCTCAGTCATCGGCCCACACCGGCACGAGGTGCCGGGCGCCGCGCAGCTCGGCGCGGGCCTCCTTCGCGTCGGGGATGACCGACTCGAGCATGGACCAAAAACGCGAAGAGTGATCGGGCACCCTGAGGTGCACGAGCTCGTGCGCGAGCACGTAGCCGACGAGGTGTGGCGGGAGGAAGAGCAGGTTGCGGTTGAGCGAGACGGTCCCGCGGGCCGAACAGCTCCCCCACCGCGTCCGCTGCCCGCGGACGACGACGCGAGAGGCCCTCACGCCGGTCCCGGACGCGGTCTGCTCGAGGAGTGCCGGGAGGACGTATCGCGCGGTGCGGTCCCTCCAGCGGCGCAACGCGGCGATGCGCGCGGCCGCGTCGGCACCACCGGTGACGGTGAGCACGCCGTCGCGCTCGCGGGCGACGGCGGCGCGCCCGGCACCCGAGGCCGTCCCGGGCTCGTAGCGCACCGGTAGCGCCCGCGAGATCGCCCGCACGTCGATGACGTCGGGAAGCCAGCCGTCGGGGCCAGCAAGGTAGTCCTCCCGCCGGACGGCCACCTCGGCGAGAGCTCGCGTGGCCCAGGCAGAGCGCTCGGCGACGGCGCGCGCGGCCATCGCATCGGGTGCTCCGGCCGGCAACGTCACGACGAGCCCGTCTTTCGCGGTGACCGACAGGCGGATGCGCCGCGCGCGGGTGCTGCGGCGCACGGCGTACTCGGGGAGCGTGCCGCGCTCGCTCGCGGATACTCCCGCGTACCGCTGTCCGGTTCCGCCCACCGCCACCCCTCAGTCTGTCCTCGTGATCCGCCATGCGTTGTGGATCTTCGGGTTGCGCTCGAAGTCCGCAGGGATCGTCCGGCGCGTGATGTCCTCGACCGCCACCCCTTCGAGTGTATCCGCCTGCATCCGGAAGCGGCGGAAGTTGTTCGAGAACAGCACCATCCCCTCCGGGGCGAGCAGCGGCAGGATCAGCTCGACAAGCCGAACGTGGTCGCGCTGCACGTCAAACGTGCTGTCCATGCGCTTGGAGTTCGAGAACGTGGGTGGGTCGCAGAAGACGAGGTCGAAGGGGCGCGTGCGGTCAGCGGCCGCTGTGAGCCACTCGAAGACGTCCGCGCGCTCGCGCGTGTGCGCGCCGCCGGTGAGGCCGTTGAGCAGCATGTTGCGCTCCGCCCAGTCCAGATAGGTGGAGGAGAGGTCGACGGTCGTCGTCGACGCGGCGCCGCCCGCGGCTGCGTACACGGTCGCCGCACCCGTGTAGGCGTAGAGGTTGAGGAAGCGCTTACCCGCGGCCATCTCGCGTACCATGCCGCGGGTCATGCGGTGGTCGAGGAACAATCCCGTGTCCAGGTACTCGGTCAGGTTCACCTCGAAGAGCAGGCCGCCTTCGGCAACGACCATCGTGCGGCGCACCGCGCTTCGCCTCGTGTACTGCGCGCTGCCCCTCTGGCGCCTGCGCACCTTGAGGTAGACGTCGGCCGGTTCGATGCCGAGGACCTCGGCCACGGTCGCGACCGCCTCGTGCAGCCGTCGCTGCGCCGCCTCGGGCTCGATCGTGGCGGGCGGCGCGTACTCGGCGACGTGCGCGGCGATGCGACCCTCATCGGGGCCGGCACCCGCGTACACGTCGACGGCGACCGCGTATTCGGGCAGGTCGGCTTCGTAGACACGATAGCAGCTCACACCGGTGCGCCGCGCCCACTTGCCGAGGTGCCGGGCGTTCTTGCGCAACCGGTTCGCGAGCGCGGCAGAGCCCGACGCCTGTGCAGCCGGCCGCCCGGCGTCCGGCGGTGCACCAGCGGAGACCTCTGCCACGGCGACCGTGACCGGGATGCGGCCGTTGTACGTCGCATGCTCGGCGCCCGGAGCAAGCCCTGTCACCGCGATCAGGTCCGGTGCGCCCGTGACCACGCACGCGCGCCAGCCGCCGAACCGCTCACGCAGCGTCGAGCCGATCGCGGCGTAGAACGGTCGCAGTTCGTCGCCGGCTGAGAGGCGCTCGCCGTACGGCGGGTTGGTCGCCACCAGCCCGGGCGCCGAGCCTTTGAGCGGTGCCGCGTCCCGGACGTCCCGGTGATCGAAGCGCACGTGGCCCGAGAGTCCGGCGCGCCCCGCCGAGGCACGCGCAAGGCCGATGGCGCGACGGTCGGTGTCGCTGCCTGCGAGCAGAAGCTCGCGCGCGAGCCCCATCTGGCGACGCTCGGCGGCCTCGGCGAGCAGCCGCTCCCACGCCGCGGCGTCGTGCCCGCACCACCCGCCGAAGCCCCACCGTTCGCGCAACAGGCCGGGTGCGATGTCAAGAGCCATGAGCGCGGCCTCTAGCACGAGCGTGCCCGAGCCACAGAGCGGGTCTGCGAACCCACCGCCGGCCGCCGCGATCTCCGGCCAGCCGGCTAGCAGCAGCACTCCTGCCGCGAGGTTCTCCTTGAGCGGAGCCACGGCCTGCTTCCCGGGCGTGCGGTATCCGCGACGGTGCAGCCCGTCGCCGGCGAGATCGACGCTCACGACCGCCTTCGTGCCGCGCAGCGCGACGTTCACGCGCACGTCGGGAGCGACGGTGTCGACGCTAGGCCGCACGCCGAAACGCTCGCGCAACCGGTCGACGATGGCGTCCTTCACCTTGAGCGTGGCGTAGCCGGTGTGGGAGATCGGCGAGCGGGAGGCGACGACATCGACGGCGAGCGTGCCCTCGGCAGGGACATGTTCCTCCCAGGGCATGCCGAGCAATCCCTCGTAAAGCGCTTCGGGGTCGGGCGCGGCGACGTCACCGAGCGCGAGCAGCGTCCGCGAGGCGACGCGCGACCACAGGCACACGCGGTAGGCGGTCTCGAGGTCTCCGGTGAACGCGACGCCGGCCTTCCCGGGACGCACACGCTTCGCGCCAAGCGCCCGCAGCTCCCCGGCCAGCACGGCCTCCAGGCCGAGCGGCACCGGTGCGAACAGGCTGTGCTCGGTGCTCATCGGCTACCCGGCGAACCCTTCGACGACGTACGTGCCGGAGCGCTGGTCCTTGCGCAACACCACAAACCCGCGCTTCTCGGCGTCCTCCAGCAGCTGGGTGAACGAGCGGTAGCCGTAGGAGGACTCGGCGAACGACGGCTGCTTGCGTTTCATCGTGTCCTTGACCATCGACGCGTGAATGACGTCGACGTTCTCGCGCTGCAGCGCCTCGATGGTCTCGAAGAGCAGCTTGTAGGCGGGACGCTTGGCCTTGGGCACCTTGTCGCCGATGGCCGGTGCTGCCGTGCCGGCCGTGCGAAGGTCCTCGTAGTAGATGAACTCGTCGCAGTTCGCCGCGAGCAGGTCGCTCGTGGACTCCTTCATGCCCAGGCCGATGACGGTCTTGCCGTTCTCCTTGAGCTTGCCGACGAGCGGCGTGAAGTCGCTGTCGCCCGAGACGATGACGAACGTGTCGATGTGCTCCTTGGCATAGGAGAGCTCCATCGCATCAACCACAAGCCGGATGTCGGCCGAGTTCTTGCCGGTCATGCCCCGCTCGGGTATCTCCATGAGCTCGATCCCGAGCTCGTGCAGCGGCGTGACGTACTCGGGGAAGCGTGCCCAGTCCGCGTACGCGCGCTTCGCGACGATCTTGCCCTTCTCCACGAGGCGCTCGAGCACGATCTTCATGTCGAACAGCGCCGGCTTGGCCGCGGCGCGGGAGCGTCCCCGTCCGCCGGCCGCCTTCTCGGCGCCGACGGCAAGGTTCTCGAAGTCGATGAACACCGCGAGGGCGTGTGCTTCCTCTGGCATCTCCGTGTTCCTCCCCAGGGATCGTGGCCGAGCGGCCCGGCCGCGCGCGGCCGACATGAGGATGATGACACACCGCGACGATTCCTACCGCTCTCCCTCTCACGGACGATAGGCACTCATACCGTGCGAGGGGGACATTGAGAGTGCAGCCTCACAACGACAGTACGGCGCCCCGCCTCCTTGGCGCCCCTCCTGATGGCAGCCCGCCGGCCGTACCACCGGCGGGCTGTCGGGCGTCCGAAGTCACGTGTATGGGTACCTACCCGCATGAGGAGGTTCGTCCCGACCGAGGAGATCCGATGCCCGACGCTCGAGACCTCAACGCCGAGCCCGAGCTCGTCATGTACTGCACACAGTGGTGCCCCGACTGCCGGCGCGCCCGCGAGTGGCTCGACCGCCACGATATCCCCTACCGCGAGGTCGACGTATCCCGCGACGATGACGCGCGCGAGCGCGCTGCGGGCCACAACGAGGGCCGGCTCCACACGCCGACCTTCGAGCTCGGCGATGGCGTCTGCGTCGACTTCCGACCGGACCGCCTGAGCGAGCTCCTCGGTATCACATCGCACTACTGACGTCGACGGGACGGTCGCCCCGGCTCACTCCTCGCGCGGCAGCTCGTCTGAGGCCACGAGCCGGTCGTGGATCGCCCAGATCCCGGTCGAATGCCCATAGCCGTACTTCAGTCCCGTGATGCCTCCGGCCATGAAGCCAAGTCCGATGACCGAGAACCACCACTGGCCGAGGAACTGCCCGCCCGCTGCGATGGCGACGCCGCCGAGCGCGACCACGCCGTTGGCGACCCAGTAGCGCCAGGGCTCCCGCGGCATGAGGGCGACGCCCCATCTCAGGCCGGCCCAGGCTCCCAGACCGATGCCGACTACGGCCCCGATGATCACGAAGACGATCTCCACGCTGCGCCTCTCTTCTCGTCTCAGTCCCGGTCGCGATACAGACGCCAGATCGCCTGGGTACCGTCGTCGCCATACCCCGCTTCGATCAGCGACTCGTAGAGCCGCGCCGCCAACCTCGCTCCGGGCAGTTCGACGCCCAGCTCGGCTGCGGACTCGAGCGCGATGCGCAGGTCCTTGACGAAGTGTCGCACGTAGAAGCCGGGCGCGAAGTCGCCCGCCAGCATGCGAGGCGCGAGGTTGGCGAGCGTCCAGCTGCCCGCCGAGCCCGCGGAGACCGACTGGAGCACCCGCTCGGGGTCGAGCCCGGAGGCGCGTGCGTAGCCGAGCGCCTCCGCCGCTCCGATCATCGAACCGGCGATAGCGAGCTGGTTGGCCATCTTCGCGTGCTGCCCCGCGCCCGCGGGCCCCTGGTGGACGACGGTCGTACCGAAGACGCGCAGCAACTCTTCGACGGCGGCGAACGCCTCGTCACTCCCACCGACCATGATCGAGAGCCGCGCCTCCCGCGCCCCGACGTCACCGCCGGTCACCGGCGCGTCGAGCGCGTGCACGCCGTGGGCTTGCGCCTCTGCCGAGATACGTGAGGCCAGGGACGGTGAGGAGGTCGTGCAGTCGATCAGGTGGGTGCCGGGCCGCGCGTTGGCGATCAGGCCACCTTCGCCCAGGTAGACCTCCTCGACGTCGGCCGGGTAGCCAACCATCGTGATGACGGCGTCGCACCGCGCGGCGAGCTCTGCGACGTCCGGGGCCCACTCGGCTCCGGCCTTGAGCAGCCCCTCTGCCCGTGCTCGCGTGCGCGTGTGCACGACGACGCGATAGCCCGCCGCAAGCGCATGGCCGGCCATCGGCGCGCCCATCACGCCGGTGCCGACGAAGCCGATGGTGGCCCGGCCCGGCGCGATCACCGCGCGTCTCCGATCCGCTCGAGCAGCCACGCCATGTTCTCGCCCAGCCGACGCATCGTGCGCACGCCTTCTTCATCCGCCGCCGCCTCACCCTTCGCGCCACCGACGCCGAGGTTCCAGTAGGACGACCCCACGACGATCATCTCCCCGATGAGGAAGAAGTGGTTGATCGAGTCCAGCGCGTGGATGGCGCCGGCGCGCCGGTGGACGACGATGCTCGACCCCGGTCTGCGCACGAACATCCCGGGATTGCCGCGCGCGACGTAGCCGGCACGGTCGATGATCGCTTTGAGCTCCGGCGTGATGTCGGCGAAATAGACCGGTGAGCCGAGCAGGATGCCGTCGGCCCCGTCGAGCGCCTCGATCACACCGTTGCCGAAGTCGTCGCGTCCGTGGCAGCGGCGATCGGCTTCCTTGCGACACCGCATGCACGCGGTGCATCCGCCGACCGTCTCACCGGAGAGCGAGATGAGCTCGCACTCGATGCCCGCCTCCCGAAGAGGGCCGAGGGCGGCCTCGATCATGCTCTCGGTGTTGCCGCCCTTGCGCGGCGAGCCGTTGACTGCGACGACCTTCATGCGGTGCCCCTTCCTTAGGTGAGCTCTGAGACGGTCTGGTAGACGGCGCCGACGGTACCGGGGCCGACGTGCAGGCCGATGACGGCGCCGAGCGGGTGAAGCGGGACCTCGCGACCGGTCGCCTCCTCGAGCATCTCGACGAGCTCGCGGCCCTCGGGCTCGTCGTCGATGTGGTGGACGACGAGGTGCTCGAGCCCTCCGGCTCGCCCGGCATCGGCGACGACGGCGGTGGTGATCTCGGCGAGCGCGCGGCGCTTCGTGCGCACCTTGCCGAACACGTCGGTCTTCCCGTCTACCACCGTCAGGATCGGCCGGATCTGCAGCAGCGAGCCGAGGAGTGCCGACGCGCCGCCGATGCGGCCCCCTTTGCGCAGGTAGTCGAGTGTATGGGGGACGAACAGGAAACGTGTCCGCCCGATGGTGGCGCGGGCGGCCTGCTCGACCTCGTCGAGCTGGGAGCCCGCGTCTGCGGCGCGTGCCGCGGCGAGCACCGCGAATCCCAGCTGCATGCAGTTCGAGCGGGAGTCGACGAGCTCGATGCGCGCGTCGGGGTGCGACTCGAGCACGAGGTCGCGCGCCAGCTGTGCAGTGGCGAAGGTCCCGCTCATCTCCGAGGAGATGAAGACGCCACAGACATCGCTACCGGCCGTGACATGGTGCTCGAACGCGGCTGCGAGATCGGCGACCGAGGGCTGCGAAGAGGTCGGCACCTCAGCCTCCGTGGCCATACGCTGGTAGAACCACGCGCTCTCCAGGCCGTCTTCCGGGTACGACTCGCTGCCGAAGTTGACCGAGAGCGTGGCGACGGCGATGTTGTAGCGCTCGCGGTCGGCCGCAGGCAGGTACGACGTCGAGTCTGTCACTATCCCTACGCTCATCCTCGGCCCCTCTCGTCCGTCGGGTGCCCGCACGGGCCCCGGAGCGCTGGGCTGCATTGTACCCGAAGGAGTACGCTCCGCCGTCGGTGCGAAACCGTCCGCCGTCCGGCGTGAAACCCGCGCCTGCGATGGGGATTATCCAGACGGACACTGGTTCTATGCATCAGGGTCCGAGCGATAACGCACCCCCGCGGCGGGCGGTGCCCGCATCCGTCACAGGAGGACGCATGAACCGGACGAAGATCATCATCATGGGGGCAGCAGGGCGCGACTTCCACGTCTTCGCGACGTGCTACCGCGACGACCCGTCAATCGACGTCGTCGCGTTCACCGCGACACAGATCCCCGGCATCGACGACCGGATGTACCCGGCCGATCTCGCAGGCGAGCTGTATCCGGACGGCATCCCGATCATCGCCGAGAGCGACCTGGAGGCGACCATCGCCGAACACGGCGCGGACCTCGTCGTGTTCGCCTACAGCGACGTGAGCCACGAGTACGTCATGCACCAGGCGTCGCGCGTGCTGGCGGCCGGCGCGGACTTCGGCCTCATCGGCCCGGACCGCACGATGCTTCGCTCCAGCAAACCGGTCGTCTCCGTCTGCGCCGTGCGCACCGGCGCGGGCAAGAGCGGCATCTCCCGGCGCATCTGGCAGCTGCTCGCAGAAGCCGGACTTACCGCCGTGGACATCCGTCATCCGATGCCCTACCGCGACCTCTCCCGCATGAAGGTGGAGCGCTACGGCTCCATCGAGGACCTCGACCGACTCGGCGTGACCATCGAGGAACGCGAGGAGTACGAGCACCTGATCGCCATGGGCGCCACCGTGTACGCGGGGGTGGACTACGAGGAGATCCTGCGCGCCGCCGAGTCCGAGGCCGACGTCATCATCTGGGACGGCGGCAACAACGACATGCCCTTCATCCGCTCCAACCTCGAGATCGTCGTTCTCGACCCGCACCGGGCCGGCCACGAGCGCCTCTACCACCCCGGCGAAGTCAACTTCCTGCGAGCCGACGTGCTCGTCATCAACAAGGTGGACACCGCCGATCCGGCCGCCGTGGAGGCACTTGTCGAGACAGCCGCAACGTACAACCCGCATGCAACGATCGTGCACACCGCGTCGGAGGTTCTCGCCGATGACGAGGCAGCGCTCGCGGGAAATCGGGTGCTCGTCATCGAGGACGGACCCACCGTCACCCACGGCGGCATGGGTTTCGGCGCCGGCTACATCGCGGCGAAGCGCGCAGGCGCGGCCTCGTTCGCTGACGCCCGGCCCCACGCGGCCGGCTCGCTTGCCGATACCTTCGCTGCCTACCCGCATCTGAGCGAGGTCCTGCCCGCCATGGGGTACTCGGCGGCTCAGCTGGCAGATCTCGAGGCGACGATCGCCGCCACTCCGTGTGACGTGGTCGTCGTGGGCACGCCGATCGACCTGTCCCGGCTCGTGCGCATCGACCGCCCCGTCGTGCGCGTCACGTACGGCTCGGCGGACGCGGGCAGCCCGACGCTCGGCGACGTGATCTCGGCGTTCGTCGCGACACACTGGCCGGACCGGGCGTAGCAGGCGGGCGGCGCGCCATTGTGCCGCAGGTCACAGCGTGGAAATGGTGGCGCTTAACGCTCATGCAGCGCGCATCTGGTGCCGATAGGAACACCATCAGGTTCCATCGGCTCTCGAACGGGGAAGCGCATGCTGACGGCGTCAAAGGGGCTCTGTCGGATCCGTCCGCACTACGACGAGGACTCCCGGTACCTCTTCCAGGTGCTGCTCACCGCCACCTCGATCGTCGAAGCTAACATCGCGCTCGATCTGCTAACCAAGACCGTCCCGGACAAGGCGCTCGTCGCCTCGGTCAACCTCCGCGAGGCCATCAAGTCGGTCCCGTCGACCCCGTTCCGGATGGCCGTCGACGAGCAGACGTTCATGCGCGTTGGCGGCATGGTCAAGGAGCTCGCATCGCTCTCGCGCACGACGCCGGACGGCTACTCGATCGTCGTCACCACTGCGGGCAACCTCGTGCTCGACCTCATAGTGAAGTGCGACGGCGAGAAGTACTTCTGGACGCCCATACCCCGCACCGACGACCTGGTCGAGCCCGAGCTCGTCGAGCACATCATCAGCAGCGACCACCTGTTCGAGGGCGTGGTCGACGTCATCAAGTCGATGGGCGTCGTCTTCAACCCGACACTGTACCTCTCGGTCGACGACTGGCACCTCGAGTACGCACGCGAGACCATCGAGGGCCTCGACGGGCTGTTCTAGCCCGCGCCGGCGTAACTCCCCCGCCCTACCCGATGTCCACGCGCCTCACGACGCGGCACCCCGCTGCCGCCATCTCGGACAGCGCGCGCTCCCCGTCTCCGGGCACCAGGTCGACCGCGCGGCATCCGTCGGCGACGACTGTCACCTCGAACCCGTGGGCACGCCCGTCGAGAGCCGTGTACTTCACGCAGTAGTCCGTCGTGAGGCCCGCGATCGTGACGTGCGTGACGCCTCGCTCCCGCAAGAACTCCTTGAGCCCGGTCGCCGTGCGACGGTCGTTCTCGTAGAACCCCGAGTAGCTGTCGATCTGCGAGTGGATGCCCTTGCGGACGACGTGGCGGACCGGGCCGATGTCGAGCCCCGAGTGGAAGCTCGCGCCGGGCGTGTTCTGGACGCAGTGCGGCGGCCAGAGCACCTGTCGAACGCCGCCCAGCTCGATCACGTCGCCGGGAGTGGTACCCGGATGGTTCGCCGCGAAGCTCCCGTGGTCGGCAGGGTGCCAGTCCTGCGTGGCCGCCACCAGTTCGAAGCGGGATGCGAGCGCGTTGGCGACCGGCACCACCTCATCGCCGTCGGCCACCGGCAACGCTCCGAAGGGCATGAAGTCGTTCTGGATGTCCACGAGAAGCAGCGCGTCCACGGGTCTCACCTCCGTTACGGGTCGTACCCGGTATCTACCCCGCCTCGCGCGAGCGGGCCAGCACGATCAGCCGCATGCGCAGTGCGTGCACGCTCCGCTCGAGTCCGACCGGGTAGGAGTGCGGGTTGAGGAACCGGCGGACCGAGGGGTCGAGCGAGGCGAGCTGGGCGGCGGCGCGGTCACGCACCGCGCCGAGCGGCGGGGGTGAGTAGACACGCGTCCCGCTGCGAACCACCGGCACGAGCAGCTCCTCGAAGCGCTTACCGGCGGTGAAGCGCTTGCGCCGGGTCGGATCGGCGGGGTCGATCATCTGCGGCTCGTCACCCGGCTCGTGGTTGACGTCATAGACCATGTCGCCGGCCGGCCTTCCCACGTCGTCGAAGTAGCGCCGCACGCCGAGCACGCCGGGAGTTGTCACTTTCGCGGTCTGCTCGGAGACCTTGATCCGCGGCTCCCACTCCCCTCCCGGCTGCCGGACGGCCGAGAGCTTGTAGACGCCGCCAAGTGCGGGCTGATCGTACGCGGTGACGAGCTTGGTGCCCACACCCCAGAGATCGATCGCCGCATCCTGGTCTTTCAGGCTCGCGATGAGGTGCTCGTCGAGCTCGTTCGAGGCGACGATCCGGGCCGTGGCGAGTCCCGCCTCGTCGAGGATTGCACGAGCCTCGCGTGAAAGCCACGCCAGATCGCCCGAGTCGATACGCACGCCGATCATCTCGAAGCCCTGCTCCCGCAGGCGCTTGCCCTCCTCGGCGGCTCGCCGCACACCCGCGAGCGTGTCGTAGGTGTCGACGAGGAACGTCGCGTTGTTCGGGAGCGCGTCGGCGTACGCGCGAAAGGCCTCGGCCTCGCTCGGGAAGAGCATCACCCAGCTGTGCGCGTGCGTGCCCGAGACCGGGATGCCGAAGGTCTTGCCGGCGAGCACGTTGGACGTGCCGCTGCAGCCGCCGACGAACGCCGCGCGCGCAGCCGAGAGCCCTCCATCGGGCCCTTGCGCGCGGCGCAGGCCGAACTCGACGACGGGGTCGCCGTCGGCCGCCTGGCACACGCGGGCCGCCTTGGTGGCCACGAGCGTCTGGAAGTTGATGATGTTCAGGAGCGCTGTCTCCACGAGCTGGCAGGTGACGATCGGAGCACATACCCGCACGAGCGGCTCGTGCGGGAAGGCCACCGTACCTTCGGGCACCGCGTCCACATCGCCGTCGAACCGGAACCCGGCGAGGTGATCCAGGAACTCCCCGGAGAACAGCGGGTCACCGTCGTTGCCGGTCAGCGCAGACAGGTACGTCAGGTCGGCGGCCGAAAACGAAAGCGCCTCGAGGTAGTCGAGTGCCTGGGCGAGCCCGCAGGCCAGCGCGTAGCCTCCCCCGAACGGGTTCTCGCGGAACGACAGGTGAAAGCACGCCTCGGTTGCCGACACGCCCGCCGCGAGATAACCCTGGGCCATCGTGAGCTGGTACAGGTCGGTGAACAGTCCCGGCGAGCGGGCCCATGCGTGGATGCTCAACTTCGCTTCCTCCCGTCGGGGGCGAGCGGGGTTCCGACCGTCTCTCTGACCGTACCCCATCCGGCCCGTGTGCGACCACTCACCGAAAGCAACAGCCCTTCCACGACAGGCTCCTGCCGGCAGGGGTATAACGGTCTCGACACGCTCGCAGTCTCAACGGGGGCAGAGATGGACGAAGCACACGCTGTCAGCAGCGGGACGACGGATCCGCGGGGGCCGGAGGTCGCCCGACCGCGCGAATGCGACGACTGCGCCTCCCGCGCCGCGGACCTCTCGGCAGACATGTACGCTCGTGAAGAGCGCACCCGGCGCCGCGAGTCACTCGAAGAGCTCCTCAGCAGAGACCGGAACGCCTGAGCGC
>JBBIIC010000027.1:0-25226 GCA_037446725.1 Actinomycetota bacterium
GCTGAACGCATCACCGGGCGATCACAACGTGGTCCTGTTCTTCGAGATGTTCGAGTTCTCTGAGGAGACGGGGGGCGCCACCTCCGACGTCACGGGCCGGATCGGCAGCCGCGTCCAGATGCGGGTCACGGGAGACTACGTCGAGCGGCTCGCCGTGCAACCGTTCGTGGTCCCGCAGGTTCGCATCGGATCGGACGTGCCGTACGAGCTGACGATCTCGAACACCGGCAACCTCGATCAACGACTTAGCGCGGCAGTCGTCCTGTTCGACCGCAATCGTGTCGAGATCGCACGCGACGAGCCGATGCTCGCGACCATGGTCTTCGCGGACACCGACAAGAAGCTCGAGGGAGTCGTCTCCGGAGGTCGGCCGCTGCTCGGCAGGCACGTGATGCAGGCCGAGGTGTACGTGGTGGACGAGGACGGGGAGATCATTCCTACGACGGATCCCGTCGTAGAGATGCGAGATGCGTGGCTGGTCCCCGTGTGGGCCGTTGTCGCGGCACTCACGCTCTTCGCGTCGCTGATCGCATGGGTCTTGTGGTCATGGCGGACCAAGCGGAAGGGAACGGGCTCGCGCGGTGCCGGCCTGGCCGACGGTCGAGCCGGTCCTCAGGGTGAGGGGTAGCCACTGGCCTCTCTCGCTCCGGCGTCGAACCCGGCGAACCGAACTCACGGCGAAAGGAAAGACCCGGGGGGTGACCCCCGGGTCTTCTGTCGGGCTTTCGACTCGGGCTACTTCTGAAGGACCGTGTACGCGACGGTGGCGCTGTAGTCGCCGGGGTCGGTCGTATACGGCGTGTTGAGCGTGTAGGTGTCGCTGTAGGCGTTGGTGCCCTTGCTCTGGTCGACCTGGTCGGCGAGAGAGGTGCTCAGGCCCATCAGCGCGTCGTCGCCCGTGACGACCTTGGTCAGATCGTAGGTCTTGTTGGAGCTCACCTGGACGCCCACGACCTCGGTGGCGCCGCTCATCGGATCCACGTCTCCGAACGCGACGGTCTGCCCGGCGTCGGGAGTGGTGATGGTCAGCGTGATCTTGGGGTTCACTCTGGCGCTCACGGTGACGTTGCCGCTGGCGGTGCTGTTGGGATTGCCGGCACCGGGATAGGTCACGGTGTCCGCCGTCGCGACAACGGCCATGCTCGCCAGCATGGCTACCGCCACGATGGCTACAACGACTGTCCTCAGGTTCATGGCTCTTCTCCTTCTGCTGTCTCGTCTGCGCGACGGCTTGCTCGCATGCCGCATGCTCGCGACTGCCGGCGCTCAATAGGGTAATCGGGGTGTGTGACGGGGGACACAACCTGCAGATGACGAGAGGCATTATGGGTCGGCGAACGGGAATCACTATGGGATTGAGTCCGAATAGCGGCGACAAACGGCAACCCAGGGCGATGAACGGTCGTTCTCCGCGGCTCCGGGACAGCGGGCGCGTGCGGCTACTGCTGCACCACCGTGTACCCCACCGTGGCGGACAACTCCACCTCAGGCTTGGTCGTCCACGGCGGAGTGACGGTGAACGTCTCGGTGAACGAACCGGGTCCCGCCGGCTGTGTGCCGCCGGGGAGGCCCCGCACGGTCAGACCCATAGATTCGGCGTCGCCGCCGATCGTTCGGCTGATCAGATACGGATCCGACGAGTCGACGGCGATGAGTACCTGCTGCGGGGGAGAGGTGACGCCCGCTTCGACATCGCCGAACAGGACACTCTGACCTGCGTGGGGTGTCGTGATCGTAAGCGAGACGTAGGCCTCAGGCCGGATCGTATAGGTGCCGACGGCGAGGATGGCCACCTGTTGCTGACCGCCACCCGGGTTCGTCGTCACAAATAGCGCGGTATGCCCGGCGTAGGTACCGGCGGCGCCATTGACGACTCCCGAGATCACGATGGAGAAGGCGCCCGTCCCCTGGCGGATCCGCGGACTGAACGTCACGGTGAGCGTGGTTCCCGAGTACGAGACGCTGCCGGGATGGGAAGTGAGCGTGGCCCCGGACAGGTCGGTGCCGCTCGGGAAGGTGTAGATGAACTGCCGAAGCTGCCGGTTCGTGCCGGCGGTCGAGTACGTGGCGAACTCGTAGACGCTGCTGGCGCCGGTCACGGTGTTCGAGAGGGTCGTCGTCGCGCCCGGGGGATCGAGGACGTACGTGGCACGAGCCGATCCAGCCATGGTCATCACGACCAGAGCGGCAAGCAGGACCCTTACCGGGACTTTGCGGTTCTTGAGTGTCATGGGTCCGCTGGCGCCTCGTGCTCTCGTCACGGCCGACCGATCCGCGCATCCACCGGCAGGATCATCGTGGTCACCGGCGAGGCTAGTTCCGGAGACTGCCGAGCGGGGCCGGGAACCTGCCGCCGCGCCGGATGAGCTTGGTGCCCGCCCATCCGTTCACCGACATCACGGGCGCCGCGCCGAACAGACCGCCGTACTCGACCGTATCCCCTACGCTCTTGCCGGCAGCGGGTATGAGGCGCGTGGCGGTCGTCTTGTTGTTGATGACACCGATAGCGCATGCGTCCGCGATCACCGCGGCCAGGGTCTCGACCGGGGTGTCGCCCGGGATCACGATCATGTCCAGGCCGACCGAGCACACGCTCGTCATCGCCTCGAGCTTCTCGAGCGTGAGCGCGCCGTCGACGACCGCGCGCACCATGCCGGTGTCTTCGGAGACGGGGATGAACGCGCCGGACAGCCCGCCGATGCTCGAGGTCCCCATCGCTCCGCCCTTCTTGACGGCGTCGTTGAGCAACGCGAGCGCGGTGGTCGTCCCCGGTCCCCCGCAGCGCTCGACCCCTATGGCCTCGATAATCGCCGCGACACTGTCGCCCTCGGCGGGCGTGGGGGCGAGCGAAAGGTCGACGATGCCCATCTCGACGCCGAGGCGGCGGGCCGCCTCGCGCGCGATGAGCTCGCCCGCGCGGGTGATCTTGAACGCCGTGGTCTTGATGGCCTCGGCCACCGCGGTGAGGTCGGCGTCGTCCGGGAGTGTCGATACCACGGCGCGCACCACGCCCGGACCCGAGATGCCGACGTTGACGACCGCGTCGGGCTCGCCCGCCCCGTGCATCGCCCCGGCCATGAACGGGTTGTCCTCGACCATGTTGCTGAACACGACGAGCTTCCCGCAGCCGAACGAGTCCCGTGCGGCTGTGAGTACGGCCGTCTCCCTGATGACCTCAGCCATGCGCAGCACCGCGTCCATGTTGATGCCGGCGCGTGTTGAGGCAACGCTGACCGAGGCGCAGACGCGCTCGGTGGCTGAGAGCGCGTGCGGGATGGAGTCGATCAGCCGCGCGTCGCCGTCGCCGGTACCCTTGTGGACAAGGGCGGAAAACCCGCCGACGAAGTCGACGCCTACCTCGTGGGCGGCGCGGTCGAGGGCCTCGGCGAGCGGCGTCACGTCTATCGCCCGGCACGCGGACGCGAGGTGCGCCATCGGAGTGACGGCGATGCGCTTGTTGACGATCGGGATGCCGTATTCGCGACTGATGGAGTCACAGACCGGCACGAGCCGGCCTGCGCGGTCGACCACGGCCTCGTAGACCTTCGCCGCCATGGCGTCGAGGTCCTCGCCGGCGCAGTGCTCAAGCGACAGGCCGAGGGTGACGGTCCGGATGTCGAGGTTCTGCTGCGTGACCATCAGCAGCGTCTCGACGATCTCCTCCGGCGAGATGTTCAGCATGGGGTCGCTCCCGGTACGGCGGCGCAGGGCGCCCGCGGTCGTCAGATGCGGTGCATGAAGCGGAAGACGTCCTCGCGCTGCAAGGTGACCTGCACGCCGATCTCCTCGCCGGCCGCCGTCAGGCGCGTTTGCAGCTCGTCGAAGGGCGTGCTGTCCTCGTTGACGGTGACGAGCATCGTCATCGAGAACATGCCGCCGATGATCGTCTGGCGGATGTCCTCTATGTTGGCGCCAGCGTCGGCCAGCACGCGCGAGATGGTGGCGACCAGGCCGATGCGGTCTTCGCCGAGCACGGACAGAATCGCGGGGGTCTGCATGGGGCCGCTCCCTTCGGCGTGCGTGCGTGTGCGGTTATACTCGCATATACCGCGCCCGGCTGTCTTCGCGCCGGCAGGCGCCGAGACGTCCGAGGAGGAAGCATGGCCGTGCCGATCACCCCGGTCGCCCTCGGGGACGTGGTGCGCCTCAAGAAGCCCCACCCGTGTGGCACGAACGAGTGGCTCGTCACTAGGGTCGGCATGGACATCGACCTTGCGTGCGGTGGTTGCGGGCGCAAGGTCCGGCTCGTGCGCTACGAGTTCGACCGCAGGTTCCGGGGGTTCGTGCGTCGGGCGCACGAGGAGGGTCCCGACGCGGGAGCGCAGTAGGCGCGGGTCGCACCGGCCGTCCGGTCGTGCGTCAGGACTCCTCGGCGGGCTCGGTCGCACCGGGCTTCTCGACGCGGTTGAGCTGCATGTGGACGTGGTCGCCGGGGTCGGGCGTGTAATCCGCAAGCTGGTGGTTCACGCGGTCGGAGAGCAGCCGCACCGACGCGAGCCGCGTGATGCCGCCCACGACGAGGTCGCCCGCCTTCACCGTTGGATCGGTCACGTGGATGATGACGAGATCGATCTCGGGCCAGCCTGTCGGCTGGATGTGGATCTCCAGATCCTCGTGCGCCCCGTAGAGCTGGTAGGGCTTCACCTCGATGACGGTCCCGCTCACCGGCGCGATGACCGGCGCGCCCGGCAGGGCGCCGATGTCTGCGGCGGTATTCGGCGGGCCGCTGCGGCTGGCACGCCACATCCGGATCACCTGGCCGCCAAGCACGCGCGGCTCGTCGGCATCCGGATCGGGCTCGGCGGGCGTGCGCCCGGTGCCTCGCTTGTGGTCGACGAGCGCGGGGTCGGCATCGGGAAGCAGCGACTCCATCTGCAGCGCTTTGATGCCCGATGCCTGGTGGAACGCGACCTCGGTGAGGTCTTGCTCGAGGATGGGTAGGTGCAGCTGCAGGCTGCGGTACGTTGCGAACAGCGGGGTCGCCGGACCTTCGGGCTCGGCAGTGGCCACGTTCGCATTCAGCACCGAGGGGTTGGTGGTCGGCGTCAGGGAGTCGCCGAGCGCCTCGATGCCACCGGGCGAGACCGCACGCCAGCCCGCCACGAGGACGACGAGAGCGAGCACTCCGACGAGCAGGGCGCGCCGCTGCCGGCGCGCGCGGGCGCGCGCGACACGCTGACGCTCGCGGCGCGAGGCGCAGGCGGCCGCGCGCGTCTCGGGGTAGTCCGACGCTTCGAGATAGCGGCTGAGGTCTCGGGATGTCTGCCGTTCGCCTTCCTCGCTGGGACACGCGCAGTCGCGCGGAGCGGCAGGCTGCGTCACGGGAGCACCCGGGCGATGTCGCCCTCGATCACGACCGAGGTCCCGTGCGGTCCAGAGATGCGCTTGAGACGCTCGAGGATGTCGGTGGCTTCGGTGCCGTTCACGACCTTCGGCTGGCCGATGCTGTAGAGATAGACCGGCACCGCACGCACGTTCTCCACACCGTGCGGCCCGAGCTCGGCCTCGAGGATGAACGCCTCGCCGGTCTTGCGCGAGTAGTGGTCGAAGACGAAGTCACCGAGCGAGTAGGCGATGAGCCCGCCGTTGTAGAACTCGATGCCCTGAATCACGTGCGGATGATGGGAGAGCACCATGTCGGCGCCGGCGTCGACGGCGGCTCTGCCGTCGCGGACCTGGTCGCCGTTGGCGTCGTCGACGTACTCCACCCCCCAGTGGAACGACACGATGACGTAGTCGTGCTCGGCCTTGGCGGCGCGGATCGCTTCGGTCACTGCCGCCATGTCGGTGCGGCCCGGCGCGAGCCCGGCCTTCGAGTCGGTGGCGATGAAGCCCGCGGGCAGGATGTGGCTGAACGAAAGGAACGCGACGGTGGTCTCACCGTACGTCGCGACGGCGGGCTTCCAGGCGGCGGCGCGGTCGGCGCCCGCGCCCGCGTATCCGATGCCGGCATCGTCCAGGGCGGCGACCGTGTCCATCAGCGCCTCGGCCCCGTAGTCGAGGACGTGGTTGTTCGCGAGCGCGAGGAACGTGAAGCCGCTCGCCGAAAGGCCCTCGATGCCTCGCGGATCGCCGCGGAAGTGCACGTCCTTGTCCGGCCACGGGGAGCCGCCGGCAGACAGCGGGCTCTCCAGGTTGCCGACGGCCACGTCGGCCGCTGCGAGCCGGTCGGCGACATACTTGAGGGGCGCGAGCCCGCCCTCGCGCCCGATGAGCTCCTTGACCCGGCGGTCGAAGTGCATGTCGCCGACGGCTGCGACGGTGAGCGTCGCCGGGAGACTCGGAGGCGGCGGCTCGGCTGGCGCAGCTGCATGCACGGGGGACGGCGTGGTCTCGCCGGAGGCGACAGGGGCGTCCGGTACGTCCTCATCGGCGCCGGAGCGCAGCGCGTCGCATGCGACCAGGAAGCCCGTCACGGTGAGCGCGGCGAGCACGAACACCGCCACGGTCCCGGTGAGCAGCCGCCCGTTACGGCGGCGGCGTCGGGCGCGGGCGGCTGAGCGGGGAGTTTGGAGGACAGGCGAAGGGGTTCTCTGTGTCATGGCGAAGTTTGACACCACGGCAGCGATTCGCCGGTCAGTATAGCACGCGGGTACGGCAATCAGGCCCGATGCACCGTGCCCGTACACACGGGCGTGGTGCTACAATCGCCATCATCCGTTGACGGGTCGAGGGGACCACGGGTCGCATGGAGAAACTCGAAGAGATCCTGCACGCAGAGGAGCGTGCGCGCCACGTCGTGGCGGAGGCGAGAGTCCGTGCGCGCGAGATGCGGATCGAGTCCGCGTCCGAGGCCGACCTCATCATGACGGTCGCGGGGCGCGAGGCCGCCGAGGAGGCCGCAACCGAGGCCGCCGCGATCATGAGGGAGGCCGATTCGGAGGCCGCGCGTATCGCCGCGGACTCCGAGACGGAGCTGGCCGAGTTCCTGCGCAACGCGGAAGCGCGCATCCCCCGAGCGGTGCAGGCGGCCCTCGACGAACTGGGCGGGTGAGTCCCTGGTGGCGGTGGCCCGCATGCTGAAGGTCGCGGTCATCGGCCACGTCGCCGCCCTCGACGAGACCGTCACCCTCCTCCAGCGCGCCGGTGTGGTCGAGATCGCGGTGCGCGAGGTCCCCATCGAGGAGGTCGTCGCACTCGAGCCCGACCACGAGCGCCTGAACTCGCTCGAGGAGCGCATCGCGCGTGCATCATTCGTACGCGACTTCCTCGGTAGATTCCACACCTCCGACGCTCCGTTCTCGATGTTCGTGTCCGAGAAGGTCCACCTGAAGGCGTCGGAGTTCGAGAACCTTACCGACAGGGACGCGTTTCCCGAGCTCTGCGAGGCATGCGATGTCATGGCCGAGCGCCTCGGCGTGATCGACCGCGAACGCACGCGGTTGCGCCAGCTCGTCCACGATCTCGCGCCGTGGGAGAGCCTGCACCTGCAGATCTCGCAGTGGAAGGGGACCGAGCACGTCGTGCTGTTCACCGGCACCGTGCCTCTTTCCGCGTCCGCGGACGTGCGACAGGCGCTGCGCGAGGCGGTCACCGACGTCTCGGTGGCCGAGGTGGGCGTGTCGGCGCTCCGCCAGGCGTGGGTCGTCATGGCGCACGTCGCCGCGCTCGAGGAGGTCAGAGCAACACTCTCGCTCACCGAGTTCGTCGAGGTGAGCTTCCCGGGGCTCGCGGACTACCCTGCCGAGGAGCGCGCACGCGCGATCGCCGCTCTCGAAGCCCTCGAGGCTGAGCAGGCAGAGATCGAGGCCAACGCGACCGAGCTCGCCGCGGCGGACTACCGGCACGCGGTGGCGGTCGTCCAGGCGCTGCTGTCCCGCCGCGACGCCGAGGAGGTCCGCGCGAGCTTCGTCGGGACCGAGCGCGCGTTTGTGGTGCACGGTTGGATCGCCGAGTCGGAGCGCGATGACCTGGTTGCCGCGGTCTCTCCGGTCTTCCCCGACGTCGACCTGACCTTCGAGGTGCCCGCGCCGGAGGACCGAGTTCCGGTCCGCCTCGTCAACCCCCCACTCCTGCGTCCCTTCGAGGTGCTCACGGACCTCTACGGCCGGCCGCGCTACGGGCAGATCGACCCGACACCGCTGCTCGCGGGCTTCTTCTTCCTGTTCTTCGGCATATGCATCGGGGACGTCGGCTACGGGCTCATGCTCGGGACCGCCGCCTACCTCATCAAGACCCGTCTGGACGTCGCGCCGGGCGTGCGCAGGTTCATGGACCTGCTGATCACGGGCAGCGCGGCGGCCATCCTCGTCGGTGTGGCCACGAGGAGCTACTTCGCGCTGCCGGCCGAGAGCCTGCCCTCCTTCCTGCGCTACGAGCCGCTCGTCGACCCGCTCAGCGAGGTCATGACGATGTTGCTGATCTCGGTGGCGCTCGGCGTCGTCCACGTCTCGGTCGGCGTCGTCACGAGCGCGGTCCAGCGCTGGCGCGCCGGCGACGTGCTCGGCGCGATCTCGGTCGACCTGAGCACGCTCGCCCTGTTCGCGGCGGTGGGGATCGCGGTGGCTTTCCCGCGGACCATGGGCTGGCTGCTGCCGGCGGCGCTCGGGCTCGCGATCGTGCTGAAGGGCCGGATGGCCGAGGAGCTCTTCGTGAACCGCTCGGTCGCGGGCACCGCACTCGGCCTCGGTCGCGGGCTGCTCGGCCTGTACGGGCTCGTCGGGTACGCGTCGGATTTCCTCTCCTACACGCGCCTCGCCGCGCTCGGGCTCGCGAGCCTGCTCGTGGGCGATGTGATGAACCGGCTTGCGGGACTCGTGTCCGACGTGCCGTACGGCGTGGGCATCCTCGCCGCGGTGCTCATCCTCGTCGTGGGCCACACCTTCAACGTCGCCATCAACCTGCTCGGCGCGTTCGTCCACCCGACGCGCCTGCAGTTCGTCGAGTTCTTCAGCAAGTTCTACGAAGGCGGCGGGCGCCCGTTCACGCCGTTCGCTCCGCAGACGAAGTCAGTGGTACTGCACCCGGACACGGGTGCGCAGGAAGGAGGAGTCCGGCAGTGAACGAGACCATCATGGGGTTGTCCGGCATCGACTGGGCATACTTCGGGGCCGCAGTCGCCGCCATCGGGGGCGGCATCGGTTCCGCCATCGGGATCACGCTGGTGAGCAACGCCGCGACCGGCGTGGTGACCGAGGACCCCGACAAGTTCGGCCGCATACTGCCGCTCGCGGCGATGCCGGGCACACAGGGAATCTACGGCTTCATCACCGCGCTGCTCGTGTTCATCTTCTTCGGCGTGTTCGCCGGAGAGGTCGACATCACCGCGCACGAGGGGTTGCGCGTGTTCTTCGCGTGTCTGCCGGTGGCGTTCGTGTGCATGATTTCGGGCATCTATCAGGGTGCGACCGCAGTCGGCGCCGCGGGGATGGTGGCTCGTCGCGACGAGGAAGCGGGCAAAGCACTCATCTTCCCCGCGCTCGTGGAGACCTATGCGGTCTTCTCGCTCATCGTGACCATCATCATGATGCTCTACGTGACCACGGGGTAGGCGGCCGTGGCGCTCGCCGACATCGTACAGCGGATCACCGAGGACGCCATCGCCGAGGCGGCTGAGATCCTCAGGGAGGCCGACGAGGCCGCGGCGGATGTTCGCGCGCAGGCGCAGGAACGCGCGCACGAGCGGACCGCGCAGGTCGTCGCCCACACCAAGGCCGAGGCAGAGGCCGCAGGAAGGACCCGCCTCGCGACGGCCCGGCTCGCGGCCCGTGACAACGCGCTTGCGGCGAAGCGCCACCTCGTCGAGCGCGTGCTCGCCGAGGTGGTGGCGCGTCTCGAGGCGCTTCCCGCCGAGGAGTACGCGGCGTTCATCGCCCGCGAGGTCGCCCGCGTCGCGCGGGGCGGCGAGGCGCTCTCCATCGGCCAGGAGGACCACGCGCGGCTGAGCGCGCGGATCGCACCCTCGCTCGCCACAGTGGGCGCGAAGGTGAGTGTCCGCGGCGCGACGGCCGCGCTCGACCGAGGCGTGCTTATCGAAGGCGACCGTGTCCGGGTCGAGGTCTCGGCGCGCGCGCTCGTGTCATCACGGAAGGAGCGGCTGGTGACCGTCGTCTCGCGGGTGCTCTTCGGTGATGAGGGCCCGGAGGCGGCGTCGCGCGCCGCCGCTGCTCACGGAGGCGAGGAGGCGACGTGACGCAATTGCGCGTCATAGCCGATCTCAGGCGCTACGGGTTCGCCGTGGGGCGTGTCCGCGTGCTCGAGACGAACCTGCTCACCCGCACGACGTACGAGCGGTTGCTCGACGCGCGCGACTTCGACCGCCAACGGCGCATCCTCGCCGACACGGTCTACGCGGATTACCTCGAAGGTGCCACCACGCCCGACGAGATCGAGCAAGGGCTCGACGCCTCACTCGTCGACCTGTACGAGGACTTCCTCGAGCACGCCAACCTTCCCGAGCCGATCGTCGCGTACTTCCGCACGCGCCACGACTTCGAGAACCTGAAGGCGCGCCTGAAGGCCGAAGCCCAGGGCATACCCGTAGCCGAACTGCTCACCCCGCTCGGCAGCGTCTCTCCCGAGTTCTTCGTGGGTCCGTCGGACCGGTTGCCGTCCGGCGTCCGGGAGGCGGACTCCCGCATCCGCGCCCGGTTGGCAGACGAGAGCGGCACCCTGCCGCCCGACGTCGTAGACACGGCCGTCGACAGGGAGATGTTCGCGGCCCTCTCGGACATCGCCCGCGAATCGGGCAGCGGATTCGTCAGACATCTCGCCTGCCTGGAGGCCGACGCCGGCAACGCGCGGGCGTTTGTGCGTACCCGCATCCGGGGGGTTCCGGTCGCCCACCTCGAGCCCGCGCTCGTGCCCGGTGGTTCGATTCCCCCGTCGACCTTCGTCACCCTCTACCGGCTGCCGTTCGAGGAGGGCGTGGCCCGGCTCGCCGCGCTCGCGCCGCTCACCCGGATCGACCCGGAGGCGATCGCCGATCCGGCGCGCCTCGACGTCGCAGTCGAAGCGCTCATCGCGCGCGAGGTGCGCGCACACAGAGTGACTTCCATCGGCCCCGACCCGGTGGTGGGGTACGTGCTCGCGCGGCGCGCGGAGGTCACGGCGTTGCGCACCATCATAATGGGGACGTTTGCGCGCGTGCCGGTCGAGCAGCTGCGCGAGCGGGTGAGGGACGTGGCCTGATGGCGACGATGAAGGTAGCGGTCGTCGGCGACCGGACGAGCGTGGCGGGCTTCAAGCCACTGGGGTTCGCGGTCTTCGCGCTCGGCACGCCGGCCGAGGCACGGGGGCTCTGGCCCGAGCTTGCGGGCGGCGAGTACGGCGTGGTCCTCGTGACCGAGCCGGTCTACGAGGAGATCGACGACCTGGTCGCCGAGGTCGCCGACCGGGCGCTGCCCGCGGTGACCGTCATCCCCGGAGCGGGGAGCGAGGGCGGCGTGGGAGAGAAGAAGCTGGCACGGGCCATCGAGAGGGCCCTGGGAACGAAGGTGCTCATCCGAGAAGAGGACGAGTAGATGGCAGATCTGGAACAGGGACGCATCGTGAAGGTCGCCGGCCCGTTGGTGGTCGCCGAAGGTCTGACACGCTCCAGGATGTACGACCTCGTGCGCGTGGGCGACGAGGGACTGATGGGCGAGATCATCGAGATGCGCGCAGACCGCGCCTCGATACAGGTCTACGAGGAGACCGAGGGTCTGGGCCCGGGCGATGTCGTCGTCTCAACGGGCGCGCCGCTCTCGGTCGAGCTCGGCCCGGGCATGATGGGTGCGGTCTACGACGGCGTGCAGCGCCCGCTCGACGCGCTGCAGCAGCAGTCGGGCGAGTTCCTGACCCGCGGCGTGAGCGCACCCGGACTCGACCGTGAGGCGCGGTGGACGTTCCGTGCCACGGCGCAGGCCGGCGACCGTGTTGAGGCCGGCGATGTCATCGGTGTCGTCCAGGAGAACGAGGTCATCGCGTTGCGTATCCTGGTGCCGCCGGGACTCCACGGCCGCGTCGCCGACATCGCGTCGGGCACCTACACCGTCACGGACCCGGTCGGGACACTCGTCGATGACGACGGAGGGCAACACCCGCTCCTGCTCATGCAGACCTGGCCGGTGCGTATCCCGCGCCCCTACCGACGCAAGATCTCGCTCACCGAGCCGCTCGTCACCGGAACCCGCGTCATCGACACGTTCTTCCCCCTGCTCAAGGGGGGCGTGGCGTGTATCCCGGGACCCTTCGGCGCCGGGAAGACTGTCACGCAGCACCAGATCGCGAAGTGGTCCAACGCCGAGGTGGTCGTGTTCATCGGGTGCGGCGAGCGCGGCAACGAGATGACCGACGTGCTGATGGAGTTCCCCGAGCTCACCGACCCCTACTCGGGCCAGCCGCTCATGCGGCGCACGGTGCTCGTCGCCAACACCTCCAACATGCCGGTGGCCGCGCGTGAGGCGAGCGTCTACACGGGCATCACCATCGCCGAGTTCTTCCGCGACATGGGCTACAACGTCGTGCTGCAGGCGGACTCGACGTCGCGCTGGGCAGAAGCGATGCGCGAGATCTCGGGGCGCCTCGAGGAGATGCCGGGCGAGGAGGGCTTTCCCGCCTACCTCGGCACGAGGCTGGCGGCCTTCTACGAGCGCGCCGGCAAGGTCGCCACGCTCGGCAAGCCGCTCGAGGCGGCGGATGAAGCCGAGGAGCGCAGCGGCTCGGTCTCGGTCGTGGGCTCGGTTTCGCCTCCCGGCGGCGACCTGTCCGAACCGGTCGTCCAGAACACGCTTCGCGTCGTGAAGGTCTTCTGGGCACTCGAGGACCGGCTCGCTTACGAGCGACACTTCCCCGCCATCAACTGGCTTGTCTCTTACTCGCTGTACCTCGACAAGATCACTCCGTACTGGCGCGAGTCGGTGAGCGAGGAGTATCGGGCTCGCCGCGACAAGTGCATGGAGCTCCTCCAGCGCGAGAGCGAGCTTGCCGAGATCTCGCGGCTCGTCGGCGTGGAGGCGCTCTCGCCCGAGGAGCAGATCGTCATGGAGACCGCGAAGTCCATTCGCGAGGACTTCCTCCAGCAGAACGCGTTTCGCGACGACGACCAGTTCACCTCGCTCGCCAAGCAGGACCGGCTGCTTCGCGTCATCCTGCTCTTCCACGAGAAGGCGCTGGCGGCACACGCCGACGGTGCGTCGCTCAGGGACATCTTCGCGGCGCCGGTCCGCGAGCGCATCGCGCGGGCGAAGTACGCCACCGAGGAGGAGACCGACGTGTTCAGTCGGATCGAATCGGAGATCGAGACTCAACTCGTCGCCGACGGCACAGAGGCGGGTGAGCGCTAGATGGAACGCGAGTACATGACGACACGCGACATCGTCGGGCCGCTGCTGCTCGTCGAGAACGTCGTAGACGTCACATACGGTGAGCTCGTCGAGCTGGAGTTTCCCGACGGCACGGTGAGCCTCGGCAACGTGCTCGAGGTGAACCGGGACGTCGCGCTCGTCCAGGCGTTCGAGGGCACGCGTGGCGCCAACCCGTCCCAGACTAAGGTGCGCTTCCTCGGCCGGGGGCTCACGCTCGGCGTCTCGCGCGACATGCTCGGGCGGGTCTTCGACGGGCTCGGTCGGCCGATGGATGGCGGGCCCGAGATACTGCCCGAGGCCCAGCGCTCGATCCACGGCTCGGCGATCAACCCGACCGCGCGCGACTTCCCCGACGACTTCATCCAGACCGGGGTCTCGAGCATCGACGGCCTCAACCCGCTCGTGCGCGGGCAGAAGCTGCCGATCTTCTCGGGCTCGGGGCTGCCTCACAACCAGCTTGCCGCGCAGATCGCGCGTCAAGCGCAGGTCATCGGCGGCGGGACGGGCGACTTCGCGGTCGTGTTCGCCGCGATGGGCATCACCTTCGAGGACGCCGACTTCTTCATGACCGAGCTGCGCCAGACCGCCGCCATCGAGCGGGCGGTGCTCTTCCTGAACCTCGCCGACGACCCGGCCGTCGAGCGCATCGCCACCCCGCGCATGGCGCTTACTGCCGCCGAGTACCTCGCCTTCGACTGCGACATGCACGTCGTGGTGGTGCTCACGGACATGACGTACTACTGCGAGGCTCTGCGCGAGGTCTCGGCCGCGCGCAAAGAGGTACCGGGACGCCGCGGTTTCCCGGGCTATCTCTACACCGACCTTGCCACGATCTACGAGCGCGCCGGGCGTGTGCAGGGTCGGGCCGGCTCGATCACGCAGATCCCCATCCTCACGATGCCAGAGGACGACAAGACCCACCCGATCCCCGACCTGACCGGCTACATCACCGAGGGCCAGATCATCCTCGACCGCGCGCTGCACCGCCGTGGTGTCTACCCGCCGGTCGCCGTCCTGCCGAGCCTCTCGCGCCTCAAGCAGAAGGGCATCGGGCCGGACAAGACGCGCGAGGACCATGCCGACCTCTCCAACCAGCTCTTCGGCGCGTACGCGCGCGGCATCCAGGCCAAAGAGCTCGCACTCATCCTCGGTGAGGCCGCCCTGTCCGACTCGGACAAGGCGTCTTCCACCTTCGCCGACGCGTTCGAGGACCGCTTCATCAGCCAGGGAGAGCACGAGGACCGCTCCATCGAGGAAACGCTCGCCATCGGCTGGGAGCTCATGACGCTCCTGCCGCGCACCGAGCTCAAGCGCATCAAAGACGAGTTCGTGGAGCGCTATCTGCCGGGCGGCGAGCCGGAGCCGGAAACGTGCGGGACGGCCGACGGTGCCGGGGAGGTCACCACTGCATCGTGACGACAGCCATGTGGATAGCGGTCGGGGCCCTGCTCGTGGCGCTCATCGCGCTGCAGGTGGTCGGAGCCCGCGCGCTTGCCGGCATGGGCGTCCAGCCCTCGTCTGCGGTGGTCGCGCTGCGTGCACTCAACGTCGTCGCCGTGATCGGCATCGTGGCATTCGCCCTCTGGAAGTGGGTGAGCTAGCGTGCCCGCGCTGCGCGTGAACCCCAACCGCATGGAGCTTCTCAAGCTCCGCAGACGCCGGCAGGTGGCCCAGCGCGGCCACAAGCTGCTCAAGGACAAGCTCGACGAGCTCATGAAGGAGTTCCTGGCGCGCATCGGCGAGAGCCGCGCGCTGCGGGCCGCGGTTGAGCGCGAGCTGCTCGCCGCATACGGCACGTTCGCTATCGCGCGTGCCGAATCGGGCAGCGCCGCGCTCGCGGGCGCACTCGCGAGCGGCCATCCCGAGGAGATCATCGACGTCGGCGAGCGCAACGTCATGAGCGTGCGCATCCCACTCTACGAGCTCGGCGAACTGCCGACGCCGGGCGGCTACTCGCTCGTCACGACGCCGATCGTACTCGACACCGCGCTCGCGGCCCTTGCCTCGCTGGCTCCGCGCCTGCTCGAGCTTGTCGAGAGAGAGAAGGCCATCGAGCTGCTCGCCGCCGAGATCGAGCGGACGCGCAGGCGCGTGAACGCGCTGGAATACGTGCTCATCCCGCAGCTCGATGAGACCATACGAGACATCGGGATGAAACTCGACGAGGCCGAGCGCAGCAACCTCACGCGCCTGATGAAGGTCAAAGCGATGATCGAGGCGCAGCAGGAGTAGGGGTGCCGGGACCTGTGCGGTTCTGTCTCAGCTCGGGAGCTCAAGAACCGCGTGCCGCGGGCCGATACATCAGGTGTCAGGGTTATGGGAGCCTCCTGACCGGATGCGGCCCCCGTGGTGCCCCTCCACAGAAGTGGGCCGTGTTCTCCGACGGGCCCCGGTGCGCGAGACGCGCCGGGGCCCGCTCGCATGCTCAGCCGGTCTGGCCCGTGAACTCCCAGTCGTCGATCAGCAGGCCGGGGACGAGCACCGCTCCGAGCATCACGTCGAAAAACGCCCGCTGACGCGTGGCGTCTCTGACCGCGTCGAGCGCCGCAACCGCGCTCTGCGTGAAGCGCTGGTTCTTGAGGGGAGAGGTGAGCGTACCGTCCTCGATGAGGAAGGTCCCGTCTCTGGTCATCCCCGTAAGCGTGGCAGGCACGGGATCCTCCACGTTGACGTAGTGGAAGCGGGTCACGTAGACGCCCCGCTCGACCGAGCGGATCATCTCGTCGATCGTCGAGTCACCCGGTGCCATCTGCACGTCGAGAGCGAGCGGGCCGTAGGGGTTCGGGGCGGGTAGCGCGTGCCCCGTGTTCTCCCAGCCGGTCCGCGCGGCCCAGTACGAGTCGGTCACGACGCCGGTCGCCACCCCGCGCTCGATGAGCGGCACGCGGTGCTTGGGCATGCCCTCGAAGTCGAAGGTCAGCCCGAACGCCTCGGGCGCGAGGGCATCGTCGGTGATGGTGACAAGCTCCGACATGATCCGTTCGCCGAGGCGCCCGCTCAGAAACGAGCGCCCTTCCTCGAACGCTCGTGCCGAGAATCCTAGGTAGCCGAGGAAGTCCACGATGTCGGCGACGGCCTCCGGGGCCAGCACCACGGTGTAAGCACCGGGCTCGAGGTCGGTCGGGTACTCCGAGCGCTGGGCCAGTGTGGCGGCTTCGTCGCCGAGTGCGTCGGCGGCGAGCTCGGCCGGGTCGGGGCCGTGGAACGACGCCCATCCGGAGCCCCCACGGTCGGTATGCGCGAGCACGGTCGCCCTCACGGCGGTGGTCTCCATGCCCACGTCGACGCCGAGCGAGTTGGCGACGGCCAACGTCCGCAGGTTGGACGAGACGCCTCCGGCTGCGTGTATCTGTCGGGAAGCGCACTGCCGCACGATCCCCCGCACCGCCCCGGCCCGCCGGTCGGGGCCGAACTCCCCGGCCCCCGTGGCAGCTCTCAGCGGGGTTTCAACGGCGACGGGCGCAGGCAGCCCGGGAAAGGCCGGGTCGGCCGGCGCGGAGGAGGCTGCGGCCACGGCGGCACGGCAGCAGGCGGCGAGCGAATCGTCATCGAGCCGGTTGGTGGATGCGACCCCCTGGCGGTCGCCGAGCACGGCGCGCACGGAGACGCGGGTGTCGATCTCGGTGACGTTCTGGTGGATGCGGTTGTCCGCGAAGCGTGTGAGCGCGTCCTCGCCGGAGGTCACGACCGCCTCGGCCGCGTCCGAATCAGTGAGTGCGACGGCGCGGGCGGCGAGCTCGCGGGCCTGGTCGGTGCCAAGACGGCTCATCGTCCCACCCCCACCTGAACGTTGCGGAAGCGGGCGGGTGCCGCCCCGTGGGCGACGTGGGCGATCTGGATGGGCTCACCCTTGCCGCAGTTCGGTAGCCCCCAGACCTGCCAGTGGTCGCGTGAGCACACCGCGTCGCACGAGTTCCAGAACTTCGGCGTGATACCGGTGTAGTTGGGGCTCTTGACCATGCGTCCGCGCTTCCCGTTCTTGATCTCCCAGCCAATCTCGCAGGCGAACTGGAAGTTGAGCCGCTTGTCGTCGATCGACCACGAGTTGTTGGTCTCGACGTACAGGCCGTCGTCCGTGTCGGCGACAAGGTCGTCGAAGGACCACTCACCCGGCTCGAGCGAGACCGTCGTCATGCGGATGAGCGGGATGCGGTTCCAACCGTCGGCCCTCATGCATCCGTTGCTAGTCCGAGATATCGCCCGGGCGCTCTCGCGCGAGGTAAGGAAGCCGGTGAGCGTGCCCCTCGTGATGAGGTGGTCGCGCTGCGCCGGCACGCCCTCGTCGTCGTAGCCGAAGCTGCCGATCGAGCCGGGCACGGTGGCGTCGGCCGTTACGGTCACATGCTCGGAGCCGTACCTGAGCTGCCCGAGGTCGGCGATGCCGAGGAAGGACGTGCCCGCGAAGGCGGCCTCGTCACCGAGCACGCGGTCGAGCTCGGCCGGGTGGCCGATCGACTCGTGCACCTGCAGCCCGAGCTGGCTGCCGTCGATGATGAGGTCGGTCACGCCGGAGGGGCACGGGGCGGCGCTCAGCAGCGCGACGGCCTCCTCGGCGACACGCGGGGCCTCGCCGGGCAGGTCGAATCCCCTGATGACCTCGAACCCGCCTTGCAGCCAGTTGCCTCCATGCGAGTTCGGGTACGAGCGGGTGAGGACCTCGCCGTCCGCGATCGCGAACGCCGAGATGCCCCCGCCCGACTCGGTGTAGTTCTGCTCGATGTAGCTGCCGACCGACGAGCCGAAGAACTTGTGCACGCGGTAGAAGCCGACGTGGGCCTTCGTGAGCTTCACGCCGGACTCGGCCCGCATCGCCTCGTCGGCGGCGAGCAGGAGCGCGATCTTGTCCTCAAGGGGAACGGAGAACGGGTCGATCTGGCACGGCCCCGACCACTCGGTTTCGTGAGCGGAAACGTCGGCAAGTGCGACGGGAGGGCCGGCAACGAGCGCGCTCGCGCGCGCGATCTCGACCGCCTGGCGGCCGAGACGCTCAGCGGAGCTCTTCGACACGTCCGCCGTGGACGCGAAGCCCCACGATCCGTCGGTTATCACCCTCACGCCGAGGCCGAATGACTCACCCGACTCGATCGCCTCGACTCGCCCGTCGGCGACCGAAACCTGCTCCTCGCGGGAGTCAACGACCCGGGCGTCGGCGTAGCTGGCTCCGGCGGCCTGTGCGGCCTGTATCGCGGCGAATATCACGTCGCGCATTCGGTCTTCCCCCTTCCGGTGCCCGGTGCCCCCCAGCACCGTGCCGGTCGCGCACTCACGTCGTGAGCGTGCACGTTGGAACGACGATACCAGAGCGTCGCGCCATGCGGCACGTTGTCGGGCGGTGGATGAGCGAGTGGGCCGACCCCGCGTCAGGGCGCCGCCGTCGCGACGGGAAGCGCGTTGCTCGCGCCCTGCGGCGAGCCGGCGCGCGTGACCCAGTCGTAGCGACGCGCGCCCGCGTAGTCCCTGCGGGCGGAGAGCCGCGAGATCTTCACGAAGTCCCCGGTCCTCGGCGCGTGGATGAAGTAGTCCGCACCCATGTAGATGCCGACGTGATAGATCGGGGAGCCGAAGAAGACGACGTCGCCGGGTTGCAGAGCGGCCGGTACGATCTTCTGGCCGAGCAGGAACTGGCTGCCCGAGTAGTGCGGGAGGTTCACGCCGTGCTGGCGGAAGACGTAGAGCACGAGCCCCGAGCAGTCGAACCCGGACGGCGACTCGCCGCCCCACAGGTACGGGATCCCGTGATAGGCCAGCGCGGTCTCGACGGGCGAGCCCCGGTCGATGACGATGCCGGCCTCGGAAGCGCCCGAGAGGATCTGCCGCAGCAGCGCGCTCTCTTCACGCTGGCGGCGTGCCGCCTCCGCGTCGAGGAGCTCGAGCAGGTCACCCTGGGCCTCGGCGAGGACCTGTTGGCGTTCCTGGATACGCAGCATGATCTCGATCTGGCGGGCCTTGAGCTCGAACTCCAGCGCCTGGGCCTCGGTCTCAGCGTTCTCGAGACGGGCGGCGGTCTCCTCGACCAGCTCCTTCTGTGCGAGCAGGCTCTTGGCGATTTCGGCGTCGGCCATGCCGAGCGTGTTGAGGAACTTCAGGCGTGAGAGGAAGTCGCTGAGCGACGTGGATTCGAGCACCATTTCGATCGCCGCGAACGACCCGAGCTTGTAGATGCTCGTCGCACGCTTGCCGAGCAGCTCGTTCTGCAGCTCGTAGGCGTACTCGACGTTGGCGAGTTCCTCGTGGGCGACCGACACGCGCTGTTTGGTCGCGCTGAGGCGATCCACGGCGGCGTTGTACTGCTCGGCAGCGATAGCGAGCTCGCGGTCGAGGATATCGAGCTGAGCGAGGAACTCATCGAGGAGCGCCTGGCGCTGGGCCAGCTCGGTACGGAAGCGCTCGGTGTCCGGGTCGACGGGGATCTCCACGGCCGCTTCGTCCTCGACGGGCGGGGTACGCGGTGCGGTCGGACCGACGGGTACCGGAGAGGGCCCCGGTACGGGCGTAGGGGTCGGCGACGGAAAGGGCGTGGGATCGGGCGCCACCGGCGTGGGGTCGGGTGTCGGCTCCGGAGTGGACGTGGTCTCGGCGAGAGCGGGTACGGGCGCACCGAGCAACAGTACCGCCGCGAGGGCGACGGAGCACGCGCGGTTTGCGAATCTGGAGCCGTTCCGTCCGGTCAAGTCAGTGCCTTCCGTGCCGGTCGTGGACACCGTCGCCGCACATCCCCGGCATCGGGGAGCGAAGCGAACAAGTCCAAGATGACATTCTAGCACGAAACAGGTGCAAACCCCAGGCCAAACCCGCTGGTCGGAGAGGTCACACATGCTCTCCACAACGGGTAAGTAGGAGGAGGGCCCTCCGAAGACCGGGGGGCGATCGTGACAGGGACCGAGGAGGCAGCGCGATGCCGAAGGCAGCATGGTGTAATGGGTGCAAGGCCTACGAGTGGCTTGCCGAGGACGGCGGCTGTGTGAGGGGCCATGATGCCTCGACGATCTCGGGCGTCTACGAGGCCGAACCCGACCGGCGGGTGCTCGAAGAGGCGCTCGAATCGGCTGAAGGTGCAGCCGAGCGCGCGGGCGAAGCGGCCAAGCTTGCCTGGGACGAGGCGAAACCCGCGCTGAAGGAGGCGGGCCGGACCGCCGAGAAGGCGGCCCTCGAGTTCGCCGAGGGCATGAGGCGGTTCGGCGAGGCGATCGCCGGGCGCACGCCACGCGCGTCCGATCCGGAGCCGCCGCCACCGCCGGTCGCGAATGTCGGGAGCGCGGGCGACGAGTAGCTCCCGCGGCCTCTCGCACCGCGGCCCGCCGAACGGTATTGTTGCATGAGAATCGCGCACTTCTGCATACACCGACGGGAGGAACGTGCATGATCAAGGTTGCCGTGTGGGGCACGGGGATGATGGGCCAGGGGCTGCTGCGCTTCCTGCTCGACCGTCCGAACGACGTCGAACTGGTGGGCGCCATCGTCACCAACCCCGCCAAAGAGGGTAAGACCGTCGGCGAGCTGCTGGGTGACTGCACATGCGACGTCCGCATGACGACCGACGCGACGGCCGTGCTCGAGCTCAAGCCCGACGTCGTGTGCATCTGCACGCAGAGCAACCTGCACGAGATCACTGATCAGGTCGAGCCGTCCGTCCGTGCGGGTGCCAACGTGCTCTGCATCGCCGAGACGCTTGCCTACCCGTGGGCGACCGACCCGGCCTGGGCGGACCGCATCGACGCGCTCGCCCGCGAGCACGGCGTCTCCGTGCTCGGCACCGGCATCAACCCGGGCTTCATCCTCGACGCGCTCATCGTCATGTGGACCTCGGTCTGCCTGCGCGTGGACCGCATCGAGGCCCAGCGTGTGAACGACCTCTCGCCGTTCGGCCCGACGGTCATGACTAGTCAGGGCGTGGGCACCACGGTCGAGCAGTTCGAGCGGGGTGTGGCCGAGGGCACGATCGTCGGCCACATCGGGTTCCCCGAGTCGATCCACCTCATTGCCCGTGCGCTCGGCTGGGAGATCGACGAGGTCGTTGAGACCCGCGAGCCGATAGTGAGCACTGTCGAGCGCTCGACGCCGCACGTGCGCGTGGCGCCCGGTGACGTGGCCGGCTGCCGGCACATCGGGCGCGGCTACAGCAACGGCGAGCTCAAGATCGAGCTAGTGCACCCGCAGCAGATACACCCCCACCTCGAGGGCGTGGACACCGGCGACTACATCCGCGTCATCGGCGACCCCGAGGTCCACATGGCCAATGCGCCCGAGATCCCCGGCGGCATCGGCACCTACGCGAGCACCGGCAACTACGTGCCGCTCATCGTCGAGGCGTCCACCGGGCTGCTCACGGTGGTCGACTTGCCGTTGCCGCGGTTCTGGGCGCCCACCGCCTGACGCCGGAAGGAGAGCGAGATGTCCGCAGACCGCTGCCGCGAAGGCCAGTGGGTCGAGGTCGAGCGCATCCTGCTCGAGCCGGCCGACCGTGCGCCGAATCTCCCCGGGGAGACCGCGACCAAGCCACTGCTCGTGTGGGTGAAGGGCTTCGCGCGCGGCGAGGCGGGGCTCGGCGAGGAGTGCGAGGTCGAGACGATGACGGGACGCGTCGTGAGCGGGCGCCTGTCCGATCTCGACCCCGCGTACACGCACACCTTCGGGCCGCAGCCGCCGGAGATCGCGGGGATCGGCCGCGACCTGCGAGCGCGGCTGACGGAGTGGCGAGGTGCTCAGCCGAAGGCGGGCGAGTGACGTGGCCGGACGTACCGAGGCGATCATGGCCCGCAAGGGTGAGATCATGCGCCGGGCGCTCGGCATGGACTACGCAGAGTTCGAGTGCAGCCCTATCGCCTTCGACTACGAGGCGATGATGGCGGCCCACGGGTACTCGCTTCCCGACATCGTCGCGATCCAGGCGGCGGCCGGCGTGGGCTCGACACCCCTGCTCGAGCTGCGCAACCTCACCGACCTCGTGCGCTCCTACTCCGAGCCGGGGCATGGCGCGCGGATCTTCGTGAAGGACGAGGCCGCCAACATGGCCGGTTCGTTCAAGGACCGCCGCGCCTCGATGAGCACCCACGTGGCGCGCGAGAAGGGCTACGCCGGCGTCATCGCGGCGACCTCGGGCAACTACGGAGCCGCGGTGGCGAGCCAGGCCGCCCGCACCTCGCTTGCGTGCATCATCTGCCAGGAGGCGTTCGACAGCACGCACCTCGGCCAGCCCGAGATCATCGAGAAGGCCCGGATCTGCGAGGCGTTCGGGGCCGAGGTCGTTCAGATGACGGTGGGCCCCGAGCTCTTCGCGCACATGCTCGAGCTGCTCGACGAGACCGGGTACTTCGCCGCCTCGCTCTACTCGAGCTTCGGTGTCTCGGGGATCGAGACGCTCGGCTGGGAGCTCGCCGAGGAGATGCGCGAGCGCACGGGCGCGCCCCCGACGCACGTGGTAATCACGCACGCCGGCGGCGGCAACACGACCGGCACCGCACGCGGACTGAAGCGCGCGGGCGCCACCGAAACGCAGATCGTGAGCGCCTCGGTGGACCTCTCCGGGCTGCACATGGCGAGCGACACTGACTTCAACCGGAAGAGCTTCACCACCGGCCACACCGGCTTTGGCGTGCCGTTCGCGACCTGGCCCGACCGCGCCGACGTGCCGCGCAACGCCGCGCGCTCGCTGCGCTACATGGACCGATACCTCACCGTCTCTCAGGGCGAGGTTTTCTACGTCACCGAGGCGCTCGCCAAGCTCGAAGGCCTCGAGCGGGGGCCGGCGGGCAACACGGCGATGGCAGCGGCGATGTCGCTCGCGCGCGACCTGCCGCGCGATGCCACGGTGGTGGTGCAGGAAACCGAGTACACCGGAGCGGGCAAGCACCACTGGGCGCAGCTGAACTTCGCGCGCGAGCGCGGCGTGGAGGTACGCGCGGGCGACCCGCGCGAGAACGTCCCCGGGCGCTCGATCGTCATCCCTGAGCGGCCCGAGCAGATCCGCGCGACCGAGATGGACCTCGGCCGCATGCGCCGCAGCTACGTGCGCAACGCGCTCGCGCACGCCCCCGAGGGCTACGAGCCCACCGCGGCGGACATCGCGTTCCTTGCCATGGACACCAACACCACACCTGCAGCGGTCGAGGAGATGGTCGCGGGGCTGGCTGAGGGGGCGTGAGTCGCGTGCCGCCAGGGTGTTCCGCCGTGCTACAGCAGCCTGATGTCGACCGACGAGTCGATGCCGGCGAAGGCGCGCCGATCGGCAGTGAAGAGCGGGCAGCCCAGCTCCTCGGCGAGCGCGAGGAACAGGGCGTCGTAGACGCTCATGTCGTAGCGATACGACAGGCGGATGGCCGCTCCGAGGCGCGCGGGAGTGGCTGGCACGAGCTCGATGCGGTACTCGCCGAGCGTGTCGACGAGATCGAGGACGTCGGCCTGAGGGAGCGAGCTGTATCGCAACGCATTCGCGAGTTCAGCATACAGGCCGGCGGGTGCCGTGATGAGTACGGATCCCCACTCGTGCTCGTTCAGGAGCGCGTTGGCAGCATCGACGTTCGACTCCTCGAGCCGGTGCAGCCACTTGAAGGCCACGGAGCTGTCGACGACCACCGGGTTCACCGCGTTCACCCTTCGGGCATTCCACGCGCGCGGTCTCTGCGGAGCTGGTCGAGCATGTCCTGGATGTCCTGCTCGTTCAGCTTCACCCCGATGCGCCTCCACGTCGCGCGGGCTCTCTGTATGTCGCGCTGTCGCCGCTCCTCGGCGCTGAGGTTCTTCACGTCCGCCACGTACCGCGCGCTGGCCTCGGCGATGAAGCCGCTGCGTGTCAGACCGAGTTCGCCTGCGGTCTCGTCGATCTCACCCACGAGATCTTCGGGCAGCGATACGTTGACCTTGTACGTGGCCACGTCGGCCACCCCCTGTCGGATACACCGGATAGATACATCAAGAGTGTATCTGACTGCTCTGACATCGTCCACGTCCAGGGAGGTCTGAACCGAATGGTCCGGCCCGATACCTACCACGAGATCCGCAGGCCGCTTGCTGACCTTACCGACGCCGAGCTCGAGGCGCGCTTCTGGGCAGGCGCGCGCGCTGTCGTCGAGCCGCTCGTCGAGCTCGCCCGGACGCACACCTCGCCCTCGATCGAGCGCAGCGTGCTCATGCGCATGGGCATCGACTCGCCCACCTGCATGGCGGTGGTCGCCGAGTGCGAGAAGCGCGGCCTGCTCGGTCACGGTGCGGGGCACGTCGTGCTCGACTTGATGCACGAGTGGGAGTGCGACGCTCGTGAAGCCGCACGCCGCCTCGCCGCCGGAGAGGGATGGGACGTCACTGAGGCGAAGTGGGGTGGCGCCCGATGAGCGCCGACCGCCTGCCCCCTGACCCGCCGCTCGACCCCAGAGAGAAGCTCGACGTCGAAGCGCTTCTCGAGGGGCTCGAGCGCTACCGCCCGCGCCGGCACGGGTGGACGTGGCGCGAGCGCGTACCCGATCAGCGCCACTACGAGTTCACGTACCACGAGACGTCGGCTCCGCTCGCCCGCAGCGTGCCGCTGCCGGCCGCGCACTACTTCGATGACATCGACCCACAGCCCGACTGCGTCGTGACCACCGAGATCGCCTCGGGACGCCCCGAGGACGACGTGCGTCGCATGCGCATGGCCGCGTGGCACGGCGCCGACCACATCATGGTCATCCGCACGGCCGGTCAGAGCCACATCGACGGGCTGCTCGAGGGTACCCCGGAGGGCGTCGGCGGCATCGCCATCACCCGTAAGCAGCTGCGCTTCACGCGCCGCGCGCTCGACCTCATCGAGGACGAGGTGGGTAGGCCCATCAACTTCCACTCGTACGTGAGCGGGGTCGCCGGCCCCGAGATGGCCGTTCTCTTCGCCGAGGAGGGCGTGAACGGCGCGCACCAGGACCCGCAGTACAACGTGCTCTACCGCAACATCAACATGTACCGCAGCTTCGT
>JBBIIC010000028.1:0-3346 GCA_037446725.1 Actinomycetota bacterium
GGGTCCTGGTGGGCCCCGCGGTCTTCAAAACCGTAGTGGGGCGTGAAGAGCGTCCTGGGTGTGTTCGATTCGCACGCGCCTCCGCCATAGCGTGCAAGCAGCGGGAACTCCGAGAATGGGGTTCCCGCTGCGCATGCCGGAGCGGGCACACCCGGTGTGGGACAATGGCCGGAGGAGTCACGCCGCCGATCGGAGGTTTGAGGTCAGTGTTGCGTCTCGCGCAGTACCTGTGGGCGCTACCCTACACGCTGATCGGCTCGCTCTTCACCCCGTTAGTGCTCGCCACGGGAGGTCGCGCCCACGTTCTTGACGGCGTGCTCGAACTCTACGGCCCGCTGCCGGAGTTCTGGCTGCGGCGGGTGGCACTCGTGCCGAACGCAGCAGCCATCACCATCGGCCACGTCGTGCTCGCGCGCGACCGCGACGCCCTCGAGTTCACGCGTGCCCACGAGCGGGCACACGTCCGCCAGTACGAGAAGTGGGGGCTTGCCTTCATTCCGGCCTATGTGGCAGCGGGTGCGTGGGCGCTTGCAGCAGGCGACGGCGCGTACCGGGGCAACTACTTCGAGCGTGAAGCCCGCCGCGAGGCCGCGCTCGAGCGACACCCCGGTGCCGGCAGCGGGAGCCCCGACGCTTCAAAGCCGCTGGCGTCCGCCCGCAGGACGGCCCGCCGCCGCATGCGGCGGCTCGGCGGCCGCGCAGTCATTCGGCGGCGCTGAGCGTCACTCCGCGCAACTCCACGGCCGCGTCTCGCGGCAGGATGGTGAGCACGAACGGGCCGCGCACCACGTCGTTGGCCTCGATCGCCGAGACCATGCCATCGGTCGCGTTCAGTCGCGCCCAGTAGCCGAGCTCGCCGGTCACCTCGCCCCGGTAGGTGCCTGCTTCGATGTCCTTGCCGACGAGGTAGATACCCTCGGTGAAGACGCCGTCGGCCGGTGGCGTCGCCGGAGGAGCGCCCGGGCTCGTCTCCTGCGTCTGCAAGAAGAGCATCCAGGTGCGCTCCTGCAGCTTCTCATGGGCCTGCGCGAGCTGGCTGAGTCCCTGGCGGGCAGCGTACGCGTCGGCTTGAGCGTCGCGCGCGTGTGAGAGCGCGAGCGAGTAGCCGGCCACCACGCCGGCGAGCCCGATCATCGCGGCTGCGACGAGTGTGACCGTTCGCCGCCGCCCGGTCGCGTCGTTGCGACTCGCGGCCTGGTCAGGCGCTGACCCGTCTGCGGACATGCGAACCTCCGTTCGGCGCATACAGGGAGCGCACAACCGTATACTAGCAGCGGCCGGCACCAGGGAGGCAGTGATGAGCGCGCGCGTTTCGCGACACGGACGAGACAGGACCCTGCTCATCATCGCCGCTGTCGTCGCGGTGCTGCTTATCGCCGGCATCGCTGTTTCGAACTACAGCGTCGAGCTCGGGTTGGCCAGCCCATCGCCCGGCGCCGTTCGCGCCGTGGCGACCGTGGCCGAGATCGAGCTGACCCTCGCACAGACCGGCGACTTCCGCGCGTTCAGCGAAGCGCTCTACTCGGGGCTGGCGGCTCACCGCAGGCTCGCGGTCAACAATCCGGCCGACGGCCGGGTGGACGCTGCGCTCGGCAAGGCGCTCGACTGCTACTCGACGTTGCGCCAGTCGTGGCAAGCCGAGCTGGAAGGGGAGTGGGACCCGGCGACGCACGGCGACCCGGCGTACTGGCGGGCCTTTCACCCGTCGGTCGAGCTCGCGACGGAGTACCCGCTCACCGCCGAGCAGCTGCGTGAGGAGCTGCGCGGCGAGGCGCTCGTGCACGTCGCCGCTGCGCTGACGGTCGTCGAGCGGTAGAGCCCGCGCCCCAGCGCGGCCCTCAGCCCCGGATCGCCGCATACGCCGCGAGCGCCCGCTCGCGCGCCTCGCGGTGGTCGATAATCGGTTCGGGGTAGCCTCCGCGATCCTTCGCCTCCGCCAACTCCGGGACCCACCGCCGCACGTACGCGCCGTCGGGGTCGAACTTCGTCGCCTGCAGCCCCGGGTTGAAGATGCGGAAGTACGGCGCCGCGTCCGCCCCGCACCCCGCGACCCACTGCCAGTTGAAGACGTTTGAGGCCGCGTCGTGGTCGACGAGCGTCTCGGCGAAGTACCGCGCGCCCGTCTGCCATGGGATCAGCAGGTGCTTGGTGAGGAACGACGCCGCAACGAGCCGCACACGGTTGTGCATCCATCCCGTCTCGGCGAGTTGGCGCATCCCCGCATCCACGAGCGGGTAGCCGGTCCGCCCCTCGCCCCAGGCGGCGAACCCTTCTGCATCGTCGCGCCAGGGCATCGCGACGAACTCGGCACGGAGCGGCGTGGTCAGCGTGTGCGGGTGGTGGTGGAGCACGTGTGCCGCGAACTCCCGCCAGGCGAGCTGGCGCACGAACGGGCGGGTGGCCCCGGCGGGCAGTCCGCTCGCTTCGACGGCCGCTACGATGCGTCGCGGCGAGATCTCGCCGAACGCGAGGTGCGGCGAGAGTCGGGAAGTGCCGTCGAGCGCGGGGAGGTCGCGATGCTCGTCGTAGGCTTCGAGCGCGTCGTCCACGAACTGCGCGAGGCGAACCTTCGCGCCCGCCTCACCCGGCGTCCACCAGGACGTGGGGTCTGGCGCGCCGGCGCGCCGGTCGGGCAGCGGGTCGGAGGGAGCGATGGACTCCGGTCCCGGTATCCGCTCGGGGGCCTCGGCGGGCCCGGCAGGCAGCCCCGCCTGCTCCCATGCCCGGAAGTACGGAGTGAACACGCGATAGGGGGCGCCCGCACCGGTCGCCAACCCGTCCGGCGGTACCAGCAGAGAGCCCTCGCTCACCACCAGCCGCACGCCTGCTGCCTCGAGGGCCGTGGCGACCACGCGCTCCTCGGCGAGGCCGGCCGGCGTCCAGATACGCGAGCAGTGTACTGAGCGGGTCCCGTGCTCGCGGGCGAACGCGACGAGCGCCTCGGCGGCTGCTCCCGTGCGCACGGTGAGCGCCGCGCCTCGCTCGCGCAGGTCGGTGTCGAGCGCCCGGAGCGAGTGTGCGAGCCAGTGAGCTTCGCCGTGTCCGGTCGAGCGCGGCGTCACCCACAGAGGGGCAACCGTCTCGGCCGCAGCGAGCGCTCCGGCGAGCGCGTCGTTGTCTGCAAGGCGCAGATCGCGCCGGAACCACAGGATCGCGCTCGTCCCCACCCGGCCTCCTTCCGCGTCACCCGGATTGTTCCCGACCGGCTCGCAGGCGAACACGGCGCCCGCGAGCGGGTACACTCTGGGAAGCGGAAGGCCGCGCGCGCGGCGTTGCGACATCGAAGGGGGAGACGCGTGGCAGAACTCATCACCCACACCGTGCCCATCGGCATCAGCGCGTGCGT
>JBBIIC010000028.1:3446-24142 GCA_037446725.1 Actinomycetota bacterium
GACGCGTGGCAGAACTCATCACCCACACCGTGCCCATCGGCATCAGCGCGTGCGTGTACAAGTGCCCGGTCCGCTACAACGGCAAGTCGTTCGACGCGCTCGCTACGCTCGGCCGCGAGCGCTCGGACTTCGCCTTCACGCCGGTGTGTCCCGAATGCATGGCCGGACTCGGCGTGCCGAGGACGCCGATCCACCTCACCGGCCCCGGTCAGGACGTGCTCGCGGGCACGGCGCGCGTGCGCGACCGGCGAGGGCGCGACGTGACCGAGGCGCTCGTCGAGGGGAGCCGTACGTGCCTCGCCGCGCTCGAGCGGGCGGGTGTGCGCGCGATGATCGTCAAGGAGGCCTCGCCGTCGTGCGGAGTCTACAAGGCGCGCGTCGGCAAGAAGCGCACCGAGCAGATCGAGGGCTCCGGCGTGTTCGGCGCAATGCTGCTGGATACCGGGTGGTTCCTCATCCCCGACTCGGCACTCACCAACCCGCTGTTGTGGTGGGACTGGCGGCGCAGGTTGCACGCGTGGCTCTGGCTCGCCGACCGGGAGATCGTCCGTGCGAAGGACCTCTACGACGCGTGGCACGTCGTGAAGTTCGTGCTCCAGGAGACGAGCCGCCCCTTCGCCGACGCGATGGGCCGCGAGCTCGCCGCGCTGCCGAAGAACCCACCCGTGGCCGCGCTCGAGGACGCACGCGCCCGGATGCTCGACGCGCTGCGCACGCCGTCGACCCGGCCGCGCATCCGCCAGGCCCTCTGGAAGACCTACGTCAACGCCAAGAAGCACGGGAAGCTCGAAGGCGTGGAACTGCATGACCTCACCGTCAACTCGCCGGAGGTGACCGAGAACCTCATGGCCATCGTCAAGGAACTCACCACGCTCGAGCGGGTGAGCTTCGAGAACGACCTGCTCTTCGGAACGAGCCCGGTCATCCATCGGGACGCGCGCCGCGTGAAGGCACGCGATGCCGCGCCCGCACAGCCGAAGGAGGAGTGAGACGTGGACGCGCTCGAAGCCATCATGTCTCGCCGCAGCATCCGCCGGTACACCGGTGAGCCGGCGAGCCCCGAGCAGATCGAGACGATTCTCCGGGCCGCGATGGCCGCGCCCTCGGCCAACAACCAGCAGCCTTGGCGCTTCGTCGTGATCACCGAGTCCGAGACGTTGGCCGCCGCGGCGGCGACGAGCCCGTACGCGCGCATGCTCGCGGATGCGGCGTTCGGCATCGTCGTGTGCGGGGAGACTGAGGGCCTCAAGAGCCCCGGCATGTGGCAGCAGGACTGCGCCGCGGCCGTCGAGAACGCGCTGCTTGCCGCGCACGCGCTCGGGCTCGGGGGCGTGTGGCTCGGCTACTACCCGAAGATGGAGCGGGTCGGGCCACTCAAGGAGCTGCTCGGCATCCCCGAGACGGTCGAGCCGATGGCGATCCTCTCGTTCGGGCATCCCGCCGAGGAGAAGCCGCCGGCCGAGCGCTACGACCCGGCCTTCGTCCATCACGGACGCTGGTAGGACCGCGTGCAGCTTCTGGCCGAGGGTCTCAGGTACGCAGCGCATGGCGACGCCGGCCCGCACGCGGTGCTGGACGGCGTCTCGCTTGCGCTGGCGGCCGGCGAGATCGTGGAGGTGCGCGGGCCGTCGGGCGCGGGCAAGACGACGCTGCTGCGCGCGCTCGCCCGGCTGCTTCCCGATGTCGACGGCTCGCTCTCGCTCGGCGGCCGGCCGGCCTCCGGGTTCGCCCCGGCCGAGTGGCGCCGCCACGTGACGCTGCTTCCCCAGACCACCGCGCTGGCTCCCGGCTCGGTGCGCGAGAACCTCGTGCTCCCCTGGACGCTCAAGGTGCGCGCTGAGGACGCCCCGCCGAGCGATGGCACGCTGGAGGAGGCGCTTCGCGACGTCGGCCTCGGCGACATCGCGCTCACGCGCGATGCCTCGCGGCTCTCGGTGGGCCAGGCGGCGCGCATCGCGCTGCTGCGGGTGGTGCTGGCCGCGCCTGAGGTGCTACTCCTCGACGAGCCGGACGCCAACCTCGACGAGGAGAGCGCGGAACAGGTGGCCGCGATCACCGAGCGGTTCGCGGCGGACGGCGGCGCCGTCATCCGCGTGCGTCATCAGCGGACGTCGGCCTCGGCCACGCGCGCCCTACGCCTCGCGGGCGGGCACCTGACGGAGGTTGAGGCGTGAACGAGCTCGCGGGCGGCGTGATCGAGATCGGCTGGCCGCAGCTGCTGCTGTCGACCGGCTTCATCGTGATCGTGGGCGTGCTGTCGCTGCGGCTTTCGCTCGGGCTCGAGAAGGACCTCGCCATTGCGACGGCACGTACCTACCTGCAGCTCGCGGCCCTCGGCCTCGTGCTGCGCTGGGTCTTCGGCGTCGACAGCCCGTGGCTCGTACTCGGTATCCTCGTGGTGATGATGGCCGCCGCCGCGCAGACCATCGTCAAGCGCGCGCCGGACGCGCCGCCGGGCATCCTCGGCAGCTCGATGCTCACCATGCTGCTCACCGGCTTCACCGTGACGTTCGCGGTCACCGGTATCATCATCCAGGTCGAGCCCTGGTACCGGGCTCAGTACGTCATCCCGATTGCGGGCATGGTGCTCGGCAACTCGATGAACGGCATCGCGCTCTCGCTCGAGCGCACCTTCGCCGATCTCGATGCCCGGGCCGGCCAGGTGCTCACGCTCACCGCGCTCGGCGCGAGCCCGTGGGAGGCTGCGGGGGATTCGGTGCGCGTCGCCATCCGGGCGGGCCTCATCCCGACCGTCAACGCGATGGCTGCGGCAGGCATCGTCTTCATCCCCGGCATGATGACCGGCCAGGTGCTCGCCGGGGCCGACCCGCTCGAGGCGTCGTACTACCAGATCGTCGTTATGCTCATGGTGTCCGCGGCGACTGCGCTGGGCTCGGTGCTCGCGGTGCTGCTCGCGTTTCGCAAGCGCTTCACGGCGGACGGCGTCTACCTCGAGAAGGGATACCGCCGCTGACGTTGGGGCGCCCCGACGCCGCCGGCAGCACCCACCGCTTCGCTGTTGCCCGAGCACAGGTGTCTCCGTAAGATGTGACCTGCAACGCCCGGCCTGTGAGCCATACCCCCGGAGCCTCGGGCGGGCGGTCCCACCCGTCGGGCGCCGAGGAGACCGATGACCGGGTTCGAGCTCTATCTCAAGCGAAACTCCAGGAAGTTCGACGCCTATCTGGCGGGCTTCTTCTCCGACGGCTCCCACCCGGACATGCGGCGGTATCTCTACGGTCCGGTCGCCGAGTTCACCGCCAACGCCGGTAAGCGCCACCGCCCGCTCATCTGCCTGCTCGCTTGCGAGGCGGTCGGCGGCGATCCGGAGCGCGCCAAGCCCTCGGCGGCCGCCATCGAGCACTTCCACACGGCGGCGCTCATCCACGACGACATCGAGGACTCCTCGCTCACCCGCCGCGACGAGCCGTGCATGCACGTGCGCGAAGGGGATGGCATCGCCATAAACGCGGGTGACCTCGCGCTCTCGCTCGTGTGCGGCACCGTCGTGCACGACGAAGGCCTCGACGACCGCACCAAGCTGCGCGTGCTTGCCGAACTTGTCGACATGACGACGCGCACCATCGAGGGGCAGGCGCTCGATATCGGATGGGCGCGCGACGACCGCTTCGACCTGTCGGTCGAGGACTACCTGCTGATGGCCCGCCACAAGACCGCTTTCTACTCGGGCGCGGTCCCGCTCGCGGTCGGCGCCATCGTCGGGGGCGGAACCGACGAGCAGATCGAGGCGCTGCGCGAGTTCGGGATGGCGGCCGGGCTTGCGTTCCAGATCCAGGACGACGTGCTGAACCTCACCGGTACCAGGGAGTCCACGAAGAAGGACTTCCGCAGCGACATCACCGAGGGCAAGCGCACGCTTGTCGCGATTCACGCGCTCGAGCACTCTGACCTGCGTGAGCGGCTGCTCGAGATCCTCTCGACGCGTGCGACCGATCCCGCTGTGCTAGACGAGGCCGTGGCGATCATGGACGATGCCGGCTCGGTCGCCTACGCCAATGCGTACGCTCGCGACCTGATCCTGGATGCCAAGCGCTCTCTCGAGGCCGAGCTGCCCGACAGCAAGGCGCGCAAGCTGTTGTTGTCGATGGCCGACTTCTTCGTGAAGCGCAGCTCGTAGTACGCGATACTGCTGCGGCGGCCCTCGCTGCGCCGCGCAACGGGTATGTTCTAACGAGTGACCAGCCACGGGACGTCGAAGGAGTACAACCATGCGATCCGTACCGGTTTCTGACGCTATCCACTGGGTGGGCGCCATCGACTGGAACCTCCGGGACTTCCACGGGTACGAAACCCCTAGAGGCACGACCTACAACGCATACCTCGTACGGGGCAGTGAGAAGACGGCGCTCATCGACACCGTCAAGGCGCCCTTCGTCGACGAGCTGCTTGCCCGCGTGCGCAGCATCATGGATCCGGCCGAGGTCGACCTCATCGTCGTCAACCACGTCGAGCCCGACCATAACGGAGGGCTGCGCCTCGTCATGGAAGCCATGCCCAACGCGCGCGTCGTCGCGTCGCGCTCCGGTGTCGCGGGTGTGGCCGAGTACCACGACGGGCTTCAGGTCGAGGCGGTCGGTGCCGACGACGTCATCGATCTTGGCGGCAAGACCCTTCGCTTCCTGCCGATGCCGATGGTGCACTGGCCCGACTCGATGTTCACGTACTGTGCCGAGGAGCGGGTGCTCATGCCCAACGACGCGTTCGGTGCGCACATGGCCTCCTCCGAGCGGTTCGCCGACGAGGTCGGGCTCGACCTTGCGACCGAGGAGCTGATCGAGTACTACGCCAACATCCTCATGCCGCTCGGCAAGCAGGTCGCCAAGGCGGTCGAGAAGGTCGTCGAGACCGGCTGGGAGATCGAGACCATCGCGCCGAGCCATGGCGTGGCGTGGCGCGGAGAGTCGCTCGCGACGCTGTTCGACCTGTACGGCCGGCTGACCGCGGGCGAGACCCGGGAGAAGATCGTCGTGGCCTTCTCGACGATGTGGGGTTCCACCGACATCCTCGCGCGCGCAGTGGTTGACGGCATCGCGGCCGAAGGCGTCGAGGTCGAGTTGTTCGATCTCGCGGTGACGCCCATCGCGCATGTCACGCGCAATCTGCTCGACTCCCGCGCGCTTATCCTCGGTTCACCGACGCTGCACCATGGGATGCTCTACCGGGTCGCCGGCTACCTGCAGTACCTCTCGGGTCTGAAGCCGGCCGGCAAGCTCGGCGGGGCGTTCGGGTCGTACGGCTGGTCGAGCGGGGCGTGCAAGCAGATCTCCGGGCAACTCGAGGCGATCGGTTTCGAGCTGCCGTTCGAGCCCTATACACAGAAGTACCGCCCGAGCGCCGATGAGGTGCAGGCCGCCCGCGCGTGGGGCGCGCAGTTCGCGGCGGCGGTCAAGGCGATGGGCTGAGCAACCGGGCCGTCTGCCTGAGAGGACGTGATCGTGGGGACGTACACGCTTGCCTACATCGGCTACGCCATCGGCCAGGGCCTGCTCGGAGCGGCGGTGTGGGTCTTCTTCCGCAAAGGATCGAAGGCCGCCGGGTACGACGTGAACCGCGACGACATCTGGGCGGTCGCGGAGCGCCTGGGCCTTCGCCCTCTCGGGCTGATCGGTGTCGACGACGTGTGGTCGGCGTTCCGGCTCAGGCCTGCGGGGCCATGAGGGCGCACGAGGCGGCTGATGGACGTGCTTGTGCCAGGGTCTGGAGAGGCGAGGGAGATGTCGAAGCGTGTGCTCGTGGGCTACGCGACGCGCACCGGCTCGACCGCGGGTGTCGCCGAGGAGATCGGGCGAACGCTCGGCAAGCGCGGCTTCGCAGTGGACGTGAAACCCCTCGAGGAGCACCCCTCGCCCGAGGGCTACGATGCGTGCGTGCTCGGCAGCGCCATCAACGGAGCGAGATGGCTTCCCGAGGCGACGAGCTGGCTCGAATCGAACGCGCAGACGGTTCGCAACATGCCGTTCGCCGCCTTCTGCGTGCACAGCATGAACGGCGGCACCAACCAGAAGCAGACGCGGAAGCGAGTGGCGTACCTCGATACCGTCCGGGCAGTCGTCAAGCCGGGCGCCGAGGGGTACTTCCTCGGTAAGGGGCCTACTACCGAGGACACCTCACGCCTGGCGCGCTGGGCGTTTAAGGCGTTCGGCGGCACCGCCGAGGGGGACGCGCGCGATTGGGACGCGATTCGCGCGTGGGCGGCCGGGATCCGCTTGTGAGGACGACGGCCGGCTGACGCGCCCGTTCGCCGCTCCCTAGCGACCCTCCCCGCGCCTCCAGCGCACGAGCGCCTCCACCGCTTCTTTGACCGAGAGCGCCGGCGCCGGCGCGTCCGCCTCGACCCGACCGAGCGCGGCGAACAGCTCGGCGAGGATCGGCGGCTTGATGTTGCCCTGCGCGAGCAGGTCGGCCTGTGCGAAGACCTCGGCGGGCGTGCCGGAGAAGACGATTGCCCCTCCCGGCGCGAGCACGTAGGCGTAGTCGGCCATCTCGGGCACCGAGTCGATGTCGTGCGTCGACATAACAACGGTCATCCCCCGCTCGGCGGACAGTCGCTCGAGCAGGTCGATGAGGCCCGCACGCGAGGCGGGGTCGAGACCCTCGAACGGCTCGTCGAGCACGAGCAGCTCGGGCTCCATGACGAGCGCGCCGGCGAGCGCCACTTTGCGCTTCTCGCCTCCGGAGAGATTGTGCGGCACGCGGCTCTTGAGATGCGCGATGCCGAGCAGCCCGAGCGCCTCGTCGACCCGGCGTTCGAGGTCGTCGTCGGGGAGTCCGTACTGGCGCGGCGAGAAGGCCACGTCGTCACCGACGGTGGGAGCGAGCAGCTGCTCGTCGACGTTCTGGAGCACCACGCCGATGCGCTCCCGGATCTCCGGCCACGCCTCACCCGGGTCGGCGCCGAAGACGCGCACCTCACCCTCCCGGCTCTTCAGCAGGCCGAGGAGGTGATAGAGCAGCGTGGTCTTGCCCGAGCCGTTCGGCCCGAGGACGGCCACCCGCTGGCCCTGGTGCACGAGGAAGTCGAGGCCGCACAGATGCACGGTGGTGCCGTCCTCGTAGGAGTGGCGGATGCAGCTCACATAGGCGACGGCCTCGAGGTGCCGGTGCTCATGGGTCCGCTTCCCGGGGCCGTATCCGGTCACGCCGACCGTCCTTTCGTCAGCAATGCGGCACCCAGGCCGAGCGCGGGCAGGATGGGCAGCACCCAGCTATAGGGGTTGAGTGCCTGCCACTCGACCCGCCAGATGACCGAGGCCACGAGCAGCAGCGCCGCGCCCGCAAGCAGCGCCGCGTCCAGGCGGGGCGCTGCGCTCTTCGGTAAAGTCACGCGGAGCCTGCCTTCGTAGCCGCGCATCCGCATGATGTCGTAGGAGCGCTGCGAGAGGTCGAACGAGTAGATGAGCAAGCCGCCGAGCGCGCGTGTGGTCATACGCGCCGAGCGCACCGGGTGCCGTCCGCGCAGTCCCGCGCGCAGCCGCGCCGCGGTGAGCAGGTTCGTGAACTTCTCGAGCAGGAGGAAGAGCGATCGGTACGTCATGAGCAGCGCATCGCCGACGATTGTGGGGACGACGCGCTGGATGGGCGCGAAGACGTACGGGTAGGGGGTCGTGAGGACGACGATGATGGCGCCGAGCGCGGCGGTGACCGCCTTGAGCACGATGGTCGCCCCGCCGAGCGGGCTCGTCGCCGCACTGAACGCGAAGATGGCCGCGAAGGCAGCCGGGTAGCCGACGAGGGGCAGGATGAGGCGGGCCTTCAGGCGGGCGGAGACGGCGATGGCGGCAAGCGCGAGCGTGAGCGAGCCGATGACGAGCACGTTCCAGCTCGCGATGGTCGCAGCGAGCACGAGCGCGAAGGCGACGAGCTTACTGAGCGGGGAGACCCGGTGCAGCCACGAGGTCCCGAGAGTCGCCGACTCGTCGATGCGGCCGATGTTCATCAGTGGCCGCCGCTCTCGTCGCCGGGGATGCGGTGGTGCTCCTCGGCAAGCGCGCCCCGGAAGACCATCGCGGGCCGCACGTGCGCGACGTAGCCGATGATGCCGGCGGTCACGAGCGCCTCGAGCAGCCAGCCGAACGGCCCGAGGACGTAGACGACGGTTGCGAAGCGTGCCGCGGAGAGCGAGCCCTCGGACTCGTCATGTGCCTCCCCGACCTCCTCATCGTGTCCGTGCTCGTCACTCGCGAGCCCGAGCGAGAGCAGACCTCCTGCGAACGGGTTCTCGAACCGCATCGTCGCCGGGTCGAGCGCGCCGGTCTCTCGCTCGGCGGCCTCACCCGCGCCGGCAAGCCACACGATGCCGACGACCATGGTCGTCGTGAGTGCGAGCGTGACGACGGTCGCGAGCCCGGCACTGAGGCCCGCTCGAGTGGCCCCGAGGGCGCGCACAACCATGCGGAAGAGCATCCAGCCGAGCACCATCTCCGCCCCGATGACCGCGGCGTTCAGGCCGACCACCGTCACGCCGCCGTGGCCGAGCATCGCGAGCACGACGACCACGATGAACGCGGCGATGATCGAAAGCGGCGGGCCGAGCAGGATGCCGCCGATGACCGAGAGGTTCACGTGGTAGGCGATCGGGACGATCTCCGAAGACATCGCCACGATCATCAGTGCTGCGATCACGCCGACGAGCGGGACCTTGCGCCGGACCTCGGTCCGGGACGCTGCGCGCGCGGCGAAGAAGACCATCACGAGCGCGACGGCCCAGCCCGCGGCCCAGAGCCAGAGGGGGAGTACGCCGTCGGGGATATGAATGTGCGACATAGGATGCTTCAGTCCCTTCGGGGTCCGGGCGCGCGCCGAGGTGCTTGTTCCGTCTTCGCAGCCAAGCACTCGCGACACAGCCCGTAGAGAGTGATCTCGTGGCTGGTGACGACGAACCCGTCCTGCCCGGCGGGGATGCCCGCCGCGTCGGGGCCGAGCGGGCACGGAGCGTGTGCGGTCTTGCCGCAGCCGGTGCAGACGAGATGGTGGTGATGCTCGCGGTGGTCGCAGCGCGCGTAGAGCGCGCCACCCTCGCGTGAGCCCACCCGCTCGAGCGCGCCTGACGCTTCCATCGCCGCCACGGCGCGGTAGACCGTGGCCACACCGATGCCGGGCGCGGCGCGGCGCGTCGCGGCGACGAGGTCCTCGACGGTGAACGCCGACCCGAACGCATCGGCGGCTGCGGCGATGGCGCGTCGCTGCCCGGTCGTGCGTCCCTCACCGAAGTGAGAATGGTTATCACAAATGGCCATGCAGGGATGGTACCACCGCACGACGCGGGCCAAACGCTTAGTCTCACGCCGTGTGCACGGTTCGGGTAGCATTAGCGTCGTCGATAGCATGTGGCAGTCGGCCTGATGGCAGGAGACGCGGTGAACCTCTCTCAGCTCCGCGCGTTCGTGATGGTCGTCGACCGGGGCTCGTTCTCAGCAGCGGCACGCCAGATGGGCGTTTCCCAGCCGGCGGTCACGATGCAGGTCCAGGCGCTCGAGTCCGACCTCGGCGTCACGCTGCTCGATCGCGCCTACCGCCGCATCGGACTCACCGAGGCAGGAAAGGCCCTCCTCCCACACGCACGAAAGGTGCTTGCCGAGCTCGAGCGCGCGCGCGAGGACCTCACCCGAATGGCGGACACCGTGACCGGTCGTCTCACCATCGTCGCGAGCACCACGCCCGGCCAGTACCTGCTGCCCCGTCACCTCGGCGGGTTTCTCGCGGCCAGTCCCGAAGTCACGGTCTCGCTCGCCGTTGCCGACACTGCCGGGGTGGTCGAAGCCGTCGCGGCGGGGGAGGCCGACCTCGGCATGACCGGTGCCATCGTCAGGGGTGCTCGCGTTGACTTCGAGCCGCTCGGCACCGATGACGTCGTCATGATCTGCCCGCCGGCCCACCGCTTCGCCCGTTCGAAGAGTGCCGATCTCGATGAGGCGCTCACCGAGCCGTTCATCCTGCGGGAGGAGGGGTCGGGTACGCGTCAGGTGGTCGACGAGGCGTTGCGCGAGATGGGCGCCGATCCCGATGAGCTACACGTGGTGACCGAACTCGGGACCGGCGAAGCCATCGTGAGCGCCGTGGAGGGCGGCATGGGCCTCGCGATGGTGAGCTCGTGGGTCGCCTGCAAGGCACTCGAGCTGGGGACGGTTGCGACCGTGCGCGTCGCCGGATTCCCGGTCTCGCGCCCGCTCTATGTCGTCACGCCGCGCACCACGCCCACGCGTGCAGCCGAGGCGTTTCTCGGGTACCTGAGGGAGCAGATGACCTAGCCGACGGCTCCTCGAGTGCGACTACCGCAGGTGCTCAGGTTGTGGCTGCCGGTCGCATTCGGTATCGTTCGGCTATGCACCGCAGTCTGCGGTGCCTATGTCTCCGAGTCCGGATGTCCTACAGCCCAGCCGAGCGGGCCACGGACCCCGGACCGTTAGGGTGGGGCAGGAAACCGCCTCGCCTCCCGGTGGAAAGGAGACTCATTCATGCTCGAGCATCGCATGTCGTCTGCCCGTCTGCGACGGGCAACCCTGATCCTTCTGGCCTTGCTGCTGGCATTCTCGCTGGCTGCGTGTGGCGCCGAGGACTCCGAAGCACCCGATGAGACGCCGGATGACACCGTCGATACCACTGAGGTCATCCTCGCGTCGACGACCTCGACCGAGGACACGGGCCTCTTCGCGGAGCTCATCCCTGCGTTCGAGGATGCCTACCCGCAGTACACGGTGAGCGTGGTAGCCGTCGGCACTGGCCAGGCCCTCGAGATCGGGCGCAACAAAGACGCCGACGTCCTGCTCGTCCACGCCAAGGCTGACGAAGAGGATTTCGTCGCCGAGGGCTACGGCACCGAGCGCAAGGACGTCATGTACAACGACTTCCTCGTCGTCGGCCCCGAGGCCGATCCGGCGGGTGTGGCCGGCGGTGAAGACGCGGCTGCGGCCTTCAAGACCATCGCCGAGGGCGAGCACACCTTCGTCTCGCGCGGCGACGACTCCGGCACCCACAAGAAGGAGCTCAAGATCTGGGAGACCGCCGGGATCGAGCCAGCGGGCGACTGGTACAACTCCATCGGTCAGGGGATGGGCGAGACGCTGACCTTCACCTCCGAGTCTGAGGGCTACACGCTTTCCGACCGTGGCACCTACCTCGCGATGCAGGCCCGGCTCGATCTCGTCATGGCGGTGGAAGGCGATCAGCTGCTGTTCAACCCCTACGGCGTCATCGTCGTTACCGATGCGAACAACCAGGAAGGCGCCCAGGCGTTCGCCGACTGGATCGTGTCGGAAGAAGCACAGCAGCTCATATCCGAGTTCGGCGTTGCCGAGTACGGCGAGCCGCTGTTCGTGCCGAACGCGAAATAGCGGGGACGATCAGCCATGCCGGTGCTTGTCGAGGCCCTCGTAACCGCGATCTCCATGCTGTTCCGGGGCTCGACGGAGCTGTGGAACGTCATATTCGTGACGTTCGAAGTCGCGATCATCTCCACGATTGCCGGGGTCGTGCTCGGCGCCCCCCTGGGCTTCGTGATGGGGGCGACCCGATTCCGTGGAAGGCGCACACTGATCGCACTCACCAACACCGGCATGGCTGTCCCACCGGTCGTCATCGGTCTGGTCGTCATGATGCTGCTTTCCAGGCAGGGGCCGCTCGGCTTCCTCGGCCTGCTGTACTCGGTGGACGCGATGGCCATCGCGCAGACGATCATCTCCACCCCGGTCATCGCCGGACTCACCGCTGCGGCGGTGGCCTCGGTGCCGTACAAGCTGCGCCTCCAGGCGCGCTCGCTGGGAGCGTCTCCCATCCAGGAGGCGCTGCTGGCGATGAAGGAGGCGCGCCTCGGTGTCGTGGCGGCGGTGGCCGCCGGCTTCGGGGCGGTCGTGCGCGGAGTGGGCGCGGTGATGATGGTCGGCGGCAACATCGAGGGCAAGACCCGCGTGCTTACCACCGCCATCGTTCAGGAGTCGCGCCGGGGCGAGTTCGGCACCGCGCTCGCGTTCGGCCTCATCCTGATGACCATCACCTTCGGCCTGAACGGGCTCATCACGTGGTACCAGCACTCTCACGAGCGTCTGGGGAGGAGTTGAGCCTGTGACGACCGCGACCCGCATCGGACTGGCCGTCCGCGCCGAGGGCATCCGCAAGGAGTACGGCAAGCGGGTCGTGGTCGACGTCGACCGCGTCGACATTCCAGCCGGTCAGACGCTCGCGCTTCTCGGGCCGTCGGGTGCCGGCAAGTCGACGCTGCTCGCCGTTCTCGGGCTGCTCGAACGGCCGGACGCCGGCCAGGTCTACCTGGACGACCAACCGGTGAACACGAAGGATGCGGCGGCCCGGCTGCAGATGGCGGCCGCGTTCCAGAACCCCTACCTGTTCAAGGGAACGGTAGCCGACAACGTCGCCTACGGGCTGAGGCTGCGCAAGATGCCTGCGGCAGGCAGGCGCGAGGCTGTCGCTGGTACGCTCGAGCGTGTGGGGCTTGCGGGCTGGGAGTCGCGCTCCGCGCTCACGCTCTCGGGCGGGGAGGCTCAACGCGTTGCGCTCGCTCGAGCGCTCGTGCTCAAGCCGCGCGTCCTGCTCCTCGACGAACCGCTCTCCTCTCTCGACCCGCTCATCAAGGGCCGGCTGATGCAGGACTTCGCGCGCATCATTCGCGAGGAGGCCATGACGACGCTCTACGTCACGCACGACCAGAACGAGGCGATGGCGATGGGCGACACGATGGTGATCCTGCGAGATGGCAAGCCAGTCGCCTGCGGCCTTGTGGACGATGTGATGGGCCTTCCGCCCGACGAGTGGACCGCGTGCTTCATTGGTTCCGAAGCGCCACTCGACGGCCGCGTGACCGGCTCGGTTGACGGCCTCATGGACATCGAAGTGGGCGGGCCGGTGATCCACGCGGCGGGCTCACTCGAGCCGGGCGCGCGGGTGCTCGCGGGCGTCAGGCCCGAGGACGTGCTGTTGTTCGAGGGCGATGCGCAGATCCCGCGCTCGACCGCGCGCAACCAGCTTGTCGGTACCGTGACAGAGGTTCAGCTGCAGGGTGTGATGTACCATCTGGTGGTCGATGTGGGCGGCGCCCGCATCGCGTCGCGCGTGTCGCGCGCCTCGGTGCGCGAACTGCAGCTCGAAGAGGGCTCGGAAGTGCAGGTCGTCTTCAAGGCAACCGCGGTACGCGTCAGGCCACACGAGGACGGACATGATGGCTGAGAAACTCCCCATAACCGCCGCGGTGCTCGCGGGTGGCCGCTCGATGCACATGGGCGTCGACAAGACGCTGCTCTCGGTCGACGGCCGGCCGCTGGTCACGCGCGTCATTGACGCAGTCGGGGAGGTCTGCGAGCACACGCTCGTGGTCACCAACCGTCCGCAGAGCCTCGAGGGGGTGGAGCTCGATGAGAGTATCAGTGTCCACGCTGACAAGGTGCCCTACCAGGGCCCGCTCGGCGGACTCGTGACCGCGCTCAAGGAGGCGCCCGACGAGTGGGTACTCGCCGTCGCAGCGGACATGCCGTACGTGTCGACGGCGGTCGTGCACGCTCTGTGGGATGCGCGTGGCGGTGCCGATGCGGTCCTCCCCGTGACGCCCGAAGGGCCCGAACCGCTGCTTGCGCTCTACTCGCGGGCGTGTTTGCCTGCGGCGCGCAAGGTCCTCGCGACTGGCCGCCGCCGCCTGGCGGCGATCTTCGCGGACCTCGACGTTGTCGAGGTGCCGATCGACTCGCTCCGGTCGGTCGATCCCGAGCTGCGGAGCTTCTTCAACGTCAACACCCCCGAGGAGCTTGCCGAGGACCGCGAGGAGCACGCGCTGACCGCTCCGACCGAGGCCGCAGAGCGGGTGAGCGTCTCGGTGATCGAGGTCGGGACCAGACGCGCCCGCGGTATGCCGTCCGAGCGGCCGATCACGATCTACATGAACGACGTCGAGGTCGCGACGGTGCAGGCGACTCCGGCCGATCTGGAGGAGATGGCGGCCGGTTTCCTCGTCGCCGAGGGCTTGATGGCCGACCGCGACGCGCTCTTCTCGATCGACGTCGACCACAAGCGGGGGCTCGCGTACGTCTCGACGTCCGAGGCCGTTCCCGACGACATGGTACACAAGACCCGCTACGTCACGAGCGGCTGCGGCAAGGGCATCACGTTCTCCTCGGTCGGCCACGCGCGCGGGCTCGACCGCATCGAAAGCGACGTCACTGTGGACAGCCAGGTGCTCTACGACCTGATGGGCCAGATGGCCCGGGGCGCGGTAGCGTACCGGGACACTGGCGGCGTGCACGCGTGCGGGCTGGGTCGGGATGGAACGCTCGTGCTCGTGCGCGAGGACGTCGGGCGTCACAACGCGCTCGACAAGTTGCTCGGCAGGGCATGGCTCGACCGGGTGCCCACGCAAGACGCCGTCCTGCTTACGACGGGCCGCATCTCCTACGAGATGGCGGTCAAGGCCGCGAAGGCCCGCGTCCCGGTCGTCGTGTCGCGCACGGCCGTCACCGACCTGGCGGCCGAGATCGCCGGCGAGCTCGGCATCACGCTTGCGGGCTACGCCCGGGGTGGCAAGATCACCGTCTACACGCATCCCGGCCGCATCACCGTCGCTGCTGCCGGCGAGGAGGGCGAATGACGCTTTCCGTGGAAGAGGCTCGCGATCTCGTGCTCGCCCGTTGCCGCGTGCTCGAAGCCGAGGGCGTGCCGCTGCTCGAATCGCTCGGCAGGGTGCTCGCCGAGGACGTGCGCTCCGACATCGACGTGGCTCCGTTCGACAACTCGGCGATGGACGGCTATGCGGTGCACGCCGCCGACCTCACGGAGGCGTCCGAGGAGGAGCCCGTGACCCTTGCCGTCATCTCGCACATCGCGGCGGGCAGCTACTCCGACCTCGAGGTCGCTCCCGGCCGGGCGGCCCGCATCATGACCGGCGCGCCGGTGCCACCGGGCGCGGACGCGGTCGTCATGGTCGAGTACACCGAGGCAGGCGAGGCGGACGGGTCGACCGGCGGTACCGTACGCGTGAAACGCTCCGTCCGAGTGGGCGAGAACATCCGCCGCCGCGCCGAGGAGGTCGCCGCAGGCGACGTCGTGCTCGAGGCCGGCGAGGTCATCGGGCCCGCGGCGGTGGGGCTGCTCGCCTCAACCGGGCATGCCCTCGCGCGCGTGTATCGGCGCGCGCGCGTCGCCGTGATCTCGACCGGCGATGAACTCGTCGAGGTGGCCGAGAAGCCCGGCCCGGGCAAGATCCGCAACTCCAACTCCTACTCGATCGCCGCCCAGGTCATTGCCGCGGGCGGAGTGCCGCTGCGCTACCCGATCCTGCGCGACGACCCCAACGCCACCCGCGAGGCCTTCACGAAGGCCGCTGCCGAGGCCGACTTCATCGTCACGAGCGGCGGCGTAAGCGTGGGCGACTTCGACTACGTCAAGCCGGTACTCGAGGAGCTCGGCGAGATGGAGTTCTGTAAGGTCGCGATGCGCCCGGGCAACCCGCAGACGCTCGGCTCGATCCAGGGGACGCCTTTCTTCGGCCTGCCCGGCAACCCGACCTCGACCTACGTGGGCTTCGAGATCTTCGTCCGCCCGGCGCTGCGCTACATGCAGGGCCACACAAGAGTCGACCGGCCGCGCCAGACCGCCGTCCTCGCCCACGACGTCAAGAAGAAGCAGGACCGCCGGTACTTCCTGCGTGCGCGTCTCGAGCGGCTCGCGGACGGGACGCTTATCGTCTCGCTCTCCGGAAGCCAGTCCTCGGCCCTGCTCACCGCCGCGCATCGTGGCAACTGTCTGCTCGTCTTGCCGGAAGGGGAGGGCTTCTTCCCCCAGGGCAGCATCGCTGAGGTCATCCGACTCGACATGGAGGAAGTGATCGTATGAGCGGCACGCCAAAGCAGGTCGACCCCAAGTGGGCCGAGCAGGTCACGCCCGAACTCATGGAGGCCATCAGGGCCGAGGCCCATGACGGCAAGGTGACCTGTCCGGTGTTGCGCAAGTACGCCGAGGACACCGGCGTGCCCTACAAGGTCGCAGGCGCCGCAGCCGACGCGGTGGGGATCAAGGTCCACAACTGCGACCTCGGCTGCTTCTAGACGAGCCGGACGCGCGGCCGGCACCGCGCGAGGAGGCACACACGACATGACGGAGTACCGCATCCCGATCGTCTCGGTGGTGGGCAAGGGCAAGTCCGGGCGAACGACCCTGCTCGAGGCGCTCATCGCCCTCCTCACCGAGCGTGGCTATCGCGTCGCGACCGCCAAACACCACTTCCACGAGACCGACATCGACACGCCCGGCAAGGACTCGTGGCGGCACTGGAACGCCGGCGCCGTCGTCACGATGGTGAGCGCGCCCGACCGGCTCGGCGTCTTTCGCCGGGTCGAGCAGGAGCGCACGCTGGGTGAGCTCGTCAACGAGGCCGGTGACGTCGACATCATGCTCACCGAGGGCTTTCGGCAGACCGCACCGGTGCTCGTTGAGGTCGTCCGCGCCGAGCGCTCCACCGAGCCGATGTGCGCACCGGAGAAGCTCTTCGCACTCGTGACGGATGTCGACGCACTCATCGACGTGACCGCGCCGGTCTTCGCGCTCGACGACGCGGCGGGGCTCGCCGACCTCATCGAGGAGCGTCTTCTCGGCGCGGCGGCGCGGGGAGGCGGCGCATAGTGGCTACCGACTCGTACGGCCGGCGCATCGACTACCTGCGCATCAGCCTCACCGACCGGTGCAACCTGCGGTGCGTGTACTGCATGCCGCCCGAGGGCGTGGAGTGGAAGCCCCATGACGAGATCCTCACGCTCGAGGAGATCGAGCGGTTCGCGGCAGCCGCCGTAGGAGAGGGCATCTCGAAGATCCGCCTCACCGGCGGCGAACCGCTCGTGCGCAAGGGCGTGGTCGGCCACGTTCGGCGCCTCAAGCAACTCACCGGCCTGGAAGCCATCGCGCTCACCACGAATGGCACGCTGCTCGCCCGCTACGCGCAATCGCTCGTGGAAGCGGGGCTCACGCGCGTCAACATCTCGATCGACTCGCTCGACCCCGAGGTCTTCGCGCGCGTGACCCGCGGCGGCGAGCTCGCCGATGCGCTCGCCGGGCTCGACGCGGCGTTCGAGGTGGGCATGGGGCCGGTCAAAGTGAACGCAGTGGTCGTGCGCAGCCTCGATCAAGACCTGCTCGGCTTCGCGCGCATGACGCTCGACCGCCCCGTGCACGTCCGCTTCATCGAGTACATGCCCGTCGGCGAGGTCGGCGGAGGCGAGTGCGAGCCGGTCGGAGAGGGCTGGATGCAGGCAGACCACGTCCCGGCCGACGAGATCCTCGAGCGGCTCACCGCCGCAGGGGAGGCCGCCGGGATCGGCGCGCCCGAGCCGGTCCGTCGCGACGACGCGCCCGGCGGCTGGGGCCCCGCGCGCTACTGTCGCTTCCCTGAAGCGCAGGGCACTGTGGGCGTCATCACCCCGCTCTCCCACCACTTCTGCGGCGAGTGCAACCGCTTGCGCCTGACCGCCGACGGCCGCCTGCGCGCGTGCCTGTTCTCCGACGAGGAGATCGACGTGCGCACGGTGCTTCGCGAGGGCACCGATGCCGATGTGCGCGACGTCATCCGCGCCGCGCTCGCGAGCAAACCGGAAAGCCACAGCATGCGCGTGGGCACCGCGCGCGGCATGTCCCAGATAGGAGGCTGAGCGCATGGCCGGCTCGGACGGAACCGCCGGGCGCCACGAGCACCTCACCCACCTCGACGAGCGCGGAGAGGCGCGCATGGTCGACGTGGGGGACAAACCGGACACGCGCCGGCGCGCAGTGGCGACGGCCCTCATCACCATGCAGCCGGAGACGCTCGCGATGATCGTCGAGGGCTGCGTGCCCAAGGGTGACGTCTTCGCCACAGCGCGCATCGCCGGCATCATGGCGGCGAAGCGCACGAGCGACCTCGTCCCCATGTGCCATCCCATCGCGCTCACGCACGCGAGCGTCGAGCTCGAGCCCGAACCAGCGCCGGCCGACATCGTCGGCAGCGCCGCGGTCCGCATCACAGCGACCTGCGAGACCACGGGACCCACGGGCGTGGAGATGGAGGCGCTCACGGCGGCGGCGGTCGCGGGGCTCACCCTGTACGATATGTGCAAGGCGGTCGACCGGGGCATGGTCCTCGGCGACGTCATGCTGCTCGAGAAGGAAGGCGGCGCATCGGGCCGCTGGACATGTGAGGAGGACGAATGAGCGGCGATACGACGACGTTGCCTAAGCCCGGACGGGTCGTCTCGGTCAACCTGTCCGAGAAGAAGACCGTCCGCAAGACACCCGGCGAGCGCGGCACGCTCGTCTACGACCGCGGGTTCGAAGGCGACGCACACGCCGGCGACTGGCACCGGCAGGTGAGCCTGCTCGCCCAGGAGTCCATCGACACCATGGTCGACAAGGGCCTCGACGTGGGTGCGGGCGACTTCGCCGAGAACATCACGACCGAGGGCATCGATCTCACGTCGCTGCCGGTAGGCACGGTGCTCAAGGTGGGCGAGAGGGCTTTGCTCGAGGTGAGCCAGATCGGCAAGGTCTGCCACACCAAGTGCGGCATCTACTACCAGGCCGGTGACTGCGTCATGCCGCGCGAGGGCATCTTCGTCGTCGTCCGCGAGCCGGGCGATGTCGCGGTGGGAGACGCCGTCGAGGTCGTCTCGCTCGGCGACGGCACGTGCGATCGGTGTGAGTAGGGTGAGTGGCGTGGGCCGGCCGCTGCGCATCGGCATCCTCACCTGCTCGGACACGCGCTCTGAAGCCGAGGACACGGCGGGCGCCGCACTCAGGGCCCTCATCACCGGGCGCGGCTGGCAGGTGGTCGCGTACCGGATCTGCCCCGACGAGGAATCGTGCATCGCGGAGGCGCTCATCGAGATGGCCGACTCACTCGGCGCCGACGTCATCCTCACCTGCGGGGGCACCGGCTTCGGGCCGCGCGACATCACGCCCGAGGTGACTGAGCGCGTTGCCGGGCGCCGGGCGCCGGGCATCGCCGAGTACATCCGCGGACGCAGCCTCGAGATCACGCCGCGCGCGATGCTCTCGCGCGGGACCGCGGGCGTTCGGGGCACTACGCTCATCGTCAACCTGCCCGGGAGCGAGAAGGCCGCCCGCGAGTCGTTCGGGTTCGTCGCCGACCAGCTCGAGCATGCGGTCGAGATGATGGCGGGCGGGGGCCACTAGCGTGACGCCGCCGACTGACTCGCTGCCCGCCGCATACCTCGACCACGGGGCCACGTCGTGGCCCAAGCCGCAACCGGTGATCGATGCCGTCGTCCGCGCCCTCACCGAGCTCGGCGGCAACCCGGGGCGCGGCGCGTACGCGATGGCACTCGACGCGTCGCGCGCCATCTTCGAGGCCCGCGGTGCGTGCGCGCGCCTCCTCGGCGTCCCCGAAGCGCGCGACCTGCTGCTCCAGTCCGGCTGCACCGCTGGCTGCAACCTCATGCTCAAGGGACTGCTGAAGCCCGGGGACCGCGTGGTCGCCGGATCGATGGAACACAACGCGGTCGCACGCCCGCTCGCGCACCTTAAGCGCCTCGGCGTCGAGGTCACCGTCGTCGAGGCGGACGGCAACGGCTTCGTCGACCCCGACGACGTCGAGCGGGCGGTTCGCGCGGCCCCCACCCGGGCAGTCGTCTGTATGCACGCCTCCAACGTGACGGGCACGGTTCAGCTCGTCGGCGACATGGCCGACATCGCGCACGAGCACGGGGCTCTCATGCTCGTCGACGGCGCCCAGACCTCGGGCCACCTCACGGTCGACATCGCCGCACTCGGCGTGGACGCCTACGCGACCTCAGGACACAAGGGGATGCTCGGCCCGCAGGGCGTGGGTCTGCTCTACCTGGCCCCGCAACTCGAAGTCGAAGCGCAGATCGAGGGCGGGACCGGCGGGGGTGGCTCGGAGTCGCCCGACATGCCGCCCGAGCGGCCCGAACGCTACGAGGCAGGTACCGCCAATACCCCCGGGATCGTCGGGCTGGGAGCAGCAGCGGCCTTCCTGGCCGCCGAGGGGCCCCGCCAGCGGCAGCTCGAAACCGAGCTCGTCCGCCGCCTGCACGAGGGCGTCCTGGAGATCCCCGGTTTTCGCGTGCTCGGTCCGCCACCCGAAGTGCCACGCGTGCCGGTCGTGGCCGTCGTACACGATCGCGTCGACGCCGACCGCATCGCGTTCACGCTCGACCGCACCTATGGCATCGCGTCGCGTGCGGGCCTGCACTGCGCGCCGTGGGCGCACCGCACCGTCGGGACGATTGAGTGCGGTGCGGTCAGGTTCGGCGTAGGCTGGGGCAACACCGCCGAGCATGTCGACCTCGCCCTGCGAGCCTTGCGCGAGATTGCGGCGTCGTGAGCTCGCGCGCGCCGCGCATGTTCGTCGTTCTCGGCTTCGCGACGACGCACGCCGCGCTTGCCGCCGAGCAACTACTGAAGGACCTCGGCGTTCCCGTCACGCCGATTCCCGTGCCGAAGGTGCTTGCGCGCGGCCTCTGCGGCATCGCGCTCCGACTCGATTCGGACGACGTCGCGCGCGCGCTGACACTGCTCGAGCGGGCGGAAATGCTCCCCGCAGCGCAGGCTGAGATGCAGGACGTCTAGCGTTCGCGTCGAAGCACGAAGCAGGCGGGTTTGCAGGGCTTGCCGGGGTGCCGCTCCTTGCCTTCTGGGCCGATACTCTGGTCTAATGTAACTCGTGTTACGAGCCT
>JBBIIC010000029.1:0-22518 GCA_037446725.1 Actinomycetota bacterium
GAGGCGGGGGTCTGGGCGTTGCCCTTCGACTTGCTCATCTTCTCGCCCTTGGTGAGAAGGAATCCGTGCGCGAAGACGCACTCGGGGACCTCAAGACCGGCCGCCATCAGCATCGCGGGCCAGATGACGCAGTGGAACCGGATGATGTCCTTGCCGACGAAGTGGAACTGCACGGGCCAGCGGTGCTCGAACTCGGCGACCTTCGCGGGGTCCCCGTAGCCGATCGCGGTGATGTAGTTGAGCAGCGCGTCGATCCATACGTAGGTGACGTGGCCCTCGGCGAAGGGCAGCGGGACGCCCCACGTGAACGTGGTGCGGGAGATCGACAGGTCCTTCAGGCCGCCCTTAACGAAGGAGATGACCTCGTTGGCGCGGGTCTCGGGCCGGATGAACGGGCGGCCCTCCGTCGCGCGGGTCTCGTAGAGTTCGAGCAGGCGATCGCCGAACTCGGAGAGCTTGAAGAACCAGTTGTCCTCCTTGATGAAGGTGACCCCACGCCCGCACGAGGGGCACTCGTGCTCGTTGATCTGGTCTTCGGCGTAGTAGGTCTCGCACGGGACGCAGTACCAGCCCTCGTAGTGGTCCTGGTACAGGTATCCGCGGTCATAGAGCTCGGTCCAGAACGCCTGCACGCCGCGCTTGTGGCGGTCCTCGGTCGTGCGAATGAAATCGTCGTTCGTGACCCCGAGCGTGCTCCACGCCTCGAGGAAGGCCGGCGCGATGGAGTCGACCCACTCCTGTGGGGAGACGCCGGCCTGATCGGCGGCCTGCGCCACCTTCTGGCCGTGTTCGTCCAGGCCGGTGAGGAAGTGGACGTCGTGGCCTGTCATCCGCCGGTAGCGCGCAAGCGCGTCCGCCGCGACCGTGGTGTAGGCCGTTCCGAGGTGCGGGACGGAGTTCACGTAGTAGATGGGGGTCGTGAGGTAGAACGAGGCGTCGCTCATTGGTTTAGAACTCCCGTAGTTGGGTAATCTTGGAAGAGAGCCGGTTTCGCGAAGTCAACAACTGATTCTAACCAAACCGGGCGCCGTGTGAGCGGAATGGCCGAGTCACACGAGGGCGGGGGGCACCATGAACGATACCGGCATCGTCCGGCGGGTCGACGACCTGGGGCGCATCGTGATTCCTATGGAACTCCGTCGGACCCTCGGCATCCACGTCAAAGACCCCATGGCCATCATGGTCGAGGGCGAGCGCATCATCCTGCAGAAACACAGGGACGTCTGCGCGATCTGCGGCAGTCCCGAGGACATCTCCCAGGTCAAGGGGCGTCCGATCTGCGCCGACTGCATCCGCACGATCAAGCAGAAGTAGCGATTCACTCCCCGGCCGCGCCACCGCCGCGCCCGTCGTCTGCGTGGGCGATGCGGTAGATCTCGTTGCGTCCCGCGCCGAGTTCCGCGGCGACCCGCCGGACCGCCGCGGACCGTGAAGAGCCCCCGGTCTCGAGCTCCGCGAGGCGCGCCCGGACCTCGTCAGGATCGACGCCGCCGGCGCCTCGCGGCGACGGCCCGACGAGCAGCACGACCTCGCCCTTCAGTTCGCGCCCGGCGAGCGCATCCGCCAGATCGGCCACGGGTCCGCGAACGACCTCTTCGTGCACCTTCGTGAGCTCGCGCGCCATCGCCGCCTCGCGGCCCGGGAACGCTTCGGCGAGCGCCGAGAGGGTCGCCGCCGTCCTGCGGGGAGACTCGTAGAAGACGAGCGTCGCATCGAGTGTAGCGAGCGCATCGAGGCGGCCGCGGCGCTCGCCGGCCTTGCGCGGAAGGAATCCGCCGAAGTAGAACGCATACGTGGGCAGCCCGCTCGCCACGAGTGCGGTCACGATGGCCGACGGCCCGGGCAGGACCTCGACGGGAACGTCTGCTGCGAGACACGCGTCGACGAGGTGCGCGCCGGGGTCTGAGACGCCCGGTGTGCCCGCGTCCGACACGAGCGCGACCTGCTCGCCCGCCTCCATCCGGCCGACGAGCACAGGAGTCCGCCGGTCGAGGTTGTGTGCATGGTACGGCTCGAGCGTGGTCTCGATTCCGTAGCGCGCGAGCAGTCGGCACGTGATACGCGTGTCCTCGGCAGCGATGACGTCGGCCTCCTTGAGCGCATCGAGCACGCGCAGCGTCACGTCACCCAGGTTGCCGATAGGCGTTGCGCAGACCCGAAGCCGGCCCGCGGCCACCGCTAGCCCTCCTCGGGGGGAGGCGGCGATGTCGGAGGTCCGGATGGGGATACCGGCGGTGCGGGTTGCGGAGGCGTTGCCGTCGGGGCGATCGGCGGCGCGGGCGCGTACGTCGGTGCTGCCGGGGGCGCGACCGGAGGCGTCGGCACCACCGGGGGCATCGGGGCGGACGGCGCGGCGCCGGGGGGCGCGGCAACGACCTCCCGCCCGGTGAGTCTACGGAAGAACACGGTCCAGATCGCCGAACCGAATGCGCCGAAGATCGCCGACGGCAGCAGAAGTGCGAAGAAGAGTGCCGCGCCGGCGACCGCTGCGGCCGCGTAGGTCTCGGCGAAGATGGCCGCGACGATGCTGACGCCGAAAATGGCCGCCACGATGCCCACGACGACACCGAAGGCGATCCCGACCGCGACGATGAGCAGCCACATCACGATGACGTCCTTGAAGCGCACGCGGATATCGGTCCACGCGCCGCCGATCGAGGCGAACACGCCGCTGTGGTCGAGCACCGTATGGCGCACCGCGAGCGTCTCGAGCCAGCCGATCAGGATGCCGAGAACGAGGAGCACGATCCCCCCGAGGGCGAACCCTCCGCACACGCCAATGAACGCCTCGGGACGTGGCTCACCTCCGCTCAGCAGTGAAGCGAACACCGGAGCAAACATCAGCAGCAGGAACGTGAGAGCGAGCAGAGTGTACGGCGCGTAGAGCACGAACCCGATACCGAACACCCGGAACCACGCACGGAACCCCGCCGCCCAGCCGTCCATCCCGCGCACGGGCCGCCCCTCCTCGGCCTCGTTGACGAGGTGGATGAGCCCGCCCTTGGCGGCGATGCTGATGATGAACATCGCGAATCCGAGGATGAGGAGGAACGCGACGACGGCAGCGATCAGCGCGATGTTGTCCTGGACCCACCAGCCGATGCGCTGCATCTCGCGCAGGGGCAGCCAGTCGAGCGAGGTGGCGTCCTCGGTCCAGGTCGCGCCGCCGCGTCCTACTCCTCCACCGCCGCCTCCGCCTCCCGCTCCGCCCGCGAACAGGCCGAACAGCCAGAGGATCTTGTAGCGCCAGGTGATGTGCCAGGCTCGCTTGAGCACTCCTATGTGGTCCACTGTCTCCTCCGTCTCCGGTCTTGCGGTCGATCGGATGACCGGGTGCGCGGGTGCGCGGGGCCGCGACGGGCCTCACTCGACCCGTTTCAGCTCGTAGGCCCTCGTGCCGAGGCCGAGCGCCTCCGCGTGCGCAATGGCCCGCGTGCCGTCGATCCCGGAGATGGCCCGGAAGGTGTCCTCGCCCGCACCCGTCTTCTCGCCGCGCGTACCGGGTAGCCCCGGCGCCGCCACCACGAGGTCGTAGGCGGCCTGGTCGATGGCGACCGGATCGGTCGAGGCCAGCACGCCGATGTCGGGCACGACAGCCGCATCCGAGAAGCTCCAGCAGTCACAGTCGGGCGTGACGTTCGTGACGAACGAAAGGTAGACGACCTTGCCCTTCTTGCCGGCGACCGCGCCCGCGACGTGCTCGGCGATCTTCTCCTGGATGGCGTCGGGGGTGGTCTTCCACTGGGTGGCGATGGCGCCGTACGGGCACGCCGCCACGCACTCGCCACACCCATAGCAGACCCCGTAGTCGATGACGGCAACGCGGTCCGGCCTGATGGCGATGGCCTCGACGGGGCACCACCGGACGCACCGGCCGCACGCCGTGCAGTGCTCGGCGGTCACCTCGGGCTTGAAGTCGGCGTGCATGCGCTGCTTGGCCGAGCGGCATCCCAGGCCCATCCCAACGTTCTTGAGCGCGCCGCCGAAACCGGTCGCCTCGTGCCCCTTGACGTGGCTCACAACGACCATCGCGTCCGCGTGGACCGCTGCCGAACCGACGCGCACGCTCTCGAAGTGCTTCCCGCCCTCGATGGGAACGTCGACCGATTCGCGCCCGTCCAGTCCGTCGGCGATGACGACGGGCGCCTCGACGGTCGCGTACGAGAAGCCGTTGTGCAGGGCGCAGGCGATATGGTCGACCGCGTTGGAGCGCTCACCCCGATAGAGCGTGTTCGCGTCGGTAAGGAAGGGCTTGCCACCCGCGGCCTTCACGCGGGCGACCACCTCGCGGACGAATATCGGCTGGACGAACCCCGTGTTGCCGGCCTCGCCGAAGTGCAGCTTCACGGCGACGAGGTCGCCTTCGGCCACCACGCGCCGCAAGCCGGCGTGGTCGAGCAGGCCCCCGGCACGGCTCACCAGGCTCTTCTTGCCCGGCGACCGGACGGGCGCGAACCAGACGGTGGCTTTCTCGGCGCTCACCTGTGCAGCCCTTCTCTCGAATCGTGTTCGTCGAACGCGAGCGCCGCGGCGCCGAGGATGCCGGCGTCGTTGCCGAGTTCGGCCTGGCAGAACCGGACGTCTCTCCTGCCCGCGAGCGCCTCGGCATTGACGACCTCGGCGGCGCGCCCGACCATGAACGCGCACGACTCGCCGATGCCCCCACCCACCACGACGAGCTTCGGATTGAGCAGGTTCACGAGCCCGACGAGCGCCCTGCCGAGCACCTCGCCAGCCTCCAGCATGATCTCGCGCGCAGCCTCGTCGCCCTTCAGCGATGCCATGACGACGTCCTCTGCGGTGATGTCGTCCGCGCTGCCGCCGGCCTCCTCGAGGATCGCCCGGCCCCGGTACGATGCGGCCGCCGCCTTGCCACGCGCAGCGATCACCGGCCGGCTGACGTAGCTCTCGAGGTGGCCGCGGCCTCCGCACGGGCACGGCGGGCCGTCCATCTGGACGACCATGTGGCCGACCTCGCCGCCCATCCCTCTCGACCCGCGGTAGGGCTCTCCGCCGAGGAAGAGCCCGCCGCCCACGCCGGTGCCCAGCGTGAGCATGAGGAAGTCGCGTGCGCCCTTGGCCGCGCCGAACCGGAACTCGCCTGCGGCGGCGAGGTTCCCGTCGTTGTCGATCGTCACCTCGTGGCGCACGCGCGAGAGTACGAGCGACCTGACGTCGACTCCCGCGAGCGGCAGGTTGGTGCAGAACTCGACCGACTGCTTGAGGAAGTCGATCTGCGCCGGCAGGCCGATGCCGATACCGGCGATCTCGCTCGGGTGTATCCCGGGGCTGACCTCTTCGATGACGTCGATGATCGCATCGACTATCGAGAACGGACCGTTGCGCGGCGTAAGCGTGCGAGTGTCCTTGACCACCCGACCCTTACGTTCGATAAGCCCCGCCGCGATCCGCGTTCCTCCGACATCCACTCCGATCGCGTACGACGTGCGCATTGAACCTCCTTGGACCGGTGCAGGCACGCAGGACCGGGATCCCGCGCCACCGCACCGACGATATCAGTAGTCCCACTGCAGTCCCCGCGCTTTGATGATGCCCAACTCACGCATCCGGTGCACCATCTCGTTCTCCGTCACGCCGAACAGGCGCGCCAGATAGCGATGATCGTTGAACCACTTGCGAGCCTGCTCGCGCACGAGCCGCTCGGGCAGGAGCAGCTCGCTCGCGGCGACGTCGGCGCCGCGGTGCTCGTGCACCGTGTTGCGCGGATAGGAGTCCTCGGGGTCGGCGAGCACGATGAGCGCGTGACCGAGCAGGTGGGCTAGGGTCGTGCGTCGTGCCGTTTCGTCGTGCACCTCGTTGATGAGCGCGACCGGCATCCCGTCCTCGGCGATGAGCGCGCCGGAGAAGAACCCGGGCAGTCGCACGAACCGCACCGGGATGCCCACGTCGGCGGCCAGCTCATCGAGGGGGACCGGCGGCTCGTCGATCGAGGCGTGCTCGAGCGCGCCTGCCGCGATATGACGGTAGTGCATGTCGCTGCGCAATGACACCGGACGACTCCTGGTCTCGCACGGGTCCTGCTTCGTATATCGGCGCGCGGAGCCCGAACCTTCGCCCTCGCGGCCGCACGTGTCGGCTCCCCGGGCGGCCGACGGGCGTCAGTCCCCCACCGGACGGACACGCGATACGCTCACTGTGCGGCGTGTTGTAGCCGATACAAACTCAGGAAGCTGCCGGTTCGCGCCGACAGTTCGAGAGTGCGTCAACGAGAAGGCGGCTGCAAGGAGAGGCCCGGTGGAGGCACGAGACTACCCGAAGATCGAGGACGTGCTGCGATCGCTCGCATCAGCGGTCAACGCGGCCCGGCTCTATCCGCCCTCGAGCGACCTTCCCCGCCAGGCCCTCGACCGGTTCGTTACCCGCTGCAACGAGGTGACCACCGAGCTGGGCACGGTCCGGCTCCTCGTCGATCCTCACGCCTTCCGCATCGGCGAGACGGGCCTCGCAACTGCGCACGCACAGACCTGTGGGCTTGCCGAGGGTCTGCACGCCATGCAGGTCGGCCAGCTCGTGATCGCTCCGTCGGTGCAGCCCGCCGAGGCAGCGGCGTTCGTCGCTGTCGCCGGGCGCGACCCGCGGGACATCCGGGCGGCCGGCGGTCCGCGCACGGCACTCGCAAGCGCAGGAGCGAGCACGATCGCGGTCATCGAGGTCAGTCTCCGCTCGTCGACCGAGGAGGGCTTGCCCGGCGTCGACCTGATCAACGCTCCCCTCGACGAGGTCGCACACGAGACGCTGGCTGCTGCTGCGCGTTGGCATGCCGCTGCCGCTTCGGAGGAGGCCCGCGACGAGGTCGCGGCCGCGATCGGCCAGCTCGAACAGGCGACGCGGGACCTGGCTGCCGACCGGATTGCGACCGCGATGCTGCGGCTGAGCGACGAAGAGCGGGTCCGCATCCTGCTCTCCGCAATGAAGACCGACACGACGGGTAGGCCCATGCGCGGCATGCTCGACGTCATCGCACGCATGTCCCCCGCGACCATCGCGCGCCTCCTGCGGATGGCCTCAGCCCGCTGCGGAGCGCGCCCACAGGTGCTCGCGATGCCACTCGAGCTGCCCCCGGAGGTCGCTCGGGAGATCGCGGCCCTGCTTGCGCCCTCGCCGCGCACCGAAGCGGAGTGCGGGGTGCCTGCCGACCCCGAGGTCGCGCTGATGGCCGCAGAAGCACTCGCACCCGGCGGGGACGACGAGCTCTCCCGCCTGAAGACGGCCGCGGGCCAGACGAAGGCCGGCAAGGCGCTCGTCACCACGATCGCGGTCGTGCGCGAGCATCCGGACGTGGATTCGGTGAGAGCGCTGGGCGAGGCGCTCGCGCCCGCGGCACGCTCGGGCGCGCTGACGACCGTCCGGGAGGCGTTGCGCACCGTCGACAGCCTGATCGGCGACGCGGCGATCGCGGCGGAACGTGACCGCGCACGCGCGGCACTCGCCGACCCCGAAGTGCTCTCCGAGGTATGCCACGCCGTCTCGACCGACGCCGATGCCGCGATCGCCGGCGAGCTGCTGAGCGGAGCCGGGGCCGGCGGGGCTCAGGTCCTGCTCTCCTTCTACGCACGTGCGGGGACGTCGTCGCGCTCCCTGCTCCGGCCCGTCCTGCGCGGCATGTCCGAGCAGGTCGTAGGCGTGGCAGCCCGGAGCCTGCGCTCGGATGACACGGCGACCGCGCTCGGGACGCTGTCGGTCCTGCCTGATCTCGGCGAGCGCCAGGCGCTGCCGGTCGTGGTCGCTGCGCTCGAGCACCTCGATGCCGAGGTGCGCCGACGCGCGGTCACGACTCTCGCCGACCTGGGCGGTGCGGAGAGCAGACGGGCACTCGCGAAGTCGCTCGGACACTGGGACCCGGAGACCCGGCGGTGGGCGATCCGTGAGGTCGGCAGGGCGCGGGCCGAGGAAGCCATATCCTCACTCGTACGAATCCTCGAGGACATCAACGTACTCGAGCGCAACCATGAACTGAAGAAGGAAGTGATAAAGTGCCTGGAGGCCATCGGCTCGCGCGACGCCCTCCCGGTGCTTGTCCGCTGGTCGAACCGGCGGTTCGTGTTCGGACGGAAGAACAAGGAGCTCAGGTTCCTGGCGCGCCGAGCCGTCGAGCGCCTGGCTGCCACCGAGGAGTCCCCGAAGGAGTCGATGCACCGTGACTGACACCGGCCACCCGCACGACGAGCTCGAGTCGCCCTCCGAGATTGCCGCCGAGATCGCACCCTCGGTCAGGGCTCCGTTCGCGGACCCCGTGCGGCTCGCCAAGGCCAAGGAGCTCGTACGAGCGCTCGCAGTCTCACACACGAACGCGGGTCTGTACCCCACGAGCCACCCGCTCGTCGCCCAATCGCTCTCCGAGCTCGCCGGTGCCGTCGACGACCTGCGTGCGGCCGGCTTCCGCGATGTGACCGTCAACATCTACAAAGGCACGCTGTTCGTGGAGAACCAGGTGTTCCCGGAGGAGAGCGTCACCTACCGCCGTATGGTCGAGGAGCTCCTGGGGCGCGGTATATCGGCACTGACATTCCTCGAGTCGTTCTCCGAGACCGATGCGGCCGCGCTCGCCGAGGTCATCAGCGACACCGCGATCACCGACATCGACGAGGCCCGTCTCGCACTCGAGCGCAGGAACGCCGCCGGCATCGACATCGCCGAGACGACCGCCCTCGAAGACACCGGGCGCGAGGAAGAGGGTCGCGAGAACAAGGCCCAGGCACGCCAGTCCTACGATGCCGGCGTTGCCGCGATGCGAGACGTTGAAACCCAGGCCAAGCTCGGCAAGGTCTTTGAGGTCACGCCGTTGCAGAACGTCGTGAGCTCGCTGCTCGAGAACCTGTTCCGCGACCCGGCCGCCGTGCTCGGCCTGACCGCCATCAAGGGACACGACGACTACACGCTCAATCACTCGATCAACGTCTGCATACTGTCGATCTCGCTCGGCGCGTCGCTCGGTCTGGATGCGGCGTCGCTGCGCTCGCTCGGACTCGCCGCGCTCCTCTACGATCTAGGCAAGGTGCGCATCCCCGAAGACATCCTCAGCAAGCAGGGGCCGCTCACCACCGACGAGTGGCATATCGTGAAGAGCCATGCCGAGGAGGGCGCAGACCTGCTCAAGCGCATCCAGCTCATCGACCAGATGCCGATGGTCGTCGCATACGAGCATCACCAGCGCCACGACCTGCAGGGGTATCCGGCGCCGGTCAACCAGGAGCAGCACCTCTACAGCAAGATCGTCGCGCTGTGCGACGCGTACGACGCGATGACCACCCGTCGGCCGTTCCGCCGCGAGATCCGCCCGGACAAGGCGCTTGCCGTGCTCATGCAGGGACGCGGTAAGGCGTACGATCCCAACATCACGAAGGCACTCGTGGCCATGTTGGGCATCTACCCGATGGGTGCGGTCATCGTGCTCGACGACGCGACCACCGCCGTGGTCTTCCGCGTGAACAGCGACGACCTGCTGCATCCGCGGGTGAAGATCCTGGCGGACGCAGCAGGCCGCTGGTACGACGAGCCCGAGGTGCTCGACCTGCGCTTGGTCGACCCGTCGACCGGGCAGTTCGCGCGGTCGATCACCGACTGCATCCCGGCGTCGGATGCCGGCATCGACGACGTCTGGCAGTATCTGTAGCGACCGTCCGGAGGGACACGGGGGCCAGACACCAGCGCACGGGCGCCCCCGCTGGCCACGATCCTCGGCTGAGGCCGAGCGACCCGGCGCGTGCGCCGGGTCGCGGGCCGATCTCGCCCCGATCCACACGAGGTGTGCGATGAACGCCGTGTTCGCCGGCCGCGATGTCATCGCGGTGATAGTGGCCGGACCTCATCGGCTGCGTACGGCCGGTTCAGCCAGGCGCCAGGCCGAGACTACTTCGGAGGCGACGTGCGCATCGGTCTTGCGGCCGCGCAGGAGGTCGCAGCGGAGGAGGGAGAGACGGCTCGAGCCGGCAGAATCCGCGAGCAGAGAGCGAGAACGGGGAAGATACTGGAGCGGTGCATACCGGTACTCAGCAGCTCGAGGGAAGCGAAGGGGCGGATCACATGAACAGCGCGCTGTTCACCCTCACGGCGGCAACTGGCGCGCGCGGCAGATGAGATCGGCGTACTAGCGCATGGGCACAGGGTCGTCTGTCCGATGAAGGCGGAGCGCACCGCACTCGTATCGCAGGTCGTCGCCGTAGCCGTCGGCGTCGCCGTCGCTACGGCAGGCTCCAGCGGCGGACAGACGATCGGGGCGCTCCCGGTGTTCTCGCTGTGCGTCGCCGCCGCCTTCGTCATCCAGTGGCTCGTCTTCGTCCCGTCCTACGCTCTGCGAACCGAGCGCTTCTTCGATCTCACGGGGTCCGTCACCTACCTCACGGTCGTGACCGCCGCCGCGGTCCTGAGCCCACCCCCGACCGCCCGTTCCGCACTCCTGTGGACCCTCGTCGTGATCTGGGCCGCGCGTCTGGGGTCGTTCCTGTTCTCGCGCGTGCGCAAGGCCGGTAACGACTCGCGCTTCGACGACCTCAAGTCTTCTTTCGTGCGCTTCTCGAACGTGTGGACGCTGCAGGGACTGTGGGTGAGCCTCACCGCGGCGGCGGCACTCGCCGCGATCACCTCCGGCACGGCGGCGGAGGGCCTCGATGCGTTCGCGTTCGCGGGTCTGGCGCTCTGGCTTGTCGGCTTCGGTACCGAGGCGGTGGCGGATGCTCAGAAGCGCCGATTCCGGGCGGACCCCGCCAACCACGGCCGGTTCATCTCGAGCGGGCTGTGGGCGTGGTCGCGTCACCCGAACTACTTCGGTGAGATCGTCCTGTGGACGGGAATCACCCTCATCGCCCTCCCCGCACTTGCCGGATGGCAGCTCGTCACGCTCATCTCCCCGGTCTTCGTCTACCTGCTCCTCACCAGGATCAGCGGCATTCCCCTGCTCGAGAAGAGTGCCGACTCCAGATGGGGCGGGGAACCTGACTACGAGAGATACAAGCGGCTGACCCCTGTGCTCGTCCCGGCTCCGCCGGCCGGGAGCCGCCGCCCGATGACCGATCCGGAGGAGCGTCCATGAGCGCAGGCGCACCCACGGCCGAAAGCCACGCCCCCTGGGGCGTCATCATCATGCTCGCGGCCGCCCAGTTCGTGATGGCGCTCGACACCACACGCAGGCGGCCGAGGCCGCGAATGCAGCGGGGGTAGGCGCCGAGAAAACCGAGCAGCTCGTCGCGGTCTACGCCGAGTCCCAGCTCGCCGAGTTGCGAGCCGCACTCGCAGGCATCGCGCTCTTCGCGCTCGCAACACTGATCTGCGTGCGCCACCTGCCGCACATGTCGCAGCCGCAGGGCGGGACGACTGCGAGGGGCGGCCCATGGCAGTGGGACGAAGCCTGCCTGCGGATGGCACCGCGACGGAATGCAGAAGAGCCGCCCGTCGGGCGGCGGCCCTTCGTTCAAATCGCTGGTGGCCAGAGACGGACTTGAACCGCCGACACGCGGATTTTCAATCCGCTGCTCTACCATCTGAGCTACCTGGCCGTCGAGTGCTCGAACATACTACCTGCGAGCAGTATGCGGGTCAAGGTGAGCGGCTCGGCCTCGCACCCGCCCGGACGCCCGCGCGGTGCCGCTAGCGACCCTGCATCTCCCGCAGGTACGGGTAGGGGTTAACGGCGCCGCGACCAGGGGGGTGGATCTCGTAGTGGAGGTGCGGCGCGCTCGCGCTCGCGTTGCCCGAGTAGCCCACCGTGCCGATCACCTGTCCGGCCGTGACGCGCCCCGAGCTCACCGAGATGCTGTCGAGGTGCATGTAATAGAACGACCAGCCGTTGTCGGCGGTGAGTTTCAGGTACAGGCCGCTTTTCGACCCGTCACCGCGGCTCACGGATCCCGAGAGGGTGGCAACGACAGGCGTGCCAGTGGCCGCCATGATGTCGGTACCCTGATGCCTCCTGCGACCGCCGTCCCGAGAGGCTCCCCAGGTGTCGCTGTAGTAGTTGGGCCCGGCGACCGGGAAGACCATGCCGTTGGGCCCGGCGACCGCCGTCACTCCGGAGCGTGACGGGACCACCACGGCCTGACTCGCGGCCGACCGCCTGGCCTGGCGCGCCGCCTCCTCGGCGAGCTCGCGCTGGACGCGCTCGTACTCGGACTTCTTCGCCGAGAGCTTCTTCTGCAGCGCGTCACGCTCGGCCTTGAAGCGATCGACGTTCTTCGTGCGCTCGGCCTGCTCGACCTCCAGGCGCTCGCGGTCCTCGCGCAGCTCCGTGAGCAGGTTCTCGACCGTGTCGATGGTCGAGGAGTCGGCGTTGGCCACGCGGCTGACGAACTCCATGCGGGTCACGAAGTCATCGAAGGTCTCCGCGCCCAGGAGGAAGCTCATGAGTCCGAGGTCGTCGGCACGGTACCACGATGCCATCCGCCCCTCGAGATGTGCTTGGGCCTCGTCGAGACTCGCCTCGTTCTCGGTGATGCGTGCACTCGTCTTCTCGATCTCGGCCTCGGTCTCATCAAGGGCCCAGAACGCCTTGTCGTAGGCGGCACCTGCCCGCTTGAACTCATCGTTGATCGCGTTGAGTTCATCCTGCAATTGCGAGACGCGGGAGTTGGCGGCCGGAGAGGGGGTAGGCACGAGAAGCGTCACGACGAGGATCGCCGTGACGGCCAGGAAGACGGAGCGGATTCGGTGTGATGTGCCGGTCATTCTCACCCGGTTGTGATTCGGTGACAGGTGCGGGGGCGGCACGAAAGCCCCCCACGCGCGCCATTTCAACCCCGCAGTATAGCATGCGGCGGGCCAACTCGGCCGACTGCGGCGCAGCTCAACGCCCTGAGCAGGCCTTTTACTCGGCCTCGCCGAGGCAGTACAGGAAGCCGTCTCGCGACCCGATGTAGACGCGGCCCTCCCACACGAGCGGCGTGGATTCGTACGATCCGCCGCCCGCGAAACTCGCGATTTCGGTCACGCTGACCGCGTACCACTTGCCGTCCCGCCCCCTTAGGAGCACGCCGTCCCCGTCCCCCGCCTCCTCCGCGGGCACCGAGTTCACCTGTAGCACCCGCACGCGCTCGTCGTACCCGGCCACGACGATGAAGTCGTCCACGATGACCGGCGTGGAGATCGCGCCCCCGATGTGCTGCCGGTGCACGAGCACCGGACGCGGCACGTCAGTCTCTCCGTTGGGCCCGGTGGTGGTCCCGTCGACGCGGTCCTGCGAGACGACGTAGAGATAGCCGTCAACGGAGTTGAACGCGGCTATCGGCGGGCGGGTATGTTCCGGGTCGGTCGCGTCGTCGATGGCCACCGAGCCGATAACACCGCCAAGCCACTCACCGACCCCGCGGGTCTCCGTCGGGTAGTACCACACCACCGCGTCTTCGGGTGCGCGCGTCGGATCGAGCCGGTAGACGCCTCCCGGCCCCGGGATGTACTGCTTCTCGACCGCCACCAACAGGTGTCCGTCTCCGTTGACCGCGACCGTCCCATCGAGGTCCGAGCCGATGTAGAAGTCCCACACGATGCTCAGGTCCTCCAGGTCGAGCCCGTAGACGTGGCCCGAGCCCGCTGCGACGTACAGCCTGTTCCCGCTGATTGCGGGCGACGACTCGAGCACGAGGTTGCCCCCGTGACGCTGGACGTCACGCTGCGTGTAGAGCTCGGGCGAACGAGCGAGCACCTTCGGGCCGCGCCGCCCGTCCCACTCCTCGGTGGCCTCCGGGTCGAGCATGTAGACGTACGCGGGTTCGACGGCGGCATAAAGGCGGCCGTGAGCGAAGAGCGCGCTGGCGTCGACGTCCTGGCTGTACGAGCGCGACCTGGGGACCGGGAGGCGCCAGAGCTCCTCGCCGGCCGCGAACGTCACCGCGCGGAACGGGGCGATCGAGGAGCTTCCCGCCGGCACCCCCACACCCTTGCGTGACCCCGCGACGACGATGTATCTCGACGCATCCGCAGAAGCGCCTATCGGCGCGAAGACCGTGTTGGTGCCCTTGATGACGTCGGGAAACTCGTACGTCCAGACAGTCTCACCGGTCTCGGCGTCGATCTTGCGGAGGTTGTGGTCGTACCCGCCGATCAGCAGGTAATCGCGGCCGCCCTCCCGCACGAGCGTGGGCTGCCCGGTCCAGCCCGTGCCCGACCACTGCACGAGCGTGCCGCCCGTACCGGTCGTCTGACCCGTACCGATGCGCGCCTTCCAGATGAGGTCGAGCCGGCGCGGCACCGGTCCTCGCCCGTAGGTCCGCCGGTGAGCGTCGCCGAGGAAGGTCGAGACCTTGATGCCGTCACCTTCGTACTCCGAGGGCATCTGGGGCATGGGGCCCTGCACCGGTCGCGGCGCAGCGGGTGGGGCGGCGGGAGGAGCGGTGGAGGTCGCCTCCCCGCCGCCCGCTCGGCCGCTCGGCAAGCCGGGGGCGCACGCGGCAAGGGTGACCATCACGACCGTGACCGCGGCCAGGACCGCCGCACACACGCCGGGCCTTGTGCGGTGAATCGGCCTCACCCGGAGACGCTCTCGCCGAGCAGACGGTCCGCGTTGGCGCCGAGGACGTCTTCGAGCTCGGCCCGCGTGAAGCCGATGGTGCGCAGGCGCGAGAGCTCGCCCGCCGGATCCGTCCACGGGCCGTCCGATCCGAACAGCACGCGCTCGGTGCCGTGGGCCCTCACGAGATCGACGAACTCATAGTCAGGCAGGTGGCCGAGCGTGTAGGAGGTGTCGAGCCAGACCTCACGCCCTGCGAGCAGAGCGGCGACCTGGTCCCACTGCCGGAAGCCACCGAGATGCGCAAGCACCACGGTGAGGGTCGGCCAGCGGTCCAGCAGGGTCGCGAACGCCGCCGGGGTGCCCCGGGTCGTCTGGAACGCGATGTCCGCTCCCGCGTGGAAGAACGCGATCATCCGGTGCTCGATCGCCGCCTCCCAGATCGGGTCGAGACGCCTCTCGTCCGGCGCGAACAGCTGGTACTCCGAGTGCATCTTGAATCCCCGGATGCCGAGCGAACTCATCCGGGCGATCTCGCTAGCAGGGTCCTCGAGGTCGGGGTGCATAGCACCGAACCCGATGATGCGCTCGCCCGACACACGTGCGACCCAGTCGTTGATCGAGCGGACCTGCGCGGGCCTGGTCGCGACCGGCTGGATGACCGAGGCGTCCACTCCGGCGCAATCCATCGTTGCAAGCAGCCCCGATACGGTACCGTCGTAGATCGCGGTCACGCCGCCCTCGGCCTCGAGCGACGCGATGGCCTCGGGCGCGACCGCATCAGGGAAGACGTGGGTGTGACAGTCGACGATGCGCATGAGCGCAGCGTACCATGTGCACGACAACCTTCTTCGGAACGGGGTGGCTCCGGTGGCAGACACGACCAGGGAACGCCAGCACTACGCGCTCCAGACGATCTTCTCGTTCTTCCTCGGACTCATGGTGCTGGCATTCATCGGCATCGGGGTCATCACCTTCTACCCCGAGCCCGAGCACACCGAGAATCCCGAGATCGCGGAGTTGCAGCGGAAACAGGAACGCATCTGGTCGCAGGACAAGGACGGACAGCTGTCCGCGGCCGAGCAGCGGCGCGTCGACGAGATCCAGAAGGAACTGGACGAACTGTGGAAGGAACAGGAGAGCATCCGCCAGGACTGGGCCCGGAACACGAGCATGATCCTGATCGTGTTCGCGACCGTTGTCATGGGCATCTCACTCATCCGCAGCGAACAGCTGCGCGTGATCTCCAACGGCCTGCTGCTCGGCGGCCTGTTCACAATGGTCTACGGCGTGGGCTGGATCATCGCCAGCGGTGAGTCGATCGCCCGGTTCGGCGTCATCGTGTTCGCGCTCGCCGTCACTCTCGGTCTGGGCTACCTGAAGTTCGTGCGCGGCAAAGAGGCGGTTGCCGCCGCGGGTGCGGTCATCGTCGCGGGCCCCGGGGGTGAGGCCGACGCAACCGCCCTCGGCCCGCTCGTCGCCCGCATCGAGGCGCTCGAGGCGCGGACGGAGGCGGCCGCCGAGGCGCTCGGCGCGCGCAGGGGCGAGGAGTAGCCGCCCGGGCGTCTAGCGGGCGACCTGGCCGAGCACGAGCGACCCGGCGATCCACCACATGACGATGCCGATGCCGACATCGAGGACCTGCCACGCTCGCGGCCGGGCAAACAGCGGCGCGAGCACCCGCGCTCCGTACGCAAGCGAGAAGAACCAGGCGAATGACGCGCTCATCGCGCCGAGCGCGAACCACATCCGCTCGTCTGCGGGGTAGCGGGCGGACACGCTACCGAGGATCACCACCGTGTCGAGGTAGACGTGCGGATTGAGGAGGCTGACGGCCAGCGTGTATGCCACCGTCCGGCGCAGGCTTTGCTCGGGATGCGCCACAGAGCCGGTCTCGAGCACATCCCTGCGGGTGGCGGAGCGAAATGAGCGGGCCCCGTAGGCGAGAAGGAACGCCGCACCGCCCCACGCGCTGATGGCAACCAGGGTCGGAGTGGAGCTCACGAGTGCACCGAACCCGCCGACGCCGAGCGTGATGAGGGCCGCGTCGACCGTCGCGCAGATGGCGGCGACGACAAACACGTGCTGGCGTCTCAGCCCCTGCTGGAGTACGAACGCATTCTGCGCGCCGATGGCGATAATGAGGCCTGCGCCGAGCGCGGCACCCGCGAGGTAGGTGGGGACCATCGCCGTGCGCGCCTCCTCCCGAGCCACCGCGCCAGCCGGACTCGTCTGAACTCCGAGGAGCGGAGCGCCCTCCAATGCAACAGGCCGAGTGCGTTTCTGCGTCTCGGCCTGCGGAGTGTCTGTGGCGGGAGTAACGGGGCTCGAACCCGCGACCTCTGGCTTGACAGGCCAGCGCTCTAACCAACTGAGCTATACCCCCGTGGGACAGCGAACGAGATTCTACCGTGCGCCCGCACGGTTGTCCACACCCGGCCGCATCCGCCGCCCGCGCGTCCCGTACCCGGACGGAACCGGTACGTCCCGCTGGAGTTCTCGCTGTTCGGGTAGCATATGCATCATGGAAGACGCGACACTCACCCCGGCCGCCGACCGCCCCGATCCGGCGGCCGTAGCGGCACTCAGAGTCACCATCGATCGCGCACTCACCGGGCGGGACCGCCCGGCGGCGATCGCGGCGGCCACCGACGCCGTCGATGCGGGCACGATCTCCGTGCCCAACCTCTACACGCTCGTGCTTGGCCCGCTGCTCACCGAGACCGGCGCCGGGTGGCAGACCGGCTCAACCCGTGTGTGGGAGGAGCACTACGCGAGCGCGACGGTGCGCACCATCATCGAGTCGCTCGCCGGCCGGGTGGCCGCGGCGGCGGGCTCGGTGCCGTCGCGCGGCGAGACGGTGCTGCTCGCGTGCCCGCCCGAGGAGTACCACGACCTCGGCCTGCGGATGCTGCTCGACCGCTTCCTCCTCGCCGGCTACGACGCACACTTCCTCGGCGCCGACACACCCGTGAGCGAGATCTGCGACGCGGCCGAACAGCTTGGTGCCACACTCGTCGTGCTCTCGGCCTCCACGCACTACCACCGCGTCCGACTGCGCGACACGGTCGAGTCCCTCGAGCGCGGCCTGCCCGCGGGAACGCGGCTCGCCGTCGGCGGCCCGGCGTTCGCGCACGATTCCGAGAGCTTTCCCGGACTCGTGCTCGACCCGGCCGACCTCGAACTACCGGGTCGGACGCCCGGCGTGGAAGCCGGCTGAGATGCTCTCGCTGCGCATCGCCGCACGCTTCCTGCGCACGAGCCCGGTCCAGTCGGTGCTCATCATGGCCGGCATCTCGGTGGGCATCGCGACCCAGGTCTTCGTAGGCTCGCTCATCACGAGCCTTCAGGCCGACCTCGTCGACACTACCATCGGCTCGAGCCCGCAGGTCACCATCACCGCGCCCGAGGAGGGCGACCCCGTCGTCTACAACGAGCGGGTCCGCTCGGTCGTCACCGCAGACGAGCGGGTCGAGCCGGGCGCTATCGCACCCGTGCGCACGGTCTCGGCCCTGTTCACGGACGGCGACGACAGCGCGCCGCTCTCGCTCACCGGCGGGGCCCTCGCCGACCTCGACGCGATCTACGAGCTCGGCGAGCGCACCACGCTGGGCACCGCACGCCTCGACAATGGCGACGTCATCGTGGGCACGGACTTCGCCGAGAAGCACTCCCTGCTGCCCGGTGACGCCATCGCGCTCGTGTTCGCCGACAACCAGACGGTCAGGGCGCGCATCAGCGCCATTGTCGACCTCGGCGCGGCGGCGGCCAACGAGCGCACCGCATTCGTCGACGCGAACCTGCCGCGCACGCTCGCGGGGTGGTCCGTCGACGAGTACTCGGCGATTCAGACGCAGATGCGCGAGCCGTTCGACGCCGCGGACGTCGCCGCGTCGTGGAGCAGCCAGCTACCGGAGCTCACAATCAGCGACTGGCAGGCGGAGAACGCAGACCTGCTGACCGCACTGCAGAGCCAGTCGGCCTCCTCCTACATGATCCAGGCGTTCGTGCTCGTCGCGGTCGCCCTCGGCATCGCGTCCACACTCGCCATCAGCGCCGTGCAGAAGACCCGCCAGATCGGCATCCTGAAGGCGATGGGGCTTTCCGACCGTCGCTCGGGCCGCATCTTCCTGTGGCAGGCCACCCTGCTCGGGATCGGCGGCACGCTCGGCGGGCTGGCGCTCGGCTTCGGGCTCATCGCGAGCTTCTCGTTCATCCCGGTGCCGTTCTCCATCAGGCCCGAGCCGGCCTTCATCGCACTCTCCTCGGCGGTGGGCATCTCGGTGGCGCTGCTCTCCTCGGTGATCCCGACGCGCAAGACCTCGCGCCTCGACCCGATCGAGGTGATCCAGAGTGGCTGAGCTGCTGCTTGCCGCACACGAGCTCGACAAGGTCTATGGGAGCGGGGACGCCGCCACCCACGCGCTGAGAGGCGTCTCGTTCGAGTTCGCCGAGGGCGAATTCGCGAGCATCATCGGTCAGTCGGGCTCGGGCAAGTCCACGCTGCTGAACCTCCTCGGCCTGCTCGACACCCCGAGTGCGGGCACGGTGCGCTACCGCGGCACTGACACCGGAGCGCTGCGAAAGGCCGACCGCGCGCGGCTGCGCAACGAGCTCATCGGCTTCGTCTTCCAGTTCCACTACCTGCTCCCGGAGTTCAGCGTCTACGAGAACGTGGCCATGCCCGCACTCATCGCCGGCGCGCTCTCTCCCGCAGAGATCCGCAGCCGCGCCGAGGAGACACTCGGGCTGCTCGGCCTCGCCGGGCTCGAGGGTAAGAACGCCAACGCGCTCTCGGGCGGCCAGAAACAGCGCGTCGCCATCGCCCGTGCGCTCATGAACCGGCCCGCGCTGCTGCTCGCCGACGAGCCGACCGGCAACCTCGACACCACCAACACCGAGCTCGTCTACGACCTCTTCCGAAAGGTGAGCGCCGAGACGGGCACGGCGTTCCTCATCGTCACGCACGACCGCAAGGTCGCGCAGCGCACCGACCGCGTGCTCGAAGTGCTCGACGGCGAGCTCGTCGCAGACGAGCGCAACCGCTTCCTGGAGTGACCGGCCGCAGGCGCGCGTGGGCCGCGCGCCCGCTACACGCCGAACCCGAGCTGACCGCCGGTTGGGGCGTCTTCCTCGGGTACCGGCTCGCCTGTCGGGATGCCACCATATCGCGGCGCGACCGCATCGCCGAGAATCCCGGCGATCTCGCGGGCATTGCGCGGCGCGTAGTCGTACTTGCAGTTGTTGAACATCACCCAGGTCCGCTCGGTCTCGGCGGCCAGGTCGCGGATGGGGTCGGCCCATTCGGCGAGTTCCTCGGGCGTGTAGAGCCAGTCGAAACGGTCGGCGGCGCTCCCGGTCCGGGCGAAGTAGGTGTCGCGGTTGCGCCCGTGCATGCGCACGTAGGCCCACGGCGCGGTCGCCTCGGCGAGCGGCGGCATCGTGGAGCGCTCGGGGAACTGCGGGGCGTCCACGCTCACGAACACCATGCCGTGATCGGCAAGGAAGCGCATTGTGCGTCCGCGCTGGGCGCCAGTGACCCAGGAGGGGTGCCGGAACTCGACGAGCATCGGAGCTCCTGTCCGTCCGAGCATCGCCTGGGCGCTCTCGAGGTAGTCGAGGTGGCGGGCGGTACGCTTCGGGTCGGTCGCCGCGAAATACGGCGGGAACTGCATGAGAACGCCACCCAGCTTGCCGCCGTCACGCAGCGGAGCGAGCTCCTCGGCGAAGATCCTGAAGGCCTCTTCGAGCATCGCCGGTTCGGGCAGACGCACGCGCCCGCGCTCGGTGCGCTCGTACTCGTAGCCGCGCAGGTCCGGATGGAGCGCGCGCTCATCGACCTCGTGCCAGGTCATGAGCCCGTAGGCCTTGATGTGGAAGGTGAATCCTTCGGGCGTGCGGCGTACCCAGTTCTCGGCGTACTCGCGCCGGGGCAGGCCGTAGAAGGTCGAGTCGACCTCGACGGTGTCGAAGCGCGCTGCGTAGTAGCGCAACCGCGCCTCGGCCGAGGAGACACCGCGCGGATACCACCGCTCGACCATCGTCGGGTCGGTCCAGGAGCACGTGCCGATGACCACATCGCCCATGGCAGGTTCGTACCCCTGCGCGGGCGAATGCGGACCGGGCGGACCCGGGCGCTTCGGCGCGGATTACTCCTCGGCGAGCGGTGTAATGTAGGTGATTGCCGAGACCGCGATGGCCGCGAACTCCTGCTTGTCGCCGACCCGGTAGTGCTGCCCACGCTCGGTCACCTGGACATCGGTCAGGCACAGAAAGGCATGCGGGTAGGTGTTGATGTAGTCCGAGAAGCGGTGACGCTCGGGCGTCACCGGCTGGTGCACGACACCCCGAAACGCCCGTTGTGCCGTCTCCACCAGAACGCTCACCTTGCGGAACTGCTGCTCCACGACGAACCCCCTCACCTGCGCACCGATGCGGGCCGGCGGGCCCGCCCGTCAGGATGCTCTCCTCGGCGGGTATCATCAGTATACGACGTTCGGGCCTTGAGCCTGCCCGGCACCCATGGAGGGATCTCGATGAAACCGATCGTGGATCACGACCTGTGCATCGGCTGCAGCGTCTGCGAGGAGACGTGTCCCGAGGTCTTCCAGCTGAGAGATGACGGGCTCGCCTATGTCATCAATGAGAGCCCCGAACCGGAGCTCTACGGCCCGGTCCGTGACGCTGCCGACATGTGCCCGGTGGAGGCCATCTCCATCGAGGGTGGCTAGGCTAGGCGGCCGAGATGGAAGACGGCGCGCGGGGCTCGGCAGCAGGCGGTCTGCCGGAGGACTATGCGATCCCCGCGACCGACGAGGCACTGCTCGCCGAGTGTGACGTGCACGTCTTCCGCGGGACCGGACCCGGCGGCCAGTCGGTGAACACGACCGACAGCGCCGTGCGGCTGGTCCACCGGCCCACCGGCATCACCGTGGTCTGCCGCCGGGAGCGCAGCCAGCTGCGAAACAAGCGCGAGTGCCTCGGCCGCCTGCGCGCGCGACTCGCAGCGCTCGGGCGCACGCGCGTGCCGCGGACCCCGACGCGGCCGACGGCGGTCTCCCGGGCCCGGAGGGTCGACAGCAAGGTGCGTCACGGGCGGACGAAACGCCTGCGACGGCCCCCGGACGAAGACGACTGAGGACGGGGAAGCCACGCTCGTGGACCTGCAGCACATAGGCAGACTACTGGCCCTCACGGGAATCGGCCTGGTCGTACTCGGCCTGCTGGTGTGGGCCGGAGGGCGCCTCGGCCTCGGGTCGCTGCCCGGAGACCTGCGCATGAGCAACGAGAGCTGGGGCTGCTACATCCCGATCGCCTCGATGCTCATCCTGAGCGTGCTACTCACCATCGTCGTGAACGTGCTGCTCAGGCTGTTCAACCGATAGCGACCACACACCGGGCTACTTCCCGCGCTTCGCGGTCACCTCGTCGATGTTGAGCCGGAGCACCGCCATGCGCTCGTAGGCCTCGTCGCGCTCGAGAGCGGGTGTCTCCTCGTACTCGGGCGAGCCCAGTTCGAGATGGTCGAGCAGCACCCGCATGCCATAGCGCAGCTCTGCCGGGTCCGAGACGCGCGCGAGGCGGCCCCGGAGCACCGCCGAGGTGTAGTTGTGCTCGCACGCCCCGCGCACGTAGCCACCGTCGATCACGACCGTGGCGCACACACTCGGGTTGTCGGCCATGAACTCGTACTTGAGGCCCTCCGTCGCGGCGTGGAAGTAGAGTGCCCGGCGCGTCGGGTCGAAGCCGTAGCTCATGGTCACGAGGTACGGCTCGTCGCCGCGAGCGAAGGCGATGGTGACATACTTGCCCTCGGCAAAAACGGCGTCGACCTCGGCCGGGTCGGTCAGCTCCCGGTCGGCGCGGCGAACGTGGTAGCGGGACATCCGGGCTCCTCAGCGAGGGACGACAGGTGACGCCGAGGAGTCTAGCAGAGCGCCCGCGCGTCGCCCTACAGCAAGTTCGAGGCGAGCCGATACGCCGAGTCGCGGAATCGCTGGGGCCCCGTCTGGGGTTCGAGCTCGGCAAGGGTGATCTCGCGACAGCACATCATATCGTCCTCG
>JBBIIC010000030.1:0-9007 GCA_037446725.1 Actinomycetota bacterium
TCCTCTCGTGGTACGAGCAGAAGGCCGTCGCCATCCTGCTCACGCTGCTGCACCTCGGCATCACCGACATCCGCCTCGGGCCGACCCTGCCGGCGTTCGTCACCCCCAACGTGCTGCAGGTTCTCGTCGACACGTTCGACATCAAGCCGATCGCCGAGACGGCGGCTGAGGACCTGGCAACGATCCTCGGGACGGAAGCGGCGTAGCCATGAAGCGAGCAGGGTATATCGTGGTGACGGCCGTGATGATCGTCGGTCTGGCTGTAGCGTTTGCCTTCGCATACGGAACGCCGCAGGCACCCCCCTCGCCTGCGTACGTGAGCCCCCCGTCCTCCGCGAACGCGGGGGGCGGGGCGGTATCTGGCTCTCCGGGGGCAGACGCCGGTAGCTCCGGCGGGCAGCAGCCGGTCGAGCAGGACCTGGGCGGCGCCCCATTCGGCGGGGAGATCGTCGAGGGCGAGGTCCCCGAACCCGATCCTCAGAGCCCCTTCGCGTTCCAGATTCCCGGGTGCACGTGTCACAGCGACGACCCGGCGGTCGTCGAGGAGCACGCCCAGTACCGTCTCAACCAGTGCCGGGGCTGCCACGCCGGCAGTCCCCGCTGACGATAGGCCCCTGCCTCTCGGGGACCCCGCCGTACTCGTCGCCTGCTCCCGATGCGCCGCACCATCATCGCCCCGCGCTCCGCGCCGCTGCCGGGGAGCAGCGGTTCGCATTCGCGGGCGCGCGGTGAAGTATGATTAGGCCCGGACGGCGCACCGCGGCCGCCTCTTGATGACGGTACGTCCCGGAGGGCCTCATGTCACAGGCAACCGAACACGTCCACCAGCTGGCAACCGTGATCGGGCCGCGTCCGGCCACGACCGACGCCGAGGCGGAGGCGGCCGAGTACATCGAGTCGGTCTTCCGCTCGCGCGGGATGGAGGTCGAGCGCCAGGAGTTCGACTGCCCGCGCACGTACGGGTGGGCATACGCGCTCTACCACCTGCTCACCGTCGGCGCCGCCGTGGCCTCCGGTTGGGAGTTCCTGCGCTGGCCGGCGTTCGCCGTCGCCGCGCTCGTTGCGTTCCTGATGTGGATGGATCTCGATACGCGCTTCGGACTCTCGGGCTGGCTCCCCCCCAAGGGACCAAGCCAGAACGTCATCGCCCGGCACGTGCCCAGGACCAGGCGGGGCGAGCGCGCGCAGAGGGTCGTTATCGTCGCCCACTACGACACCGCCAAGGCTTCGCTTGCCTTCGCGCCCTCGATGGTCAGCAACTTCGCGACGACGTTCGCGCTCATGAAGTGGCTGACGCTCGCCGTGCCGGTGTTCGTCCTGCTCGGCGCGGTACCGTTCACCGCTGCCTGGGACCCCTACTTCTGGTACGCGACCATCGCCGTGAGCGCCTACCTCGTGGTGCCGCTCGTCATCAACGTCCACCGCGAGGTCGCCATGAGCGCAGTCGACGGCGCGAACGATAACGCTTCGGGAGTGGCGGTCATGCTCGGGGTCATGGAGCGCATCGTCCCGTCACCCGACGATCTGGGCACCACCTCCTTCAGGCCGGTCACGCGCGGGCCCGAGGCGGCCCGAGAGGCCGACGTGGTGCCCGAGGGGGCCGAGCTGCAGTACGCTCCCGCCGGTGTGCCCGAGGACGACTGGGCGCGCTCATCCGAGGAGCCCGAGTGGGCCGGGGCTGCGGTCGAGCGGAGTCCCGCGCAGCGGAGATTGGAGTTCGAGACCATCGAGTTCGAAGCGGTCGGCGCGCAGGCACCCGCGCCACGGGCCGAAGCGGCCCGCCCGGAGCGCTTCGAGGGCTTCGAGGACGAGGAAACCCGCGAGCCCGAGCGGCACCGGCGTGCCGGCCTGCTCGGGCGGTTCGGCAAGAGGCGCCGCGAGGAGACCGAGGAGCTCGGCGGGTGGCTCGGCATCGACGAGGACTTCGACGTTCGTGACGCGGGCCGCAAGATCGGCTCGTGGGAGAACTTCAGCGATGACGATGAGGACGACTTCGGCTTCAAGGGGGGGCGCGCGGGCGGCGACCCGCTCGGCGATCCGGAGTTCGCGGCCACGGAGGCGTCGCGCATCAGGCGCCGGGTTACCGAGAGCGTGGACCGGGCGCTCTCGGACAAGGAGGTCTGGTTCGTGGCGACCGGCGCCGAAGAAGCGGGCACATGGGGTATGCGGGCGTTCCTCGACGCCTACGGCCCGGACCTCAGAGGCGCGCTCATCATCAACCTCGACAATCTCGGCACCGGCACGCTGCACATGGTCACCGAGGAGGGCATGGCCAGGCGCTACCGCTCGGACCGCAGGCTCGTGAGCGCGGGCAAGCGCGTGTCGCGCGAGAACGACCTGCTCGTGCGCGCCCGCCCGTATGTCGGCCTCTCGACCGACGCCACGCCTGCCCTCGCCCGGGGCTTTCGCGCGATGAGCGTCATGGCGTTCGACGCGAACGGGCGGCTTCCCAACTGGCACTGGAACACGGATGTCGAAGAGCACGTGGACCCGGCAAACCTCGAGCTCGCCGAACGGTTCGTGACCGAGACCGTCCGCGAGCTGTAGCGCGTCTACTCCTCGGCGAACGAGCGGTCGGCCTCAACGCGTACGCGCTTCCTGAACGCGAACCGGTCGGCGTAGAAGGCGAGCAGCGTGCCGACGAGCGTGAGCGCGGTGGCGATCCAGAACGCTGGCAGCATGAACGCCGAGCGCTGCAGCGCCACCACCACGAACGCGAACCCGATGAAACCCTGGTGCAACAGGCCCGACCCGGTCTTCACGAGACGCCCCTCGGTGAGGTACGAGGGGCCGCGCGCGCCCGCCACCGTGAGCACGACGACGGCGGCCTGGATGAGCGCGGCGAGCGCGAGGTAAACGGCCAGGCCGGTGGCGAGGCTGCCCGTGAACGCCCACGCGCCGAGCCCCGCCAGAAGCATCGCGCCCGAGACCGCCACGAGCAGGGTCCGGTCGAACAGACGCTTCGGGACGCACAACCCCATCACGACCACGAGCGCGACCACCTGCGGCGCGGCGATGACGTTCATCCACCACACGAAGCGGCTGTAGCCGATGAGCTCGAAACCGGGGACGGTGTCGGTGGCCCACCACACGTACAGCGTCCCGATGAACGACTGCACGCCGAGCGAGCCGAGCAACGCCACGGTGATCACCGTCAGTGCGTAGTCCCAGTTCTTGTGGCGCACGGACTCGTTCATCTCACTCATCTCACAGGTAGCTGTGGGCGCCGGGGACGATGTAGGTCGCGAGGTACGTGAGGAGCAGCACGAGGAAGGCGAGTATCGACAGCGCCGCGACCCACTTCCACATTCCGCGTCGGCGCAGGTAGAGACGGGCGTGCAGGAGTGCGGTGTAGAGGAGCCACATCATGATCGACATGTTGACCTTGCCCGACCACCACCAGCTCTCCCCCTGCCAGGCGATGATCGCCCAGGGGAAGCCGAGCAGCATGCCGGCGGTGAGCGGAAGGTAGCCCAAGCGTGCCCAGCGGTAGGCGGTGGTCTCGAAGGCCGAGTGGCGCTCGCGGACCATCACGAGGGTCGCGACGAACGAGATGGCGAAGGTGGCGTATGCGAAGAAGAGCGCGGGCGGGTGGACCCACATGTAGACCGTGTTGTAGTAGAACTGCCGTGCGCTTTCCATCCCCTGGTAGGCGCCGAACATCCGTTCCGGGTCCCCGCTCGCCATCGCCTGCAGATAGCCGAGGTACTGGCTGAGGAAGGAGGGCAGCGGTTCGGTGAAGGGCTTGCCCCAGAGGGCCGCACCCACCATGAGCACCGCCAGGATGACCGCCACGCCGGGGAGCAGCTCGTCACGGTGGCGATGGATGAAGACGGCCATGAGTGCGAGAGCGAGCGCCCAGACGTAGAGCTTCTCGGACTCGACCCAGAGCGGTACCGCGACCCGCCCGGTCACCGCGCCCGTATCGGGGCTCACCACGACCGACAGGTCGTACAGGCGCCAGTGGAACCAGACGAGCACGAGCTCGCCCGCGAGAAGCAGCGCCGCGCTGACGCCGATGCCGGCCCGCAGCAGCGGCCTCCATGCAGGCACGGCAACCAGCGCCACGAGCACGACAGCGACGGCAGGCATAAGCACCTGCAGCGGCGCGCCGATCGCGGCAAGGGTGTTGACGAGTTGTGCGAGCTCCGCCTGGATTGCGGCGGGGTTCATGGGCATCGACTCCGAGGGTTCGCGTTCCTCCAGTATAATGTGCACGAAACCCGGATGCCGTCCAGCGCCGCTGCCTGGGAGCCTGTGTGGTCAGTCCGAACCGCTTCACCAAAGCACTGATGCGCAGAGCCAAGGTCACCTGGCGCGAGCGCCCCACACGCTACGACATCGAGGCCCTGCAGGCGAACACCGAGCGGGTCGGCCTCGTCATCCGCATCCGATGGGCGCTCGTCGGGGTGCTCAGCCTCTTCACGCTGCTCGGCGTCGGTATCTACAGCACGGAGGTCCCCTGGTCTGAGCTCGCGGCCAACATCACCGTGCCGGCGCTGGCTGTCGTGTTCGTGTGCCTCTACAACACCTACTACCACCTGACGTACCGGCGGCTCGGCAACATCGCCTTCCTCAACCACGCCCAGCTGCTCTTCGATGTCATCGTCGTCACGGTGCTCGTCTACTACTCGGGCGGCGTCCACTCGTGGTTCTACGCCATGTACGGGCTGTTCATCCTTGAGGCCGCGTTCATCCTCCCCCGCCCGCGCGACATCTGGATCGTGGCTGGCTTCAGCGCACTCGCGTACGGCGTGGTGGTCTGGGGGGAGTACTTCGGCCTGATCCCGCACGTGGAGATCCCGTTCACCTTCGGCCGGCTGCAGGAGAACCGCACCTACGTGAGCGTGCGCTATCTGTGGCAACTCACGATGCTCGGCGGTGTCGCCATGGTCGCCTCCCTGCTCACCTCGGAGATGCGAACGCGCGAGGCACAACTCGCCGAGGCCTCGATCGTCGACGAGAAGACCGGGCTGTACGACCGCAAGTACTTCCTGCGTGCGCTCGCCGGTGAGGTGCTGCGCGCCGAGCGTGACTCACGTCCTTTCGCAGTGCTCATGATGGACGTCGACGAGTTCACCCGCTTCAACCGGGTGTTCGGGATCGCGCGCGGTGACCAGATGCTCCGCGGGGTCGCCGATGCGCTTGCCGCCGCACTGGCGGAGTGTTGTGCGAGCGCATCGCTCGACACGAACGTGCTCGCCCGTTTCGGCGGCGAGGAGTTCGCGGTGCTGCTTACCGAGGGGGCCGCCGGGGGTCCGCCCACGCCGGAGGAGGCCGCGGCTGTCGCCGAGGCGCTCCGCACCGGGGTCGAGCGCCTGCGGCTCGACGATGCGAGCGTCACGGTGAGCATCGGAGTAGCCGCGTATCCGGCGAACGGACCGACCGTCGATACCCTGCTCTCTGCTGCCGACGAAGCGCTGCACGAAGCATCGGTCGCGGCGGGCAATCGGGTGAGACTCGCGGGGACGGGGCTGTGACGCCGTCGGGCCGCGTGCGCGCGGCCGCCGCCGCGGTGGCTTTCGCTCTGGTGGCCGTCGGGGCCCCTCTCCTCCTGCTCATGACGCCGCAGTACACCCGCGTGCTCGTCGTGCGCGTGGACTCGCCGGCGCTTGCCGGGCTCGACCGGGCGGAGACTCTCGCACGCGCGGAAGAGGTGCGCGCGTTCGTCTCGGGCGCCCAGGGGACGATGCTGCCCGGGGAGCTCCCGGACGGCAGGCCGGCGTTCGACGAGAAGGCCGTCTCCCACCTCGAGGACGTTCGCGGCGTGATCGGCGGCGCCCGGCTCGCGACGCTCGTCGCCGCGGCGCTCGGCGGCCTCTACGCGGCGTGGACGATCGCTGCGGGGCGCAGGCGTGAACTGGCGGCATCACTGACCAGAGCCGCGTGGGCGGTCGCGAGCGTCGTCGGGGTGGCCGGCCTCGTCGCCCTAACCGACTTCGACGGGTTCTTCACCGCGTTCCACGCGGTGTTCTTCGCGGCCGGCACGTGGCAGTTCGCGAACGACGCGCTGATCATCAGCCTGTTCCCCGAGCCATTCTGGGTGATGTCGGGGGCCGCGTGGGGGGTGCTGTCGCTTGCCGCGGCGTTGGTGCTCGGGATGTTCGGCAGGCGCGTGCGTGCGCAGGCGTGAGCCGCGGCCCATGACAAACACGCCACAAGGTGTACACTCTTGTGCAATGGGCGCCAGCAGCGCCCAAGGGGAATCAGCCTGTCGGGTCGCCCGGATGCGCCCGCAGGCACGTCAGAACCGGTGTGTGAGAGGAGCGCTGCATGGCCGCCAAGGAAGGGTACTGCGTCAAGTGCAAGGACAAGCGTGAGATGAAGGACGCCCAGCAGATCACGATGAAGAACGGCCGCCCGGCCACTCAGGGCACCTGCCCTGACTGCGGCACCAAAATGTTCAAGATCGGCAAGTAGCGACCGCCCGGTACCGGGTGTGATTCGTGCGGGCGTCGGACACCACTCCGGCGCCCGCCGTGCATCTCGGGCGGGTCGCTGTCGTCGGGACGGGAGCGACCTGACGTCGCGTTGACACTCACGGTGGCGAGGAGTAGCGTCCGATAATCGGTGCTGGTACCAGACGGCTCGACTGGCGGAGGCAGGAGCGCAGATGAACGTCATCGTGGTCGGATGTGGCCGGGTCGGCTCGCAGCTGGCGACACTGCTGTCCATCGAGGGGCACAACGTCGTCGTGATCGACAAGAACGCCGAGTCGTTCCGCCGCCTCGGGACCATCTTCAACGGGGTGACGATCAAGGGGCTCGGCTTCGACGAGGACGTCCTCGAGGAGGCTGGTATCCGCGAGGCGCACGCGTTCGCGGCGGTCACCAACCTCGACAACACCAACCTCATGGCCGCCGAGGTCGCGCGCAAGCTCTTCAACGTGGAGCACGTGGTCGCCCGCTTGTACAATCCGCTGCGCGAGCGCACCTACCAGCAGCTGGGCCTCGACTACGTGTGCGGCACGACACTCGTGGCCGAGGTGCTCCTCGACAAGATCAAGTCGGGGCACGGGCACCACGTCTCGGCACTCGGCGATGTAGAGATCGTGCAGTTCAAGGTGAGCAAGGCGGCCGAGGGAAAGCGCGTCGGCGACATCGAGATCGCCCGGCGCTTCCGCATCGCGGCGGTGTCGCGCGGTGACGAGATGTTCGTCCCCGAGCCTGATGCGGTGCTGCACGCGGGCGACATCGTCATGGCATCGGTCAAAGAAGAGGCGTTCGGCAAGATCGAACGCTACATGGAGGAGTGAGCATGTACATCGTCATCAACGGCGGTGGCAAGGTAGGCTCCTACCTCGCGCGGACCATGATCGACTCCGGTCACGACGTCGCGCTGATCGAGAAGCGAGCCGAGATCGTCGAGAAGCTCGTGGCCGAGCTTCCCGGCCGCGTGCTGCTCATCCACGGCGACGGGTGTGATGCCGCGTTCCAGGAGGACGCGGGCGTCGGTCGCGCCGAGGTGTTCGTCGCGGCCACGGGTGATGACGACGACAACCTCGTCGCGTGTCAGCTCGCCAAGGTGGCCTTCGGTCTGCCCAGAGCGATCGCACGCGTGAACAACCCCAAGAACGAGCACATTTTCAACGCGCTCGGCATCGAGGCCATCTCGTCGACGACCATCATCTCCCGCATGATCGAGGAGGAGGCCACCGTCGGCGATATCCGCACGCTCATCGCGCTGCGCAAGGGCAACATGGCCATCGTCGAGATCGAACTGCCGACCGACCGCTGCGTCGTCTGCAACAAGGCGGTCTCCGAGCTCGACCTGCCCGGCGACTGCATCCTCGTCGCGATCGTGCGTGAGAACGACGAGGTCGTCACGGTGCACGGTGACACGCTCCTGCAGCCCGGGGACCAGGTGATCGCGTTCACGGCCGTCGAGCACGAGAAGGCGCTCAAGAAGGCGCTCACCGGCATGTAGAGGCCCCCACGGGCGGGGGCCCCGGTATTTGCCCGGCTTTCGAGGGCTGGCGTACAATGACCGACGCCATGCGGGCATAGCTCAGTTGGTAGAGCGACAGCTTCCCAAGCTGTAGGTCGCGGGTTCGAGACCCGTTGCCCGCTCCACGCGCACACGCGGCCGCCTCCGGGCGGCCGTTTCGCGTCACCAGACCGCTCGGTGAGGCCGTCAAGATCATGCGGTTCGCCGAGCAGGAATCGGCGCCCCGATGTCGAACACCTGTTCGTAAGAGCGCCGCGTCCCCTCGACCTCCTGCGCGGCTCCGTTCGAGCGGGAGGTGCTGTGATGCGGCGTAGTGTACGTGTTGTCGCTATCGTGATGGCGGCGGTGTGCGCGATGGCGGCGCGGGTTCCCGTGGCCGCGGCGGACGCGGCCGGCTGGCCCCTGACGGTGCCGGCGCCCACGCTGCTCGGATTCGGGGCGACCTACACCGCACCGGACGGGGCGTCCGCGGTCCACCGGGGCGTAGACCTATCGGCGTCCGAGGGGAGCACCATCCTCGCCGTGCTCGAGGGCACCGTGACCTTCGCCGGACGCATACCGGCAGGCGACGGTGGTACGACACTTGCCGTCACGGTGGAGAGCGGAGATGTCAGGCTCACCTACTCGCCGCTCGCCGGGCTTTCCGTGGGGGCAGGCGACGCCGTCACTCCCGGCGGCCCGCTCGGCGTGCTGGCCGCGAACGGCGATCGCTCGCACCCGGATCCGCATCTTCACCTGAGCGCCCGGCGCGGGTCGCTCTACGTCGATCCCTCTGCGTTCCTGCTCCCCCCGGTACCTGCTCCGACGCCCGCACCCGAGCCTGCGGCGCACCCTGCTCCCGTCCGCGTGCCGCAACCCGCGGCGCCGGAGGCGAGCGCGGTCTCGCCCGCACCATGGCCTGCGACGACTTCCGCTCCCGCCGCGGCGCCCCGCTCTGCCGGGGTACCGGCAGCCCTGTCGCTCCCGGTCGGAGCACCGGCGGGTATGGCGTCCGTGGCCGCACTCTCGCCCGGCGGGTCGCCGGGCGGTACGGGCGAGTCGCCCGCTCCACCTGCTGCAA
>JBBIIC010000030.1:9017-21288 GCA_037446725.1 Actinomycetota bacterium
GGGTCGCCGGGCGCGGCCGTCTCGCATCCCGCCGCGCCGGTCGCGGCCGCGCCGTCGATCCGTGTACCCGTTGCCGCCCCGGCCCTGCCGGCTCCCCGCGCGCTTCCCGCGCCCGCCGCCGCCGCGCTCGCGACCGACCGGCGGGCGGCGCTCGCCGGGAGCACCGCCTTGCCCGTGGGAGGTCTGGCAGGTGCGGCGGCCCTCGTGGCGGGGTTGCTCCTCTGGCCGCTGTGGCGCGCGATGCCTGCTCTGAGCGCTTCCGTCATACCCGACCGACAGGATGTTGCCGCAGTGGTAGCTCGGTGATACACTGCGAGGGCTCATTTTCCTGCTCCGGGCGGCTGCCTTCACAGTCCCGGGGCCGTCAGCCCAGAGGAGGTGACCAATGAAGGCTTACGAAATGTTGCTCTTGCTCGATCCCAGCCTGGACGAGGAGCCCCGCGAGGCGCTCGTCGAGAAGGTGCAGGGACTCATCACCGCCGAGGGTGGCGTCGTCGACAACGTCGAGGCGTGGGGCAAGCGCCGTCTTGCGTACGAGATCAACGATGCGACCGACGGCGACTACGTCCTGGTGGACTTCCACCACACCCCCGAAGCGATCGCCGAGATCGACCGCGTGCTGCACATCACCGACCCGGTGTTCCGCTACATGCTGCTCCGTCGCGACGACCGCGCGTAGCGCACGCACAGAACCGGCGGTTCACCGGCGCGGTGCGACCGGTGTTCGCTAAGAGAATCAGGTGGTGGTTTGAGATGAGTATCAATCGAGTGGTGATCAGCGGGAACCTGACGCGCGATCCCGAGCTGCGTGCGACCGCGGGCGGCATGTCCGTGCTCAAACTCGGCGTTGCGGTCAACGATCGCCGCAAGAATCAGCAGACGGGCGAGTGGGAGGACGTCCCGAACTTCGTGGACTGCACGATGTTCGGCACGCGCGCCGATGCGCTCGCACAGTACCTCAGCAAGGGCCAGAAGGTCGCCATCGAAGGCAAGCTCCGCTACAGCACGTGGGAGAGCCAGCAGGGCGAGAAGCGCTCGAAGCTCGAGGTCGTCGTCGACGAGATCGAGTTCATGTCGTCGCGCGGCGAGGGTGGTGGCGGTGGCCGTTCGTTCGACCCCCCGGCGCCGGCGGACCTTCCCGCAGACGACGAGATCCCGTTCTAGGAAAGAGAACGCGGCCTGCGGCGGAACCCTCCCGCCCCGGCTGCACAGTGACTCAGACGTCGCTTCGAGAGAGGCGAAAGGAGGATCGGACGTGTCCGATTACGTACGCAAGCCGAGGCGCAAGTACTGCGCCTTCTGCAAGGACAAGGTCGAGTACATCGACTACAAAGACGCACAGATGGTGCGCAAGTTCATGACCGACCGCGGCAAGATCAAGCCCCGGCGGGTCACGGGCAACTGCGCCCAGCACCAGCACCAACTCTCCATCGCGGTCAAGCGCGCACGCGAGATGGCGCTCGTGCCCTACACGGTGCCGGTGGTCAGCGGCAAGGTCGACGGCCGCCGCGGCAGGTAGTCCGGGTGCCCGATCTCTCCCACACGCGGGACACCGTGCTGCTCGCAGGCGCGGTAATCCTCGGAGCGCTCGCCGGTGCGGTCCTGCCGATCGTCGGGTTGCCCCTGGCGGCTGCCGGCCTCGCCGGGCTCATCTTCCGGGGGCGCGTCGTTGCAGCCGCGTTCACCGGAGGGCTCGCAGTCGCGCTCGGCACCTTCGCGAGGCCTGTCGACGCGGCGCTGTTGGTCCCGGTGTTCGTCGTGATGCTCTTCGCGATCGGAGGCATGCAGCGACGCACGGCGCTCGCGAACGTCGGCCTGCTCACGGCGGCGCTGATGGCGGGGTCGTTCGCGCGAACCGCGCTGTGGGCGTGGCTCGAGGGAACGACGTTCCTCGCGCTCACGCGTGCAGGCATCGATGCCGCGGTGGAGTCGTTCGTGGCCGCGGCTGGGGCGAACGGGGGCGACGTGACGATCCTCGGGGTCGATCCGGAGCTTCTCGCCGACCTGATGGCGCGGTTGTGGCCGGTCGACTACTTCGCCAGCGCGCTGACCGTGGCGGTGCTGATGGTCGCGGTCGCCGGCTGGGCGGCCTCGCGCACCGGCGCCGAAGTGCAGCGACTACCAAGGCTCGACGCGCTCGATCTGAGCCCGCACGTGCTCTGGCCGTTCATCGGAGCGTTCGCGTTCCTCGCGGCCGGCAGGGCCATCGACGGCGCGGAAATGGCGACGACCGTGGGGCTCAACCTGCTCCTCGGCGTGCGCCTGCTGCTGCTGGCACAGGGCCTCGGCGTGACATCCGCCTTCTATCGGCGTATCGGGCTCGGTACCCTGATGCGCGGCATCGGGTACGCATTGCTCGTGGCGGCAGACACGGTACTGCCGTTCGTGAGCATGGTGGGACTGATCGACTTCTGGGCGAACTTCAGGAAGTTACCCCGCTCTGATACCCCCTCGGCCGAGAGGCTTGAGGACGGGTCGGGCGGGGGCTAGAGTCATATGCACGCTCGTGCCGGCGATGCTCGCCGGCGACGGACAAGGAGTACGTGATGAAGGTCATCCTGACACAGGAGCTGAAGGGCAAGGGCGGTGAAGGCGATGTCGTCGACGTGGCCCGCGGTTACGCAGTGAACTACCTGCTGCCCCGCAAGCTCGCCATCGAGGCGACGCCCGGCAACCTCAAGCAGCTCGAAGCCCGCAAGGGCAACATCCTCAGGCGAGAGGAGGCGCGCGTCGATGAGGCGCGCCTCCTGGCCGAGCGTCTCGAGGGCGGCCGCGTGACGATCGAGGCCAAGGCCGGTGAAGAGGGCCGCCTGTTCGGCTCGGTCACCTCGCCGATGATCGTCGACGCCATCGCCAACCAGCTGGCGGCCGAGGTGGACCGCCGCAAGATCGACGCGCACGGCCACATCAAGACCCTCGGCGAGCACACCGTCACGGTGCAGGTCTACCGCGACATCAAGACCGAGGTCGTCGTCGTGGTCGTTCCCGAAGGCGGCGCGCCCGTCGCCGAGCCGACGGTCGAGCAGGCCATTGCCGCGGTCGAGGCCGAGGAGGCTGCCGAAGAGGCTGCTGTCGAGGCCGACGCCGAGGCTGCCGAGGTCGTAGAGGAAGCTGCCGACGAGGCAGAGGCCGACGACGTCGAACAGACTGAGGAGTAACAACGACAAGGCGGCGTTTTCCACGCTCGCGTTGCGCGAAGGCGCCGTCCCACCGGGGCGGCGCTTTGGCGTTTACGGGCCGCTAACAACTCCGGAATCTGTGGAAACGGGGGATAACTCACGTCGCTTCAGGTGCCGCGGGCATCAGGTTGTGGACAGCGCCGCACCCTTCGCGTCCGTGTCAGACCGCTCCGCTAGAATCGGTGCGTCCCGGGCAGGGACATGCCCGGACCGGTCGTGACGACAGTGTGTGGAGGGGACATGAGCGAGGTTCGGGGGACCGTTGCATCGCCTTCGGTGCAGCTGCGCATCCCGCCACACAACGTGGAGGCCGAGCAGGCGCTGCTCGGCTCGATGTTCCTGTCCTCGGAGGCCGTCGAGGTCGGCGTGGCCGCGGTGGCTAGGGACGATTTCTACCGCCCGAGCCACCAGAGGATCTTCGAGGCCATCCAGTACCTCTACGGTCGGGCCGTGCCCATCGATCAGGTGAGCGTGGCGGATCGGCTCGAGTCGGTCAACGTGCTTGAGCAGGTCGGTGGCAAGGCCTATCTGCTCGATGTCACCGGCGTGGTTCCCACGGCCGCCAACGCGGCCCGCTACGCGGAGATCGTGCAGCGCACCTCGATGCTGCGCGATCTCATCTCGGCGGCCAACAGGATCGTCGCGCTCGGCTACGAGGCGCCCGACGACATGCAGGAGGTTGTCGAGGAGGCCGAAAGAACCCTCTTCGAGGTCACGAACAAGCGCGTGAGCAGCAACTTTCAGGGCATGGAAGAGCTGCTGCAGGTGAGCTTCAAGCAGCTCGAGGAGCTTTTCGAACGCCAGGAGCACATCAGTGGTGTGCCGACCGGTTTCGAGGATCTCGACAAGCTCCTCGCGGGCATGCACCGGGGCGACCTGATCATCCTCGCGGCTCGTCCGTCGGTCGGCAAGACGGCCTTCGCGCTCAACATCGCGGTCAACGCCGCCAAGGCCGGTTCGCCGGTGGCACTGTTCAGCCTCGAGATGGCGGCCGAACAGCTCATCCAGCGCGTACTGTGCTCAGAAGCCCGCATCAACTCCCAGGACGTCCGTACGGGCCGCATCAAGGACGCCGACTGGTCGAGCATCCACCGGGCGATGGGCCAGCTCGCCAACCTCGAGTTCTTCGTCGACGACACCCCGTCGATTTCCATCCTCGAAGTGCGGGCGAAGGCGCGCCGCCAGCTGCGCGACAAGCCCAACGGCCTCATCATCGTCGACTACCTGCAGCTCATGCAGCCGCAAAACCGCCGCTCGGAGAACCGCCAGACCGAGATCGCCGAGATCAGCCGCGGCCTGAAGATTCTTGCGAAGGAACTCGGCGTACCGGTGCTTGCCCTCTCGCAGCTCTCGCGTGCCGTCGAACAGCGCGCCGGCAAGCGTCCGCAGCTCTCCGACCTGCGCGAGTCGGGCGCCATCGAGCAGGACGCCGACGTCGTCATGTTCATCGACCGTAACACCGACCCGCGCGGGGAGGACGAGGACGCGGACCGTCCTCAGAAGGGCATGGCCGAGATCATCGTCGCCAAGCACCGCAACGGCCCGACGGGCACCGTCCCGCTCGTCTTCAACGAGCGCTACACGAAGTTCGTGAGCTTCACCAACAAGGCTTAGGGGCGCCTCGGCCAGGGCGTGTCGCATCGGGCGCGGTGTCGGGTGCGGCACGCCGGGGCGCGCGTCATTCGCCGAAGAGCCGCTCGAACTCCTCGGCGTCCCATCCGACCATCGCTTTCTCGCCGACACGCAGGACCGGCACGCCGTGCTGCGCGGTCATGAGCACCATCTCGCGCATGCCCGCACGGTCGGTCGAGATGTCGACCTCGGCGAAGAGTACCTCGCGCTCGATCAGACAGCGCTTCGCCACCTGGCACCACGGGCAGGTCGGCGTGGTATAGAGGATGACCTTCCTGGACCGGCTCACGCGCGCTCCTCTGTCACGTCAAAGTCTATCCGCGAAGCCGTCGGCCGGTCGAGAGCGTGAGCTGCGTGACCTGGGCGGGAATAGTACCGTTGGCCGGATCGGCGACAGACGGAGCGGGTATGCGCGAGGACTTCGAGGTCATCATCGTCGGGGCGGGTCCGGCCGGCATCTTCGCTGCGATCGAGCTCCTGCAGGCGGGCGTCGGCGACATCGCCGTCGTCGAGAAGGGCAAGCCGATCGAGGCGCGGCGCTGTCCCGTTCACGAGAAGGGCTGCGTGCGGTGCGCGCGCTGCGACATCATGTCGGGCTGGGGCGGCGCGGGCGCGTTCTCGGACGGGAAGCTCACGCTCACCGGTGAGGTCGGCGGCTGGCTTGCGGACTACGTCGGTATGGAGGCGCTCGACGAACTCATCTCGTATGCGGACCGCATCTGGCTGGAGTTCGGCGCCGACGAGCACGTGTACGGCCCCGATCCCGACGCGGCGGCCCGCCTCGAGCGCGCCGCGACGCTCGCGGGCATGACGCTCACGCCCATGCGTATCCGGCACCTCGGTACGGACCGGTCCCCGCGCGTGCTGGGCGCGATGCACGACTTCCTCGTCTCGCGCGGAGTCAAGGTCCTGAGTGGGACCGGAGCTGCCGAGATCACCGCCGAGGGGGGACGGGTGACCGGCGTCATTCTCGACGACGGTCGCGAGCTCAGGGCACCCGCCGTCGTCGCGGCGCCCGGTCGTGAAGGCGCCGAATGGCTGGCGGCCCAGGCGGCGGCACTCGGCATCGGGCTCACGAACAACCAGGTCGACATCGGCGTACGCGTCGAGATGCCCGCACCGGTCATGGAGCCGCTCACCGACGAGCTCTACGAGGCGAAGCTCACGTACTGCTCCCCGAGTTTCGGTGACCGGGTCCGCACGTTTTGCATGAACCCCTATGGCGAGGTCACAACCGAGTCGTACGGCGACGTCGTCACCGTCAACGGCCACAGCTACGCCGAGAAACGAACCCCCTACACCAACTTCGCGGTCCTCGTGAGCCAGACGTTCACGCACCCGTTTCGCGAGCCGCTCGTCTACGGACGCTCGATCGCGCGGCTCGCGAACCTGCTCGGCGAGGGCATCCTCGTGCAACGGCTCGGCGACCTGAAGGCGGGGCGGCGCTCGACGCCGGGGCGGCTTGCCGAATCGATCGTGCGCCCGACGATGCCGGGGGCGACCCCGGGCGACCTCTCGTCGGTGCTGCCCTATCGCCACCTCACCGACATCCTCGAGTTCCTCGACGCGATGGACGTGCTCGCGCCCGGAGTAGCGGCGCCTTCCACGCTGCTCTACGGCGTCGAGGTGAAGTTCTACTCGTCGCGTCTCGAACTCGATGCCGACCTCCAGACACCAGTGCGCGGGCTGTACGCCATCGGCGACGGCGCCGGTGTGACTCGTGGGCTCGTCCAGTCCGGAGCGAGCGGGGTCGTCGCCGCGCGCGCGGTCGTGCGCGCGCGGGCGTAGGCGCGAAGACCGTGCGCCGTCCGTACGGGGCGGTTGCCGGTGCCCGCGGCCGCTGCTATGATACCCCATGGGGTATACAATCGGACCGGCACGGCATTGCCGTGTAACCGGCGGCAGGCACGGAGGTAGGAGCGGTGACGGAAGCGGACGGCAGGACGGCGCACGTGCTCGTGCGCGCGGCGAAGCGGCTCTCGGCCTCGCTGATCTGGGCCATCCCGCTCGCGATGCTCGCCGGACTCGGCGTCGGCGCACTCGTCGACCTCGAACCGGCCAAGGTGCTCGTATTGCCACTCACCACGCTGATGGTCTATCCGATGCTCGTGAACGTGAAGATGCGGGCCGCCTTCGGCCCCGCCGACCTCAAGGTGGTCGCGGTGGCGATGGGCCTGAACTTCATCGTTCTCCCGGTGGTCGCCTGGCTGCTCGCGAAGACGTTCTTCGGCGGTGAGCCGGGGTTGTTCGTCGGGTTGGTGCTCGCTGGCCTCTTTCCGACGAGCGGGATGACGATCTCGTGGACGGGCTTCGCAAAGGGTAACGTCGCCGCCGCGATCAAGATGACTGTCATCGGGTTAATCGCGGCCTCGCTGCTCGCGCCCGTCTACCTCAAGCTCTTCGCCGGCCGCGTGGTCCCGGTCGACCTGCTCGGCGTGCTCACCACCGTCGTGCTCGTGGTCGTCGTGCCGCTCGTCGCCGCTCAGCTCACCCGCATCGTGCTCGTGAAGCGCTACGGCGCCGAGCGCTTCAGCTCGCGGATCGCTCCGGTCTTCCCCGGCATCAGCGTCGTCGGGGTGCTTGGCATCGTCTTCCTGGCCATCGGGCTCAAGGCGCATATGATTGTCGGACAGCCCGCGCTGCTGCTCGGCATCGCGGTACCGTTGCTCGTCTTCTACGGCGCCAACTTCGTGCTCTCGACGGTCGTCGGCCGCGCGTTCTTCGGGCGGGGAGACGCGATCGCGCTCGTTTACGGGACGGTCATGCGCAACCTGTCCATCGCGCTCGGCATCGCGATCACGAGCTTCGGCCCGGAGGCGGCGCTCGTGCTGGCTGCCGGCTACATCGTTCAGGTCCAGGCGGCGGCATGGTACGTGCGGCTCACAGACCGCGTGTTCGGTCCCGCAGCGGCGCCTGCCGCGGGCGCCGCGACCACCGGCCCGGAGTAGACCCGCCTACCGGCGCGCACCCCTTGCCGGACTCCTTGCGCCGCCGCTGGTCCTGGTCTATCGTATATCGACGATGAACGATGAAGCCCTCACAGCGACCTCGAGTGTGCCCTCATCCGAGGAGCGCGTCGCACGGCTCGCAAAGGCGCTCGCGCACCCCATGCGCGTGCGCATCCTCGCGCTCCTGCTCTCGCGGCAGAGCTGCTCGGGAGGCGAGATATTCGACGACCTGCCGCTCGCGCAGTCCACGGTCTCCCAGCACCTCAAGGTGCTCAAAGAGGCCGGTCTGGTGGGCTACGAGCCGCGCGGCACGCGCGGGTGCTACTGGGTACAGGCCGACGCGCTGGCCGAGCTTGCCGGGGCGGTCGGCGCGCTGCTCGGCGAGGCGGAGGCGCGGGGTACGGCGGGGCTGGGGACGTGCGATGAGTAGGGGCACCGGGAGGGGGCGCGGGTGAGCGAGCGTGCTGAACGGCCGGCTAAGAAGCGCATGAGCTTCTTCGAGCGCTATCTCACCCTTTGGGTGGCGCTCTGCATCATCGCCGGTACGGTGATAGGATCGCGCTTCCCCGGTGTGGTCGACGCTCTCTCGGCCTACACGTACGCGGAGATCTCCCTGCCGATCGCGGTGCTCATCTGGCTCATGATCTTCCCGATGATGCTGCAGATCGACTTCGCGTCGGTGCGCCGCGTGGGAGAGAAGCGGCAGGGACTCGTGGTGACAACGGTCGTGAACTGGCTGATCAAGCCGTTCACGATGTTCGGCATCGCGTGGCTGTTCTTCAACGTGATCTTCGCCGACCTCATCACGCCCGAACTCGCGCAGCAGTACCTCGCGGGGGCGGTTCTCCTCGGCGCGGCGCCGTGCACGGCGATGGTGTTCGTCTGGTCCTACCTCGCCGACGGCGACCCCGCCTACACGCTCGTGCAGGTCGCCGTGAACGACCTCATCATGCTTGTTGCGTTCGTGCCGATCGTCTCGCTGCTGCTCGGCATCGGGGGCGTGCCGGTGCCGTGGGACACGATGGCGCTCTCGGTCGTGCTGTTTGTGGTGGTGCCGCTCACTGCCGGCTACTTCACCCGCAAGACACTCATCGCCCGCAAGGGGCTGCGCTGGTTCGAGCAGAGCTTCCTGCCGAGATTCGGGCCGGTCACCATCGTCGCGCTGCTCGCCACGCTCGTGGCCATCTTCATCTTCCAGGGCGAGATCATCCTGGACAATCCGCTGCACATACTGCTCATCGCCATACCCCTCAGCATCCAGACGTTTCTCATCTTCGCCATCGCCTACGGGTGGGCGTGGAAGTGGAGGATCGAGCACCCCATCGCGGCGCCCGCAGGCTTCATCGGCGCGTCGAACTTCTTCGAGCTCGCCGTCGCGGTCGCGATCGCGCTGTTCGGTCTGACCTCCGGTGCAGCCCTCGCAACGGTGGTGGGCGTGCTCGTCGAGGTGCCGCTCATGCTCTCGCTCGTGTGGATCGCGAACCGGACGCGCGGCGCTTTTCCCGAGCGCGCCGCTCGCCCTGCTCAAGGAGAGCCGTCTGCCACTGTTGTTCGCGTAGGGAGGGGCATGCGCACACCAGCCGGGACCGAGTGTGGATACTACTACGAGGACCTGCACCGCGGCGCCGAGCGCCGGGAGTGCCGGGCCGCGCGCGCTGCGCGCAGCCTCCCGTGGCGCCCGTCGGACTGCGGCCGCTGTCCGGTGCCCGAGATCCTGCTGCGGTCCGGCGGCCCCGACTTCGGCGTGCGCACGGCCATACGTGCGCTTCCCTTCGGACTTGCCCGCTCGGTGCGCGTTGAGTGCTGGTGCGAGCGGCACCTGCTCGAGGTAGCCGAGCCGCTCGAGGGATGCCCCGCGTGTCGCGCCGAGGCGGAGGAGCTCCTGAGGCGCGCGAGCCAGACCGGCGAGACCACCTCCGACTAGCGCATTTCGGCCTTCTCGGGCATACTCTTCGGGCATTCGCCCGTGAGACACTCCTGCGTCCCGACGTCGCGGACGCGTTATCACCGATAGAGCGGGGACCTTCGTGGCTGGCATCGTACTGGTCGGCGCCCAGTGGGGCGACGAGGGCAAGGGCAAGATCACCGATCTGATCGCGGACGACTTCGACTACGTCGTGCGCTTCCAGGGCGGCAACAACGCCGGCCACACCGTCATCCACGCTGGCCGCACGCTAAAGCTGCACCTTATCCCGAGCGGCATCATGTACCCGCACATCACGCCCGTCATCGGCAACGGCTGCGTCATCGACCCGAAGGTGCTGCTCGAGGAGATGGACCGCCTTGAAGCCGACGACCTCTCCACCCACCGGCTCCTCATCAGCTGCAACGCGCACATCATCATGCCGTACCACCGCGATCTGGACGGCGCGAGCGAGCGGCGCCTCGGCAAGCTCGAGATCGGGACGACCCGGCGCGGCATCGGGCCGGCGTACATGGACAAGGCCTCGCGTATGGGCCTGCGCGTGCAAGACCTCACCGATGAGCATATCTTCCGCAAGAAGGTCGAAGCCGCGCTCCACGAGAAGAACGACGTGCTTGAGAAGGTCTACGGGCTGCCCACCTACACCGTAGACGAGATCGCCGAGGAGTACCTCGCGTACGGCGAGCGGCTCGCTCCCCACATCGCCGACACGTCGCTCGTGGTGAACAAGGCGCTCGACGCCGACCAGTGGGTGCTCTTCGAGGGCGCGCAGGGCACGCTGCTCGACCTGGACCACGGCACGTACCCGTTCGTTACCTCGTCGAGCCCGATCGCGGGCGGCGCATGCACGGGCGTGGGTGTCGGGCCGAAGCGCATCGACCGGGTGCTCGGTATCGCGAAGGCCTACATCACCCGCGTGGGCTCCGGACCGTTCCCGACCGAGCTCGATGATGAGGTCGGCGAGCATCTCATCCGCGTGGGCCACGAATACGGCACCACCACGGGGCGCGAGCGACGCGCCGGCTGGTACGACGCGGTCATCGTGCGGTACGCCGTGCAGGTGAGCGGGCTTACCGATCTCATCATCACGAAGCTCGACGTGCTCTCCGAGCTCGAGACCATCAAGGTGTGCGTGGCATACGAGCACGAGGGGCACCGCTACAACGACCTCCCCTGTCACCAGACGGTCTTCCACCATGCGAAGCCGATCTACGAGGAGGTCCCCGGCTGGAGGGCCGACATCACCGGCTGCCGGCGCTTCGAGGAGCTGCCGAAAGAGGCGCGCGACTACATCGGTTACATCGAGGACCTCGCCGAGGTGCCGGTCTCGATGATCGCGGTGGGGCCGAGTCGCGAGCAGACCATCGTGCGCCGCTGGGAGTCGCGCCCGTAGCGCGGTCGTGGGTGCCGGACCTTCCCGGTCCGGCATCGCGGTTCGAATCCGGTCAGGTTTCGGTAGCGTGCTCGTGGTCTGCTGGGGCTCAGCCGATCCCCGTTCCCGGAGACCCAGTGCTCATGGACGAGCTGCGCGAGGCGTTGCACTCGCGCCACTACAGCCCGCGCACCGAGCAGGCGTACCGCCTGTGGGTCCGCCGCTACCTGCGCTTTCACCGTATGCGGCATCCGGCCGAGATGGGCGAGCAGGAGATCAACGAGTTCCTCACCCACCTCGCTGTCGAGCGGCACGTGAGCTCGTCCACGCAGACCCAGGCGCTCTCGGCGCTGCTCTTCTTGTACCGGCACGTGCTCGGGCGGGAGGTCGGCGACTTGGGCGGTGTCATCCGTGCACGCAAGCCACAGCGCATGCCCGTCGTCATGGCCAGAGGTGAGGTCCAGGACGTGCTTGCCGAGCTCGAGGGCGACCGCTGGCTGATGGCCGCACTCATGTACGGCGCGGGACTCCGGCTCTCCGAGTGTCTCGGACTGCGCGTGCAGGACATCGACTTCGCGGCAGGCGAGATCACGGTGCGCAACGGCAAGGGCGCGAAGGACCGCGTCACGATGCTGCCCGACTCGTTGCGCGGAGCGCTGCACGACCAACTGAGGTCCGCGCGGGCGACCCACAGGGGGGACCTCGCGGAGGGATGGGGTCGTGTGCTGCTGCCCGACGCGCTCGAGCGCAAGTACCCCGGGGCCGCCGCTGACTGGCGCTGGCAGTGGATCTTCCCGCAGGAGCGTCGCTGGACGAATCCGCAGACGCGCGAGCAGGGGCGGCACCACGTCCACCCCACGATTATGCAGCGTTCGTTCAAGGATGCCGTGCGCCGAGCCGGGGTGACGAAGAACGTTGGCTGCCACACGCTGCGGCACTCGTTCGCCACCCATCTGCTCGAGGCAGGCTACGACATCCGGACCATCCAGGAGCTGCTCGGTCACAAGGACGTGAGCACGACGATGATCTACACGCACGTGCTTAACAGGGGTGGCCGGGGCGTGCGCAGTCCGATCGATGTGCGGTGAGGCGGTGGCGGGCTTATGCAGACTGCAGATGCGGTCCGCGCAGCGTCTTGCGGCTGTGGCGTGACCGCCCACGCAGACGGAGAAGCGCTGCTCATGTATGATTGTGGAGTATAGAGAATCATTGTTAG
>JBBIIC010000031.1:0-17728 GCA_037446725.1 Actinomycetota bacterium
CTCGCAGACGTCCGCGCCGATGCCTGCCGCGATGGCCACCGCCGTAGTGTCCGAGCCACCCCGGCCGAGCGTGGTGATGTGACCGTCTTCGGTCATGCCCTGGAAGCCCGCGATGATAACGATGCGGTCGCGCTCGATCGCCTCGCGCACGCGCTCGGCACGCACCTCGAGGATCTTCGCCTTCGTGTGCCCGGAGTCCGTGACGATGCCGACCTGCGGGCCCGTGAACGAGATCGCCTCATGGCCGAGCGAGTGGATCGCCATCGCCAGCAGCGCGATCGTGACCTGTTCGCCGGTCGCGAGCAGCATGTCCATCTCGCGCTCGGGCGGCTCGGGGCAGATGCCGGCGGCCTTCTCGACGAGTTCGTCGGTGACATCGCCCATGGCCGACACCACCGCGACGACACGGTCGCCCGCTTGCTGGCGGGCGATCAGGCGCCGTGCGACGTTCAGGATGCGCTCCGTTGAGCCGACGGAGGTGCCGCCGAACTTCGTGACGACGAGGGCCATTCAGGTCTCCGGATCCGGTGCTACCAGGGGAAGGACCCCCGGGAGGTTTCGGTATAGTGTAGCACCGTCGTCCGCGGCACACTGAGCCTACGCAGGCCCTGCGGGCTCCGGGGACGAGCGCCCGGCGGCGGCGAAGTCAGCAGGCGGCCCCGGGTGCGTCCGCCCACGACCCGTCGCCCACCGCGGCGGTGAACGCCGCGACGACCGCCGGGTCGAACTGCGACCCCGCGCACGCCTCAAGCTCGGCCAGTCCCTGCTCCGGGGAGACCCCCTGCCGGTACGGCCGGTCGGCGATCATCGCCTCGTAGGCGTCAGCCACCGCGAGCACGCGCGCGAGCACCGGGATCCGGGTGCCTTCGAGTCCCGAGGGATACCCCGTCCCGTCCCACCGCTCGTGATGGTGGCGCACGATCGGCGTGATCGGCCAGGGGAACGAGACCGGCTCGAGGATATTCGCGCCGATGAGCGGGTGGTCGCGCATCGTCAGCATCTCCTCGTCGGTCAGTCTCCCCGGCTTGAGCAGGATGTCCTCTGGAATGCCGATCTTGCCGATGTCGTGCAGGTAGGCAGCCATCTCGAGGGCAAGATGCTGCTCATGGGCGAGGTCCATCCGGCTCGCGGTGAGCGTCGCGAACCGGGCGACACGGTCCGAGTGGCCGCGGGTGTAGGTGTCCTTCGCGTCGACGGCGGCCGCGAGCGACCGGACTGTCGCGATGTACGAATCATGCAGGTGGTTGAAGGCCTCGACGGTGCCGAGCGCGGTCGTCACGTGGTTCGCGATGGTTCCGAGCAGCCTCACGTCGTCCGCGCCGAAGCTGACGTCGGTCCTCCGCGTGCCGACGGTGAGCGCGCCGATCGGCCCCTCGGCGGCCGGCAGCGGCACGCTCACCGCGCATGCCGCCCCCGTCACGGCGTCGACGTGCAGTCCCGGGTCGTCCGCGGAGCGGTTGACGAGCAGCGGCCGTGCCTCGCGCACCACCCAGGCGGCCAGCGACTCGCCGACCCGGTCGACCCGCGCCGGCACCGAAGCCGGGCCGCGCAGTGCGCGCACCACAAGCCCGTCGCCTTCATCGTCAAGAAGTGCCACGTATCCTGTGTCGCCACCGCACACCCTGAGCGCCGAGTCCAGCGCGCCTTCGAGCAGCGGTCCGAGCTCGAGCGTCGAACCGACGACGCGGCTCGACTCGTGCAACGCCGACAGGTCGAGAGCCTTCTTCTCGAGGCTCTCGCTGCGCGCTTGCAGTGCGGCGGCCATCGCGTTGAAGTCGGCCTCGAGCCGGCCGATCTCGGTATCGTCGGTGGCCTCTACACGAACGCCGAAGTTGCCGTCGGCAACCGCGCGCGCGGCCTCGGCGAGAGGGCTCAGACGATCCGACATCCGCCGGGCGACGAAGATACTCACTCCGGCGAACAGCGCGGCCGCCGCCACCACCCAGACGGCGATAGCAACCGTCAGGGTCTCGCCGCTCACCGTCTCGACACCTGAGAGCGGCAGCGCGAATACGAGGTAGGAAAGGGCCCCGACGACGACCGAGGCGAGCAGGAACGGGAGCGCCACCTGGGCGAGGAGTCCGCCTCGCGCGGGACGCCTCATCACGCGAGGCCCCGGAAGGACTGTCGGACCGACCCGGCGTGCGTGCGCATCCCTGCCGCCATGCATCCCCTCCCGAGTACCGGTGCCGACGGGGCCATTCTAGCACCGAAGAGGCCCCGGACAACCTGCATCCGGGGCCTCTCGCGTTCTCGACAGCTGGTACGGACTACCCGTCCTCGCCGTGGCGCTTGAGCAGGTACTCCCAGTAGGCATCTGCGTCTGCCTGCACCTGGGCGAGCAGCTCCTCGCTTCCGGGCTGCAGCAGGTGGCGGAAGCGGCCTTGGGGCTTCAGGAACTCGTCGATCGGTGAACGGCGAACACATCCTGGAAGAAGGGTGGTCTTACAGCTCTCTGCGAGCCTCCAGCGCACGCCCGAGCGTCACTTCGTCGGCGTATTCGAGATCGCCTCCGACCGGGAGACCGGAAGCGATCCGGGTCACACGCAGACCGAGCGGTTTGAGGAGTCGCGCGAGGTAGAGCGCGGTGGTCTCGCCTTCGACCGTCGTGTTGGTCGCCACGACGACCTCAGTCACCCCTCCCGCGGAGACGCGGTCGATGAGTTCGCGCGCGCGCAGCTGCTCGGGCCCGATGCCGTCGATCGGAGAGATCACACCGCCAAGCACGTGGTACAGGCCGCGGAACTCTCCCGTGCGCTCGATCGCGACGACGTCGCGCGGCTCTTCGACGACGCAGATCATCGACGCGTCGCGCTCGGGGTCGGCGCAGACCTCGCACAGGTCGCCCTCGGCGAAGTCGAAGCAGGTCTGGCAGAAGTGAATGGTGCGTTTCACTTCTAGCAGGGCCTCGGCGAGACGGCCGGCAACCTCCTCGTCGGAGCGCAGGATGAAGTACGCGATGCGCTGGGCCGACTTCGGGCCGATGCCGGGGAGCCGCTCGAGCTCTTCGAGCAGGCGGGCGATGGGGGCGGCGTAGAGCACTGTGCCGCGTCCCTACATCAGGCCGGGGATGTTCAGGCCCCCGGTCACGGCAGCCATCTTGGCCGACGCGAGGTCCTGCGCCTGTCGGATGGCCTCGTTGACGGCCGCCGCCACGAGGTCCTCGAGCATGGCGATGTCATCGGGGTCGACCGCCGAGGGGTCGATCACCACCCGGTCGAGCCTGAGGTCGCCGGTCATGACAGCCTTGACGGCGCCGCCTCCTACCGAAGCCTCGACAGTAGCCTCTGTCAGCTCCTGTTGGACCCGGGCCATCTCGGCCTGCATCTTCTGCGCCTGTTTCATCATGCTCGCCATGTTGGGTTTCACGCTCGGTCCTTTCCTTCAGCATCGTGCGGGTGTTCTGAGATCATCTGCGCGCCGAGCTCCTCGACAAGCAGGCGTTCGACGTCGTTGTCGCCGTTCGCGGCGGGGGGCTCGACTCCGACCGGGGCGTCGGCCGGCGGCGGCTCCGCCGGCGGGCTCCCGGGCACGTCCGGTTCACCGTCGGTCGTGCCGGACTCGCCGTGGGCCTCGGGTGCCGGCGGTATCTCGGGTGCCGGGACGGCGGCGGCCTCCTCTGAGGGCCGCACCGCCCCGCGTCCGAGCTGGTGCCGGAAGGGCGGAACGCCTCCGAGCACCGTGGCGAAGCCACGGCGCAGTAGCTGAATGGTGTCGGCATCCGAAGCCTGTTTGATGCGGAACGCGGCGTCTGCCGGGAACTCGATCACGAGGGTCTCGCCGTCGGCGTCCACGTCCACCTCGGTGCCGTCGAAGATCGCCGCCCGGGTCGCCTTGAGCTTGCGGATCTCGGCGAGGATGCCCGGCCACGCGCGTTTCGCCTTCGCGCGGTCGAGCGGACCGGCGACACGCGTGCCGCCGGGAGTCTCGTGAGTCGCGCCCGCATCCGGCGGTTGGACGGCGGGTCCGCGGGACGCGGGCTCCGGCTCTCCGGGAACCTTTGCGGAGTCCGGGGCCGTGGGCTCCGCCTCATCAGCGGCCCTCTCGGCCACCTGCGGTTTCTGCGGTCGCGAGGCAGGCGCGACGACGTGCGACGGACTGAGCGATACACCTGTCTCCAGTGCGGCCACCCGCTCGGAGAGCGCCTCGAGCGTGACCTCTCCCTGGGGCCGCGCGAGGCGCGTCAGTGCAACCTCGAGCGCCAGCCGGGGATCGGGAGACCACCTGAGCTCACCGACAAGCTCGCCGAGCACCTCGAGCACGCGCGCGAGCCGGTCCGGACCGAACTCGGCAGCCTGCCGCGCGAGCCTGGCGGCGTCCGCGGCGGTGACGTCGACGATGCCCGTGGCGTCCCCGACCGCCGAGGCGACGTAGAGGTCGCGGATGTGTCCGACAAACTCGCGCACGAACTCCGGGATGTCCACGCCTGATGCCGACAGGCGCGCGACGAACCGGAACGATCCAGCCACGTCCCGTGCGGCAACGAGGTCGGCCGCTTCGAACAGCAGCGCGCTGTCGACCTCGCCGAGCAGGCCCTCGACGTCGTCGAGCGAGATCTGCCCACCGGTGAATGCGGCGAGCTGCTCGAGCGTCGAGATGGCGTCACGCATGCCGCCACCTGCGTGCTTGGCGACGAGCGTGAGCGCCCCCTCGGCAACGGTCATCTCCTCGCGCTCGGCGATCTGGCCGAGGCGCTCGACGATGTCCTCCATGCCGATGCGGTGGAAGTCGAAGCGCTGGCAGCGGGAGTGAATCGTCTCGGGCACCTTGTGGGGGTGCGTGGTGCACAAGATGAAGACGGTGTGCGACGGCGGTTCCTCGATGCTCTTGAGCAACGCGTTGAACGCGTGTGTCGAGAGCATGTGAACCTCGTCGATGATGTAGACCTTCCACGGTCCGCGGGTGGGCGCATAGGCGAGCCGGCCGATGATCTCCTCGCGCACGATGTCGACCTGCGTGCGCGATGCCGCGTCGAGCTCGTAGACGTCCGGATGACGGCCGGCAGCTATGTCGGTGCACTGGTCGCACGTGCCATCCGGCTCGGGCGTTGGCCCCTTCTCGCACTCGAGCGCCTTGGCGAGGATGCGCGCGGTGGTGGTCTTGCCGGTTCCCCTCGGCCCCGTGAACAGATACGCGTGGGCGACGGCACCCTCGGTGACGGCGTTGCGCAGCGTGCGTGTGATGTGCGACTGGCCGACAACGTCCTCGAAGCACTGGGGCCGGTACTTACGGTAGAGGGACTGGTGTGCCATCCGGGGCCTTTCGCGCGTCGTGGTCCTGCCGACGAGTATAGACCTCCCGCCGACAGGCGGCCGTGCGACGCGACGCCCCCGAGTGGGACCCGGACGCCCGGCAGAGGACGCTTATGGCTGCTTCCTTCCGGACCTGACCAGGTTCACGCCGTACCGCCGTCCGGACCCCGCTCGGGGGCGCCGCACGCGGAGCCACAGTATACGGGCTGGCGAGCGCTTCGGCCACACCCGCTGGTACCGGCATGTCCGGGGAACATTCAAGGTACGCGGAAGGGAGGCTTCTATCATGGACGAACGTCATCGCGAGGTTCTTGGTCGACTCGCCCGACACGACAAATGGCCCGCGGTGTCCGTCTATCTTCCGGCACACCGCGCGGGCGCCGACAGGCAGCAGGACCCGATCCGGCTCAAGAACCTCCTTGTACAGGCAGGCGCTTCACTGATGGGCCATGGGATGCGCTCTCCCGACGTCGAGGAGTTCCTCGGCCGGGCATGGGAGCTACAACGCGACCCGGCGTTCTGGCGTGAAGGGTTCGACGGTCTCGCGCTGTTCGTCGGCGAGGGCACCTTCGAGGTCTTTCGCACCTCGCGCGTACTCCCGGAACGACTGCGTGTCGCACCACGGTTCCTCGTGCGCCCGCTCATGCCCGCACTCGACCCCGGGATGAGCTTCTACGTGCTCGCACTGAGCCAGAAGCGGGTCCGCCTGCTCGAAGGCACCGCCGAAGAGGTCCGCGAGCTCGATCCCGCCGGCGTGCCACAGGGCCTTGCGGAGGCGCTGAAGTACGACGACTACGGGAAGCAGGTGCAGTTCCACTCGCGCACGCCCGCCGGCGCGGCGGGGCGCGGCAAGCGCTCGGCGGTCTTCCATGGCCACGGGGGTATCGGGGAGCACCTCAAAGACGACCTGTTCCGCTACTTCCGCATGGTGGACGCCGGGCTTCGGGAGCTCGTGCCGTCCGACGTCCCGCTGCTGCTCGCAGGCGTGGACTACCTGCTCCCTGTCTACCGCGAGGCGAACACACACGCCCGCCTTCTCGACGAGGAGATCACGGGCAATCCCGACGAGGTGCCGCCGCACGAGATCCATTCCGAGGCGCTCGCGCTTCTCGAGCCGCACTTCAGCGCGGAGATCCATCGCGCAGTGGAGGCGTTCACGGAAGGCCGGGGTGGCGATGCCGCCACGGCTGACCTGCGCCGCATCGTGCCCGCGGCGCTCGAAGGGAGAATCGACACGCTCATAGTCGGGGACGAGGACACCGCGTGGGGGATGTACGATCCGACGGGCGACCACATGACTCTGCGCTCTCACCCCGACAACGGAGACATCGACCTGCTCGATCACGCGGCCGCCGCCACGCTGCTCAACGGTGGCACGGTGCACGTGCTGCCTGCCGAGCGAATCCGGGAGGCGACGGGAACCGACGCCGCAGCCCTGCTGAGGTACTGAGCGCGGCTGCCGGCCGAGTGAGACGGGACAGCCGGTGACCGAGCACGAGACACCCGAACTGACCTCCGCCGAGGTCCAACAGGAGCTGGCCGAGGAGCGCACCGAGATGGCGCTCCAGCGCACTGTGCTCGCCAACGAGCGCACCCTGAACTCGTGGCTTCGCACGGGGCTGGCGATCCTGGCAGCCGGCTTCACGATCGGCATACTCCTCGGAGAAGAGGGGTCGATCGGTCCTGCGCGCGCGTTCGGCATCACGCTCATCGTCGTCGGCGGCCTCGTGTGCATCATCGGGTTCGTCCGCTACCGCAAGCTGTGCGCGCAACTCGAACCCGAGAACGTCTCCTCGGTGCCGCTCTGGCTGCTCGAGCTGCTGGTCGGCTTCTTCCTCGTGATCTCGTTCGTCGGTGTCGTGATGCTGCTGCGCTGGGTCTGAATGGCAACCGTCGAGCAATGGCTCGTCTTGCGCGCCCGGCGAGTCCTCCGGTTCCCGAAAGGGAACACTTACCGCAAGACGCACACTCGACCGAAGGATGGGGACCGTGGCTAAGCTCGTGCAGCTCTACCTGCTGATGACCGTGGTGTTCTTCGCGATCGACCTCGTGTGGCTCACGTTCGTCGCGAACAGCTTTTACCAGGCGCAAATCGGGCCGCTCCTCAAAAGCCCGTTCAACCTGCCGGTAGCCGCCGGGTTCTACCTGTTCTACGTCGTCGGCGTGCTGGCGCTGGCCGTGATCCCCGGGATCGAGAAGGGCGCGCTGGTCGAAGCGTTGTGGCGGGGAGCGCTGCTCGGCGCGGTCGCGTACGGCACCTACGACCTCACGAACCTGGCCACGCTCAAGGGCTATACGTGGCAGGTGGCGGTCGTCGACATCACGTGGGGCACCGTGCTTACGGGCACCGTTGCCACCGCCGGCTTCCTGATCGCCCGCTGGCTCAAGTTCTGATGTGGGCGAGCATGACGGCTACCGACGCTGAGCGCCCAGGCTCCCGCTGGCGCGCGCACCCGGTGCTGCTCAAGAAGGCGAGTCGACACGCCGATATCCACTGGTAGGGAACCAGATTCTCCCGTCCGGGTCGCACGCGACGATGCGTGCGCTCCGCGACCGACGACTCGAGAGGGGTGTCACGTGCCGCTGGACGACCGGCTTCTCGAGCTCGTAGACCGCGTGCACGGCGACTCCCCCCAGCCGGTGGTCTGCATCCTGCCCGACCTCACGATCGGCTACGCGAACGCGGCCGCCGAGCGTGAGGCCGGCGTCGAGCACGAGGCACTCGTCGGCACCGCGTGTCACCGATCGCTCCACGACCTTGCCGCGCCGTGCGCCGGTTGCCTGGCGCACGAGGTGTTCCGCGACGGCACCGCCCGCTCCCGCACGCGCCACTCGAGCGGGCCGTCGGGAAGCGAACGGTGGGTCGTCGAACAGTGGCAGCCCATCGTCGACGAGTCGGGCGACGTGGCCTGCGTCCTGAGGGTGTCGTTCGACGAGACCGAATCGCGGCGGGCGACGCTCGCCGCAGGCCCGGACTCCGAGGCCGAGCAGGACCGGCTGCGGCAGTACCTCGACGCCACCGCGGCGATGATCATGACTATCGACACCGGCGGAATCGTGACGAGCATCAACCGGACCGGCACGGAGATACTCGGCCGGAGCGCCTCTGAGATCGTCGGGCACAACTGGATAGATGAGTTCGTGCCCCTCGAACAGCGTGAAGAATGCCGGGAGCGGTTCCGCAGAGTGATCGCCGGCGAGACGCTCGTCCACGAACCACCGTGCGAGCACGACGTGTTGCGGCCCGACGGCAGCGCGCGCCGCATCGAGTGGCACAACGCAGCGATGCACGACGAGTCGGGTGCCGTGAGCGGGCTTCTGTGCTCTGGCATCGACGTGACCCGGCGCCTCGCCGCCGAGGAGGAGCTGCGCTTCCGATCGGCCGTGCTCGACAAGGCCAACGACGCGGTCGTCGTGCACGACCCCGTCGGGGCCCCGGTCTACGCGAACGAGCGTGTCTGCTCGATGTGCGGCTACACCCGAGAGGGGTTCCTGGCGCTCGAACCGTTCGGCTGGCTCGATCCCGAGCACCGGGAGGTCCACGAGACGGTGCGCGAGACCCTCGCCCGTACCGGCGCAGCGATCTTCGAGACCCTCTACCTCGCACGGGACGGCACCCGCATCCCCGTCGAGGTGCACGCGACAGCAACCGAGGCTGGCGGGCGCAACGTGATCGTCACGGCCGGGCGCGACATCACCGACCGCAAGCGGGCCGAGCAGGCGATGAGTCGCTTGGCCTTCTACGACCCGCTCACGGGCCTTGCCAACCGCGCGCTTTTCCTCGACCGCCTGCGCCATGCCGCCTCGGCGTCCAGGCGCACGGGCGAGCGCCTCGCGGTGGCCTTCGTAGACCTCGACCACTTCAAGACGATCAACGACAGTCTCGGCCATGCCGTCGGCGACGCCGTGCTCATCGAGATCGCCAGGCGTATCAAGGCCCACCTCAGAGACGCAGACACCGTCGCCCGACTCGGCGGGGACGAGTTCACGGTGCTCATGTCGGGCATCGGCACCGGCGAGGACGCGGAACGTGTCGCGGCCAAGCTGCTCGAGTGTTTCCGTGAGCCGATCGCGGTCTCGGGCAAGGACATCTTCGTCACGGCAAGCATCGGAGTCGCGCTCGGCACCACCGACGACGTCGACGACGTCGGGTCGCTCCTCGGCCGTGCCGACACCGCCATGTATCGCGCGAAGCACGGGGGGCGGGACACCTATTGCCTGCACGATGCCAATCTCACCGACAAGACCCGGGAGCTGTTCGGCCTCAAGAACGACCTGCACCGAGCAGCCGACCGTGGTGAGCTCGAGCTGCGCTACCTGCCGATCGTGCGCGTGAGCGACGGAGCGGTGACCGGCGTCGAGGCTCTGCTCAGATGGAACCATCCCGAGATGGGACAGATCGCTCCCTCGACGTTCCTGCCGCTCGCCGAGGAATCGGGGCTCATGGTCGATATCGGAATGTGGGCGATCAGGACCGGTTGCGAGCAGTTCGGCCGGTGGCGCGGCCTGGGGATGCTCGCGAACGCGCGGCTCACCGTGAACCTTTCGGCACGACAGTTCGCCGACCCCACCCTCGCCCGCCGCATCGGGGCGCTGCTCTACGAGAACGGCTTCGAGCCCTCCGCTCTCGAGCTCGAGATCACCGAGGGCACCTTCCGGACCGGCGAGAACCGGCATGTGATGTGGAACGAGCTGCGCGACCTCGGCGTGCGCATCTCGATCGACGAATTCGGACGGGGCCACTCCTCCCTCGACCAACTCCTGCGTTTCGAGGTCGACGCCATCAAGATCGACCGCGAGTTCGTGCGTGGCCTCGGGCGCAAAGCACGGTCCACCGCTGTCTGTCGCGCGGTCATCTCGATCGCCCGGCAACTCGGCATCACCGTCGTGGCCGTGGGCGTGGAGACGCGCGTCCAGCACGCGTGCCTACGCGCCGAGCACTGCGACGAGATGCAAGGCTACCTAATCAGCCCGGCGCTGCCGGCGAGCTCCCTCGAACCGCTCCTGCGGCAGCCGACGCTCCTCGAGTGGCGCGAACTGCCCGCCAACCAGTAGGGCACCGGGTCGTATATCCGCCCCGGGTATCGAGTGCCGCCCGGGCGCTCGCTCAGCGCCCGGCGTGACCGAGCAACAGCAGCGCAGCGATGCTGAAGTAGATGAGCAGTCCCACGGCGTCTGTGAGCGAGGTGACGACGGGACTCGATGCGACGGTCGGATCCTGCCCGAGGCGCACCAGAAGGAACGGCAGGACGGTCCCGATGAGGTTGGCCGCGATCACGATGAGAAACATCGAAGCGGCCACCGTGACACCGAGCGCCACGTCCCCGCGCAGCATGCCGAGCGCGAAGGCGCCCGCCGCCAGCGTCAGGCCCGTGATGATGCCGACCGCCACCTCCTTGCCGGCCACCCTCCACCAGTCGCCGAGCTCGATGTCGTCGGTCACGAGAGCGCGGATGACCAGCGCCGAGGACTGCGACCCCGTGTTACCCCCGGTGTCTGCGAGCAACGGGATGAAGAACGCGAGCGCCACGATGGAGGCGAGCACGCTCTCGTAGGCCGCGATGACTCCCGACGACACGAGGCTGAACGCAAGGAGCGCGAGCAGCCATCCGACGCGCTTGCGGTAGAGCGTCCCCGCGGAGGTCTCACGGTAGCTCGCGCGCAGCGGCGCCACCGAGGCGGTGCGGTGCACGTCCTCGGTCGCCTCCTCCTCGAAGACGTCGAATACGTCGTCCGCCGTGACGATGCCGATCAGCACGCCCGACGAGTCGACGACCGGCAGGACCGACGTGTCGTGCCGGCGCATCTCGCGCACGGCCTCTTCGCGATCGTCGAACGCTGAGAGCGTGGAGAACGCTGGATGCATGACATCGGTGACCAGGTGCTCGGGGTCCGCGAGAATGAGGCGGCGCAGTTCACACACGCCGACCAGATGCCATCCGCGCTCCGCTACGTAGACCACGTCGATCGTCTCGCTCTCGGAGCCACGCCGGCGGACGTGCTCCAGTGCGCGCCCGACGCTCCAGTCGGGAGCAACGGCGACGTAGTCGGGCGTCGCGAGCCGCCCGACACTCTCCTCCGGGTATCCCAGGAAGCGGCGGGCTTCCGCGAGGTCCTCTCTCGACAGGAGGTTCAGGAGCTTCTGCGTCATCTCGCCGGGGAGCTCCTCGAACAGCTCGGTGCGGTCATCGGGCGCGAGCGATGCGAGCAGGTCCTTCGTCTCGGCCTCTGTGAGCGCGCGCAGCACGTCGTCGCGCTCCGGGACATCGAGCTGCGAGAAGACGTCCGCGGCGTCGTCCCTCGGGAGCAGGCGGAGCAACGCAGCGCTCTCGGGAGGTGACAGTTCGCGCAGGATGTCGGTGATCTCGGCCACCGAGAGCGCCTCGAGGGCCTTGAGCGCGTGCAGCAGGCGCCGGGCGCCGAGATGCTCCCGGATCGCTGCTACCGTTGCCTCGGTGTGCTCACGCGTGTCCATGCGGGTCGCCTCTCTGCCTCCCTACGCGCCCTGCAGGGCGGCGGCCACGCGCGCTGCGAGTCGCACGTTGGAGTAGACGAGCTGACGGTTCGCCTCCTCGCTCGCCCCCCCGGTCGCCTCGTGGATCGCAGCGAGCAGGAACGGAGTGACGTCCTTTCCGACGACCCCTCTGGCCGCCGCGGCCGCGAGGGCCCCGGCGGTGACCTCGTCGAGCCGGTCGGGATCGAGCGCGTGGCGACCATCGATGGGGTTTGCCACTACCACTCCTCCGTGCAGGCCGAGCGCGCGCTTGGCGGCGATGACGCGCGCTATCTCGGCCGGGGATTCGACCCGGTGGGGCACCGGAAACCCGCTCGACGGGACGTAGAACGCCGGGAAGTCGTCGGTACGGTACCCGAGCACCGGCACGCCCGCCGTCTCGAGGTACTCGAGGGTCAGCCCGATGTCGAGCACCGACTTCGCGCCCGCGCACACGACGGCGACATCCGTGCGTGAGAGCTCCTCGAGGTCCGCTGAGACGTCGAAGGTGCGCTCGGCGCCGCGGTGGACCCCACCGATGCCTCCGGTCGCGAAGACCGCCACCCCCGCGCGTGCGGCGGCGACCATCGTCGCGGCGACTGTGGTGCCGCCGTCCGCCCCGCGCGCCGCGAGCACCGGCAGGTCGCGCCGGCTCGCCTTGGCGACGTCACCAGCGGAGGCGAACCGTTCGATGTCCGCGCGCTCCATGCCGACCGTGAGCACGCCGCGCACCACACCGATGGTGGCGGGGACCGCGCCTTCCTCCCGGGCGACCCGCTCGGCCTCCAGCGCGCACTCGAGGTTCGCCGGATACGCGAATCCATGCGTGATGATCGTGGACTCGAGCGCGACGACCGGACGCCCGCCCTCGAGCGCCTCGCGAACCTCACGCGACACGTTGAAGACCGTTCCCGTCACAGCGACTCCCCCGTCTCCCGTTCGACCGCCTCCCGGCCGAGGCCGGCCGCCACGGTCCTCTCATCACCCAGCGTGATCGCCGCACACGCTCTCGCGACGCGAGCGACCGCATTCACGTTCTTTCCCGCAAGCGTCCCGGCGACGACGCCGGCCATGAATGCGTCCCCTGCGCCGGTCGCGTTGACGACCCGGGCTTCCGGCGCGGGAAGCACGCCGGCCGGGCCGCCCCGTGCGGCATAGGCGATGCCGTGAGGCCCGGCGGTCACGTACGCGGCTCCCACCCCGAGCTCGACGAGCGCGGCCGCACCGTGCGCGGCGCCGTCGAGCGAATCGGCGAGCGTCAGGCCCGTGAGCGCATCCGCCTCAAGAACGTTCGCATGCACTGCGGCCGCGCCCTCGAGCAGGCCGCCGAGGCGCGGTGCCTTGGCAGCCGAGACGCACTCGAGGAAGAGCGGTACGCCCACCATCAGGTCGCGCGCGCGGCCGAGCGCCGGAGCACCGAGGTTGGCATCGAGCACGAGCGCGTCGGGTCGGGCGATTCCCTCCAACGCGCGCTCCACCTCATCGGGCCCCACGCACTCCAGGGCCCGCATGTCATTGACCGCGACTGCGAGGTCACCCGCCTCATCGAGGACCGCCAGGTAGACCGGTCCGGGCTCTCCCGGCGTCATGACCGCCCGGCCGACGTCGATCCCGGCGGCCGCGCATTCCGCACTGCGCGCCCTGCCGTTCGCGTCGTCCCCGAACGCACTCACGAAGACGACATCGGCTCCGAGCCGCGCAAGATTCTCGGCGACGTTGCGGCCCACGCCGCCCGCGGACACCGTGACGTGCCCGGGGTTGGAGTCGTGCGCCCGCAGCGAGCGCGCCTCGGGCACGCCGACGATGTCGGTGTTCGCCGCGCCAATGACGAGTACCCGCGCCACGCTGCTCCTCCGAATCACGGCTGACCGCGACGAGCCGCCCCAAAAAACGTCCCCTGACAGGGTGTGCCTTCCCTGCCGCGCTGTAAACCGTCGGCCGGCTCGCGCCCTGGGGAACACATACCCCGAGGGCGACTGAAGGGGACCGGCATGACAGAGCACACCGACGGATCGGACCGTTACGACGTCGTCGTCATCGGCGCGGGGCCCGCGGGGCTGACGGCGGGCATGTACTGCGCCCGCCAGGGCCTGCGCACCGCGGTGGTCGGCGGAGAAGTCGGCGGGCAGGCGGGCTGGGCCGGCAAGATCGAGAACTACCTCGGCTGGCAGGCCGTGACCGGACCGGAACTCGTGGAGGCGTTCCGCACCCACGTCGCCCGGTTCGACGTCACCTGCTTCGAGGGTGAGCTCGTGAACGCACTCGTGCCGGACGACGAGGGGTTCGGCGTCTACACACGGGAGGGCACCGCGCTTGCCGCCCGCGCCGCGATCATCGCCACCGGCAAGGCGCCCAACCGCCTTTCGGTCCCGGGAGAGACCGAGCTGATCGGCAGGGGCGTGTCGTACTGCGCGACCTGTGACGCGGCGTTCTTCAGCGACTCGGACGTCGCGGTCGTCGGCCCCGGTGACTCGGCGGTGGAGGCCGCGCTGCAGCTGGCCAAACTCGGGGCCCGACCGACGGTCCTCTCCGAGCGCGCGCTCAAGCTCTCCGACGGTCTGCGCGAACCGCTCGAAGCGGCGACCGGGATAGCGGTCCGCGAGGGCGTCAAGGTCGTGCGGATCGAGGGCGAGGACGCGGTCACCGGCATCACGGTACGCGACACGGCCTCGGGTGCCGAGGAGACCCTGGCCGTGAGAGGCGTCTTCATCGAGACCGGCGCGATAGCCGCCGCCGAGTTCACCGCCGGGCTCGTCGAGACGAACGAGCGCGGCGAGATCGTGGTCGACCGCCGCTGCGCCACGAGCCTCCCCGGTGTCTACGCCGCTGGGGACGTGACCGACGGGCTCGGGAAACAGGTCATCATCGCCGCCGGTGAGGGAGCGCGCGCCGCGGTCGCGCTCGGAAAGGACCTGAAGCGCCGATGAGCGAGACTCCTTCGACGAGAGACGCCGTGCTCAGCGTGATCGCCCTGGTCGTGGTAGTGGCTCTGGTCGCTGCGGCGGCGATCATCGGCTTCCGCTACACCACCACACGCATCTCCCCGGGCCAGCCCGCGCCTTCCGCGTCGCACCCACAGTCGAACTGCACCTTCTGCCACATCGAGGGGTGAGCGGCCGCTCGCGACAGTCGGGCGCCGTTCAGGGCAGAGCGGTCAGGACGACGGCGAGCATGGCGAGCGCAACCCCCGCCCGCTGCATGCCGACGAGCCGCTCCCCGAGAAACGTACGGGCGAGCAGCAGCGTCACGACCGGATTCATGGCGCTGATCACCGAGACCACGGCAAGCGGCCCGATGCGCAGCGCGGAGATGAGCGCGACGTTGGCAAGCGCGTCGACCACGCCCGTACCGAGCGTCGGGACACGCGCGCCCGGCACGACGAGGTAGCGCCGGGCGCGCACCGCGGTCATCAGGCCGAGCAGCACGGTGGACACGGCCCTCGCTGAGACGAGCGGAACGAACCCGCTCCCGGGCCCCGCGAGCGAGTACGCGACCATCGTCGCCGAGAAGCCCACCCCTGCTGCAACGGCAAGCACGGTGGCTCGCATCGGCATCGCGGCCCTCGACTCGGTATCACCCGCGAAGCTCACTACGATCACGGCGACGAGCGCGAGCACGACGCCGATACCGGTCGCGGGCCTGAGCACCGTGCCGCTCGCCACGTCGTAGAGCGCGGGTAGCGCACCCGCGACCGCCGCCGTAAGCGGCGCGACGACGCTCATCCTCCCCCAGGCGAGCGCGGCGTACAGCGCGACCACCGCCAGGCCTCCGGTGACGCCGGCCAGCCCGCCCCAGAGCGCATCGCGCGGCACCGCCCCGGGCGCCGGGAACAGGAGCGCACCGGCGCCGAGGACCAGCATGCCGACGAAGTGCGCGTTCGCGGTCACGGCGAGCGCGGCATCCCGGCGGCTTGCGATGCCGCCGATGAAGTTGCCGGTGCCGAAGCACAGGGCCGTGATGGCTGCCATGAGAACCGCGGACATGGTGCGCAGCGTCCTTTCGCTGTGGTGCCCTGCAATGGTAGCGCGCCTGCCAACCAGCCGCCCGCCCGTGCTACCATCGCGTATCCGCTCACCCGGAGGAGGACAGTGACCCGCACCACCCACAGCATGCTGGCCGGCTGTCGCGCCGTCGCACCGATCATCATCGGCATCGTGCCGTTCGGGCTGGTCGCCGGAGCTGCCGTGACGGCCGCAGGCTTCGGGCTCGCCGAGGCCATCGGCATGTCGCTGCTGGTAAACGCAGGTGCTTCTCAGATCGCGGCGACCGCGCTGTTCGCTGAGGGGGCACCGCTCCTGGTCACCGTGGGCACGGCCCTCGTGATCAACGCCCGCATGTTCATCTATGGCACCTCGATCGCACCGGTACTAGTACCAGAGGCGGGCCGGTGGCTGGGCGTCCTCGGCCACCCACTTGTCGACCAGAGCTACGCCGTGACCATGACCGAGGGGCGGTATCGCGACGACGTCTCGGTGGTGCCGTACTACGTCGGGTCGTGGCTCGTGCTCGCCATCATCTGGCAGATCTCGAACATCGCCGGGGCGCTGGCCGGATCGTTCGTGCCGACCTCGTGGTCGCTCGACTTCGCAGTGCCGCTCGTCTTCCTCGCGATGCTCATCCCCGCGCTGAAATTCCGGGCCGATGTGGAGGCCGCCATCGCCACCGCGATCGCCGCGGCCGTCCTCGTGCCGCTCCTGCCGATGCAGACCGGGCTCATCGCCGCGATCTTCATCGGCATGGTGTGGGGCGCGACCCGGCACCACGAGCACCCGGCCGTCGAGGTGGACGAGTGAGCGCTCAGTCCTCGTTCTGGGTCGTCATCCTCGCACTTGCAGCGGGGACGTTCCTGTTGCGTAGCCTGCCGTTGTGGCTCCACGGGCGCACGCCGGCGCCCCGCTGGCTCGAGCGGCTGCTGCGGCACGTGCCAGCCGCCGCACTGACCGCGCTCGTCGTGCCGGCATCGCTGTATACGAAGACGAACGGCGCGTACGAGGTCGCTCCGGCTCGCATCATCGCCGCGTCCGTCGCGTTGGTCGTTGCGTGGAAGACCCGCAACATGCTCTGGACGCTGGTCGCCGGCATGGCGGCGCTGTGGGTCGCGCAAGCCGCAATCTCGATGGGCTGAGGGTCCTCCACGGCGCCCTGACGCATGACCAAGGCATTCAGAATGTCAGACAGTCTGATATACTGAGCATGATGGAGGTGGTGGCAATGACCGAGTATGTACGCGTCGGCAAACGGGGGACCGTGGTGATACCGGCCGAGACCCGGCGCAATTTCGGCCTTAGTGAAGGCGAAATGCTGGTGATGGAGGAGCGGTCGGACGGCCTGCTGCTTAAGCCGGTACGCGCCTATGAAGTCGAGATCTATACTCCAGAGCGCCGTGCCGAGTTCCTCCTCAACAACGCGGTAACCGCACACGAGTACGACGAGGCACTGGACGAGGTGAGGTCGATGGGCCTCGAGCCAGACGCCATCCCGCACCAGCGCCGGCCGAGTTCGTAGTGTGGACCGGGTCTTTCTCGACGCCAACGTGCTCGTCTCCGCGGCGCTGAAGCCCGACTCGGTCCTGCACGAACTCTGGGAACGCCCGGGCATCCGGCTGCTGGGCTCACCGCACGTACTGGCCGAGGTTCGTAGGAATGTGGCGGGCGAATCCGAGGTCGAGCGCCTCGAGGAGCTTCTCGCGTTTGTCGCCGTCCTGCCCGCCGAGCCGGCGGACTTCCCGATCGATGACGATCCCGGGCTGCCGGCCAAGGACCGACCGGTTCTGCTCGCAGCGATCGTCACGGGAGCCGACTACTTGCTCACCGGCGATGCGAGCCACTTCGGCGGGTACTTCGGCCGGACCGTTGCCGGCATTCGGATCGCCCGTCCGGGCGAATACCTCCGCGAGCGCTAAGCCACCCGCCCCACACCCCTACGCCTTCGCGCGCTTCGACGCCTTCTTGCGGTCGCTCTCGTTGAGGATGCGCTTGCGCAG
>JBBIIC010000031.1:17828-19864 GCA_037446725.1 Actinomycetota bacterium
GCCTTGTCGGTGGACATCGCGATGAGCGAGCCGTTGATGCGCCCGCCAAGCTCGCCGCGGTACGGCCCGTACTCGCTGAAGTGGTGGAAGAGCGTGGCTTCACCGCGCGTGCCGTTGAGGATGCGGGTGCGCAGCCCCATCACGCCGCGGCTCGGGATGCGGAACTCGAGGTGCACGTGCTCGTCGCGCTGCACCATGTCGACCATCTCGCCGCCTGCCGAGCCGAAGATCTCGATGACCTTGCCGGCGTACTCGCTCGGCACGTCCACGACCGCCTGCTCGATGGGCTCGAGGGTCGTGCCGTCTTCCTTCTTGTAGATGACCTGCGGGCGGCCGACCTGGAACTCGTAGCCCTCGCGGCGCATCGTCTCCATGAGCACCGAAAGGTGCAACACCCCGCGGCCGGCAACCTCCATGCCGTCCTTGTCCGGCGTCTCGGCGATGCGCATCGAGATGTTGGACTCGGCCTCGCGAAGCAGGCGCTCCTTGAGCTGGCGTCCGCCTACGATATCGCCGTCCTGGCCGACGAGCGGGCTCGTGTTCGCCGAGAAGACGACCGACATCGTCGGCTCCTCGACGTGGATGGGGTCGAGCTGGACCGGCGCGATACGGCAGGTGAACATATCGCCGATGTCGGCGTCCTCGACCCCCACGACCGCGACCACGTCACCCGCATGGACCTCGGCGGCCTCTTCGCGGCCGAGCGCCTCGAAGGTGTAGAGCTGCTTGGCGTTTGCCTCGTAACGCGAGCCGTCGTTCTTGATGACGAGGATGCGGTCGCCGGTGCGAAGCGTGCCCGAGAACACGCGCCCGATGGCGATGCGCCCGACGAAGCTCGAGTAGTCGATGGTGCAGACCTGCATGGCGACCGGCCCGGTGACGTCGACGTCGGGAGCAGGGATATGCTCGAGGACCGCGTCAAGGAGCGGCACCATGTCGTCGTTCGTGCCGTCAGGCTCGGTGCGGGCGTAGCCGTTTACGGCGCTCGCGTAGATGATCGGGAAGTCGAGCTGCGCGTCGTCGGCACCGAGCTCGACCATGAGGTCGAAGACCGCGTCGACGACCTCGTCGGGCCGGGCGCCGGGCCGATCGATCTTGTTGATGACGACCATCGGCTTCAGTCCGTGTTCGAGAGCGTGCCGCAAGACGAAGCGCGTCTGGGGCATGGGCCCCTCGAAGGCGTCGACGATGAGCAGGACGCCGTCGGCCATCTTGAGCACCCGCTCGACCTCACCGCCGAAATCCGCGTGGCCCGGCGTGTCGATGACGTTGATCTTGGTGTCACGCCAGCGGATGGAGATGTTCTTCGCGAGGATGGTGATGCCGCGCTCGCGCTCCTGGTCGCCTGAGTCGAGCACGCGCTCGGCCACTTGCTGGTTCTCGCGAAAGACCTGCGTGGCCTGAAGCAGCCGGTCCACGAGTGTGGTCTTGCCGTGGTCGACGTGCGCGATGATGGCGATGTTGCGGACATCGTTCTGGAGCATGGGTTCCCTATCCTCTCGGCGCGTGCGCCTGACACAGCGAGGCCCCGCTCCCCGAGGGGGGCAGGACCTCGCGTACTCAGCCTCTGTCAGCGGTCGTGACGCCCGCCTTCGGCCAGGTGATTAGAGCTTGCGGACGTTGCTCGCCTGCAGCTTGCCGTTCTGGCCGGTCGTGATCTCGAAGGAGACAGCCTGGCCCTCGTCGAGAGTCTTGAAACCCTCGGTCTGGATCTCGCTGTAGTGGACGAAGACGTCGTCGCCGTCGTCGTGCGAGATGAAGCCGTAACCCTTGTCAGCGTTGAACCACTTAACGGTACCTTCAGCCATGTTCTTACTCATCCTTTCACCCCAACCTGGGGCAAAACAAAGCGGCCTACCCTGTTCTCCGTTCCCTGCGTTGTCACGATACGCAGGTGGAGGGGCACGCCGCGAATCCATGGACCACCACGTGTGGCCCTAGCAAGGCAGTATAGGCGAGCCCAGAGCCCGTGTCCAGCGACCGAGTTGCCTCAAAAAGAATGTACTCGAAACCGATTCGATGCCTCAGAAAAAGAG
>JBBIIC010000032.1:0-5759 GCA_037446725.1 Actinomycetota bacterium
CGATCCTCACCCAGCACTCTGCTCAGCACGGGGCGAAGCGCTCGTCTCACCGACGTATCCATACTCGCACGCCAGAGCCAGACCCGATCATCGAATCGGTTCAGTCTCATTATGCGGCGTCGTGCGGGCGTGAGGACGGCCTCCCCGCGCTTCGAGAGGTGGCCAAGCGACTCCGCGTATACCAAGTCGGCAAACGCCTGATAGGAGTACCTGCCGGACGCGACGATATCCCGGTACGCCCTCTCCGTCATCGCCTCGCGCTCGGTGTCATCGCGCATGCGCTCGAGGACCTGGGGGAGGTTGCTGAAGTCACGCTCGAGTCCCAGGTAGTGCAGTTCCGGTTTCAGAACTCCGGCGTAGTCCCCGACGACAAGGACCTGGCAGGTTCGCGTCATGACGGCCTCGAGATGGCGAGGGCCGATCAGTCTGTATCCGAACTCGCCGTCCATGTGGGGGAAGCACGCGGCCTCGACTTCCTCGAAGGAAGGGGTTTCGTGCTCTGAGACGTACCTCATCGAGCACTCTGCGATCGAACCGTCTCTGTCGAACACGCTCGATCCGCCCTCGACGCCGATCGTGTATTTGCAGCGCAGGAGGAACTCGAACCATCTGTCGCCCATGAGGGCGTCTTTGTAGCTGCTCGAGATGTCCGTTCGCAAACCGAACTCCGGGGCCCTAGCGGCGAAGACGCGTCCGATCTCCGACTTCAGCTGCCCGTGCCGCCCGTAGAAGGCGTACGAATCCCATGCACGGTAGCCGACGTCGATGTCACGTCTGTGGTGGCGTCGTGCCAGTGCCGCGATCCGCTTGACCGATCCTTCGTCGATGTATCCGGTCAGCACCGTGTGCAGTCTGGTCCGCGTGAAGTCGATGCCTTCGTAGATCTGGGGCCATTCGGAGCGAGAAGCTGGCGTGAAGATGTGGGTGACGCCGAAATCGTTGACGATCTCGCAGAGAAAGTCGCTGTGGGCCTGCTCGTCGTGCGGAATCAGCACCTTGGTGCAGTCGAGGTCCTTGACGAAGCCGATACGTCTGACCATTGCCCTGAACGCCGGAGGATCCTGCCTGACAGCGAGGAACGTGTAGTGGAACACGACCAGGTCGGGCTGAAAGGACCGGATGTAGTGCGGCACATGGGGGCGCGCCGTGTTGAGATACAGACACTCGTGATCGGAGTACTTGGCGAAACTCGTTACGTGGCTTTCGTACGTTGCTCTCCATGCTCCGAGCGTGCCTCGATGGTAGATGATGAGCACTTTGGCCAATGGAGCCCCTATGTCCCCGGATCAATGGTCCAGCGCGCTGCGGTCACGGGGTCGGTTGCCAGCCACTCAACGTACTGTGCCAGACCCGTGCGCAGCTCGACTGAAGGCGTGAAGCCGAAAGCCGCAGCGGCGTCGATGGCGGCGAGGCTGTCGCGCACATCGCCTGGACGAGGTGCGGCGTGCACCACGCGCGCGTCGCGACCGGTGGTTTCCGCCATGATTCGGGCGAGTTCGTTGATGGAAACCCGTGATGCGCTTCCCAGATTGAAAGCGCCCGCCGCATCGGTCGAGATGCCGGCAAGGTAGTTCGCGCGCGCCACGTCCTTGACGTTGACGAAGTCGCGGGTCTGCTCTCCATCGCCAAAGATCACGACGTCCTGGCCGCGAAGTATCCGCTCGGCGAAGATCGGGATCACGTTGCCGTATGCGTCATAGCGCTGCCGCACGCCGTATACATTGAAGTAGCGCAGGCAGACGTTCTGCATGCCGTAGAGCTTGTTGTACACGAGACACATCTTCTCGGCTGCCAGCTTGCTCGCGCCGTAGGGCGAGTCGGGGTCCTGTGGGTGGTCTTCAGCGATAGGCAGGGTCTTCAGCTCGCCGAAGATGCCCGCCGAGGACGAGAAGACCACACGGCCTATCCGGTGCTTTCGTGCAGCCTCGAGCACGCGAAGTGTCCCGATGACGTTGATCTCGGAGTCGCGAACCGGGTTGTCGATGGAGCGCGTGTTGCCCACGCTTGCGGCCAGGTGGAAGATCACGTCGCAGTTGCGCGCTGCGTGCTCGACGATGCCCGACTCTGACACGTCGCCGCGCACGAACTCGGCGTCGTCGTGCAGGTTCTCCTCGTATCCGGAAGAGATGTCGTCCAAGACGACGACGTCGTTACCCTCGCTGACCAGCAGCTCCACCAGATTGCTCCCGATGAAGCCTGCGCCACCGGTCACAAGCGCTCGCATGTGCAGTCCTCCGTGGTCGGTTGCACTCTCGCACGTTACTTTATGCTATCTGTGTCCAGACCGCAGGTTGGTGCGGAAGGTAGCGTTCCCGACACGAGGGTTCCGCGAGATCGATGAAGGTGCTCATTATCCCGAGCTGGTATCCGGACGCCGGCAACCCAACCGCGGGCATCTTCGTCGCGCAGCAGGCCCGTGCGCTCGTGCGGCAAGGCGTGGAAGTCGCGGTCCTCTTTCCTTCCGAGCACTTCGAGGGGGAACGTCCGTCAGCCAGTCTCGAGGACGGTATCCTGACCGTCCGCACCGGGCGGAGGCCCTTGCGATCTTCAGGCATGACCGCAAGACGACTCGGCACGGCCTGGAGACTCGTCTCGGTGCGCCTGCCCGCCTACAGGCGCCGAGTGATTGATGCGCTTCAGCTGCTCACGGCTCGCGGTTTCACGCCCGACGTGATCCACGTCCATGCCCTATGGCCTGCGGGCGCGGCCGCCGTGGTGGCCGGCGAGAAGATGGGCGTGCCGATCGTGGTGACCGAGCACTCCGAGGAGTACTCGCGTAACACCGAGCGTCTGCTGGTGAGGACGCCCGGCGTGCTCCCGTTGGTGTTGCGCCCTCTTGCCCGACGTGCGGCGGCATATGTGGCCGTCAGCTCCGAGCTGGCCGCGCGCCTGCGCGAGCTGCGGATCGCGGGCGCCGTCGAGGTCATCCCCAACGTCGTGCCCGAGCGCTGCACGGTCATGCCGGTGCAGGACCGGCCTCCCTATCGTATCCTGCATGTTTCTCAGCTCGGGCCGGCCAAGAACATTCCGCTCCTGTTGAGGGCCACGGCGGAACTGCGTCGACGGAGGGATGACTTCGTGCTAGACATCGTCGGGGAGTCGGAGTTCCGAAAGGACGCCGAGCGGCTCGCGGATGAGCTCGGCCTAACCGGGGGTACAGTTCGGTTCCTGGGCCGGCTCGCTCCGGCGGGCGTACAGAACGCGCTCGACGAGAGCGCCTTCGCGGTGCTCTCGAGTCTGCATGAGAACTCCTCGGTGTTCGCCGCGGAGGCCCTCATGGCCGGCAGGCCGCTCCTCACAACCGACTGCGGCGGTCACGTTGAGTACCTGGACGATTCCCTCGGTCGTGTCGTGGCCAACAACGACGCAGGGGCGCTGGTCGAAGGGCTCGACTACATGCTGGATCACTTCAGGGAGTTCGAGCCATCGTGCCTGAACGCGTTCGCGCGTGCTCACTTCTCGGAACAGGCGGTGTGTTCACAGCTGCTGCGCGTCTACCGGGAGGTGCTCGGTGGCTAGCGTCTGTTCGCGGAATGCGACAGTGGCCGTCCGGTGCTCACCGTTGTCTCTTCGTCCTCGCAGCCCGAGTGGCTACTGCGCGGCGCAGGTCGGTGATCAGCGAGGACTGCTGAATCATCACGATGACTCGCCAGGCATGCCTCGGCCCCAGTAGTCTTGCCAGAATCCGACGTACGAGACGCGCCTGCCGCGTCATGGCTGTCTCGACGTCGACGCGTTGAAGGCTGAACTTGTTTCCAGCAATGGCGGCGACGACGGCTTTCGTTTCGTTCTCGCCTAGGGCCTCTGTCGCAAGCAAGTGCTCATACACCTCGATGTTTGACTCATACAACCGTGCAAGCCCGGCGCTCTTCTGGAACTCCGAAATTCGGTGCACAGACAGGACATGGGGAGTGTATGTGTGGCGTGCGCCCCTCGCCATCAGCCTGAGCCAGAGGTCGTAGTCCTCGCCGTAAACGCCGAGTCGATGGCCTCCGACTAGCTCGTACGCTGCGCGCCTGAAGACGACCCCTACGCTGTAGAAGCTAGCCGCGATCACCTGCTCGAGGCTGAGACTCCGCTCGTGGCTCCACTCAGGCTGCGTGTAGACAGCGCGACGGATTCCCGTTCCCTCATACAAGTACTCGCCGTTGCTGGAGAAGATATCGCAGCGCGGATTCGCGCGGATGAATTCATCCATAAGGCGCAGATGTGCGGGCAACAGGAGGTCATCTGCCGAACAGATGCAGAGCAGGCTTGCCGTCGCCTCGCGAATGCCGGCCCGGTAGGCGCCTGCGGTTCCGGTGTTCTCCTGCCGTACAAGCACGAAGCGCTCGTCCCGATCCCTGTAGCCCTGCACGATCTCTGCAGTGTCATCGGTCGAGCCGTCATCGACGACTACGCACTGCCAATGCGGGAACTGCTGCATGAGGATACTATCGAGCGTCTCTCGTATTGTTCGCCTGGCGTTGTATGCAGGCACGATGACCGAAATCAGGGGCTCGGAGCCCCCACAATGCCCCGTGCGTCTCATCTCTGAACTCAGTGTCCGCTCCTCGGATACGGATTGCTTTGACTGCGATCAGGCGCCGCCGATCCAGTGGGCAGCACTTCACGATCTCCACGATCACGGCCGGACGCGCTTCCGCGGCGCGCCGGGGCGATGGTAACGTCCGGTGCCAGCCCAGCGGAACGTCAGCGACGTTCATTCCTCGTCTTGGGTCCCTGAATCGTGCGCTCGACCGCGGTATCCGCGAACATCGCTTTGTCCCGATATAATGCCGCAGCCGACGAGGCCAAAGGTATCATGTTGGGCGGATGCGGGCACGGCGGCCGCATCATCGCAGCCGGCGCACGCCTGACGGATTGAGGGTGCATGCCCCGCTTCTCCATTCTCATCCCCGCCTACAACGCCGAGTCGACCCTCGCGGAGACCGTGGCGTCTGTCCGTGCGCAGACCTTCTCCGACTGGGAGCTCGTCATCGTCGACGACGGCTCGACGGACGGCACTCGCGCTCTTGCCGAACGCCTCGCCGCGACCGATCACCGCATCCGCGTGATCTTGCAGGCGAACCGCGGCACCGGCGGTGCGTACAACACCGCTGTGCGTGAGGCGCGCGCCGACCTGCTCGTCATGCTCTCCGCCGACGACTTACTGCTGCCCGAGCATCTGGCCAGTATCGACCGCTTCATCTCGGCGAACCCCGATGCCGCGGTCTTCACCTCGGACGGCTACTTCGAGTACGAGGACGGCACGCGCGCGCCGCAGGACCTCAACGAGGGGTGGCGCGGCTCGTCGGAGTGCGGGCTCGTCGATCTGCTGGAGGCATGCTTCTTCGGCATCGGCGCGGTGTTTCGCCGCGAGGTCTTCGACGGGGTCGGCGGCTTCAGGGAAGACCTCTACGCCGAGGACTACCTCTTCTGGCTGCTCGCGCTCGCGCGCGGGTATCGCCACCGCTACCTCGACGTGCCGCTCGCGGTGCATCGGCGCTCCTCGGTGCAGAAGTCGGCGGATGCCCTGCGTGTGCGGCAAGCCGACGTGCGGACGATACAGGAGCTCATCGCCTCCGGTCTGCTGTCAGCGGAGGAGCTCGAGGCGGCCCGTCGCGCGGTGGCCCGTCACGAGCGAAACATCCGCGTCCGTAGGCTCCTCGGCCCGCGCCTGAGCGCGTGGCTGATCGACGGCACGCGGGGGCTGCGACGGTAGTCGCCATCGGGTCTCGGCCTGTCTGGAGCACGAGCCGTGTCAGTTCAGACTTCGG
>JBBIIC010000032.1:5859-17086 GCA_037446725.1 Actinomycetota bacterium
CGCGGCTGGAGGACCTGAGGCAGCCCCCGAGCAATAGGCTCCATGGACTCGAGGGTAACTGGAAAGGGCAGTACTCGATCTCAATCAACGACCAATGGCGCATCTGCTTCGCGTTCAGAGATGGGGATGCGTACGACGTGGAGATCTGTGACTACCACTGAGAGTGGGTGCGGCGTGTCGATTCCAAACACACAGGCGCGCAGGGTACGCCCCATTCACCCCGGGGAGATGCTGCGCGAGGACTTCATGCCCGACTTCGGGCTGACCGTAGCCGCTCTTGCCGAAGCACTCGGCGTGTCGCGTCAGACGGTGAATGAGTTGGTCCGGGAGCGCCGCGCATTGAGCGCCGACATGGCATTGAGACTCTCGATGCTCTTCGGCAACTCCGCGGACTTCTGGCTCAACGCGCAGCGCGCGGTCGATCTGTGGGATGCGGCGCAGGAACTTGAGCGCAAGGGCACGCGCATCGAGCCCCTCGGCGTCGCCTGATCTCTACGCCAGCAGCTGCGTCCTTCGACGGGAACCATCGGTCACACGACGGTAAGAGCCGGTTACGCACGCAAGGATATCCTTCCGTCGAGCAGTGAGTCAGTCGGGAGGGGGACGATGATGCTGTGCGGTGTACAGCACCTCCAGTGCGCATCATTTATGGTACACTCCGTGATGAGCTCCCGTGGATGATCCCGGAGGGAATCAGCCGGTCCTCACGGTCGTCTTCTATCGGACTTCTGTGGGAAACCAGCCAGTGCGTGAGTGGCTTCTCGGCTTGGGCCGCGATGATCGGCGGACCGTCGGCTACGACATCAAGACCGCCCAGTATGGATGGCCGCTCGGAATGCCACTCATTCGCAAGCTCGAGCCGGGATTGTGGGAAGTCAGGTCACATGTCGCCGACGGGATTGCACGGGTGATATTCACCGTCGACGACGGTCTCATGGTGCTACTGCACGGCTTCACGAAGAAGGGGCAGAAGACCCCGCCAGCGGATCTGACGGTGGCGCGGAGTAGACTCTCGAACCTGCGAAACGGGTGAGCGCGGTGGACAGACAACATGTGGGCAGCGAATTCGACGACTTCCTTCGCGACGAGGGCTTCTTCGAGGATGCAGAAGCTGTCGCGGCAAAGCGGGTGATCGCGTTTCAGATCGCCAGCGAGATGAAGAGGGGCCACATCACTAAGGCGGAGCTCGCGCGTAGGATGAAGACCAGCAGGCCCGCCGTGGACCGGCTGCTCGACCCGGCCAACCCGTCGGTGACCCTTTCGACGCTGGAGCGAGCGGCCACCGCCGTCGGCAAGCGACTCAAGATCGAGTTGTCGGGGAGATGAAGCCGTGAAGTGCAGCGCATGCGGAGCATCGATGAGCCCGGTCGTCAGCGACTTCCCGTTCAAGGTCTCTTCCCGGACGATCGTGATTATCCGGGATGTGCCGGCGTACGAATGTGACTCGTGTGCAGAGTACCTGTTCGCTGACGACGTGATGGAGCGCATCGACGCACTCCTTGCGTCGTCTACTTGCTCAGCGGAACTTGCGGTCATTCGCTACACGGCGTGACTTGCTGCGTCGGCAGTAGCCGCGTCTCGACATACGTTCTCGCGTTCAGGATACAGCTCGCACGAAGGGCGCGACGGCGGCTTGGCGATTTGGAGCTGCGTGTCGAAGGCCCGCCGAGGGTCAGGATTCGGTCGGCGCTGGGTAAGGGTGTTGGCTCATCCTCGGTGCATGAGCCGCTTACCACACTTCGAGAGCGCGGTGATTCCGCCGGAGAAGCTTCGCTACTGCCTCGACGAGTCCCATCCGACCGGGGCGCACAAGGCGCGCGTGTTCCGCTCAGCGCTTGGCATCACCTCCGATCAGCCCCACGTGCTGGAAAGGATGCTCAGAGACGGCATATCGGTTCATGCTGCGACGTGCAGGTTCACGCTCATCGACGGTACCGAAAGGTGGGTGGTAGAGTGGAAGGTGATCGGTCGCCTCGGACCGCTGAAGCTGATCTCGGCATGGGATTATCACAGGCGCGAGCGCAGACCACGCCTGCTGTCATGCTATCTGCGGAAGGTGAAGCCACGATGAGTGCGGTCGCCGAGCTCGATATGGTCGAGGTCACGGAAGACCTCGAGAGCGGCATCGTCGGAGGGGCACGCGGAACGGTCGTCGGTGTGCACGACCGCTCGTGCACCGTGGAGTTCGTCGGTCCGGACGGGTACACGATCGGCCTGTTCGAGATCCCGACCGACAAGCTCGAGCCGGTGCGCTTCGGCAACCTCGGTGAGTCAGTCGCTCGCGAGGAGTGACCCTTACGCCAGCAGCTGCGTCTCGAAGAGCCGCCGGTACGTCTCGCCCTTGGCCACGAGCTCGGCGTGCGTCCCGCGCTCCACGACGAGCCCGTCCTCGACCACGAGTAGCTGATCGGCCTGGATCACGGTGGCGAGCCGGTGAGCGATGACGATGATCGTCTTGCTCCCGTGAAGGTCGTGCAAGGCCTTCTGGATGAACGCTTCGGACTCGGAGTCGAGCGCGCTCGTGGGCTCGTCCAGGATGAGCACCGGGCAGTCCTCGAGCAGCACGCGGGCAAGCGCGAGGCGCTGACGCTCTCCACCGGAGAACCGCACCCCCCGGTCTCCCAGACTCGTCTCCAGCCCGCGCGGCAGGTCGTAGACGAACGTCGCGTACGCCTGCTCGAGCGCGGTGCGCAGCTGCTCCTCGCTCGGCTCGAAACCGAGGCCGTACGTGAGGTTCTCGCGTACGGAGTCGTTGAAGAGCATTGCGCTTTGCGTGAGGTACCCGATGCCCCGGCGCAGCGAGCCGATCTTGAACTCCCGGATGTCGGTCCCGTCGAAGGTGATGCTTCCGCTCGTCGCCTCGCGCAGGCGGGGGAGAAGCTCCACGAGCGTGGACTTGCCCGCGCCGGAGCGGCCCACGAGCGCCGTGAACGAGCCTGCGGGGATCGTGACCGAGACGCCCTTGAGCACCTCTTTGCCTGCGGAAAGCACCGTGCCGTCCGCCGTGCGCGTCTCCGGGTAGTCGAACGTCACGTCCGAGAGCACGATCTCGCCGGTCAGGTCCTCGAAGGGCACCTCACCGCCGCGGATGGTGTTGGAGCGCCCGGCATCTCCGGTGGTCTGCTGGACGAGCAACAGGCCGGCCATGTTCTGCGAGATCGCCTGCCGGCCCGCGTTGAACTCCTTGACCTTGGCGTTGAGCCGGCTCAGCACGAACAGCACGAGACCGAGCTGGGCAAGCGTCATCCCCAGCACGGCGATGCCGATGTAGAGCGTTACGAACACGGAGAGCATGAGCAGCGGGTCGGCCGTGACCTCGATCATCGCCCCGAGGCGCGCCTGCTTGACACCGATCACGCGCATGGTCTCCGAGAAGTCACGGATGCGCCCGGACTCGGAGCGCTTCTGGTCGCGCAGTTTGATGAGGCGCATCATGCCGAATCGCTCGACGATCTTGCCCATGAGCTCCTGGCTGATCGCGGCTGACTCGATGCCGAAGTCACGGATCTTGCGGATGTTCGACTTGACGATGACAGAGACCAGGACGGCGAACACGAGTGTGATCACGGTCAAGGGCACCGAGATCGCGAGCATGATCGCGACGTAGAGGAGCATGAGGAGTGCGATCGACAGCTGCCTGATGACCGCGAGCACGGCCAGCCCGGCGGCCGTCGTCTGGCCGATGACCACGCCCACGAGATGGCCGACCACGTGGCGGTCGAAAAACTCGGGGTCCGCATCGAGTACGGCGTCGAGCGTCTGCATGCGCATCCGTAGCCCGATGCGCCCGGCAACGACCGCCGAATACCAGGTGTTGAAGTAGAAGACGACCTGGCGCAGCAGGATCGGGACGAACGCCATGGCGAGCAGCACCGGCAGGGTGACCGGCAGGTTGAAGAACTCCATGAACTCGGAGAGCGCAAGCCAGATGGGCCCGGAGCTCTGGGTGATCGCCGTGTCTCCGCCCTCGGCGTACTGCAGGACGGGAAGGAGCAGCGAGATGCCGATGCCTTCGAAGAGCGCGAACACCACCGCGAACGCGACGAGCCCGATGATCTCGGTCGTCCGCACGTCGACGATCGTGAGCATCCGCCGGATGGCATTGATGCGCAGGTACTCGGCGAGGGAGTTGAGAGCCTTGTTGAGCACGGGCGGGTCCTGCCTCGGAGGCGGCCGAATCGCTGCACAGTATACCCGAGGCGGGGGCCCGAACGCTCCGCTCGCGGCCACCTCATCGACGCCGCCGAAACGACGATGGTAGAGTTTGATGCGCTGTGTCCTGCCCGCTGCGCCAGGCGAGTAGATTGGCTGCCCGCTCACTCATGCAGACCCCGACGATCCGCTGGGTCATCCCTGCCTACAACGAGGCGGCGTCCATCGTCGACCTCATCGACCGCATCGCCGAGGTCTCGCAGGACAGCGGCTGGGAGTGGTCGCTCACGGTCGTCGACGACGGCAGCGCCGATGAGACCGGAGCGCTTGCCCGCGAGCGCGCTGACGCCGGGCTGCCCATCACCGTGTTGCGCAACGAGCCCAATGCCGGCCTCGGGTTCACCATCCGCCGCGGCCTGCGGCACGCCGCGGAGGCCTCCGCTCCCGACGACGTCATCATCACGCTCGATGCCGACCTCACGCAGGACCCGGGGTATGCTCCGGCGATGGTCGAGCGCATCGCGGCAGGCTACGACATCGCCATCGCATCGCGCTACCGGCCCGGCTCGGCCGTCGAGGGGCTCTCGGCCTTCCGGCGGCTGCTCTCCTTCGCGGCGAGCGCGATGGTCACGCTCGTGCGCCCGGTGCGCAACGTGCGCGACTACTCGTGCGGATTCCGCGCGTACCGCGCCGAGGTGATCCGGGAGGGATTCGCCGAGTACGGCGACGATCTCGTGAGCGAGCGCGGGTTCGCGTGCATGCTTGAGATCGCCGAGCGGCTGCGCGACCGGGCGGCCTTCGTCGAGGTCCCGTTCGTCCTGCGCTACCAGGACAAGCGCAAGGCCTCAGAGATCAAGATCCTGCCTACGATCGGCGCGTACTTCCGCGTGATCGCCAAGGTGGCGTCGACGCGGCGCAAGCCGGTTCCGTACGCCACACTCGCGGTGGCCTTCTCATCCATCATCCTGAGCGCCGTCGCGCAGCTGATGCTGCGGCTCGGCGCGCAGGACCTCGGCGACCTGACAATTGTCGAGACGCTCGCGACCGCGGGCACCAGACCGGTGATCATCGGCGGGCTTGCGGTGTACGCGGTCGCCTCGGCGCTCTGGCTCGGCGTGCTTTCTCGCATGGAGCTGGCGGTCGCCTATCCGCTCGGCGCATCGGGCTACGTGCTTGTCGTCATGCTCGCGGCGCTCGCCGGAGAGGTCGTGCCGCCCGTGCGCTGGTTCGGCGTCGCGCTCATCGTGCTCGGCGTGCTGCTGGTCGGCTGGCTCGGGGTCGCGCCGGTCAAGCGGGCGAGGTCGACGTGAAGCTGCACGGGCTCATCTACGTGCTCTCCGCCGTCACCTTCGTGGTGGTGGGCCAGGTCCTGCTCAAGGTAGGCATGACACGGGTCGGCGCGATCGGGCGCGAGCGCCTGAAGAAGCCTGGGCGGCTGCTTCGTGACGTGCTGGGCCACTGGCAGGTGTGGGTCGGGCTGACGCTCTACGTCATCTCGGCGGCAGCGTGGATCCTCGCGCTTTCCACCGTGCCGCTCTCGGTTGCCTACCCCTTCCTCGGGCTCACGTACGTCGCCATCGCCGGGGTGTCGGTGGTGCTGCTCGACGAGTGGCTGACCCCCGCGCAGTGGCTCGGGATCGTGCTCGTGGTGGCCGGTGTCGTGACCGTGGCGCTTTCGGGCTGATCCGCCGAATCCGTGCGGCTGGCGTGTACCCATCACGCACCTGGTGACGTACACTGGCACCGAGGTGAATCATGGCCGCTGACGCAGCACGAATCCTACTCATAGCAGCCGACACCTCCGCCACCGGCGGAGCCGTGCGCCACATCGCCGATCTGCTGCGGCGTCTGCCCGAGCGCGGCTTCGAACTCTCGCTGGTGTGCCCCGCGAGCGGCGCCCTTCCCGAGCTTGCGCGGTCGCTCGGCATCCGGGTCGAGCACGCCCCCGTGGACTCTGCGTTCCCTGTCTCTGGAATTCGCGCCGCGCGCTCGGCCGTGGCCCATCTGCGCCCGCACGTCGTGCACGCGCACGGCTCGCGTGCCGCGTTTTACGCCCGGATCGCCGATCCTTCGGCGGCAAGCCGCTGCGTCTACACGTTGCACGGGATCGAGGCCGGACTGAACGACTCGCCGCTCGTGCGCTACCGGCGCATGGGTGTAGGCAGAGTGCTGCGCTCGCGCACGGCGCGCTTCGTGTGCGTGTGCGACTCGGACTGTGAGAAGGGCGCCTCGCTCGGAATACTCGCTCGCGAACGGTCCATCACGGTGCGCAACGGCGTCCCGATGCCCGAGCCGGTCGAGGCCGGACGTTTCCGAGGAGAACTCGGGATCGGCGAGAAGGCGCCGCTCGTGCTCTCGGTGGGGCAGATGCGCGAGCAGAAAGACCACGTCACGCTCATCGAGGCCTGGGCGCGGGTGTCCGTTCGCTTCCCCTCGGCGACGCTCGCGCTCATCGGCTCCGGAGCGCTCGAAGCCAAGTTGCGCGACCTCGCCAACGACCGCAGCGTAGCGCATACGTTGCGCTTCATCGCGCCCCGGCCCGACCTGCGTCCCGCCTACACGGATGCCGACATGTTCGTGCTCAGCTCGCTCTGGGAAGGGCTGCCGTACGTGGTGCTCGAGGCGATGTCGCACGGGCTGCCGGTGATCTCGACCGCCGTCGACGGCATCCCTGAGGCCGTGATCGACCGCCGCACGGGGCTGCTTGTGCCGCCGGCCGACCCGCGCACGCTCGCCGAGGCGCTCATGTGGGCGATCTCGGAACCGGACAAGGCCGCGCGGCTCGGCGCTGCCGGTCGTGCGCGCGTGGAGTCCGAGTTCGGGGTCGAGACGATGGTCGACCAGATCGCCTCGCTCTACCGACAGGTGGCCGGGCGATGACCAACCGCGCGCGCCGCTCGATCCTGTTCGTCAACAATTTCCCCGGCCCGACGCTCGGCGGCGGCGAGGTGCACCTCATGCACCTCGTGCGCGGAGCGCTCGCCGACGGCTGGCAGGTGGTGGTCGTCGCCGCCGCGGGCAGTGCGCTCGCGGGTGACGCGCGCGCCGTGGGCGCCGAGGTGTTCGAGCTCGAGTACACGCGCGCCCGCATGGCCTCCAAGCCGGGCCGCCTGCGCGACATCGCGGCCGCGTTCGACGTCGACGTGATGGTCGGCACCGGCTTCCTCACGAACATGCTCGTGCGCCGCGCGGCGGCCGGACTCGAGGGCACGAAGGTCATCAACATCGTGCATACCGAGCCCGACGCGTCGCGCCACGAGGGTGCGGGTCCGCTGCGCCTCGGTATGCGCCGGCGCGTGGACGCCGCCTCGCGCGAGCGCGTCGACCGCTTCGTCGCCATCTCCTCGGCAGTGCGCAACGCGCTGTGCGCCGAGGGCGTGGAGGCGGGGCGGGTCGTCACGATCCCCAACGGCATCGACATCGCACAGGTCCGCTCGGACGCGATGTTGCCGCAGCCCGAGGGGCTGGGAGCGGCCGGGCCGCTCGTGGGGTGCGTCGGCCGGCTGGTCCCCGTCAAGGGCGTCGAGTACTTCGTGCGCATGGCCGGCTCGCTCGGTTTCCAGCTGCCCCGGGCGCGTTTCGTCATCGCCGGCTCCGGGCCCGAGGAGAGCCGCCTGCGCGAGGTCGCCTACGCGCACACCCTCGGCGACCGGCTGCTCTTCCTGGGTCACGTCTCGCCGTCCGCTCCCGTGCTCGCGGCGTGCGACGTCGTGGTGATCCCGTCGCTGTCCGAGGGGTTCGCGCTCGTCGCCGCCGAGGCGATGGCGCTCGCGCGGCCGGTGGTCGGTACCCGGGTGGGCGGCCTCGTCGATGTGGTGGTGGATGGCAAGACCGGGCTGCTCGTGCCGCCCGCTGATCCCGAGGCGCTCGCGACGGCGGTCGCCCGGCTGTTGCGCGACCCGGCGGGGGCGCAGGCGATGGGCGAGGCCGGCGCGGCGCGCTGCGAGGAGCATTTCACGGTGCAGCGCATGGTCGCCGGCCACCTGGCGCTCTACGCGGAGGTCGCCGGGGTCGTCGAGGGATAGGGCGGGTCGTGGTGACTCACGGCGCGGCCTGTGCGTGTGGGCCCGCGTGGCCCCCTGGGGGTAGCCCGACAGCCCGACAGCCCGCCGGGAGTTCCACCAGCGGGCTGTCGGTGAGAAGGCCGTGCCAGAATCAGCGCAGGTAGATATCCTTCTCCATCACCGTCACGCCGTCGTTCAGGGTGATCTTGACCTTGAGCGTACCCGCCTGACCTTTGATCGTCTTGGCGTTGAAGTGGTAGAAGCACGCACCCTTGTCGTTCGACACTACGGCCGTTCCTGCTGCGACCTGGGTGATCCTCCCGCTGGCGCTGACGAGTTTGACGTCGACAATCGCGATCGCCGCCGCAGTGGGCTTCCCGGTGGCGTCGAGCACCGTGAACTTGATCGGCATCATGCGGCCGGCGTTCCATGTGTGATCGAGCGAGCCCGGGGGCAGGATCTCGCCGGGATCGAATGCCACGGTGAAGGGTACCGTCACGACAGTCTCGTGCCCGGCCTGGTCGGTCGCGCGGGCGACGAACGTGTTCGCCCCGGCGTTGGTCAGGGTGAGCATCTGGCCGTTGGTGACCACCTCACCGTTGCATGTCGCTGTGGGCGCCCCGGGAACCAGACCCGAGCAACCGTCGCTCGCCGAGAATCGTGCCGTCGTGCTCGCGCCGTAGAGGTACGTGCCGGCAGTGGGGCTCGCCACGGTCACGACCGGGGCGTAGAGGTCGACCTTGACCTGCAGCGACCTGGGCTCCTCGGCATTGCCGGCCTTGTCGACCGAGTGGTAGGCCACCTCGTGCACTCCTTCCGTCGAGATCTGGAGTGACGTGCCCTCGGTCCACGGACCGTCGTTGAGGCGATACCAGGTCGTCTCGACATCGGAAGCGACGCCTCCGCTCTTGGGGTCGTTCGAGGTGATCGTCACCGTCGCCGCGCTCTTCCACCAGCCGTTGGTGCCCGGATCGCCGGCGGTGACCGCGGCGCTGCTGACGGGGGCGGTCATGTCGATCATGAACGCGACGGCAGCGGAACTGTCGTTGCCGGCGCGGTCCCGGGCGCGGACGGAGGCGCTATACGCGCCCTCGCCGGTCCACGTGTGGCCGAGGGCCGGGTCGGAGGTCACGTCCACCATCGGGTCGGCGTCATCGACCGTGAAGTCGAACGTCTGGGCGGTGTTGTACATGCCGCCGTCGGCGGGGTTGTTGATGGTGATGGCAGGCGCCGTGCGGTCGATGGTGAATCTCACCGACGTCTGGGCGGTTCGGCCCGCGTTGTCCGTCGCGGTCACCACGAGCGTGTGGGTGCCCTCGGCATCCACGGTCCCCGGCTCGAACGGCTCTCCGTCGAGCGTCGCTGTCACACTGTCGATGCCCGATCCCGGAGTGGGGTCGGTGGCACAGAAGTCGATCGTCGCCTCGTAGACCCAGTCACCCGCCGAGACGCCCGAGAAGAACGGCATCGGGTCGGCAAGGTCGAGGTTCACCGAGCACGACGAGATACCCTCGACGTTCCCCGCCACGTCGGTGCTGTAGTACCAGAGGCTCGTCGGACCGGCAGTGGAGACCGTCAGCGGCGCGGTGTACTCTGCCCACGATGCGCCGTCGAAGCTGTAGTATGTCTTCGAGACGCCCGAGCCGTTCTCGGTCGCGGACAGCGTGAGCGTCACGGAGTCCGTGTACCAGCCACCGTGATCGGGCAGACGGTCGGGGGCGCACGCCGTCTCGGGTGCGACAGTGTCGACGCGAACGGTCTCGGTCACCACCGGACCGATGTTGCCCGCGAAGTCGAGCGGGCGGACTTGAAGGTCCCAGACGCCGTGGGGGAGCACGAGCGAGCCGGTGTACATGGTCCAGGGATCGGCGTCGTCGAGGCGGTACTGCCAGCCGGCCGGTCCGGAGACCGCATCGGTCACGATGGTGGTAACGGTCACATCGCTCACGAACCAGCCCGAAAGGACGGTGCCCGGCGTGCCGGTCAAGACTATCTCGGCGCTCGGCGGCGAGGTGTCGATGTCGAACTCGAACGACCCGGTGGCCTCGACGTTCCCGGCGTGGTCAACCGAGTAGAACTCGAGGGCGTGCACCCCTTCGGCGGCGACGTCGAGCGTGTCGCCCTCAACCCAAGCGTCGCCGTTGAGCCGGTACCAGGTAGTGTCGACACCCGATGCGACTCCTGCGCTCTCGGGGTCGATCGCGGCGATGTCGATCGTGACAGCGCTCGTCCACCATCCGTTCTCGCCGAGGGTACCGCTCACGACGCGTGCTTCGGTCTGCGGCGCCGTCATGTCGATCATGAAGTCGATCGCTGCTGCGCTCGAGTTTCCGGCACGGTCCTCTGAGGCGACCGACGCCCTATACGCGCCCTCGCCGGTCCACGTGTGGCCGAAGGCCGGGTCGGAGGTCACGTCCACCATCGGGTCGGCGTCATCGACCGTGAAGTCGAACGTCTGGGCGGTGTTGTACATGCCGCCGTCGGCGGGGTTGTTGATGGTGATGGCAGGCGCCGTGCGGTCGATGGTGAATCTCACCGACGTCTGGGCGGTTCGGCCCGCGTTGTCCGTCGCGGTCACCACGAGCGTGTGGGTGCCCTCGGCATCCACGGTCCCCGGCTCGAACGGCTCTCCGTCGAGCGTCGCTGTCACACTGTCGATGCCCGATCCCGGAGTGGGGTCGGTGGCACAGAAGTCGATCGTCGCCTCGTAGACCCAGTCACCCGCCGATACGCCCGAGAATAAGGGTTCGGGGTCGTCCAGGTCGAGGCTCACCGAGTACTCGTCTGCGACCGTTTCTGCGTTGCCGGCTGCGTCGGTGCTGAAGTACCAGACGCTCGTCGTCCCGGGATCATCGATGAGGAGCGGGGTGGTATATGCGTCCCATTCCACACCATCGAAGCTGTAGAACGTCTGGGAGACGCCCGAACCGCTGTCGATCGCCGCGAGCGTGAGCACCATGGCATCCGTGTACCAGCCACCGAAGCCGGGCGGGCGGTCGGGGGTGCACGTCGTCACGGGTGCCACGGTGTCGACCGAGAAGGTCTCCTCGGCGACATCACTCACGTTACCG
>JBBIIC010000033.1:0-15609 GCA_037446725.1 Actinomycetota bacterium
CCGCCACCTCGGCGGGGCCTGTTCTCGCTTGTGTTGTCGGGCGACCGTCCTAGCGGACACGCACCAATGCCTCGTTGCTGTAGACAGAGACATACTCGTTCCCGAGCTTGTCGAGCTTGTAGGCGGTCACGACGTAGTGATACGCGCCCGGCGGGAACGGGCCCGCGTCGGTGAAGCTCGTCGCGGAGGTCGTCCCACGCAGTGCGTACGGGCCACCGGCGGTCGTGCTGCGGTACACGTGGTAGCCGTTGGCGCCCGACGTCGGCACGGTCCAGGTGACACGCATGACTCCGGCCCGCTTGTCGTAGCTCGCCGCGACCTTGGTCGGGGCGGTGACCGTCATGTCCTCGAGCGGCGCAGGAGGCTCGGGCAGGTCGTTGAGGGCGGTCATCAGCACGGGAGCCGAGCCGCCGTTGTGCAGCCAGAGGTCCCAGATCGCCTCACCCCAGCCCTTGAGCCCGGAGAAGAACGGATCGGTCTGGGCCACGTAGGCGGATTTGTTGTCTTCTCCGGGGGTGGTAAGCTTCGGTGTCAGATTGGTACCCGTGCCGCGCACCTGATCGCGTAGGAACTCGACGTACTCCTTGCTCGTGGTCTGGTAGTAGAGCGCCGCGGCGTAACCCGCGGCTCCCGCAGGCTTCGTCACGGTCACATCGTCGTAGCCGCCTGCGTACTCGGCTGCCGTGAAATAGCCGGGTGCGTCGGCGCCGCCCCAACGGGGCTGGGCGATGCGCTCGGCGGCCTTCGTGATGTCGAATCCCTTGGGCGGTATGCGGTTGTCCTTGTAGCGGTTGTCGGCGAGCGCGAAGTGGAACGTGGAGCTCTGCCCGGTGATGCTCGACGACATCTTGGTCTCGAAGACGAGTCCCTCGACTGGAGCGGAGAGCGTCCCGCCGCTCACGTACACGGCGTTGCCCGCAGCGTCGCGGCTGATGACGAGAGGCTCGTAGGGATTCGTGACTGCGATGACTTTGCCGCTGGCGTCATACCACGTCACAGACAAGAACATCCGGCGTCCCTCGGGGAAGCCGCTTATGAGCTTGTGGCCGGTGTTGTTCCGGATGCGGATGGTCACGTCGCTCACCGTGTCGCTCACTTCGGAGAGCGTCGCCGCCATCTCGAGCTGCTCGAGCGCGCGCCGTTTCCCGCGGTCGAGTGCTGCGCCGGAGCCGGAGATGCCGGCGACGTCTATCGAGGCGCCCGCGTACTTCTGGCCGGCGAGGATGCGGTAGTTGTATGCGTCGTAGCCCGCAACGTAGTTCGGGTCGACCGAGGCGAGTATGCCGCTGATCCAGGTGTTGCCGCCCGTGAAGTCGTGCAGAGCGAGGTCCGGGCGGACCGGCACGTCGGTCTTGTTCGCCGCGCGCCCGCTGACGTCACGCATGTGGCAGTCCTGGCACTTCGCGGCATGGGCGACGCCAGGGAAGCCCGCGTTGGTCGCAGCGCCCGTGCCGCGCCCGTAGGCCGAAAGCAGGAACTCGCTGCTGGTGCGCTCGACATGGAAGAAGCTCGCCGCGGCGAACCGCTCGGTACCTGCCGACGTACCGAGCCCGGCGACGAGGTTCTGCAGGATCGGGTTGGAGACGTCGTGACACGAGTGGCAGAAGTCGCGCGACCTGTGGAAGCGTGAGTAGTGGATCTGGTGGCGTGCGGCCGTGTCGGGCCGCGGTCCCCACTTGGGGCCCGCGCTCTGAGCGACGAAGTACTGCCCGCCGCCGGTTTCGGCGTAGCCGGGGAAGCCGCCCGCGTAGTACCTCGGCCAGAAGGACGACGGTGTCAGGAACGACACGCCGCTGAACAGCTGCAGGCGGCCCAGATCGGCGTAGGTCTGCGACTGTGCCTGAGTGGCCATCGACGCGCCGAGCGAACCGGGCGTGTCGGCAGGCACGTCGGGCTGGCCGAGCACCATGAGCGGGTCTTGCATACGGTGACAGAAGTCACACTGCACGCCGTCGAGGTCGGTGCCGGCAAGCGCCGAGGTGTTGGTCGGGTCGCTCCGGCCGCCGAGCCACCCTCCCGGCGAGTGGCAGCGGATGCAGATATCGGTCGCGTTCGGGTTGCCGAGCGCCCAGATCGAGTCCTGGGCAGCGACCGTGAGGCACGCCAGCCATAGGGGGTCGCGTGCGGACTGCGCCATCATCGAGCCGCGCCAGTTGCTCCCGGGCTCGACAGCGGCGTTATAGCCGGAGTGGCAGTTCTCGCACCGGCCGGCCTGGTCCATCCCCTGGACGTCACCCGGCTGGGAGCCGGGCATGAAGAGGAGCGGATCGCTCTTCACCGGAAGCGGGGCCCAGGCGGCGGCCGTGGCCACCCCCACCAACACGAATAGGGCTGCCGCGAGCACGAGCGCGACAGCGCGCCTCGAACCGATCATGGCGATCTCCCCTCAACGCCCTCAGTGAGCAAAGGATACCCTGGTTTCGGCCGGCCGACACGCCGATTGCGATGAAGATCACGATAGGCGGCTGCTATGCGCCGATGAGCGGCTATCCATTCTCTAAGCGGTGCCCCCGCGAGAGCGGGCGGAACGCACGAAGGCCCCGCGACGGCGGGGCCTTCGGTCCGGTTCGGTGGTGCGCCCTGAGAGATTCGAACTCCCGACCTTCTGATTCGTAGTCAGACGCTCTATCCGGCTGAGCTAAGGGCGCATGCCCGGGAAGGGCTTTGCAATCCTGCCAGGTGGCAGGCGTGATGTCAAATGGCGGAGAGTGAGGGATTCGAACCCTCGAAGGGGCGTTATAACCCCTTACTCGCTTAGCAGGCGAGCGCCTTCAGCCGACTCGGCCAACTCTCCGCGATGCGCATCTCCTGCTCCAGAGGCGGAGAAACGCCGCATCATTGTAGCAGGAGCGCCGGTGGTGCGGTACCGGCGAGCGGGGATCATGTCGGCTCGCGGCCGGGACTCCGAGTAAGGTCGCGGATGGCGGAGGGGGTGGGATTCGAACCCACGAGCCGGGGTAAGCCGGCCAACGGTTTTCAAGACCGTCGCATTCAACCACTCTGCCACCCCTCCGCGCGCAGGAAAGTGTAGCATGCGGGGTATGGACGCCGACGAGTTGTACATGGCGATGGCCCTGGAACAGGCCCGTGCAGCCGAAGCCATCGGTGAGGTCCCGATCGGGTCTGTGGTGGTGTGCGAAGGGGCCGTCGTCGCGCGGGGCCACAACCGCCGCGAGACCGATGCGGACCCCTCGGCCCACGCCGAGTTCATGGCGATGCGCGAGGCCGCATCGAAGCTCGGCCGGTGGCGTCTGTCCGACTGCGCCGTGTACGTGACGCTCGAGCCGTGTCCGATGTGCGCCGGGCTCATGCACCAGGCGCGCATCGCCCGTCTCGTCTACGGCGCGGATGACCCCAAGGCTGGCGCGGCGGGAACGCTTTACGACCTTTCCAACGACGAGCGCCTCAACCACCGTTTCGAGGTGACCCGCGGGGTACTCGCCGAGGAGTGCGGGAACATACTCTCGACGTTCTTCCGGGGGCTGAGGGAGCGGCGATGAGATCCGAAGCAGCAGCCCGCTCGCTGCGTGTGGTCGCGGGACGGGGCCTGGCTGTAGCGCTGGCGGTGGCGTTCGCGCTCGCGTTCGGCCCAGTGCAGCCGGCGTACGCGAAGAGCTACTCGATGGGGCCGGTGCGCATCACCGCCGTGGTGGCGCCCGACGGGTCGATGGAAGTCGAGGAGCGCCGCACGTTCGACTTCAATGGTGACTACACCTTCGTGTACTGGACGCTTGACGTGGCCGGCTCCGAGGGCATCCGCATCGACGGGCTGAGCGGGCCGGAGGGCGAGTACGCGATCACGAACTCGCCGACCGCGCTCGACGACAGGCCCCCGACCACTTACGTCGTCATCGATCGAGGTGGGCAGGCCGAGGTGCGGGCGTTCTTCAGGGCGTCCGACGAGACCCGTGGGTTCACCCTGCGCTACACGGTGCTCGGTGCGGCGACCCGCTGGAGCGACACCGGAGAGATCTACTGGCAGTTAATCGGAGACGAATGGGAACTGCCGGCAAGCGACGTTGCCATCGGTATCCGGCTGCCCAACCCGGGTGAGCCGGTCGTGGCCGGCGACAACGTACGCGTGTGGGCCCACGGGCCGCTGGAGGGAACGGTGACGATCGTCGAGGACCCGGCTTCCTCGGCTGGCACGGTGCCCGGCGACGTCTTGCTCGAGGTCCCCGGCGTGCCCGCCTACACCTTCGTCGAGGCGCGCCTGCTGTTCCCCGCCGAGTGGCTCTCCGAGATGCCCGTCGGCACCACGCCCGCGCTCCAGCGGATCATCGCCGATGAGACCGAACTCGCCGAGGAGGCCAACCGCGAGCGCGAGGCCGCCCGTTTCGCGATCACGGCGGCCTGGATCGCGGTCGCGGGCGTTTCGCTCCTCGGCGCAGGTCTCGCGGTCTGGCTCTTCTTCCGCTACGGCAAGGAGCACCGGGCGACCTTCACCGGTGAGTACTACCGCGACATCCCCACACCCGAGCTGCACCCGGCGCTCGTCGGGTCGATCTGGCGCATGGGCGCGGTCGGAGACGCCGAGGTGACCGCCACCGTCATGTCGCTCATCAACCGTGGCGTGCTCTCGGTGGGCCGGAAGACCGTGTCAAAGCCGGGCCTCCTCGGCTCCAAGGACGTCGAAACCTACGAGCTGACGCTCGATCGCCAGAAGTACAACGGCCTCGATCCGCTCGACCGCACGCTGCTGGCCTTCTGGTTCACCACTATCGCGGAGGGCCGCGACACCCTCACGATCGAGGAGATCAAGACCTACGCCAAGGAGCACTCGCAGACCTTCGCCTCAAAGATGAGCGCGTGGAAGGCGGCCGTGAGCGAGGAGGAGACGCGACGCGGCTACATGGAGAAGCAGGGTTGCGCCGGCACGGTGGCGGTGGTCCTGCTCACGGTACTGGTGGCCGGTGTGACGATCGGGTTCACCATCGTGACGGAACACCTGTGGTTGCTGCTCGTCGGCGCTCCCGCATCGATCGTCTGCTTCGTCACGGCGTTCGCCATGCCGAGGCGCAGCCCCGAGGCCAACGAGAAGCACGCGATCTACGAGGCCCTGCGCAACTACCTGCGCGACTTCAGCCGGCTGCACGAGGCGCCTCCCAGCCACGTTGCGCTGTGGGAGCAGTACCTCGTCTACGCCACCGTCTTCGGCATCGCCAAGGAGGTCATCGAGCAGATGCGCGTGGCGGTGCCCGAGGTCCTGCGCGACCCGGCGTTCGTCGCGGCCTACGGTTGGAGCCTCGACTCATCAGGTGCGCCGACCGGCTTCTCGGGCCTGTCCGAGGGCTTTTCCTCGGCAAGTTCGATCGCCTCGAGCCAGAACTCGTCGTCCTCGGGAGGCGGAGGTGGCTTCTCGGGAGGCGGCGGTGGTGGCGGTGGTGGCGGTGGTGGCGGCGCCGGCTGATGCCGCTGACCTGCTAGGCTGCGCGCTCATGCTCGGGTCGCGCGAAGCCGAAAACTACAGCAGATGTAGCCTCGCTACGAGGAGAGGCTTGCGCGTGCCCAATCAGCTCGCAGGGCAGATAGAGGAAGTGCTCAGACCGGTCATCGGAACCGTGTTGGCGACCGTCTCAGTCGACGTCGAGGTCAGACGTATCGGCAAGACTCTCGACGACGTGGACGAGACCGACGTTGCCGCCATCGCCGAGAACCTCGTCGAGGCCCTGCGCCTCGTCGTCGGTCCCGACCTCGCCGAGGCTGCAGCCGAACGCGTGCGCGAAATAGGCTGAGCCGCCCCCGGACGTTGGGTCACCCCATCCGTTCCTGCAGCGGCGCCGCCACGGCCGCGAAATGCTCGGCGCGGAGCGCCGAGCGGGCTTCCTCGTAACCGGTCCAGGGGTCGGTGTTGTGTGCGCGGGCAAGGCGCAACGGGACGCTCACCGTGTCGAACGTCACCGGGTCGATACCCGCGTCCAGCTCGTCCCAGCTCACGGGGACCGCGACCGGCGCTCCCGGACGCGCGCGGGTGGAGTAGGCTGCGATGGCCGTCGCTCCGTGGGCGTTGCGCAGGTAGTCGACGAACACCTTCCCGGGCCTCGCCGCCTTGGCCATCCGTGCTGTGAAGCGGTCGGGAGCGGCCTCAACGAGCCGGTCCACGAGTCCGCGGGTGAACGCGCGCACCTCGTCGTAGGCGTGTTCGGCGACGATTGGCGTCACCACGTGCAGGCCGTGGCCGCCCGTGGTCTTCGCGAACGCGCCGAGGCCGAGCCCGCCGAGCGCGTCGCGCACCGTGCGGGCAGCGGCGAGCATGTCAGCCCACTCGACGCCCGGACCGGGATCGAGGTCGAAGACTATGCGGTCGGGTGTCTCAGGCGCCTCGGCATAGCTGTTCCACGCGTGGATCTCGACGACGCCCAGCTGCACGAGCGCGAGCAACCCCTCGAGATTCTCGACGGCGAAGTACGTCGCCGGACCGGTGCGCTCGGTGACCTCGAATACGCGGAGCTCGGCCGGGAAGCTACGGGCGTCGGGGTGCTTCTGGAAGAAGCACTCGGCGGCCTGCCCGTGCGGGCAGCGCACGACGCTCAGGGGGCGGCCGGCAAGCTCGGGCAGCATCGCCGGAGCCACCATCTCGTAGTACGTGGCAAGCTCGGCCTTCGTCACCGGCGAGGCACCTGAGGGACCTGCCTCGAAGAGCTCCTTGTCGGGGTTCGTGAGTCGCGGTCGCCGCGCGTCACCCGGCTCGCCCCCGGCCGCCTCTGCCTCTTCGCGGTGCACCCCGAGCGGGTCGCGGTCCTCGCGGATGCCGATGAAGACCGGCTGGCGCAGGACGCCCGACGCAGTCCACTCGGCGAACTCGACCTCGACGACGACGCGCGGCTCCACCCACGTGATCATGCGGTCGCGCAGGCGCGGTGGGTCGGCGAAGGGCGGTTCGCTCGCGATAAGTGGCTCGAGCCGTCCGAGCAGTCCGGAGATGCTGCGGTCGGACAGGCCGGAGCCGGCGCGACCAGCGTAGTGCAGCATGCCGGCCGCGTCGTAGTAGCCGAGCAGCAACGCACCGACGCCGCGCCGGCTGCCGCGCGGTGCGGTGAACCCGCCGACGACGAACTCCTGGCGTGCGCGACACTTCGTCTTGCGCCACTCCGCCGTGCGTCCTGGGCGGTACGGGGCGTCGGCGCGCTTGGAGACCGCGCCCTCGAGCGCGAGCGAGCACGACGCCGCGAGGAACTCCGAGCCGTCGCCCGCCACGTGATCCGCGTAGCGGATGGGCCCGGCGGGCGAGCGTTCGAGCAGCGCGCGCAGCTCCTCCTTGCGCCGAACGAGCGGTTCGGTGCGCAGGTCGCGACCGTCGAGGTAGAGCAGGTCGAACGCGAGGAAGACTATGCGGTTCTCTTCGCCGGCCGCGAGCGCCTTCTGCAGCGCGCCGAAATCAGGCGCTCCGTTCGCGCCGAACACGACCGCCTCGCCGTCGATGAGTGCCGAGCTCGCGGGCAGCGCGGCCGCGGCGCGTGCGAGCGCGCCCATGCGGTCGCTCCACTCCTTGCCGCCCCGTGTGAGCACGCGCGCGGCGCCGCGCTCCACCGCAAGCCGGACGCGGTAGCCGTCGTACTTGATCTCGTGCAGCCAGCCCTTGCCCGAGGGCGGCGCCGCAAAGAGCGTGGCGAGCTGGAACGGCGACTCGACAGGGACGGAGGGCGCCACTCCGGTATCCGGTGCCCCACCGGCCTCCGTCCCTGTCGAGGCCACCTGCTCGACGGTCCGCCCGCTCGCCACGCTCTCGGGCCGCGCGTCGAGCACGTCGTACTCGCCACGCGGCCGCACGTGCTCGTCGCGTTCCTTGATGAGCAGCCAGTTCTCGCCGCGCTCGCCGGGCTTCGGCTTCATGCGGACGAGCACGAAGGCCCCTCGTAGCTTCTCGCCGTGCAGCGCGAACTTCAGGTTGCCTGCGGCAATCCCCTCGTGGGGGTCGACGAGCGGCTCCCACGTACCGCGGTCCCAGACGATTACCGCGCCCCCGCCGTACTCGCCGGCGGGGATGGTGCCCTCGAAGGTGCCGTACTCGAGCGGGTGGTCCTCGACGTGGACGGCGAGCCGCTTGTCGGCCGGGTCGAAACTCGGCCCCTTCGGCACCGCCCACGACATCAGCACGCCGTCAAGTTCGAGGCGCACGTCGTAGTGCAGCCTGCGGGCAGCATGCTTGTGGATGACGAAGGTGAGTGGGCGGCCCGTCTCGTTGCCCGCGCCTGCGGTGCTGCCCGCCGGCTCGGGCGTCGCGGCGAAGTCGCGTTTGCGCTGGTATTCGTCGAGCGGGGCCACGGCGCTCACGCCTCGCGGGCGCGCGCCGCCTCAAGGCTCGCCCTGAGCAGCGATGCGATGTCGACGACCTCGGCACCCGCTCCCTCGGCCGGCTCGGCGGCGGGTTCGGCGGGCTGGGCCACCTCGCCGCCTTCGGCCTTTCGCTCGATGAGCGCCAGCAGCGCGTCGCGGTAGGTGTCGCGGTACTCGTCGGCGGCCGGGTCGAACGGGCGCGAGATCGTCTCGACGAGCTGTGTGGCGATGGCGAGCTCGTCATCGGACACACCGGCCGCCTCGGTGCCTTCGGCAGGCAGGTCGAGCGAGTCGGTCGCGCGCAACTCGTGCGGATAGCGGAGTATTTCGAGCATGAGCATCGGCCCGTTGGGGACGAGTGCGGCCAGATGTTGGCGGGTGCGGATAACGACCTTGGCGAGCGCGACCCGCTCGGCACGCCGGAGTGTTTCGCGCAGCAGCGCGTAGGCCCTGCGGCCCGCACGCGCGGGCTCGAGGTAGTAGGGCTTGTCGAAGTAGGCCGGGTCGATCTCCTCGGCACAGACCGCTGAGATGACGTCGATGGTCTGCGTCGCCTCGACGTCGGCGGCGCGGAAGTCCTCATCGGTGACGACGACGAAGCGCCCCTCCTCGAGCTCGTAGCCTTTGACGATGTCGTCCCAGGGCACCTCCTCGCCGGTCCGCTCGTTGACGCGCCGCTGCTTGACCGGCGTCATGTCGCGGCCGTCGAGCATGCGGAAGGAAAGGTCGCGGCGCTCCTCGGCCGGATAGAGCGCGACGGGGATGGTGACGAGCCCGAAGGAGATCGATCCCCTCCAGATGGCATGGGGCATGACGGCCTCCTACCAGTCGGTGTCTTTGATTTCGACTGCGGTCGTCGCCGGCGGTTCCTCGGGCGGCGCGACCGCGTAGAGGACGAACGACACGACGCTCACGATGATGCCGCCCCAGAACGCGGGCCAGAAACCGTCGACCACGAAGCCGATGTTGAACCATTCGCTCGCGATGTAGGCCGAAAGCCACAGCGTGAAGGCGTTAATGACCGGCAGCGCCAGGCCGAGCGTGAGCACGATGCAGCCGCACGCGGCGAACTGGAGGACCGGGCGCAGGAACGCGTTGATCAGGCCGAGCAGCGCGGCGGTCACCCCGATGGCGACGTAGGCGTTGCCTTCGACCGTGATGCCGGGAACCAGGAAGAGCGCCGCCACGAGGGCGATCGCGGTGATGATCCAGTGCAGCAGGATTCTCATAGAGCGATGTATTCCCCATAGCCTGCCCTGCGCTACGCTGGTGCACACGGTTCGCCGCCACAGCGGCCTTCACCGGGGAGTCGCCATGCCGCTCGTCCTCGCGCTCGACCAGGGCACCACCAGTTCTCGGGCGATCGTCTTCGACGAGACGGGAGCCAAACGCTCGCAGGCACAGATCCCGCTCCCGCAGATCTTCCCGCAGGCCGGATGGGTGGAGCAGGACCCGGTCGTGATGTGGGAGAACCAGCTCGCCTGTGCGCGCGAAGCGATCCAAGGAGCGGGTGTCACCGCGGGTGACATCGCCGCGCTCGGCGTCACGAACCAGCGCGAGACGACCGTGATCTGGGACCGCACCACGGGGCTCCCGGTCGCGAACGCCATCGTCTGGCAGGACCGCCGCACCGCCGACGTGTGCGACGCCCTCATCCGCACAGGCGTGGACGAGCGCGTACGCGAGATCACCGGCCTGCCTGTCGACCCCTACTTCTCGGCCACCAAGATCGGTTGGATCCTCGACAACGTCGAAGCGGCGCGCGCGCACGCTGAAGCCGGCAACCTTGCGTTCGGCACGGTCGACACGTGGTTCGTCTGGCAGCTCACCGGCGGGGTTGTCCACGCGACCGACGTCACCAACGCCTCGCGCACGCTGCTCTTCGACATCGAGCGCGGGGAATGGTCGTCCGAGATGATCGAGCTGTTCGGCATCCCGCGAGCGCTGCTGCCCGACGTGGTCGCGTCGAGCGGGGTCGTCGGCACGACCGCGTCAGACGTGCTGGGCGGCGAGGTCCCCATCGCGGGCATCGCAGGCGACCAGCAGGCCTCGCTCGTCGGCAACGGCGGCTTTGCGCCCGGCGACGTGAAGGCGACGTTTGGCACCGGCATCTTCGCGCTCATGCACAGCGGCGCAACGCGACCGCACTCGGAGACCGTGGCCACCACCATCGCGGCCTCGGCGCCCGGCGCGCTCGAGTACGCGCTCGAGGGCTCGATCTTCATGGGCGGGGCTGCCATCCAGTGGATCGTCGAGGGGCTGGGGCTCGCGGACTCGCCCGCTGAGGCGCAGCAGCTCGCCGAAAGCGTGCCCGACAGTGGTGGCGTCGTCTTCGTCCCGGCGCTCACGGGCCTCGGCGCTCCCGAGTGGGACCCGCTGGCGCGCGGTGCGATCTTCGGGCTCACGCGCGGCTCGACCGCGGCTCACGTCGCCCGTGCGGCGATGGACGCGGTCGCGCTGCAGCTCGGCGACCTGATCGCGGCGATGGAGCGCGAGAGCGGTTCGAAGCTGCACGCGATGCGCGCCGACGGTGGGGTCACCGTGAACGGGCTCATCATGCAGACCCTTGCCGACGCGCTCCTCGTCCGCGTTGACTGCGCCGAGATGGCCGAGTCGACCGCGCTCGGCGTGGCGTATCTCGCGGGCAAGGCCGTTGGCGTGTGGTCCTCGCCCGACGACCTGCCGATTCTGAGCGGGGTCGCGCGGGTCTACGAGCCGGCGCCGGATGCCGAGGCGCGCCTCGTCGACCTGAAGCTTCGCTGGGCCGAGGCGGTCAAGCGCTCGCTACGTTGGGAGCGCTCTCAGTAGCGCAGCGGCACCGGGCGCCCGGGCCCTCGCGTTGCCGCACCCATCCAACCTCGGTATACTCGCGGATGCTGCTTTCGCGCCGCCGACCCGCTCGTCGGCCGCGCGCAGACGGAGAGCTGGCCGAGAGGCTGAAGGCGCACGACTGGAAATCGTGTATACGAGCTTGAACTCGTATCGAGGGTTCGAATCCCTCGCTCTCCGCCAGACGAAAGCACACGACCCCGGGCGCTCAGGTACCCGGGGTCGTCTCGTTGCGGCGTGTTGCCGGCGCAGCGCGCCTACAGGTACGTGTTGCGCCTGATCGGCAGGGTGGCCAGATGTTCGCGCCGTACGGTGTCTTGCAGGCTGAGCTTCTCGAGCTCCTCGATGGTCTCGCGGATGCGGCCGCTCATGTCCTTGAACATGTCCCAGACGAGGCCTTCGCCGATGGCGTTCTTGAGATCCGATGCCTGGATGACCTCGAGCTCGGTATCTCCGATCGCCTGGGCAGAGGCGGAACGGGGCTTGCCGTCGAAGATGCCCATCTCGCCGAAGAACTCGCGCCCGTGGAGCGTGGCAAGCGTCGTCTCCTTGCCGTCCTGGTCGCGGAAGATGCGGACCTTGCCCCTGCGGACGACGTACATCTGGTCGGCCTGCGCCCCCTGCTTGAAGACGATCTCGCCGTCGGCGTAGCTTCTCGGGGTCCCTGGTATCATGACGCCCTCCCTCGTCGCATCGCATGTCGCGAACGCGTCCCCTGTGAGTGCGGACTGCAGGCATGACTCAGGCCCGCGAATGCGCCGCACTTCAGTATTCCCTTTCGGCCGCTGCTTTCCTGCAACCTGCAGGACGTCGCGGGCTGCCGGCGGGCATTGTTCGAGAGCACGTTCACGTTGTGGGCGATCGCCGCGCTCGGTTTCACGGCTCGGGTGAACGGGCTGCTGCTGGGGTACGTGGGCGTACTCACAGTGCTCGTGCAGGTCGTGCTTGCCGGAGCGCTCTCACTTGCGATGGCGCCCTACGAGTTGCGCGTGCTCTGCATCCGTCCGGGCAGGCGCGCGTGCGACGAGGAATCAGCCGCGGTCGGGACGCCCGGTGCGGCGCCGGCCGACCCGGCGCACGATGGCGCTGATGGCCAGGATGATGAGGACGGCGATGGTGCCGAGCGGCAGGAGCGCCCACCAGTTCCAGTGAGCGGGGGCGCCGCCGTAGGTGCCGAACCAGATCACCGGTAGGTAGACCAGCGTGCGTGCCGAGTCCGCCGCTGTGAACGCCTCCGGCCCGCCGAAGACGATCACGTAGCGTCCCGACGGGTCATCTCCGCTGCCGGGCTCGACCCGCAGTTCGTACTCGATCCCCGGCTCGAACGCGATCCGCTGCTCGCCTCCCGTCCAGAAGTCGGTGAGGGAGAACGGCTCCCACTCGGCTTCGCGCTCGGCCAGGCCGGGATCTTCGATCAGGGCGACTTCGGTGTCGTCGGCGAACAAGCGCAGCTCGGGGCGGAACCCGGCATGCTCGTCACGCACTGGCACGATGACGCCGATGACCTGCTCCACGGGCGAGGCGACGGAGAACCGGTAGGAGTCGTACTCCTCCCCAGGCGCGAGGTAGCCGTAGATGGCGCGCGACACCTCGGGGCCGCCGATCCGCATCGGCGCGCCCGACGCGCCGCGCTCGAGATCGGGGACGTGGGCGGCGGCGGGGCCCGGAGCGAGCGCGAACACCGCTAGTGTCGCGAAGCCCGCGAGCAGGAGGCGCTTAAGAAGTACTCGGGTTCCCATGCGGGCATGATACCCCCGCACGCGCCCGGCGGCACGCGCTTCGCTCAGTCGTGCGCCATGAGTGCGAAGCCCCCGCGCCGCGAGCGCCAGTACAACCCCGACCGCGAACTCGTCCGCTCCTTCGCGGTCGGCTGCGGCGTGGTGTTCGCGCTCTTCCTCGTCGGCTGGGTCGTCATTGCGCTGTTCTGGCTGGGGTAGCGGCCGCGTCGCCTCTCGCTAGCACTCCTCGTCGGCGCGCTCGCACAGCAACCGCGGTCGCGCGACGAGCGTCAGCCCGAGCGCCAGCAACACCAGCCCACCGATGAGCACCGCAGTGGTGACGCCGATCGCCTCGCCGAGCGCGCCGAACGCGAGCGACCCGATCGGCATCATCCCCATGAACGCGAGCACGAACAGCGACATGATGCGCCCGCGGATCTTCGGCGGGGCGGCAACCTGCAGGTTCGTGTTGATGCTCGAGACCGATGCGAGGAACGCAGCACCCATCAACACCATGACCACGCCCGCCACCCATCCCGTGCGCACGAGCGCGAGCACAACCACGCCGGTCGCCATGCCGGTGACTCCCCAGCGCACGATCGTGTCGCGCCGGACACTCCCCGGCAGCGACGCGACCGCCAGCGCGCCGATGAGCGCGCCAGCCCCGTTCAGGCCCATGAGCGTCGAGTAGCCGGTGCTACCCATTCCGAGCGTCTCGGCGGCGATCACAGGCAGCAATGCCATGAACGGCATGCCGAAGATGGTGATGGTGGCGGCGGTGAGCAGGTGCATCCAGACGCGCCGGTGTTGCCGAGCGTAGCTCAGGCCGGCGACGAGCATGCTGCGTGCCGACTCGCCCTCGCGGGGGTGGTGCTCCTGTTGCGGGCGGATGACGGCGAGTGCCCAGATGACGAACAGAAAGCTGATCGCGTTGGCGTAGAAGACCTCGGCCACGCCGAAGGCCGCGAACACCGCCGCGCCCAGCATCGGCCCCACGAGGCGAGCCGCGTTGAACTGCGCCGAGGAGAGCGCGATGGCGTTGAGCAGCGAAGCGCGCGGTACGAGGTCTGGCACCATCGCCTGCCAGGCCGGGAACATGAACGCCGACACGACACCCGCGAGCAGGGTCAGGCCGTAGATCCAGCCCATGTCGATGGCGCCGGTTCGCGTGAGTGCGCCGAGTGCGGCCGCCTGCGCCATCAAGATGACCTGCGACCAGATGAGCAGCGTGCGCCGGTCGAAGCGGTCGGCGAGCGTTCCCGTGAACACGATCAGCACGGTGACCGGGATGCCACTCAGGAAGTTCAGCACGCCGAGTGCTGCCGAGGACCGGGTGAGCTCATAGACGAGCCAGCCGAGCGCCACCTGCTGCATCCAGGTGCCGGTGTTGGAGAGTGCCGCCCCGACGAAGAAGTAGCTGAAGTCCCGGTGGCGGAACGACTCGAACGTCGTGATGCTGCGCAGGAACCGCCGCGGAGGCCCCTGGGTGTCGGCCTCGGCGGTCGGGGTGTCGTGCGGTACGGCTGTCGGTCGGCCGATCTGATCGTCCGGCTGGTGCTGCGGGTCCATTAGCTCCTCTTGCGGGCGGTCTTGGTCGATGTGGGCAAGCGGAATCGAGTCTACTCCTGCGGGGCGAGTCTGCCGAGTGCCGGCGGGCCGGGTGGTTCCGGTACTTGCTCGCGTTGCCGAGCGGTTGGCCCCTCGCTATACTCGCCTTTGCGCTCTGAGCGGCTTGCGAGCTGCTCGCGCCATCGCGGAGAGGTGGCAGAGTGGTTGAATGCGGCGGTCTCGAAAACCGTTAGGCGGGTTACCCCCGTCTCGAGGGTTCGAATCCCTCCCTCTCCGCCAGTCAGACACGAACGATGCCCGCTTCCGAGAGGGGGCGGGCATCCGTGTGGCGGCTCGCGGCGTCGTCCGGTCGGGGACATGCTCTTGATCGGCCCGCTGGCCCAATAGGCCCCTTCCTCGGCTACAGTAACAGCTCGGAAAGGAGAGCCGCGATGGCCACTCGTAGGCCGACTGAGACCGTCGTTCGACTGAGAATCGTGTTGGCTGGCGTCGACCCGCTCGTGTGGCGGCAGATAGACGTGCCGGTGTCATCCACCCTCTGTGATCTGCACCGGGCGATTCAGGCGTCGATGGGATGGTTTGACTGCCATCTCCACCAGTTCCGAGTTGACGGACAGCCCTTTGGGGATCCTGAGGCCGACGAGGACGCGTTGTTCGGGACGCCCGATCAGGTCCGGGAGGAACTGCGCGCACACGGCGTGCAGGATCGGGTTATCGACGAGATGCTCGAAAGGCACGAGCTTCTGCTCGACGAACGTAGCGTCCAGTTGGGCGATCTCACTTCGGGCCGGTTCGTGAGCTTCGAGTACGAGTACGACTTCGGCGACGGATGGCGCCACGTGCTCATCGTCGAGGACTTCGGGCCATCCGAGCCGGGCGTTCGCTACCCCCGTTGCGTGGCCGGCTCGCGCGCCTGTCCTCCTGAGGATGTCGGGGGTCCGCGCGGGTACGCCGAGATGCTGGAGGCGCTGGCCGACGATGCGCATGAAGACCACGTGCGCTACCGAGAGTGGCTCGGAGGCGAGTGGGATGCTGAGGCATTCGATTTGGCCGGAGCGAACGATGCGCTCGATTTGGCACTATCGCTGTAGTGTGATCTCGCTCATCGGCGGCAACAGGTCCGTCGCCTCAACCCCGAGCGCTTCAGCCAGCGAGTAGATGGTCTTGAGGGTCGCGTTCAGCTTGCCCGCTTCACACCGGCCGATTCACGAGGTGG
>JBBIIC010000034.1:0-15306 GCA_037446725.1 Actinomycetota bacterium
GCATGTGTTAAGCACGCCGCCAGCGTTCATCCTGAGCCAGGATCAAACTCTCCGTTGAAAGTGTTACGGACCGAAGTCCGCGTTCCACGAAGGTTGGATCTTGCTCGATCCGGTTGGATCCACCTGCGCCGGCAAGGAAGAACCGACGTGGTTTGGATCCGGGTTGTCATTCCGGTTTGGCCCGTTATTGACCCTCTCGGTTTGACGGGTTGGTTTGTGTGATTCGCATTTCGCGAACCTACTGGCTTGTCACAGTATCCGGTTTTCAAGGTTCAGGCTCGGCGAGAATCCCTGCATTGCCTGCGGTTTTCCCGCCGTGCGCCGCCCGTCCGTATCTCGGCGGCGAGGTGATACACTACGCATTCCCTCGCGCCGTGTCAACAACTCTTCCGAGCTTTTTCCGATTTCCCTTACAGATCGATCTCCGACCTGGCCCCAGGGCGTCAAAAACGCCCTCTGGCCCGGCCAGAAGGCGCTCGTCGCGACGGTGACCCGTCGCCTCTGCGACCCGGTCCCCTGCTATACGAACGACCCCTGGCAGTTGGTCATTATCAACCTGCGTCTCGAATCGGATACATCGCCGAAACGTGCGGCTCGAGTAGGCTAACACTCCACAACAGTACGTGCAACACCCTGGGCCCCTCGGCGTGGACTACGTATATACCCCACGATCGCCTCGACCAACCCGTGTGTCAGGATCCGTCTACTATGCGCGCGAACCGCCGCTTGCCCACCTGCACGACCGCGCCCGCGACCCGGCCGCGCGGCACCGCCAACACGTCGGCGGCGACCTGCTCGCCGTCGATGCGTACTCCTCCCCCGGCGATCATGCGACGGCCCTCTCCGTTGGACGGGACGAGTCCGGCATCCTTGAGCAGCGCGGGAAGGAAGATCTCGTCGGTGAGAACGGTCACGAACTCGGGGACGTCCTCGGGGGTCTCATGGGACTTGAATACCCGGTCGAACGCCTCCTCCGCCTTCACCGCCGCTTCGGACGAGTGGTAGAGGGTGACGATCTCGCGGGCGAGCCGGCGCTTCGTCTCGTTGGGATGCAGCGACCCTGATGCAAGCCCGGATTCCAGCGCGTCGACCTCTTCTACTGGCAGTGCGGTGCACAGCCGGTAGTACTTGACCATGAGTTCGTCGGGAATCGACATCACCTTGCCGAACATCTCGACGGGTTCGTCGGTGAGACCGACGTAGTTGCCGTAGGACTTGCTCATCTTCTGCACGCCATCGGTGCCCTCGAGGAGCGGGAGGGTCAGACAGACCTGCGGCGACATCCCCTCCTTCTCCATCAGGTCACGACCGGCCAGCAGGTTGAAGAGCTGATCCGTCCCGCCGAGCTCGACATCGGCCTCGATGGCGACGGAGTCGTAGGCCTGTGCCATCGGGTAGAGCAACTCGTGCAGTGAGATCCCCACGCCCTCGCGGTAGCGCCTCTGGAAGTCGTCGCGCTCCAGGATGCGGGCGACGGTGAACCGGCTGGAGAGCCTGATCAGGTCGGCGAAGCCGAGCGCACCGAGCCACTCGGAGTTGCGCTGCATGACGGTCCGGTTGGGGTCGAGGACCTTGAACGCCTGGTCTATGTACGTCTGCGCGTGCTCGTCAATCTCCTCAGCGGTCAGTGCGGGACGGGTCGAGTTGCGCCCGGAGGGGTCGCCGATGAGCGCGGTGAAGTCGCCGATGATGAGCACGACCTGGTGGCCGAGGTCCTGGAACTGCCTGAGCTTGCGCAGCGGAACGGCATGGCCGAGATGCAGGTCGGGCGCGGTCGGATCGACGCCGAGCTTGACCGTGAGCGGTCGGCCCTCGGCGAGCTTCGCGCGCATCGCATCCTCCGGCACGATGTCGGCGGCGCCGCTCTTGATGATGTGCATCTGCTCTTCTGCGCGCAGCACGGTCGACTGGCTCCTTTGATCCGGTACCGGGGGCAGGGCCGAAAGGAGACGGGTTACGCTTCGGTGACCCGCGTCTATCGGCCCGCGTTTTGCGTGTCATACTCTAACACTACGCGCACCCCGCACGACCACACGATGGGGCGCGCTTCCGGCCGCCACACCGGCTGCGGACAGGCCGGATCGACCCAGACGAACAGGTAGGATGAGCGAGCGCAACGACGATTCACGCCGTCGCTCCGGCCGAGGCCGGGACGAAAGGCCCAAGCCTAGACCCCGCTCCAGGAAGACCTCCGGGAAGGACTCGGCGCGAGCCGCTTCGGCCGGAGGCTCCTCGGCGTCGCGCCAGCCTGCACGGTCGAGCGAGGCGCGCGAGCCCCGTGGCCGTGCCGGCGAGGAGACCCGCCGCACGGCTCAACGTCCGCCCGCCCGCAGAAGACCCTCCGGTCAGCGCCGCGGGCGCCCCTCGAGCGCAGCGCGAAGACCGGCGCGCGTACTACGTAGCCCGCGCCGCCGTGTCCTGAGGTTCGCGCTAATCGCGGCGCTGGTCGCCGCAGTCGCGCTGGCCGCCACCGGCGTTGCCGTCTATGCATCCATCATCCGGAACCTTCCTGACCCCGAGGGTAAAGCGAAGGGCCGCGACCAGACGTCGGTCGTCTACGACCGCAACGGGGAAGAGCTCGCGAAACTCTTCGCCGACCAGAACCGCACGGACCGGCCGCTCGCCGAGATACCCGAGACGCTTCGCGATGCGGTGATAGCGACGGAAGATGCCCGCTTCTACGACCATACGGGCGTGGATCCCATCGGCATCGCCAGGGCGCTCTGGGTCGACATCCGCACGCGATCGATCGCCCAGGGTGGCTCGACCATCACCCAGCAGTACGTCAAGAACGCATTCGTTACGCCTGAGCAGACACTCGAGCGCAAACTCTCAGAGGCGGTGCTCGCCTACCGCATCGAGAAGAACATGAGCAAGGATCGGATTCTCGAGCTGTACCTCAACACCATCTACTTCGGCCATGGAGCGTATGGCGTCGAGGCGGCGGCGCAGGCCTACTTCGGCAAGACAGTCGACCAACTCGACCTCGCCGAGTCAGCGATGATCGCCGGAGTCATCAAGTCGCCCGGCCGCTACTCACCGTACCTGGAGCCCGAAGCTGCCGTGCAGCGACGCGCGACCGTGCTCGGCCAGATGGTCGAGCAGCGCATGGTCACCCCGGAAGCCGCAGCGGCAGCGACCGGGGCTGAGATCTCGCTCGCCGGCCTGTCCGACGGGGACACCCTCGCGCCGTACTTCATGGAGTACGTGAAGTCCCAGCTCATCGACGAGTTCGGGGCTGAGGCGGTCTTCCGGGGCGGAATCAGCGTGACAACGACGCTCGACCTGAAGATGCAGAGAGCGGCCGAGCAGGCGGTAGCCTCGGCGTTGGACCGCGAGGACGACCCCTCGGCTGCGCTCGTCGCGATCGACCCGAAGACCGGCGAGATCCTGGCGATGGTCGGCGGACGGGACTTCGCCACGCAGCAGTTCAATGTCGCCGTACAGGGCCAGGGCCGGCAGCCGGGCTCGGCCTTCAAGCCCTTCGTGATGCTCACGGCCCTGCAGCAGGGTGTGACCGCCGAGGACCTGTACGAGTCCGGCGCCGCCGAGCTCGAGCTCGCCAACGGACAGACCTGGAAGGTCACGGGGGCCTCGGGTGGGCGGACGGGGCCGATGAGGCTGCGCGAGGCGATGGAGAAGTCCGTGAACTCGGTCTTTGCCAAGCTCGTCCTCGACATAGGCCCGTCGGATGTGGTCGACACGGCGCATGCTATCGGCATCAAGACCGACATCACCCCGGTGCCGGCCATCGCACTCGGGGGCCACGAGCAGGGAGTCACGCCGCTCGAGATGGCATCGGCCTACGGGACACTCGCCAACGCCGGGACGCGTGCCGAGCCGTACAGCATCACGTCGGTGACGGGAGCGGACGGGACGGTGCTGCTCGAAAATGTGTCCACTACGAGCGAGGTCCTCGATCCCGCCGTCGCCTACCTGACAACGGACGTGCTGCGCGGAGTGATCGACCGGGGCACCGGGACCGCGGCCCGTATCGGCAGGCCGGCAGCCGGCAAGACCGGAACCACCCAGAAGTACCGTGACGCCTGGTTCGTCGGGTATACCCCCGACCTCGTCGCAGCGGTCTGGGTGGGCTACCCAGAGAACCAGCGAGAGATGACCGACGTCCACGGCCGGCAGGTCACCGGCGGGTCGTTCCCGGCCGAGATCTGGGCCGCATTCATGAAGGCGGCACTCGCAGACAGAGAAGCAGTCGACTTCACACGCCCGACTGGCCTGGTGGATGCTTCTGTCTGCCGCGAATCGGGTCAACTCGCAACGGAGTGGTGCACAGAGACGTTCCGGGGCCTCTTCCTCAGATCGTCGCAGCCCGAGCAGTGTGCGATACACACCGGCCCCCAGACCGTGATCGTTCCCGAGCTCATCGGCCTCACCAAAGAGCGCGCCATCGCTGAGCTTGCCGCCCTCGGCCTGGAGGCCGTGGTCAGCGAGGAAGAGATCCGCGGGATACCCGCGGGCATCGTCGCACGGCACGATCCGGTGACCGACACCGAAGTCGAGGCGGGATCGACCGTGCGCATCGTGGTCTCGACCGGAGTCAGGCCGCCGCCGGCACCGGTCGCTTCGTTCACGGTCACGCCCGCGGAGGCGACCGTCGACCAACCCGTGACTTTCGACGCGTCCGGGTCAACCACCAGCGGCACGATCGTTCTCTACCTCTGGGAGTTCGGCGACGAGACCGAGGCTGAGGGCGTGAGGGTGACACACACCTTCACGGCGCCCGGCACCTACGATGTGGTGCTGTGGGTGACCGACTCCAACGATCAGACGACATCCGTGACACGGCAGATCGTAGTCCGCTAGCGGACTGCACGTGCTGCTAGCGCACGCCCCGGAAGAAGTGCCCGGCGGTCGACGGATCGAGCAGGCTGTCGGTCGCAGCAGGTCTGCCCCCGACCGCCGCCTCGAGCGCCTCTCGCACCTGGCGGGTGAGACGCTGGGCTACCTGCAGATGCTCCACGGTGAAGTCGAGCCTCACGGCGGCGATACCGGCCGCGACGATCTCGGGCAGGGCCCGCGTGAGATCGAGAGGCACGGCGTTGAAGATGTGGCTCCGCCCGGCCGCGTCACTGATGACCGGGAACCCGTACCCCTTTCGGTCGCGCAGCGCGTACCAGCGCTCGCGGCGCTTGCACGTGCCGCAGGCCTGGGAGCAGAAGCCTGACGAGGAGATCACGCAATGCTCGGAGACCATGACCTCCTGGCGTCCTAGAACGGCGATGCCCACGGGGACCGCCGCCTCGTGCGCAATCGCACTGGCCTCCCTTCCGGAGACCTCCGGTGAGAGCCAGACCCCCGCCGCCCCGATGCCCCGAAGTTCGGCCACCGTGTAGGCGTTCACCGCATTCAGGCCCCAGTGCGCCCAGACCTCCGAGCCACCATCGGCGACCGGACGAACAAGGCCGAGGTTGCCGACCACCGCCGGGCGAGCGCCCGCCACGTCGTCGAGCGCGCACGCGACCTCGGAGTCCTTGACCACACGCGGGAGCTCGACCGACACGCCGGCCGGGAGGTCACCCTCCGCCGACAGCGCCCACGCCGGGACGATCGCGCGGTGCGCACCCGCGGCCAGGCATGCCTTCGCGGTGGCGAGCCGGGTCGTCCAGACGACCAGATCGGGCATCTCCCCACGGTCGCGCCGACGACCGGTTGTCGGCGGCAGGGCGGGAGTAGTGCGTGAACGAGAAGTGCGGTCGGCGAGCATCGCTCGTTCGAGCGCCTCGACCGCCTCTCGTCGGACGCGGTGAAGCACTGAGAAACCAGCCCCCACTCCGGGACCCAGTTCAATGTCCCACGACTCAGCCGAAAACGGCGTCCCGCCGAGACGGCCGACGTGTTCGGTTATGTCGGCCGCGGTGAGAGGCTTGGTACGCGCAGCTTCGAGAGTCGGACCGGTCGCGGTGCCCGTGCAGCCGGACGCCTCTACTGCAATCTCGAGCGGCTCGCCCTCCAGCGCGCGAACGCTCACCCGTGCGGGCACCAGGCGGCCGGCGTCTTCCGACACGAAGGTACGGCGCGCTGCATTGACGAGCGCCGCGCTCGCCACCCTGAACACACGATCTCCCTGCGCCACGGGTTTGTCGACGCGAATCGCAGCGCGCGATCCCGCAACAGCGACCGGGCGCTCGGCACCGTCAACCTCCAGTCCTGCGATCCGCTGCCCGAACCGGCCCCGGCGTGTCCAGAACTCGAGCGTGTCGCCCACCTCGACCGTCTTGTCGAACGCAACGGCGGCGCGCGAACCACCGGCCGTGACCACCCGGCCCACGGCAATGCCCCGGTTGTTGGGGCGATCGAAGCCCATCAGACGTTCGTCGCGGATCCCGTCCAGATACCCGGTCGTGAACCCTCGGCTGAACGCCTCCGCAAGCGCATCAGCTTCCGCCTCGGTGACCTCGAACCCCTCGGGATCGGCTAGCGCCCTGTCGAGCGCCGCCCGATACACGCCGGTGACCACGGCCACGTACTCGGGGCTCTTCATGCGGCCTTCGATCTTAAGCACCGAGACCCCGGCCTCGAGCAGCCGTGGCAGCACGGTGATGCCGGCGAGGTCTTTGGGACTCAGCAGGTAGCGGCCGGGTGCCTGGAGCACCCTGCCCTTGTCGTCGAGCAGTTCGTAGGGCAGGCGGCACGGCTGCGCGCACATCCCGCGGTTCGCCGAGCGACCTCCCACGGCCGACGAGAGCAGGCACTGCCCGGAGTAACAGAAGCAGAGCGCACCATGCACGAACGTCTCGACCTCGATGGGGGATGCCGAGACGATCCCGGCGATCTCGGGAATGGAGACCTCGCGCGCCAGAGTCACACGGGAAAACCCGAGCCGGGCGAGCTCGGCTACGGTCAGAGCGTTGTGCGCGTTGATCTGCGTCGAGGCGTGGAGGCGAACGTGGGGCAGCTCGCGCGCGACAACGCCGGCAAGACCAAGGTCCTGCACGATGATCGCGTCAACGCCGCATGCCCAGGCTTCATCGACGAGATCGACCGCGTCGGCCATCTCGGACGGGCGCACCACCACGTTCGTGGTGAGGTAGACCCTGGTGCCTCGCAGGTGCGCGTAGCGGGTCGCCTCTGCCAGGGTGTCGAGTGTGAAGTTCTCGGCGCCGCGGCGTGCATTGAGTCTGTCCACGCCGAGGTAGACGGCATCGGCACCGTTGTTGACAGCCGCACGGAGCGACTCCGGACCGCCCGCAGGGGCGAGCAGTTCTGGTCTGTGATGATGCGGTCGGTCCTGCATGATGCCCGTCTGTCGTTTCGGCAACACATCGCACCCCACCTGGCACGATACTCGCGCAGGGTGGGATAATGTGAGACTGGAGGTGGGCAGGGAGTATGTCAAGCAGGCGGATGCGGGCGCGGCGGGCGCGGCGCGGCGGAGGCCGGGTCCTTCTCGCCGTTGCGGCCGCAACGGCGATCGGACTCGTGGCGATGCTCGTCATCGGCGCCGGCGGTGCGTACGCGGTCCTGGGCTCGTGGCTCAAGGACCTACCCGACTACCAGTCGGACGACGCGTTCGAGGTCGCCCAGACCACCCGGGTCTACTCGGCCGACGGCGTCCTGCTGGCGAGACTCTATCTCGAAAACCGGACCGTCGTCCCGATGTCGGCGATCGCGACCGACCTCGTCGATGCCGTGGTGGCGGTCGAAGACGAGCGCTTCTACAGCCACGACGGCATCGACCCGTACGGCATCGCGCGTGCGGCTGTCAAAGACATCATGGCCGGCTCGGTCGAAGAGGGTGCGTCGACCATCACCCAGCAGTACATCCGCAACACGGTGCTGCTCGACGAGCGCACCGACATCTCGCTTGCACGCAAGGTGCGCGAGGCGTTCCTCGCGCGGGAACTGGAGAAGCGCAAGAGCAAGCAGGAGATCCTCGAGCTCTACCTCAATGCCATCTACTTCGGCGAGGGCGCATACGGAGCACAGGCCGCCGCGCAGACCTTCTTCTCGAAGGATGCCAGCGATCTGACGCTTGCCGAGGCCGCACTGCTGGCGGGCCTACCGCAGCAGCCCAGCCGTCTCTCGCCGTATACGAACCCGGAGGGAGCCGAGCGGCGACGCAACCAGGTGCTTTCGCGCATGCTCGCCAACGGCTACATCACTGCTGAAGAGCACGATGAAGCACGGGCGACACCCGTCGAGCTCAAGAGGGCGCCGCAGCCGGCGGACGGCATCTACGCCGCTCCGTACTTCGTCGCACACGTCAAGAAGCTCCTGCAAGCCGAGTACGATCCCTCGCTCGTCTTCGAGGGAGGCCTCGAGGTCCACACGACCATCGACATGAAGATGCAGGCCGCGGCGGAGGAGGCGGTGGCCGACGCACTCGGTGAGCCCGACGATCCGGACGGCGCACTCGTCTCGATCGATCCGCGGGACGGGTTCATCAAGGCCATGGTCGGGGGCGAGGACTACGCGACCAACAAGTTCAATCTTGCGACCCAGGGCCGCCGGCAGCCGGGATCGAGTTTCAAGACCTTCGTCCTTGTGGCCGCACTCGAGGCCGGCATGCCCCCATCGCGCTACATAGACTCATCCTCTCCGGCGATGATCCCGGCCACGCCGGTATGGGAGGTCTCCAACAGCGAGGGCCGCGGGCGGGGCTACATCACCATGGACTCGGCCACGCGCTCCTCCGTGAACACTGCCTTCGCCCGCCTCATCTGGGAGCTCAACGACGACGAGAGCACCGGCGCCCAGAAGGTGTCGGAAGTCGCACGCCGGATGGGCATCACCTCGGATATCCCCGCCTACCCGTCGATCGCCCTGGGCTCGCAGAACGTCACCCCCCTTGAGATGGCGTCAGCGTACGGCACGCTTGCGACCAACGGTCTGCACGCCGAACCGGTCGCCATCACCAAGGTCGTGGACCGGCACGGCGAGACCGTGTTCGAGGTCGATCCCGAGCCCGAGCGCGCGCTCGAGCCCGAGATCGCCTACGCGGCGACGACCGTGCTCCGCGGCGTGATAAGCGGCGGCACCGCACGGCGTGCGGCCATCGGCAGACCGGCAGCGGGAAAGACGGGGACGAGCCAGAACTACCGCGACGCCTGGTTCGTCGGTTACACCCCCGATCTGGTTACGTCGGTCTGGGTGGGCTTCTACGAAGAGGAGACGCCCATGCTCAGCGTCCGCGGCCGCCGCGGATTCGGCGGCACGCTCGCGGCGCCTATCTGGGCCGGGTTCATGAAGGCCGCTCTGGCAGGCCGTCCCGAGCTCGATTTCGAGAAGGCCGAGCAACCCGAGTACACGTTCAAGCAACCCCAGCTCGTCGTCCCGGTTCCGAACCTCGTGGGTATGACGCTCGCCCAGGCTCGCGCTCTGATGGAGGAGACCGGCCTGGGCCTTGCCGCCACCGAGGTCTATCACGACACGGCGCCTCCAGGGACCATCATCGCTCAGACCCCCGCTGCTGGCAGCAAGACACGCCCGAACGAGGTTGTCACCGTGCAGATCTCGAAGGGCAAGGATTCTACGCCGCCGCCACCGCCGCCCACACCCGAGCCCCCTGCACCGAGCGAGCCCACCACCGACACCGGCCCGACCGGCGGGACGAGCGGCGGGACGAGCGGCGGAGACACGGGGCCGCCGGGACGGACCAACAAACCGTAGGCGAGGCCCCGCTCCACTCACGCGCTTGCGTTGCCACGCCCTAGTCGCGCTTGACGCGCACCATGCCCGACGTGCAGTGGACCACGACATCACCGGCGCGCTCGATCTCGTCGAGTACGAGGTTCATGCCGAGCGTGTCCGACGACACGTGGCCGGCGATGATGAGGTTGAGCTTGAGCTCCTCGGCTCTGGTGCGATGCTCCTCGGAGTAGTGCATGCCGACGAGCGTGCCGACGCCCGCCGCGGAGAGCCTCTCGAGGGCTTCCTTCGGCCCTTCGGTCCCGCCGGTCATGTCGACGACGATCCGGCCGGGCCGGGCCGTCCTGCGGCCCTGGATGAGCGCGGGCCCGTAGCCCTTGCGAGCTGCATCGGCGTACTCGGGCACCGTGCGGAGCGCCTTGACGACCTCGTCGAGCGTGGCTGGTGACTCTTCGTCGACGAAGCGCTGCACGAACGCATTGACGCTGTTGTCCGCCGGGGTGTGACACGACATCATCGCGAGCCCGAGCAGCCGCGCCGCGTCCACCGCCCGGTAGTGGTTGGCCGGCATCACCTTGCGGCGGATCTCCTGGGCGCGCGGCTCGATGAGCGCATCGGCGGCACCGATGCCCACCCCCTGGGCCGCCCAGAGATCGGCCTGCATATACATCACCTCGTGCAGCCCCGCGTAACCGGCGCCCTCGGGGTGGTGCGCGAAGATGAGGTCGACGGGCGCGCCCTTGTCCCGGAGCCGATCAGCGAGCAGGACCTCGCCCACCTCCATGTCGATGCCGACGAGCAGGCCCCGGACCTTCAAGTCCGGATCGCCGGCCGATATCCGGGTGTCGGCGTAGGGGTTGGTGAGCTTCTCGGTGTCGAAGAACTCCCGCTCGTCCTCGTCGAGCTTGTCGTAGGCCTTCTTGGCCGCGGCGAGGACCCGGTCGATCTCCGCGCGGTCCCTCGCGTCCTCCGCGATCCCTTTTTCTACGACGATCCGATAGAGGTCCTGCAGTCTGATGCTCACGCCTCGCTCCTGTCTTTCTCCGTCCGTGATGCGCGTACGGGCCCTGTGCGCCCACGCGAAACAAACGGGCTGTCCTCGATGTAGTAACGGTACTCGTGTTCGTGGCCCCCCGCCAGGCCCACGCGCCCGGACACTGCCACGGAACCGACCGGGAGTGCGGCACCGTAGACGAATATGCCCGAAGCATTGAGCGGGCAGGCATTGTCCTCGAGATCCACACCGAGTGCCGCGGTGAGCTTCCCGGGTCCGTTCGCGAGTTCACCGAGGGGCCGTCCCCCGCGCCTCGCAGTCATAGCCGGAACGCCCCACAGAGGCTCGAGCGCACGGACGAGAACGGCGCCCGCGGTCCCTTCCGGCTCGCATACGAAGTTCAGAAGGTGATGGTTGCCGTACGTGAAGTAGACGTACGTATGGCCGGGCGGCCCGTACATGACGGCGTTGCGCGGTGTGATACCCCTCGTAGCGGCGTGACTGCCCGCGTCATCCGCACCCAGATACGCCTCGGTCTCAACGATCCGCCCCCCTGTGACAATACCACCCTTATGGGAGACCACACTGCAGCCAAGCAGAGCCCGCGCGACCGTGCGGGGATCCCGCTCGAAGAACGAGAGCGGAAGGAGGCGGGAGCGGTCTGGGAGCGCCGGTTCCATGGAGTCGATAGTAGCGCAGGTGAGCGTCTCGCGCAGGCAGCGTATACTGGCTGAACACGGAGTTCGTGAGGAGGGCGCATGAGCGAACGGCGCTGTGACGAAAGGCGGTCCGGAGGCGTGTCGTTGTGCTGGCCCGAGCGCCGCACGGGTTTCGACCGCCGGCGGAGCTACCCCGTGTCGGGTGCCCTACGCTCGGACGAGCGCTGGTTCGCGCTCGTGCTGGTGCTCGTGTTCGCTCTCGGTCTGGCGGACTGGGCACTCACCTCTCGGGCATTGGCCTCTCTCAACGCGCACGAGGGAAACCCCTTCATGCGCGCGGCGTTCGAAGCGGGGCCAGCACAGGCCCTGTTGCTCAAGTTGGCGAGTCTCGGTGTCGTGATCGCCGTCATGTGGTGGCTGCGACGTTATCGGAGCATCATCCTGCTTGCCGCGGTCACAGCCGCCTTCCACATCGCGCTCATTACCTACCACCTGGCCGGAGCCACGTTTCTGAGCTGAGGTGCCCCGGCCGACGCAGCTCTGGGTCAGCCGCGCCCCGAGTTTCGCTTGAACCAGGACCGCGCGGCCTCGAGCGGTTGAGCGTTCAGGCAGCAGTCTGGCGTCACCCAGCCGCGCCGGGCGGTCGCGACGCCGTAGCGCATGTAGCGAAGATGCTCGGCCCTGTGAGCGTCAGTGCCGATCGCGATCCGCACACCATGTTTGACCGCCATCCTGAGATGGGTGTCCCTGAGGTCGAGCCGGTCCGGATAGGCGTTGATCTCCATGATGGTTCCGGTCTTGGCGGCCGCCGCCAGCACCGCCTCCATGTCGAGCGCGATAGGGTCCCTCCTCCCGATCACCCTGCCGGTCGGATGGCCGATGATGTCGACGTACGGGTGTTCCATTGCGCGCAGGAGACGCGCCGTCACCTCCCCCGCCTCGTCGCCCCACCCCGAATGCAGTGAGGCGATGCAGAAGTCGAAGCGCGCCAACACGTCATCGTCGTAGTCGACCGAGCCGTCCGGGCCGATGTTGAGCTCGACCCCCTTGAGGATGTAGGGCAGCTCACCGCGGCTCTCGTTGAGCTCATCAACCTCCGCCCATTGGGCCTCGAGCTCGGGGACGGTCATCCCGCGGACCATGCGCAGGTTCTCGGCATGGTCGGTGACGACGAGATACTCGTAGCCGAGCTCCGCCGCCATCGCCCGGTTCTCCTCGAGTGTCGAGTGCGCATCGGTGCTCGTGGTGTGCATGTGGAAGTCGCCACGGATATCCGAAAGCTCGACCAGGCGCGGCAGCGTGCCTGCGATCGCTGCTTCGATCTCGCCGGTGTCGTGACGTATCTCGGGCGGCGGCGTCTGCGCGAAGCCGAGCAGCGCGTAGACCTCGTCTTCCGTAGCTCCTCCCAGGCGTTCGAGCTCGGCACCGGCGGCGTCGACGCGAAACACGCCGTACTCATTCACCTTGAGCCCGCCGCGTTTCGCGATCTCGCGCACGTGGACGTTGTGCTCCTTGCTGCCGGTGAAGTACTGCAGCGCCGCCCCAGCCTGCTCAGGAGAGACCACACGAACGTCGACCTGGAGTCCTGAGGTGGTGAGCATGCTTGTCTTGGCCTCGCCGCCGCCGATGACACGCGCGACCGCCGGCAGCGAGCGCACCGCTTCCTTCGCCGAGGCCGGGTCGTCGGATACGGCGATGATGTCGATGTCGCCGATGGTCTCCTGCATGCGCCGCAGCGATCCAGCGGGAGCGGCCCCGGAGATGGCCGGCGCGGCGAGCAGCTCGGCGGTAAGGCGCTCGGCAAGCGTCAGGGCGTCCATCAGCAGCATGCGGCCCCGGTGTACGAAATAGGACTCGACACCGCGCCGGATGTTGGCGATGGTCTTCTTCCCCATGCCGCCCACGCGCGCGATCTCACCACTGTCGATGGCGTTCAGCAGCGCATCGACCGTGTCGACGCCGAGCTTGTCGTAGAACTGGCGCGCACGCGTCGGCCCGACTCCCGAGACTTGTGTGAGTTCGACGAGCCCGGCCGGGAACTCGGCTTTCGCGGCCTCAAGCTCCGGGAACGTCCCATGATGCAGCATCTCGGCGATGCTCGTCGCGAGCTTCTTGCCCACACCGGGGACCTCGGTGAGCCGGCCTTCCTCGGCCATGACGGAGAGCTGCTCGGGCCATGCCCGGATGGCGTTCGCCGCCTTGCGATAGGAAAGGAACCGGAACTTGTCCGCGCCGGCGATCTCGAGCAGGTCCCCCATCATCTCGAGCTCACGTGCGACCGCGGCGTTGTCGAGCTCGGGCATGGCGGTCCGCTCCCTACTCGGCGACGGCCTCGAGCCAGGTGGTGTCGGCCTCGAGCACGTCGCGACACCGCTCGAGCTGGGCCGCGACAGCGTCGGCTCCGGTGCCGCCCTCGCTCACGCGCCGGGCGACGACGGCATCGATGTCGACGGCTCCGGGAGCGCCCGGGCCGAACGCCGGGTCGAACTCGGCGAACTCGCGCGCGGTGAGCTCCTGAAGCGTCCGGCCCTCCCGCTCGAGCGCGAGCACCAGCCGACCGACGACTTCGTGCGCGTCGCGGAAGGGCATGCCGTTACCGACCAGATGATCGGCCAGGTCGGTCGCGGCCATGAAGCCACCGAGCGCGGCGGCGCGCATGCGCGCGGTGTCCACGACCATCGTCGCGAGCATTCCCTCGACCACGACGAGGCAGTCGAGCGTCGTGTCGACCGCGTCGAACGCCCCCTGCTTGTCCTCCTGCATGTCCTTGTTGTAGGCAAGCGGGAGACCCTTGAGCACAGTGAGGAGCGCGACGAGGTCGCCGACCACGCGCCCGCTCTTGCCGCGCGTCAGCTCGGCGAAGTCGGGGTTCTTCTTCTGGGGCATGATGCTCGAGCCCGTCGAGTAGGTATCGTCCATGCGCACGAAACCGAACTCATCCGACGACCACAGCACGAGCTCCTCGCACAGTCGCGAGAGGTGGAGCATCGTCATCGTACACGCGTAGACAAGATCGAGCAGGAAGTCGCGATCAGACACGCTGTCCATCGAGTTCGCGCTCACCTCGGCAAAGCCGAGGCGGTCAGCCACAAACCCACGGTCGATCGGGAAGGTGGTGCCGGCCAGCGCGGCGCTGCCGAGCGGCATCACGTCGGCGGCCTCCCATGCGTGCCGAAAGCGCGTTGCGTCGCGCGAGAGCATCCAGAAATACGCAAGCAGGTGGTGAGCCAGCAGTACCGGCTGGGCGCGCTGGAGGTGCGTGTAGCCAGGCATGACGACGCCTTCGTGCCCGCCGGCGAGGCTCACGACTGTCTCCCGGAGCTTGAGCGTGGCGCCGAACAGCTCGGTCGCGCGCCGCTTCGCGTACATTCGCGTGTCGAGCGCGACCTGGTCGTTGCGGCTTCGGGCGGTGTGCAGCCGACCTCCGGCCGGGCCGATGCGCTCGGTGAGGGTGCGCTCTATCGCCATGTGGATGTCCTCGTCGGCGATGTCGAACTGCAGCGAGCCGTCCCGGATCTCCCGGTAGATCTGCGAGAGGCCTGACTCGATGGCATCCGCATCGGCTTCGCTGATGATGGCCTGATTCGCGAGCATGCGGGCGTGCGCGATCGAGCCCTTGATGTCCTCAGCCCACATCCGTCGGTCGACCGGCAGCGAAGCACCGAACTCGTCGAGGAACCTGCTCGGGGACTTCTCGAACCGCCCGCCCCAGGGCTTCTTCGCGTCTGCCACGCTACACTTCGCCTTCCTTGCCGACCTTTCGGCGCTGGCGGGCCCAGACCTTCACGGGCAGCCCGTGCAGGTCGATGAAGCCCTTCGCCGCCTTGTGGTCGAACGAATCCGCCTCGTCGTAGGTCGCGAGGTTGTAGTCGTAGAGCGAGTACGGGCTGCGGCGACCGACCGTCACGCAGCTACCCTTGAAGAAGCGCAGGCGCACGTCGCCGGTCACCAGCTGCTGCGTGGTGTCGATGAAGCCGTCGAGCGCCTCCTTGAGCGGTGAGAACCACATGCCGTTGTAGACGAGCTCGGCCCACTTCTGCTCGA
>JBBIIC010000035.1:0-15289 GCA_037446725.1 Actinomycetota bacterium
TTGAGCGGTGAGAACCACATGCCGTTGTAGACGAGCTCGGCCCACTTCTGCTCGACGCCGAGCTTGTAGTGGAGCACCTCGCGCTCCAGGCAAAGGTCCTCGAGCGCCTTGTGTGCGGTGATGAGCGTAAGTGCGCCGGGAACCTCGTAGATCTCGCGGGACTTCACGCCGATGAGCCGGTTCTCGATCATGTCGATGCGCCCGAAGCCGTGCCGGCCGGCGAGCTCGTTCATCCGATCGATGATGTCATGGAAGCTCATGAGCTCTCCGTCGAGCGCGACCGGGATGCCCTGCTCGAAGCTGATCTCGGCGTACTCGGGCTCGTCGCAGGTGTTGCCGCGCGAATCCGAGGTGAGCGTGTAGATGTCGGCGGGCGGCTCGACCCAGGGGTCCTCGAGCACGCCGCACTCGATGGCGCGGCCCCAGAGGTTGTCGTCGATCGAGTAGGGGTTGTCCTTGGTGGTCGGCACCGGGATGCCGCGCTCGGCGGCGTAGTCCATCTCGAGCTCGCGGGTGCAGAGGTCCCACTCCCGCACCGGCGCAAGTACCTCGATGTCGGGGTCGAGCGCGGCGATGCCGACCTCGAACCGAACCTGGTCGTTTCCCTTGCCGGTACAGCCGTGAGCGATGTACTTCGCGCGGCAGCGGTGTGCCTCCTCGACGAGGTGCTTGACGATGATCGGGCGCGACATCGCGGAGACGAGCGGGTACTTGTTCTCGTAGAGTGCGTTGGCCTTGAGTGCCTTGGAGAGGAACTCCTCCACGTACTCCTCCCGGACGTCCTTGACGACCGACTCGACCGCGCCGATGCCCAGCGCCTTCTGCCGCACGAACTCGAGGTCCTGACGCTCCTGACCCACATCGATGGCGAGCGCGACGACGTCGAGGTCGTAGTTCTCGGCGATCCACTTGATGGCGACCGAGGTATCCAGTCCGCCCGAGTATGCGAGTACGCACTTTTCACGTGCCATGGAGTGTCCCTTCCTGACGCGGCTGTCAGCGGGTGCCGCGAAACTTGTCGATACCGTCACGTACTCGGGCAGCGCTGCTCTCATCAGCCGCGATGATGAGCACCGTGTCGTCTCCCGCGATTGAGCCGAGGATGCCCTCGAGCTCGGCACCGTCCAGCGCGGCCGCCACGCCGGGTGCCGTGCCGGGCGTGGACTTCACGAGCACGAGCGAACCCGTTCCCACGACGCTAGTAACAAGCTCGGAGATCATCCGCTGCAGGTGCAGGTCCTCGGCAAGCACGTACACACCCTCGGGGAGTTTGCGCAGCCCCATCTCGGTGACATCCCGCGAAACGGTAGCCTGCGTATAGACGAATCCCTCGTTCTTCAGGCGTTCCACCAGGTCACGCTGGGTTCGGATGCGCTCTTCACGCACGATACGCCTGATGGCACTCTGTCGCTCGACTCTCTTCTTCACGGCGCACCGTCCCCGTCTTCCAGGAGTTCGGACAGAACCTGCAGGAGTGTATCAATCTCCGCCTTTCCGCACACCAGAGGCGGCAGGAAGCGGATGATATCCGTTCCGATGTGGTTCAGCACGACGCCACGGCCCAGTGCGGCGGCGGCCACATCCGCGGCCATGGGCCTGCTGAGATGGGCCGCTTGCATGAGTCCCTTGCCCCGGACCTCCACGATCGCTCCCCCCTCGCGCGCCAGGCGTTCGAGCCCCGAGCGCAGGTAGGCGCCGTCGCGGGCAGCGCGCGCGCCAAGACCCTCGTCGACAAGCGCTGCGATCGTCGCGCGCGCTGCCGCGCAGACGACCGGTCCTCCACCGAAGGTCGACCCGTGGTCTCCCGGCTCAAAGGCCTCGGCAGCCATTCCGTGCGCGGTGATCGCGCCCGCCGGCAGGCCGTTCGCCATCGCTTTGGCAAGCGCGACGACATCCGGCCTCACCCCGTACGCCTGGTGTGCGAAGGGTGTCTCGCCGGTGCGCCAGAATCCGGTCTGCACCTCGTCGAGGACGAGCAGTACCTCACGGTCGTCACACAGCTTCCTGACGGCCGCCAGGTACTCGCGGTCGCACGGGTAGACGCCGCCCTCCCCCTGTATGACCTCGAGCATCACCGCGCAGACCGTGCCGTCGAGTTCGGCCTCGAGCGCCTCGACGTCGTTGAGAGGCACGTGTGCGAACCCGGGCGGCAGCGGGGCGAAGGCTTCCTGCTTGGAAGGCTGGCCGGTGGCGGCCAGCGCAGCCAGCGTGCGTCCGTGGAAGCTGCGCTCGGCGGTGATGATCCGGGTGACCTCCGGTCCTTTGTTCTTCGTTCCCCACCGGCGTGCAAGCTTGATGGCGCCCTCGCACGCCTCGGCGCCCGAGTTGCAGAAGAACGCCTTCCACCCCCCGCCGAGCAGGACCGAGAGGTCCTCGGCGAGCTCGGCCCGGTGCTCGACGTGATAGAGGTTGCTCACGTGGACGAGCCGGGCCATCTGCTGCCACACGGCCTCGGTCACCGCCGGATGCGCATGCCCGAGGTTGACCGCACCGATTCCCGACACGAAGTCGAGGTACTCGCGGCCGTCGTCGTCGTACAGACGCATGCCGCGGCCTTCGACGAAGAGCACCGGCTTGCGCGCGTACGTCGGCATGATGACGGCGGCGTCCTTGGCCACGAGCGCGTCGTAACGCTCACCCATGCTAGAGCGTCACCTCACCCTCGTACGCGGTGTAGACGCCATCGTCAGGCAGGCCGAGGCTCTCCCCGCCTCGCGTGATCATCGTCCCGACTCCCCCATCCGTGTAGACCTCGAGCAGCAGCGAGTGGGCGACCATCCCGTTGAGGACGTGCGCCCGGTTCACCCCACCCCTTAGCGCCCGCGCGCAGGCTGCTACCTTGGGGATCATCCCGCTCGCGAGCCGATCGTTGGCGATCATGTCCTCGACCTCTTCGAGCGAGAGCGCGCTGATGAGAGAGTCCTTGTCCTCGAAGTCGCGGTACAACCCGTCGACGTCGGTGAGGAAGATGACCTTGTCCGCCGAGAGCGCGGCGGCGATTTCTCCAGCGACGAGGTCCGCGTTGATGTTGCAGCTCTCGCCGTCCTCCCCGATCGCCACGCTCGCGATGACAGGGATGAAGCCGTCGGCCACCAGCTTGCGAATGACGGTCGTGTCGATGGCTGTCACTTCACCGACCCTGCCGAGCCGGTCGGAGATGGGACGCGCCTTGATGAGGTTGGCGTCGTCACCCGCGATGCCGACGGCGAGCCGGCCGTGGCCGTTGATCGCGGTCACGAGTTCCTTGTTGATCTTGCCGACGAGAACCATCTTGACAACTTCCATCGCCTCGCTGCTCGTCACGCGTAGGCCGTCGAAGAACTCGACTGGCATGCCGAGACGCTCCATGTACGAGGTGATGGTCGGGCCGCCGCCATGCACGATGACCGGGTTCACCCCGACGAGCTTCATAAGCACTATGTCGGAGGCGACGTGCTCACGCAGCTCGGGATCGGTCATGGCCGCACCGCCGTACTTGAGCACCACCGTGCGGCCCCAGGTGCGCTTGATCCACGGCAGCGCTTCGGTCAGGGTCTCGGCCTTCTCCAGCAGATGTTCCATGGTCCGTCCTTCGTCGCGCCCTGCGGGGCTCACGTCCGGTAGTCGCCGTTGATGCGCACGTACTCGTAGCTCAGGTCGCAGGTGAGCACGGTGGCCGCGCCGCTGCCCAGATGCAGTTCGACGAGGATTGCGATCTCGTCGCGTGCGAGCGCCTCCGCCGCGACCTCCTCGCTGAAGGCCACGGCGGTGCCCCCCTTGCAGGTAGTGATACCCGCAAAGACGATCTCGACGAGCGCGGGATCGATCGTCGCGCCTGAGTTGCCGATGGCCATCGCGACCCGGCCCCAGTTCGCGTCCCCACCGAAGAGCGCGGTCTTGACGAGCGGCGAGACCGAGACCGCCCGTGCGGCCGCCTCGGCGTCGGCGTCGGTGCGGGCGCCGGTGACGGTTACCTCGACGAGCTTCGTTGCGCCCTCGCCGTCACGCACGATCATCCGCGCGAGGTCGGCGCACGCGCGCCCGACCGCAGCGGCGACGGCGGGCAGGTGCGGATGGTCCTGGCCGATCGGCTCGCCTCCCGCTGCCCCGTTGGCCATGAGCGCGCAGGTGTCGTTGGTCGAGGTGTCCCCGTCGACGGTGATGCGGTTGAAGGTCGCGTCTACGGCGGCCCTGAGTATCGACGCGCACGCGTCCGGCGTCAGAGGTGCGTCGGTCGTGACGAACGCGAGCATCGTCGCCATGTTCGGGTGGATCATGCCGCTGCCCTTGGCCATCCCGCCGACCGTGTAGGTGACCCCGTCGACGGTGACGGCGCACGCCGCCTCCTTCGAGAAGGTGTCGGTGGTCATGATCGCCGAGGCCGCGCCGGCCGCGTGCTCGGGCGAGGTGCCGAGCGCTGCGCAGGCCGCAGCGATGCCGCCGCGAACGGCATCCATCGGCATCGGAACGCCGATCACACCCGTAGAAGCCACACCGACGTCCTCGACATCGCACCCGAGCGCAGCGGCGACCGCCTCGACCATCGCAACAGCATCGGCCCGTCCCGGCTCGCCGGTGCAGGCGTTCGCGTTGCCGGCGTTGACGACCCACGCGCGCAGGCGGCCGTCCGCGTGAGCGTTGCGGCTCACCGCGACGGGCGGCGCGGCCATGGCGTTGCGCGTGAAGACCGCGGCGGCGGGAACGAGGGCGCCCGCATCCAGAACGCAGACATCGAGCGCGCCGGAGCGCTTGATGCCGGCGGCGACCGAACCGGCCGCGAAGCCCGTGGGTGCGAGCACGCCGCCTCGGACGGAGGTGATGTCGAAGGTGAGGTCCGGCATGTGCGTCACACCACCGGGACCGGCACGTCGAGCCCGGCCGTCTCATCGAACCCGAGCACGAGGTTGGCGCACTGGACTGCCTGGCCCGCCGTGCCCTTGACGAGGTTGTCGATCGCGCACGCTACGACGAGCATGCCGGCGGCTTCATCCACCGCGACACCGATATGCGCACGGTTGGAGCCCCTGACCTCGAGCGTTGCCGGCATGCGGCCCGCGTCGTGAACGGTCACGAACGGTTCGCCCGCGTAGCGGTCGCGGTAGAGAGCGACCGCGTCGGTCGTGGTGAGCGGCCCCGTAAGCTCGAGGTAGACGGTCGCCAGCAGACCCCGGCTCATCGGGACGAGGTGCGGCGTGAAGACGACCCGGGTCTCGCTCCCGGTGACCCGGGACAGGCCCTGGGCGATCTCGGGGGTGTGACGGTGCGTCGTGACCTTGTACGGGGCGAGCGATTCGGTGACCGCCGGGTAATGGGTGCCCGGTCCCGGCGTACGGCCTGCGCCGGACACGCCCGACTTCGCGTCGACGATGACCCGCTCGGGCCTGACCACTCCTGCCTCAAGCGCCGGCGCAGCCGCCAGCAGAGCAGCCGTCGGATAGCAACCGGGACAGGCTACGAGCCGCGCGCCGTCAAGCCGTGCGCGGTCGAGTTCGGGCAGCCCGTAGACGGCCTCGGCCAGCAACTCGGAGGCGGTGTGCGTGACGCCGTACCAGCGCTCATAGACCCCGGCATCGGTCAGCCGGAAGTCCGCGGAGGCGTCGATCACGACAAGTCCGGCCTCGAGCAGCGCAGGTGCGATCCCGAGCGCCGCGGTGTGCGGGACGGCGAGGAACGCGATCTCACACGCCTCTGCTATCGCAGCCGGATCCGGCTCCACATACAACGCGTCGACGAACGGAGCCAGCGCCGGGTAGACGTCGCTGACGCGCCGACCCGCCTCGGTGGCCGACGTCAGCACGGCGGGCCGAAGCTCGGGGTGGGCCGCAAGCAGGCGCGTGAGCTCGGCTCCCGCGTACCCGGGCGCCCCCACGATGGCAACGTCTCGCATCTCTCCGTCCTCTCACGACGACACGTGGAGAAAGGATACCGTTGCATCGCATATAAGTCAATTCTGATGCGCCAAGACCTTATCAGAGTCAATTGCTATGCGTTCTTAGCGAATCTCGTACGGTCTTCGATGCAATCAGGAACGCAGCTCGGCTCCCACGCTGCCGCAGACCTTACGCAGCAGCTTGTCATGCACCGGGCGGACCTCGTCATCGCTGAGCGTGCGGTCGGGCGCCCGGTACGACAGCGCCCATGCAAGCGACTTGGAGCCGTCGGGAATCCCCGGACCGCGGTACACGTCGAAGAGCCTCACCGAGTCGAGCAGCGCTCCCCCGGCCTTCGTGATGGCCTGTTTGACGCGCTCGGCACTCACCGACTCGTCGACCACGAGCGCGACATCCAGCGTCACTGCGGGGTGCCGCGGCACCTCCGAGTAGACGCGTTCGGTCCGTGCCGCGGCAAGCAGCGCCTCCACCGACAGCTCGAAGGCGACGACCGGTGCGTCGGCCTCGAACGCGTCAGCGACTGACGGGTGGACCTCGCCGAGCCAGCCTGCGACTGTGCCGTCAACCGCGATCTCGGCGCTCCGGCCCGGCTGCAACCACGCCAGGTCGGTAGGACGCACCTGGAAGCGCCGAGGGTGGAGTTCCTCGACAAGCGCCTCGAGCACGCCCTTGCCATCGAAGAAGTCGAGCGCGACCGCCTCTCCCGTCCAGCCCGGCCGCGACCACATGCCGCACATCACGCCCGCGAGCGACGTGTGCTCGCGCGGCAGCTTGCGGCCGGGACTCGTCTCGAAGACAGTCCCTATCTCGTAGAGCTGGACGTCGGACACGCCGCGGCGCTGGTTGTACGAGACCGAGCGCAGCAGCCCGGGCAGTAGCGACGTGCGCATGACCGCCTGCTCCTCGGACATGGGGTTCACCAGCTCGGCGAGCACCTCGCCTTCGGACAGCGGCATACGCATGCGCTCGAGGTCGGCCGGGTCGACGAACGAGTAGGTCATCGTCTCGTTGAGACCGGCCGCCCGCATCGTCGCGTCGATGCGCCTGAGCCAGCGCTGCCGCGAGGTGAGCCGCCCGACCCGGCCTCGCCCGCCGGGCAGAGTCGCTGGCACGCGCTCCATGCCCCACACGCGCACGACCTCCTCGACGAGATCGATCTCGCGCTCCAGGTCGGGGCGGAAGGTGGGCACAGTAATCGCCAGGATGCCCGAAGATGCCCCCTCCGCGACGCCGAGGCCGAGAGCGCGCAGGATCGCGGCCGCCTCGTCCGGCTCGATCTCGGTACCGAGCACCGCGTTGAGCCGCTCGATCCGCAGCTCCAGTTCGCGCGGGCTCGCCGGCGCCGGGTAGACGTCGACGACGCCGGCGTCCACCACGCCGCCCGCAAGCTCGGCCATGAGCGCGGCTGCGCGGTCGACGGCGACAACGCAGCCCTCGGGATCGACACCGCGCTCGAAGCGGGTCGAGGCCTCGGAGATGAGCCCGAGCGAGCGGCTCGTACGGCTCACCGAGCCCGGATCGAAGCATGCCGATTCCAGCAGGATGTCAACGGTCGTCTCAGAGACCTCGGTGTTCTCACCGCCCATCACTCCCGCAAGCGCAACGGCGCCGGAATCGTCGGCGATCACGAGCATTTCGGCATCGAGCACGCGATCCTGACCGTCGAGCGTCCCGAGGCGCTCGCCCTCGGTCGCGCGCCGCACGATGATCGCAGCCTTGCCGTCACGCTGCGTGATGGTGGCCGCGTCGAAGGCGTGGAGCGGCTGGCCGAGCTCGAACATCACGTAGTTGGTGATGTCGACGATGTTGTTGACCGGGCGGGCGCCAGCGGCGGTCACGCGTTCGGCCAGCCATTCGGGCGAGGGACCGATGGTGACGCCGCGGATGAGACGCGCGGTGTAGCGCGGGCACAGGTCGGGGTCGGCGATCTCGACGCTCACCGCATCGGCGACGGGGATGGTCGACTCCGGTGGTGAGGAAGCAGGCACGCTCGCGGCCTTGCCGGTGATCGCGCCGACCTCGCGGGCCACGCCGGCCATCGAGAGGCAGTCAGGCCGGTTCGGCGTGACTTCGAGTTCGACGATCGTGTCGGCCCTGCCGAGGTACTCGCCAAACGCCATCCCCACCGGCGCGTCAGGCGGGAGGATGAGCAGTCCGGACGCGTCCCCGCCGAGCCCGAGCTCGGGCGCGGAGCACATCATGCCCTCGCTCACCGCGCCGCGCAGTTTCGTCTTCTGGATGGTGAGGCCACCGGGAAGCGTCGCGCCGACGCACGCGACCGGCACGCGGTCGCCGGCCACAAAGTTCGTCGCGCCGCAGACGATGCGCAGCGGTTCGGCGCCGCCCACGTCCACCGAGCAGTAGGTCAGCTTGTCGGCGTCCGGGTGGGGCTCCTTCGTGAGCACCGAGCCCACGACGATGCCCTCGAGGCCCTCGCCGACGGTTCGCACGGACTCCACGGCGGTGCCGGTCATGTCGAGACGGTCGACGAGCTCCTCGACGCTGAGGTCGACGTCGACGAGTTCCTTCAGCCACTTCATCGAGACGTACATCTCGGCATTCGTCCTTTCGTATCAGAAGGGCGGGCGCATGCGTCCGGGTGGTGGTCTAGAACTGGCGCAGGAAGCGCATGTCGCCCTCGACGAGCATTCGTAGATCGGGGATGTCGTAGCGCAGGGCGGCGATCCGCTCGACGCCCATGCCGAACGCGAAGCCGGTGTGGACCTCGGGGTCGATGTCGACATATCCGAAGACGTTCGGGTCGACCATCCCACAGCCCAGAATCTCCTGCCAGCCGGTGTACTTGCAGAAGCGGCAGCCCGAACCCCCGCAGATGCCGCACGACACGTCGACCTCCGCGCTCGGCTCGGTGAACGGGAAGAAGTGCGGGCGGAAGCGCGTCTTGCGGTCTTTACCGAAGAGCTCCTTGCACACGTAATCGAGCGTGCCCTTCAGATCGCCGAAGGTGATGCCCTCGTCGACCACGAGCCCCTCCACCTGGTGGAACTGGGGCAGGTGACTCGGGTCGGCGATGTCGCGCCGGTAGACGCGCCCGGGACAGATGACGTAGACCGGTGGCTTCTTGCGCTCCATGACACGGACCTGCACCGGGCTCGTGTGCGTCCGCAGGAGCACGTCGGTGACCTGCCCATTGTGCGCTACCGCCCCGTCGGAGAGGTCGCGCACGTAGAAGGTATCCGTCGCCGAGCGCGCCGGATGAGTGGGCGGGTGGTTCAGCGCGGTGAAGTTGTAGTAGTCGAGCTCGGCCTCGGGGCCCTCGGCGACGAGGTAGCCGAGCCCGGTGAAGATGTCGACGAGCTCGTCGACGATCTGGTTAATGAGGTGTTTACGGCCGGGCAGGCGTTTGCGGCCGGGCAGCGTCACGTCGACCGCATCGGCGGCAACGCGCGCGGCGAGTGCGGCATCGGCCAGCACGGCCTTGCGCGCCTCGAGCGACTGCTCGATGGCAGCCCTCACCTCGTTCGAGCTCTTGCCGACGGCCGGACGCTCCTCAGCCGAGAGAGCACCGAGCCCCCGCAGGACGACCGTCAGCGACCCCTTCTTGCCCAGGACCTCCACTCTGACGGCATCGAGTGCCGCAAGGTCGGGCGCGGCCTCGACGCGCTCGAGCGTCGAACTCCTCAGTGACTCGAGATCCTCGATAATGCCCATCTGTGCCTCTCTCGCACGGCAACGGCCTTCATGGTTTCCAGACGAGAAGGGAGCCGACCCGTCCCGGATCATCTCGACCCGAGGACGGAAGTCGGCTCCCGCGGTACCACCTCGATTGACCCGGCTTGGCCGGGCCCGCTCACTGCGCGGACCTGAGGCGTCCGGCGCGTTGCGGCCTCGCTGCCGCTGCGTCCCGCTATCGGGGGATCCGGCTTCCCTACCGGCGCACGGTGTGCGCGTTCAGGTCGCGGCTCCGGAGCGAACCGCCGGCGCTGCCCCACAGGGACCTTCCAGTCTGAACCGGGTCCCTTTCCTGGTGGCGGAGCCAGATGCGCCGGCTCCTCTCCATCATCGCCTCACGCTCTACGATTGGTTGAGAAGTGTAGCACACGTGAGGCGCTCAACGACCCGCGAGCCGTCCTGTCGGCAGTGCCAGGAGAACACGTCCCCGTACCTGTCCGGCCGCGATGAGGTCCGGGTCGTTGGTATCGTTGGCATCACCACGGCTCCGGATCTCCCCTCGCAGACCCACTGTCACAGCGCGGTGCACCACGAGACCCTGACCGTCCTCTCGCTCGAACACCAGCACCTGACCCGGTTCGATGACACGGGTTCGCCGGTAGAGGCATAGGTCCCCTCGTGAGAGCGTGGGCTCCATCGAAGCGCCCGTGACGATCACGACCCCGTGGCTCGCAACCAACAACGCGACGAGAGCACACAGCAACGCGAGCGTCTTCACACTCACAGCGCCTGGACCGCGTCCACGTAGAGCGTCAGACGCACGTAGTCGCCGATAAGCGAGTTGCCGGCCTGGGCGGGGATAGTGATGGCGAACTCGATCTCCGCACTCTGACCGGGCTCGATGCGTACCGGCTTGGTGGCCATGCCTGCGAGCGCACCCTCGTAGAGCGGCTGGCCTCCCGTGCTCGCAGCACACGCGAGCGCGTTATAGAACTCGGTGATGCCTGCTCGCTTCGCTTCTGTCACGCTCACTTCGACCGGGAGTGTGCCGGTATTGGTGACCGTCAGCATGCGCGTCTGGCTCTGACCCGGGGCGAGGTTTTCCATCGAGATCGCGCCGGCCTCTGGCGCCGCGGTGACCGCAATGGTGCCCGCGCTGATCACGTTGTCCGGTACGGACCTCTGCGCGGTGAAGTACGCCCCCGCGAACCCGATGCTGCCGGCAAGCGCCATCGCACACGCCAACAAGACCATCCTCTTCATAACGACTCCCCTCTCGTGGCCGGCCGAGGGGAGGCCGCTGGATGATGGCGCGGGCCCGAGTGGACCCCGGGTCCGCGCTACACACGCTAGCGCACGAGTGTTAGTCAGGCCTTTCCGCGATGTGACCATGGGGCCTCCACGGCCGATGACCGGCAGCGCTTGGCCCCGACAACGCAGAACGCCGCCCGGAGGCGGCGTTCGGGTGGCGCGAGATCGGCGAAACCTGGGTGCCTACGCCGAGGCCTTCTCCTTGGAGACCTCGACGAGCTTGGCAAAGGCGGCCGGATCGTTGATGGCCATGTCCGACAGCACCTTGCGGTCCAGCTCGATGCCAGCCTTCTTCAGACCGTTCATGAACGTCGAGTACGACATACCGTTCTGGCGCGCACCGGCGTTGATGCGGGTGATCCACAACCGACGGATCTCACGCTTCTTGTTGCGGCGGTCGCGATAGGCGTACTGCAGCGAATGCTGGACCTGCTCCTTGGCGGCGCGGTAGCTGCGACTCTTGTTGCCGTAGTAGCCCTTCGCCTTGGCGAGCATCGTCCGACGCTTCTTCTTGGCGGTAACCGCTCTCTTCACTCGAGGCATGGTGGATCAACTCCCTACTGGTTCGAAGCGTCGGACCTAGCCGATGCCGAGGTTCTTCTTGATGACCTTCTCGTCGGCCGGGTGGACGTACGAGTCCTTGCGAAACGCGCGCTTGCGCTTGGGGGTCTTCTTCTCGAGGATGTGGCTCTTAAACGCGTTGCCGCGCTTGATCTTGCCGCCACCGGTGAGCTTGAACCGCTTCGCGGTCCCCTTGTGCGTCTTCATCTTGGGCATGTCTCTGACTCCTTACCCGGCCGATGCTTCCCCGGTGGCCGCTTCCACTTCCTTCATGTCTTTCGGGTCCCGCTTGATGGGCTGGATCAACATGTGCATGTTGCGGCCCTCGAGCTTGGGCTGGTTCTCGATCGTCGCGAGGTCCTTGACGTCCTCGGCAAGCCGCTCGAGGATGGCAAGCCCGCGCTCGGCATGAACCATCTCCCGGCCACGGAACATGATCGTGACCTTCACCTTGGCGCCGGCCTCGAGGAAGCGGACCACGTGCTTCTTCTTGGTCTCGTAGTCGTGCGTGTCGATCTTCGGCCGGAACTTGATCTCTTTGATCTGGACGGTGGCCTGGTGCTTACGCGCCTTCTTGGCCTTGATGTCCTGTTCGTACTTGTACTTGCCGTAGTCCATGATCCGGCACACAGGCGGGTCGCCGTTGGGTGCCACCTCGACGAGGTCGAGATTCTGGTCGTCAGCGATCCGCTGGGCATCGGGCGTCTCGAAGACCCCGAGCTGGGACCCGTCGACACCGATGAGCCGCACTCGCGGCGCGCGAATCTTCTCGTTGATCCTCGGCTCTACTGCGCTGATGGGCAGTTCACCTCCACATTTCGCGGCCCGTTCCGCCCCGAACCGCATCCCTACACAACAAAACATCCCGCGGCATGGCTGCCGACGGGATGCGACGCCGCGGAACGCAGCCCTCGAGGGGCCGGCCCGGGCGGTTCATCTCGACCAGACAGCTGCCAGGTGGCGCCGCAAGGTGGGGACCGTCTCGACCCCGAGGGGCGGGGTCCCGCTTACATGAACGATATGCGGTTGACCAGGGGAGTATACCCAGCGAACGGCCGGGTGTCTACCACCGCGCCGCGTTGTCCGTGCGAAACAGAGCCGGACAGCCCGTGAGGGCTGCCCGGCCCGTGAGCCCTCAATCAGGAGTGCCTAGAGGGCACGCACCTGGGTCGCCTGCTGCTTGCCGTTCTGGCCAGTGGACTCCGTGAAGGACACGGCCTGACCCTCGTCGAGGGTCTTGAAGCCCTCGCTCTGGATCTCGGAGAAGTGGACGAAGAGATCGTCGCCGTCCTCGCGCTCGATGAAGCCGTAGCCCTTGTCAGGGTTGAACCTTTTGACTGTGCCTTCTGCCATGGTGAAACCATCCTCTCGCCCCATCGGGGCAAAACGAAACGACGCGACCAACCGCCAGAATGCGGTGTGTCACGTCGCAATCCCACGAGCCTCTGTGACTCGCCGGAGGGAGCATAACACGTTTCGTGCCGCAGCGCTCACCGAAACGGACGACGCGATGCGGACGGCCTCTACCCCTGCTCGGCCCGCAGTGCTGCCACCGCCGTCGCGACGAGCTCTTCCAACACGGCCGGATCGACATCGGACAGTCGCTTGAGGTAGACGCAGCCGACCCCCGTCTTGTGCTTACCGAGCCGGTCCAGGATCTCGGCATAGGGTTCGAGTCCCGGCATGATGTAGAGCGCGATGTTGGCCTTGCGCGATGCGAAACCGGTCTCGAACCAGTCACCCTCGCGACCGGTTCTCGGCGAACGGTAATGGTACTCGCCGAAGCCGATGATGCTATCGCCCCACATCACAGGCTCGGCGCCGGTCACACGCCTCATCATCGCGAGCAGCGTGCGGCAGTCCTCCCGACGCACCTCGTCTTCGATAGCATCGACGTAGGCCGTGACGTCAGAATCCGTGGGGCGCGTCTTCAGCTCCGCCATGGTTCTCAACTCCTCTTCTCGGCGCGGCACGAGCACAGTCTCCACGATCGCCTTACCCTGCCGCCCCACTACATCGCGGCGTCGAACTCGTCCCGGTACCTGGCCACGCCCGAGACGTCCTCTAGCGCCCTCGCGTCGAAGACCCGCACCATGAACGCCTCGTCGGGCACCCCCTCCCACTGGGTCGCCAGGCGGTGCGCCGATGCGGGCTCGAAGCCGAACCGCGGGTAGAACTCCGGATGGCCGAGGACGATTACGAACGGGCACTCCTGGTCCCGCAGTACCTCGAGCCCGGTCGCCACGAGTGCAGAGCCGATGCCCTGGCGCTGGTAGTCCGGATCGACCGCCAGCGGCGCGAGCCCCGTGCCCTCAAGGTCAGGCGCGCTGTCCACCGTCACCGAGGTGAAGAGAACATGCCCCACCACCGCGCCGTCGACCTCGGCGACGAGCGAGAGGAAGCGGGGGCAGACGCGCCGGAGCTCGTCGACGATGTCGGCCTCGGCCGACGTGTCGAAGGCCCGCTCGTTGACCCGGTGGATAGCCGCGATGTCCGCAGGCGCCTCCGGTCGAATCTTCAGCATGTGCGAATCACGTTCCCGGTCTCGGCAAGGTGGAGCGCGGTACGCGCCCAGTCCTCCGGAGCGATCATACCGCGCGACGCGTGTGCCCGGTTACTCGGGTGTACAAGCCGGGAATGCTCGTGCCATGGCTCCGAGACCGGGAGGTGGCACCATGCCTGAAGACACGGCGAGCGCGAAGCCGGCGCGCGCACCGCGCTCGAAGAAGGCGGACGGCCTTGCCGAGGTACGCGCGAACATCGCCGCGATGCCTGAGGCCGACCGGAAGATGGCCGAGCGGTTCCAGGCGATCGTAGAGCGGGCCGCTCCGACGCTCACGCCGAGAATGTGGTACGGGATGCCCGCCTGGGCGAAGGACGGCAAGGTGCTCTGCTTCTTCCAGGCGGCATCGAAGTTCAAGGCGAGGTACGCAACGATCGGGTTCGACGAGGTCGCTGCCCTGGACGACGGCAACATGTGGTCCACCTCGTTCGCGCTGACCGCGCTTGGCGACGAAGAGGAGAAGCGAATCGAAGAACTCGTCAGGAAGGCGATGGGCTGAGCCGCCAGCCGAGTCCGTCTGCATGTCCCGTAACGCCCCAATCGAGCGGCACCACGGCGTTGATCTCGGTCGGGCTATCTACCCGAAGGGGACTGACGCTCTTGGGCGTGACCCGCAACGCCTACCCCCGGTCCCTGTCCGAGGACGCCTCACACGGCGTTGTCGGGTTGACGCCCGGGTTAGACCGATCATGCGGTGATGCGCAGCTTGAGTCCGAGCGAGCGCACGACCTTCTGGACCGTCCCGAACTCAGGGTTTCCGTCAGTCGAAAGTGCCTTGTAGAGACTCTCGCGGCCGAGACCGGTCTCGCGGGCAATCTCAGTCATCCCCTTGGCGCGAGCAACATCTCCGAGCGCCGCGGCGAGCAGTGCGGGGTCATTTTCCTCAAGAGCGGCATCGAGGTAGGCCGCGACATCCTCGTCACTCTCTAGGTAGCGCGCGGGGTCCCAAGGGCGGGTGGTCGTCTTGTTCGTAGGCATCAGGAGACCTCCTTACAGGTCCCGAGCGAGTTGCTTAGCTCGCTCGACGTCGCGCTTCTGGCTCGACTTGTCGCCACCGGCAATCAACACGATCAGCGTGTCGCCTTGCTGCTTGATGTAGATGCGATAGCCGGGCCCGTACGTGATCCGCAGTTCCGAGACGCCCTCACCGACCGGCTTCACGTCGCCGAGGTTGCCGAGGGAGAGCCGGCGGATCCGAGCGATGATGCGGAACCGCGCCTCGCGGTCGCGCAAACGTTCGAACCACGACTCGTACTCGTCTGTCTGCCGAATCTCGATCATGTATGGAGTGTATCCCACCGGATACGTTAACGCAAACGCTGCAGCCACGGCCGATCTCATGGATTCGGTC
>JBBIIC010000036.1:0-15273 GCA_037446725.1 Actinomycetota bacterium
GATGGTGCCGATGTTCACGTGCGGCTTGGTACGCTCGAACTTCTTCTTGGCCATGTCTGCTCCCCTAGCGCGCGTCGCCGCCGACTTTGGCGACGATCTCATCGGCAACGGACTTCGGCACGGGCTCGTACGCGTGGAACTGCATCGAGTAGACCGCGCGGCCCTGGGTGCGGCTGCGCAGGTCGGTCGAGTAACCGAACATCTCGGAGAGCGGCACCTTCGCGCGGATGACCTGCGCGTTGCCGCGGGCCTCCATGCCCTCGATGTGGCCGCGGCGGCTAGACAGGTCGCCCATGACGTCGCCCATGAACTCCTCGGGCGTGACTACCTCGACGGCCATCATCGGCTCGAGCAGCTTCGGGGCCGCCTTGCGCAGGCCCTCCTTGATCGCCATGGAGCCGGCGACCTTGAACGCCATCTCGGACGAGTCGACCTCGTGGTACGAGCCGTCGACCAACTCGACCTTGACGTCGACGACGGGATAGCCGGCGAGCACGCCCGACTCGAGCGCCTCCTGGATGCCCTTGTCGACCGCCGGGATGTACTCCTTGGGGATGGCACCGCCGACGATCCTGTTGTCGAACTCGTAGCCGACACCGGGCTGCTGAGGGAGGACGTTGATGACCACGTGGCCGTACTGGCCGCGGCCACCGGTCTGGCGGGCGAACTTCATGTCGACGTTGTCGATCTGCTTGCCCGCGGTCTCGCGGTACGCGACCTGCGGCTTACCGACGGACGCTTCGACCTTGAACTCGCGCAGCAGGCGGTCGACGATGACCTCGAGGTGCAGCTCGCCCATGCCGGCGATGATGGTCTGACCGGTCTCGGTGTCGGTGCGCACCCGGAAGGTCGGATCCTCCTCGGCGAGCTTGGCGAGCGAGGCGCCGAGTTTCTCCTGCTCGGCCTTCGTCTTCGGCTCGATGGCGATGTCGATGACCGGGTCCGGGAAGACCATCGACTCGAGGAGCACCGGCGCGCTCTCCGCGCACAGGGTGTCGCCGGTCGTCGTGTTCTTCAGGCCGACGGCGGCGACGATGTCGCCGGCGGACACGCTCTGAACGTCCTCGCGGCTGTTGGCGTGCATCTCGAGCAGGCGGCCGATGCGCTCCTTGTGGCCCTTGGTCGAGTTCAGCACGTAGGAACCGGCGTCCATCGTGCCCGAGTAGACGCGGAAGTAGGTAAGCTTGCCGACGTAGGGGTCGGTCATGACCTTGAACGCGAGCGCGGCGAACGGCGCCTTCGCATCGGCCGGTCGCTCGATCTCCTCACCGGTCTTGACGTCGTGGCCCTTGATGGCCGCGATGTCCAGCGGCGAGGGAAGGTAGTCGAGGATCGCGTCGAGCAGGGGCTGGACGCCCTTGTTCTTGAACGACGCGCCACAGACGACCGGCGTGATCGCGGTGTCGATGCAGGCCTTGCGCAGTGCGGCCTTGATCTCGGGAACCGAGATCTCCTCCTCGGCGAGGAACTTCTCCAGCAGCGCATCGTCATACTCTGCCGCCGCCTCGACGAGCTCGGCGCGGTACATCTCCGCGTCCTCGGCGAACTGGGCCGGGATTTCCTCGACGGTCGGGTTGATGCCCTTGTCATCCTCGTTGAAGTGGATGGCGTGCATCTCCACGAGATCGATGATGCCGTGGAACGTGTCCTCGGCGCCCATCGGCAGCTGCAGCAGGACCGGGCGGGTGTTGAGGCGGTCCTTCATCATCTGGACGACGTTGAAGAAGTCAGCGCCCGTGCGGTCCATCTTGTTGATGTAGGCCATGCGCGGGACACCGTAGGTGTCGGCCTGGCGCCAGACCGTCTCGGACTGCGGCTCCACGCCGCCCACGGCGCAGAAGACCGCACACGCGCCGTCGAGCACGCGCAGCGAGCGCTCGACCTCGACGGTGAAGTCCACGTGTCCGGGCGTATCGATGATCTGGATACGGTGTTCCTTCCAGAAGCACGTCGTCGCGGCCGACGTGATCGTGATGCCGCGCTCCTGCTCCTGGACCATCCAGTCCATGGTCGCAGCGCCATCGTGGACCTCGCCGATCTTGTGCGACTTACCCGTGTAGAACAGGATGCGCTCGGTCGTCGTGGTCTTGCCGGCGTCGATGTGAGCCATGATCCCGATGTTGCGGGTCTTGGCGAGTGGATAGGATTTGGGCGCCATAGAGAGGTTCGTCCTCACATCTCTCAGTGTCGGTCAGGTATCGGTTCGCGCTACCAGCGGTAGTGGCTGAACGCGCGGTTCGACTCGGCCATCTTGAACAGGTCCTCGCGCTTCTTCACCGAGGCGCCGGTGCCGTTGGCGGCATCCATGATCTCGGCCGCGAGGCGCTCGGCCATGGTCTTCTCGCGGCGGCCGCGGGAGAAGCCGACCATCCAGCGGATGGCGAGCGTGGTCGCACGGCGCGAGTTGACCTCGACCGGCACCTGGTAGGTGGCGCCGCCGACGCGCTTCGGCCGGACCTCGAGGGTCGGACGAACGTTGTCCATCGCCTTCTTGAAGGTGGCTAGCGGGTCGCCGCCGGTCTTCTGCTCGACGATGTCGAAGGCGTCGTAGACGATCTTCTCGGCGGTCGACTTCTTGCCGTCCCACAGGATCTTGTTGATCAGCTGCGTGACGAGCCGGTTGTTGTACACGGCGTCAGGCTGGATCTCCCGACGGGTTGCTGCAGCGCGCCTGGGCATGCTCGGTCTCCTCCGGTCTTCGTTCACTCAAAGACCCGCCGCACCGCGCGGCGGGTCCGCACATCTGTCTCGCTATGCGTTCTTCTTCACACCGTAGCGCGAACGCGCCTGGTTGCGGTTGCTCACTCCGGCGCAGTCCAGCGCGGCACGGATGACCTTGTAGCGGACACCCGGGAGGTCCTTCACACGACCGCCACGCACGAGCACGATTGAGTGCTCCTGCAGGTTGTGGCCGATGCCGGGGATGTACGCGGTGACCTCCATGCCGTGCACGAGGCGAACACGCGCCACCTTGCGAAGCGCCGAGTTCGGCTTCTTCGGGGTCGTCGTGTAGACGCGGGTGCAGACGCCGCGCTTCTGGGGGCTGCCCTTCAGCGCCGGGGTGGCACTCTTGGTCGCCTTCGCCGTGCGGCCCTTGCGGACCAGCTGGTTGATCGTGGGCAACGTGCTCTCCTTCTTCTCAGATCCGTAGATCATCGTCCGTCAGGCGGCAGCGGGCAGGGTCACGCCACCGCGCATGAAGTCGCAAGCTCGAACTTTACCAACCCCCTCCATGCTTGTCAAACGCCACGCATCCGGGCGTATCTACCCTATCCCCGTCCGCGGACCGGCCCTCACGAAGCGGGGCACCCCGAAGGGCGCCCCGCCAGGCAAGCAGTGTCTACGCTGGCCCTACGACCTGATCGTCGCACCGTGCTCGGCGAGCCGGTCCTCGAGCTCGGCCACCGCCTTCGGGCCGATGCCCTCGATGGCCAGCAGCTCGAACTGCGACTTCTCCTGCAGCTGTGCAACGGTCGTGATGCCGGCCTCGGCGAGCAGGTGCCGCACGCGGGTCGAGACTCCGACCTCGTCGAGCGTGAGCGAGCTGCCAGCGGCCGCGTTCGGCACGGCCTCGTCGAAGGAGATGTCTTCGTCGGCAGCCTTCGCCACCTCGGGCTCGAAGACCGTACCATCGAAGCGAGAGATATCGATGTCTGCGTCGGCGTCGCCCGCCTCCATGTCGAAGAGCGCGGCCGCGTCGTCGGCGGAGATGCCCTCGTCGGCCTGCGGGACCGGCAGCAGCGACTCGAGCTCCTTGAGCTCCTCGGGCGCAAACTCGGGAAGCGGGCCTTCCTCGGCGCGCTCCCACTCGGCCGACTGGCCTTTGTAGGTGAGCTTCACCGAGCGGTAGCGCTTCATTCCGGTCGCGGCCGGGATGAGCTTACCGATGATGACGTTCTCCTTCAGGCCGAGGAGCTGGTCTTCCTTGCCGGCGATCGCCGCGTCGGTGAGCACGCGGGTGGTCTCCTGGAACGAGGCCGCGGAGAGGTAGCTCTCCGTCGCAAGCGACGCCTTGGTGATGCCGAGGAGAACCGGCGTACCCACGGCGGGCTCCGCGCCGTCGGCCATCAGCTGCTCGTTCTCCCGCTCGAAGACGAAGCGGTCGACGAGCTGGCCGGGTAGGAAGTCGGTATCACCGGGCTCGAGCACCGTGATCTTGCGCAGCATCTGGCGCGCGATGACCTCGATGTGCTTGTCGTTGATGTCGACACCCTGGCTACGGTAGACGTCCTGGACTTGCGCGACGATGTAGAGGAGCACGTCGCTCGGGCCTTTCAGGTGCAGCAGGTCGTGCGGGTTGACCGAACCCTCAGTGAGCTGCTGGCCGAGCGCGACCGGCACGCCGTCGGCGACGCCGGGGCGCAGGCGCGCGCGCCGCGAGACCTGGTAGGACTTCTCGTGACCCTCCTCGTCGGTGACGATGAGGCTGCGGGACTTCTCGCCGTCCTCGATCTTGAGCGTGCCCGCCACCTCTGCGAGGATCGCCTGACCCTTGGGCTTGCGGGCCTCGAAGAGCTCGGTGACACGAGGCAGGCCGTGGGTGATGTCCTCACCCGCGACACCACCGGTGTGGAAGGTACGCATCGTGAGCTGAGTACCCGGCTCACCGATAGACTGGGCGGCGATGATGCCGACCGCCGTCCCGATGTCGACGGGCTTGCGGCTCGCGAGGTCCCAGCCGTAGCACGCCTGGCAGATGCCGTGCTTGGCATGGCAGGTCATGACGGTCCGCGCGACGACCGACTCGACGCCCGCATCGAACAGCACGAGCAGGTCGGCCTCGTCGGCCAGGTACTCCCCTGCCGCCTTGAGGACCTTCTTGGTCTTCGGATGCCTCACCGGCTCGAGCAGGCAGCGGCCCACAAGGTTCAGGTCGACCGGGGCAAGGCCAGTCTCCGGCCTGAGCCCGAAGGTCGCGCCCTCGTCTGTGCCGCAGTCGCTCTCGCGGACGATGACGTCCTGGGCCACGTCGACCAGGCGGCGCGTGAGGTAGCCCGAGTCGGCTGTACGCAGCGCGGTGTCGGCCAGACCCTTGCGTGCGCCGTGCGTGGAGACGAAGTACTCGAGCACCGACAGCCCCTCGCGGAAGTTCGCCTTGATCGGGCGGTCGAGAATGTCACCCTTCGGGTTGGCCATCAGGCCACGCATCCCGGCGAGCTGGCGGATCTGCTTGATGTTACCGCGCGCCCCGGAGTTCGCCATCATGTAGATGGGGTTGAACTTGTCGAAGTTCTCGGCCATCGCGTCGCCCACCTCGTCGGTGGCACGCGTCCACACATCGACGATTTGACGGTGCCGCTCGTCGGCGGTGATGAGCCCGCGGTCGTACTGCTCGTCGATCTTGTCGACCGTCGCCTGCGCGCTCTCGAGGATCGCGTCCTTGTCGGTGGGGATCTTCGCGTCGTAGACCGAGACCGTGAGCCCGGCGCGTGTCGCGTAGTGGAAGCCGAGGCGCTTGAGTTCGTCGAGCGTGGCGGTCATTTCGTTGGTCGAGTAGCGGTTGGCGCAGTCCTCGACGATACGCGATATGCCCTTCTTATCGATCTCGTGGTTGACGAACGCGTAGTCCGGCGGCAGCGACCGGTTGAAGGTCACCCGGCCGATGGTGGTCTCGATGCGTGAGCCGGCCGCGAAGGCGGCGTACTCGCCGGGCGCGGTCTCGACGTGCAGGTCCTCTGCGAGACGCACGTGTATCTTCGCCTGCAGGTCGAGACCCGAGCGGCTGTCGTAGGCGAGCATCGCCTCGTCGAAGCTGTAGAAGACCCGGCCCTCGCCCGGCATGCCGGGGCGCTCGGCGGTGAGATAGTACAGGCCGATGACCATGTCCTGCGTGGGCGTCGTGAGCGGGCGACCGTGCGCCGGCGACTTGATGTTGTTGGTGGCAAGCATGAGGATGCGCGCCTCGGCCTGCGCCTCGGAGGACAGCGGCACGTGCACGGCCATCTGGTCGCCGTCGAAGTCGGCGTTGAACGCCGTGCAGACGAGCGGGTGGATGCGGATGGCCTTGCCCTCCACGAGCACCGGCTCGAAGGCCTGGATGCCGAGGCGGTGCAGGGTGGGTGCGCGGTTGAGCAGCACCGGGTGCTCGGTGATGACCTCCTCGAGCACGTCCCAGACGACACCCTTGCCGCGGTCGACCATGCGCTTGGCGCTCTTGATGTTCTGCGCGTGGTCGAGGTCGACCAGGCGCTTCATGACGAACGGCTTGAAGAGCTCGAGCGCCATGGTCTTGGGCAGGCCGCACTGGTGGAGCTTGAGCTCCGGCCCGACCACGATGACCGAACGGCCCGAGTAGTCCACGCGCTTGCCGAGCAGGTTCTGGCGGAAGCGGCCTTGCTTGCCCTTGAGCATGTCCGAGATCGACTTCAGGGGGCGGTTGCCCGGTCCGGTGACCGGACGGCCGCGCCGGCCGTTGTCGAAGAGCGCGTCGACGGCCTCCTGCAGCATGCGCTTCTCGTTGTTGACGATGATCTCCGGAGCGCCGAGGTCGAGCAGGCGCTTCAGGCGGTTGTTGCGGTTGATGACCCGGCGGTACAGGTCGTTGAGGTCGCTCGTCGCGAAGCGTCCGCCATCGAGCTGGACCATCGGGCGGATGTCCGGCGGAATCACGGGGATCGCGTCGAGGATCATCCACGCGGGGTTGTTGCTCGAACCGCGAAACGCAGCGACAACCTTCAGGCGCTTGACGGCCTTGGCGCGCTTCTGGCCCTTGCCCTCGCGGATCTGGGTGCGAAGCTCCTCGGCGAGCGCCTCGAGATCGACCTGCTGGAGCAGGTCCTTGATCGCCTCGGCGCCCATTCCGCCGCGGAAGTAGGTCCCGTAGCGGACCTTCATCTCGCGGTAGAGCGTCTCATCGTTGATGAGCATCTTGGGCGCGAGCTTCTGGAAGGTGTCGAACGCTTCGGTGAGCAGGTGCTTGCGCTCGGCGTACTCTTCTTCGAGGTCCGAGAGGTCGCGCGTGGCTTCCTTTTCGATCTTCTTGACGCGGTCGGCCACCGGCGTCTCGTCCTCGGCGGCCTCCTCGCCCTCCTCGGGCTCGAGCTCGCCCTTGGCGATGGCGATCCGCCGGTCGCGCTCGGCCTCCACCGCTGCGAGCTCCTCTGCCTTCTCAGCCTCGAGTTCGGTCAGGTCGGCGGCGAGCTCCTCCTTGAGCGTGGTGAGATCGGCCTCCCGGTCCTCATCGTTGACCGACGTGATGATCGAGGATGCGAAGTAGAGCACCTTCTCGAGGTCCTTCGGCGCGATGTCGAGCAGGTAGCCGAGCCGGCTCGGCACGCCCTTGAAGTACCAGATGTGGCTCACGGGAGCGGCGAGCTCGATGTGGCCCATGCGGTCGCGGCGCACCTTGGCGCGGGTGACCTCGACACCACAGCGCTCGCACACGATGCCCTTGAAGCGGACACGCTTGTACTTGCCGCAGTAGCACTCCCAGTCCTTGGTCGGCCCGAAGATCTTCTCGCAGAACAGGCCGTCCTTCTCAGGCTTGAGCGTGCGGTAGTTGATCGTCTCGGGCTTCTTCACCTCGCCGCGCGACCACTGGCGGATCTGCTCGGACGAAGCCAGGCCTATCCGGAGCCTGTCAAAGTTGTTCACATCGACGTCGAGCAAGGTCTACTCCTCCTCGTCCGTGCCGTCGGAAGCAAGGTCAACGCCGAGGTCGAGCGCGGAGATGTCGCTCTCGATGAGCTCCTCGAGCGCATCGGTGCTCGCCTCGCTCTCAGCCGACACACCGGCGTCACCGAGGTCGAGGCCGAGCTCCTCGGCCGTCTTGAAGATGTCTTCTTCCTCTTCCCTAAGCTCGATCTCGCCGCCATCCTCAGTCAGGATCTCGACGTCGAGGCAGAGCGACTGCATCTCCTTGACGAGCACCTTGAACGACTCGGGGATGCCGGGCTCGGGGATGTTCTCTCCCTTGACGATCGCCTCGTAGGCCTTCACGCGGCCGAGCACGTCGTCAGATTTCGCGGTCAGTATCTCCTGGAGCACATAGGCCGCGCCGTACGCGTACAGGGCCCAGACCTCCATCTCGCCGAAGCGCTGGCCGCCGAACTGCGCCTTACCACCGAGCGGCTGCTGGGTGATGAGCGAGTACGGACCGGTCGAACGCGCGTGGATCTTGTCGTCGACGAGGTGCAGCAGCTTGAGTATGTAGATCTGTCCCACCGTGACCGGCTCGCGGAACGGCTCGCCGGTGCGCCCGTCGTAGAGTACCGTCTTGCCCTCGCGCGAGAGCTCGGGCACGAGGTCGGGCCGCGCCTTCTTGCCGAAGCGCGTCTCGGCCTTGAGCTTCATGTTGCGGTTCGAGTGCTCGATGACCTCGGATATCTCGGTCTCGCTCGCGCCGTCGAACACCGGCGAGGCCACGTGCATCGGGCCGTCGACCGGCTTGGACTGCTTCGTGTCTTCGCTCCAGCCGGTCATCGCCGCCCAGCCGAGGTGGGTCTCGAGCAGCTGGCCGACGTTCATGCGGCTCGGTACGCCGAGCGGGTTCAGGATGACGTCGACCGGCGTGCCATCGGCCATGAAGGGCATATCCTCGACCGGAAGGATCTTGGCGATGACGCCCTTGTTGCCGTGGCGGCCGGCGAGCTTGTCGCCCTCGGAGATCTTGCGCTTCTGAGCGACGTAGACGCGCACGAGCTCGTTGACGCCCGGCGACAGATCGTCACCGGCATCGCGGGAGAACGTGCGCACCGAGATGACGCGGCCAGTCTCGCCGTGCGGGACCTTGAGCGAGGTGTCCCGGACCTCACGTGCCTTCTCGCCGAAGATCGCGCGCAGCAGCCGCTCCTCAGCGGTGAGCTCGGTCTCGCCCTTCGGGGTGACCTTGCCGACGAGCACGTCGCCGGGGAACACCTCGGCGCCGATGCGGATGATGCCCGCCTCGTCGAGGTTGGCCAGCACGTCCTCGCCAACGTTGGGGATCTCGCGGGTGATCTCCTCCGGGCCGAGCTTGGTGTCGCGCGCCTCGACCTCGTACTCCTCGATGTGGATTGAGGTGAGCACGTCGTCCTTGACGAGCTTCTCGGAGAGGATGATCGCGTCCTCGTAGTTGTAGCCCTCCCACGGCATGAACGCCACGAGGAGGTTCTGGCCCAGGCCGAGCTCGCCCATCTCCGACGAGGGGCCGTCGGCGAGCACGTCGCCGACCTTGACCTTGTCGCCCTCGGCGACGATCGGGCGATGGTTGATGCAGGTGCCCTGGTTGGAGCGCATGAACTTCGGCATGAAGTACTCGTCGATGCTGCCGTCCTTTGCGCGCACGACGATCTTGACGCTATCCACGTACTCGACGACACCCGAACGCTTTGCGAGCAGGATCTCACCGGTGTCGATGGCGGCACGATACTCCATGCCGGTCCCGACGAGAGGGGCGGCAGGCCGCATGAGCGGGACCGCCTGGCGCTGCATGTTCGAACCCATGAGCGCCCGGTTCGCGTCGTCGTGCTCGAGGAAAGGGATGAGCGCGGTCGCGACCGAGACGATCTGGCGCGGGCTCACGTCCATGTAGTCGACGGCGGCAGGCTCGACATCGATCGGCTCGCCGCCCTTCTTGATGCAGAGCACGCGGTCGTTGACGAACTTCCGCGTCTTGGGATCGAACGCCTCGGTGGCCTGCGCGATGATGTAGCGCTCCTCGACGTCGGCCGTGAGGTACTCGATCTCGTCGGTGACCTTCCCTTTGAAGACCTTGCGATACGGCGTCTCGATGAAGCCGTAGCGGTTGATGCGCGCAAAGGTCGCAAGCGAGCCGATGAGCCCGATGTTCGGACCTTCCGGCGTCTCGATGGGGCACATGCGGCCGTAGTGCGAAGGGTGGACGTCACGGACCTCGAAGCCCGCGCGCTCGCGGGACAGGCCGCCCGGACCCAGCGCCGAGAGGCGGCGCTTGTGGGTGAGGCCGGCCACGGGGTTGGTCTGGTCCATGAACTGCGAGAGCTGGCTCGAGCCGAAGAACTCCTTGATGGAGGCGACGATCGGCCGGATGTTGATGAGCGACTGCGGCGTGATCTCGTCGACGTCCTGCGTGGTCATGCGCTCGCGCACGACGCGCTCCATGCGCGCGAGGCCGATGCGGAACTGGTTCTGGATGAGCTCGCCGACGCTACGGATGCGGCGGTTGCCGAAGTGGTCGATGTCGTCGACCTCGTAGCCCTCGGCGCCCTCCCAGAGCTTCACGAGATAGCGCACGGCGGCGAGGATGTCCTCGTTGGTGAGCGTCGACTGCTCATCGGGCAGGTCGAGCTCGAGCTTCTTGTTCATCTTGTAGCGGCCGACCTTCGCGAGGTCGTAGCGCTGCGGGTTGAAGAAGAGCCCCTCGAGCAGGGTGCGTGCCGACTCTACCGTCGGCGGCTCACCCGGACGCAGGCGCTTGTAGATCTCGATGAGCGCCTCTTCACGCGTCTCGGTGAAGTCGCGCTCGAGCGTGCGCTCGATGCACTCGGAGTTGCCGAACAGCTCGAGGATCTCCTCGCGGGTCTCAGCGATGCCGAGCGCCTTGAGGAGTACCGTGACCGGCTGCTTGCGCTTGCGGTCGACGCGCACGCTCACGATGTCGCGCCGGTCCGTCTCGAGCTCGAGCCACGCACCGCGCGCGGGAATCACCTTGGTGGTGTAGATCGCCTTGTCGGTGGTCTTATCGAGTTCCTCGGCGTAGTAGACGCCCGGGGAGCGCACGAGCTGTGAGACCACGACACGCTCGGTGCCGTTGATGACGAAGGTGCCCCGATCGGTCATGAGCGGGAAGTCGCCCATAAAGACCTGCTGTTCCTTCATCTCACCGGTCTCTTTGTTTATGAACCGGACCTCGACAAAGAGCGGCGCCTGGTAGGATATGTCCTTGTCCTTGCACTCCTCGACGGAGTACTTGGGGTCGCCGAACTCGTGGCCGCCGAACTCGACGGCGAGGTTGCCGGTGAAGTCCTCGATGGGTGAGATGTCAGTGAAGGTCTCATCGAGGCCCTCGCTGAGGAACCACTTGAAACTCTCTCTTTGGATGTCTATTAGGTTGGGGACTTCAAGTATCTCGGGGATCTTCGCGAACGTACGGCGCTGGCGGATACCTGCGCTTACGACGGGGGAACCTTCTCCGCGGGGCACCAGGCGATTCCTCCTTCAGGCATAGAAGCGGGGTAGCGTAGTCGCAAAGTATCAGATTACCCAGAAACCCGTCTAAGGTCAATCCTTGAAAACCCTGCGATGTGGCGCGGATGGCCGGGCCGCATCACGCGGGCCCGGCCATCCGACGCGCAGGTCCGGACGACTCTCGCCCAGCCCGAACGGTGCGACTGCGAGCTACTTGAGCTCGACGGCGGCACCGGCCTCCTCGAGCTTGGTCTTGGCCTCCTCGGCCTTCTCCTTGTTGACGCCCTCGAGCACCGGCTTGGGAGCCCCGTCCACCAGGTCCTTGGCCTCCTTGAGACCGAGCGAGGTCAGCTCACGCACGACCTTGATGACCTGGATCTTCTTGTCGCCGGCACCGGCGAGCACGACGTCGAAGGAGTCCTTCTCCTCCTCGGCAGCGGCAGCGTCGCCGCCGGCCGGGGCGGCGGCCACGGCCACGGGAGCGGCGGCGGACACGCCGAAGACTTCCTCGAGCTCTTTGACGAGCTCGGCGAGCTCGAGCGCGGGGGCCTGCTTGATGTACTCCAGAACCTCATCCTTGCTGATAGCCATCTCTGTTCGTTCTCCTTCTCAGGTCTGCGCCAGGCTCTGCCCGGTCGCATGTCCGACTGGTGTGGCGGGTGCGGGCCGTTAGGCCGCGGCCGCCTCCTTCTGCTGTGCCACGGCGTTGATCGCTCGTGCGAGCGCGCCCACCGGGGCGTTGAGGATCCGTACGGTGTTCGCCATCGGATTGAGCATCGTGCCCAGAAGCTTGGCGACGAGCTCCTCGCGGGATGGCAGCGCTGCGATCGCCTTGACCGCAGCTGCGTCAACGATCGCGTTCTGAACGAAACCGCCCTTAACCTCGAGCGCCTTGTGCTCCCTGGCGAAGCCCATGATGGCCTTGGCCGGCGCCACCGGGTCCTCGCCCGCGAAGATGAATGCGGTCGGGCCGGTAAGGAACTCGTCCATGCTCGGCAGGGCAAGCTCGCGGACGGCAATCTCGGTCAGCGTGTTCTTATAGACCTTCACTTCGCCGCCGGATTCGCGCACCTTGGCGCGCAGCTCCTGCATCTCACGGACGGAAAGCCCGCGGTAGTCGGCCATTATCACGCCGCCACTACCGGTGAGTTTGCTCTTGATCTCGGCGACCTTATCGGTCTTTGCGTTCGTCGGCATTCGCTTCCCTCCTTTCCTTCAGCACGGGCCGATCGCGATGCGGGGTATCCCCGCTGCGCGGGCCCGCGCCCCCGGTGCATCTGCGCCGGAAAGAAACGCGGCCCCCGCCGACTGACGGCGGAGGCCACGAGCGGTTCTCACTCGGTGGTCGGGCGCCTTGCGGCGGCCTGACCGGCTTCCACCTCGGCTGGCGGGCCTGCGTAGCTTCGGCCCATCAAGCCCGGATGCCCGGGCGCCTGCTGTCTTCGGCAGCGATCTTGGGTGCTGTGTGGTTGTCACGTGCGCACGTCAGTATGCACGGGTCGGGGGCCGCGCGCAACCCCGGACCGCGGGTGTGGCTTACTGCGCCTCTTCGAGAAGGTCGCGGGTCTTGGTCGGATCGACCTTGATGCCCGGGCCCATCGTCGTCGTGATGGCGATCGACTTCAGATAGCGGCCCTTGGCGGACGCCGGCTTTGCACGGACAATCTCGTCGAGCACGGTCGCGTAGTTCTCCACGAGCGCCTTCTCGTCGAAGGACACCCGGCCGATGCCGACGTGCGCGATGCCAAACTTGTCGGCGCGGTACTCCACGCGACCGGCCTTCAACTCGCCGATGACGCGGGCAACATCCATCGTCACGGTGCCGAGCTTCGGGTTCGGCATGAGACCGCGTGTACCGAGGATCTTCCCGAGGCGACCGACCTTGCTCATCTGGTCGGGCGTGGCCACGGTCGCGTCGAAGTCGAGGAAGCCCTTCTGGATCTTCTCGACGAGGTCATCAGAGCCGACGACGTCGGCGCCCGCGGCCTCGGCCTCGCGGGCCTTCTCGCCCTCGGCGAAGACGGCGACGCGAACGGTCTTGCCGGTGCCGTGCGGGAGCGACACGCTGCCGCGAACCTGCTGGTCGGCCTGGCGGGTGTCGATGCCGAGGCGGAAGTGCACCTCGACGGTCTCGTCGAACGTCGCCGGCGCGACATCCTTGGCCAACCGGACCGCCTCGAGCGGTGTGTACAGGCGGTCGCGTTCGACCTTACCCGCGGCCTCGACGTACTTCTTGCCCTTCTTCATTGCATCCTCCTTGTGGTCAGCGGGCGCCAGGCGCCCTCCCACGTCAAGCGCGCGTGCGCGCTACTCTTCGACCTCGATGCCCATCGAGCGGGCGGTGCCGGCGATGATCTTCATCGCGGCGTCCACGTCGTTCGCGTTCAGGTCGGGCATCTTCGTCTCGGCAATCTGCCGCAGCTGCTCGAGGGTGACGGTCGCCACCTTCGTGCGGTTCGGAGTGCCCGATCCCGACTCGATGCCGACCGCCTGCTTGAGCAGGACCGCGGCCGGCGGGGTCTTGGTGATGAAATCGAACGAACGGTCCTCGTAGACCGTGATCTCGACCGGGATGATGGTGCCCATCTTGTCCTGCGTGGCGGCGTTGAACGCCTGGCAGAACTGCATGATGTTGACCTGGTGCTGGCCGAGCGCCGGACCGACCGGCGGGGCCGGGTTGGCCTGGCCACCAGGGATCTGCAGTTTGATGAAGCCTACGACCTTCTTGGCCATGGTTGTCTGTCACGTCCTCCGTCTGTGGCGCCACGAGACGCCGGGCCTGCTATCCGTCCATTTGCGATACGCGCCGGTAGAAGCCGTGGCGGGTGCATCGGTCCGCCACGCCCGGTGTCGCAGCAGTTATATCCTCGTCACCTGGTCGAAGCCGAGCTCCACCGGCGTCTCGCGGCCGAAGATCGAGACCATGACCTTCACCTTCGCCTGGTCGAGATTGACCTCGGAGATCACGCCGTCGAAGTCCGCGAGCGGGCCGTGAGTCACCTTGACCGCCATGCCTTCGGCGAACTCGGTTGTCGTCGTCTTCTGCTTCGGGCCGGTGGCCGTGCGCTGCGCGATGCGGTCGAACTCAGCACGCGACAGTGGCACCGGCTTGCCCTGCGAGCCGACGAAGCCGGTCACGCCCGGCGTGTTACGCACTACGTACCACGAATCGTCGTCGAGCTCCATCTGCACGAGGATGTAGCCGGGAAAGACCTTCTTCTCCGACGTGACGCGCTTGCCCCCGGCCTTGAAGTCCGTGACGCTCTCCTTGGGGATGAGGACGTCGAAGATCTTGTCGCCCATGCCCATGGACTCGGTCCGGTGCTCGAGGTTCGTCTTGACCTTGTTCTCGTACCCCGAGTAGGTGTGGATCACGTACCAGCGCTTCGCCATGTGCCTACCCGCCGATCCGGCCGAGAAGGCTGATGATGTAGACCGAGATGTTGTCGATGACGAACGTGAAGATAACGAAGAACGCGAGCGTCACCATAACGACGAGGCTGGAGTTGATCACCTCGGTGCGGGTCGGCCAAACGACGCGCTTGAGCTCCCTGCGCACATCGCCGAGATAGCCCATAAACCGCATGATGATGTTGGGCTTCGGTGCTGTCGTCGCCTTTGCCATGTCCTTCTTCCGTCCGTCCGGGCCGCGGATGGCGGCCACTCATTCGAACCGCCGCGGTGTGTTGCCCGCGGCGGCGGATCGTCCTGGCAGGCCAGGAGGGACTCGAACCCCCAACATCCGGTTTTGGAGACCGGCGCTCTACCATTGGAGCTACTGGCCTGTGTCACCCCGGCCGTTCCCGGGGCAGCAGGAGACTAGCGCGTCTCCTTGTGCAGAGTGTGAGTACCGCACCACTTGCAGTACTTCTTGAACTCGATGCGCTCGGGATTGTTCTGCTTGTTCTTGTTGGTGGTGTAGTTCCGGCGCTTGCATTCGCCACACGCCAGCGTGACCAACGTTCTCATGTGTCCTCCTGCCACGCGCACGTCACCGGTCGGGCGAGGTGCGCGGTAGGGTACTCTAGCACCCCGTTTTCGGCACTGTCAAACCGCCGACGGCCACAGGGCCGAGGGCGAAACGGGGCCCGGCATGGGCCGGGCCCCGATCGTTACCACGAGTAGCGGTGTGCTACTTCAGTATCTTGGTGACGCGGCCCGAGCCGACGGTGCGCCCGCCCTCGCGAA
>JBBIIC010000037.1:0-13608 GCA_037446725.1 Actinomycetota bacterium
TTCGGGCTCCGAACCGGACCCTACCCGCACTCCCTGCCGACACGCTCCAGATCTGCATCCACCATCATCGCGACGAGTCCCTCGAAACTGACTTCGGGTTCCCAACCAAGCCTCTCGCGCGCCTTGGTTGGATCTCCCAGCAGATGATGCACTTCAGCCGGGCGCCAGAACGCGGGGTCCTCCACGACGTGATCGCGGTAGTCCAGGCCGACACGCGCGAATGCGATCTCGCAGAACTGGCGCACGGAATGGTCGTGTCCCAGGGCAACGACGTAGTCGTCCGGCTCCTCCTGCTGCAGCATGAGCCACATGGCCTTGACGGCATCGCCCGCGTAGCTCCAGTCTCGCCGTGCCTCGAGGTTGCCCAGCCGCAGTTCGTCCGCGAGCCCCAGCCTGATCCTGGCCACGCCGTCGGTGATCTTGCGCGTCACGAACTCCAGTCCGCGCCTCGGCGACTCGTGGTTGAAGAGGATGCCGTTCGCTGCGAACAGTCCGTACGACTCGCGGTAGTTCACCGTGATGAAGTACGCATAGACCTTTGCTACGCCATACGGCGAGCGCGGGTGGAACGGAGTGAGCTCGGTCTGGGGCGTCTCGCGCACCTTGCCGAACATCTCCGAGGTCGAAGCCTGATAGAAGCGCGTGTCAGGCTTCAGGCGGCGGATCGCTTCCAGCCAGCGCAGCACGCCGAGCGCGTTGCACTGGGCGGTCAGCATCGGCTCTTTGAACGAGGCTGGCACGAACGACTGAGCCGCGAGGTTGTAGACCTCGTCGGGTTGCGCTAAAGACAGCGCATCCATGATGGACCCGTCGTCGAGCAGGTCCCCGTCGACAAGCTGGACGCGGTCGAGGATGTGCTCGATGCGATCGTAGTTGTCCTGAGAGAGCCGCCGCACCATGCCGTAGACCTCGTAGCCCTTGTCGAGCAGCAGCTCGGCGAGGTACGAGCCGTCCTGACCCGTGATGCCGGTGACGAGTGCGCGTCGCGCCATGCGCTATGCCTCCCTGTTCCAGTCGTCCTCGATGCGGATGATGTCATCTTCTCCGAGGTACTCCCCGACCTGCACCTCGATGACCTTCAGCGGTACCCTGCCGCAGTTCTCGATGCGATGTTCCGAGCCCACGGGGATGTACACGCTTTCGTTGATGTGGACTTCGATGCGCTCTCCGTCACGCGTCACGAGCGCGGTACCCGCGACCACGATCCAGTGCTCCGACCGGTGGTGGTGGCGCTGGAGGCTCGGGCGCCCACCCGGTTTGATCTCGAGCAGCTTGATCTGGAAGCCCGGACCGGTGAGCAGGCTTGTCCACGAGCCCCACGGCCGCAGGCTCACCTTGGGCTTGACGACCTCCTCGGCACCAGCGGCCTTGAGCGCGTCCACGACAAAACGGACGTCTTGCGCCCGGTCCTTGCGCGCCACGAGCGTGGCGTCCGCTGTATCGATCACCATGAGGTCCTCGACACCGAGTGTGGCCACGAGCCGGTCGACGCCGTAGATGATGCTGTTGCGCGTGTCTATGTCCACGCCACGGCCCACGCGCACGTTTCCCGACCCATCGGGCTCGGAAACGTCTCCAAGGGCCTCCAGCGAGCCCACATCGCTCCAGGAGAGCATCGACGGGATGACCGCAACGCGCTCCGAGCGCTCCATGACCGCGTAGTCGATCGAGATCGACGGCAGCGCGCCGAACCGCTCGCGCGCCTCGTCGGGGTCGACCGCTCCGGAAGCCTGCGCCGAGGCGAGCCAGCGTGCCGTCCGGGCGATATCGGCCGTGTCCGCGAACGACTCCATCTCCTCGAGCACCCGGACGGCGCCCAGCACGAAGATGCCCGCGTTCCACGAGTAGCCGCCCTCCGCGAGGAAGGCCGCGGCGCGCGCGGCATCGGGCTTCTCGACGAACCGCTCCGCCCGGTGCGGGACGGCCTCTCCCACCGCGAACTCCGGCAACTCCTCGCCTGCCTTGATGTAGCCGTAGGCTTTCTCGGGGCGCGTGGGCGTGATGCCGATCGTGACGAGGTAGCCAGCGCCGGCGAGTCCGATGGCGCTCTCGAGGCACTCGCGCCACACCTCGCCGGTCTGGAGGATGTGGTCGGAGGGCAGCACCACCATCAACGCCTCGGGGTCCAGGAGCTCGACGGCGGCGGCGGCGTAGGCGATAGCAGGTGCCGTGTTCCGCGCTCTCGGTTCCTGGAGGTAGTTAAGCCGGTGCAGCGAGCGATCCTCGTGCGAGGCAAGATGGTTCCGTAGCTCGTCGAAGAGCCGTTCGTTGGTGACGATGAAGACGTTCTCGCGCTCCACGAAGCCGTCGACCCGCTTGACTGCCTGTGCGATGAGCGATTCCTGCCCGAAGACCGAAAGCATCTGCTTGGGCGATAGCTCGCGTGAGAGCGGCCAGAAGCGCTGGCCGCTGCCTCCCGCGAGGATGGCGGCGTAGACCGGCGGCGCGTCGGACACAGGGAGGCCCTTCGAGTCTGTGGTGCCGGGGCGTGGCTTGTTGCTTGCTACCCTCGGAAGGGTGGATACACTTGACGAGTGTACAACACGGCGTCCGCCGGAGACCATGCGTTCAGCCCCGCAGCCAGCGGGTCTTGCCGAGAGGAACAAGGGTTGACTGAACCGCGAGACACCCTCGCCCGAAAGATCGCCTGGTATGCGCTCATCGGCGCGATCCTCGTGATACCGCTCACCATGCCCACGCTCGCATGGTTCGGCCTGGGGCCGTCTCTGATGGCCGATGCGGCCTCGCTCCCCAAGCTCCTCGCGCTTCGGGTCTTCACGCTGGTCGCGCTGGCCGCGTACGTCTACGACATGCTCACACACGGTGGCCCGTTGAGGCGCACTCCGGTGGACTGGCTCGTCCTCGCGTTCGTCGCCTGGGTGGGAGTCACCACTCTCACGTCGATCCATCTGCCGACGGCGCTCGTCGGCAAGTACTACCGAGACGAGGGCTTCCTTACCATCGTCAACTACGCACTGGTCTACTTCCTGACCGTACAGCTCGCCCACAGCGCCGAGCGGGTCCGCGGCATCGCGCTCGCCATCTTCGCCTCGAGCATCCCCGTATCGCTCTACGGGACCCTCCAGTACCTCGGTCTCGACCCGATCGGTTGGGTGGTCGACTTCGCGCTGCGGGCGTTCTCGACATTCGGGAACCCCAACGTGCTCGGAGGGTATCTGATGTTCACGATACCCGTCGCGCTCGCTCTGGCCCTGACCGAGCAGAACCGGCGGTTGCGCGCGGTCTTCTGGGCGGGCTTCTACCTGAACACGTTCACGCTCGTCTTCACATTCACCCGCGGGGCGTGGATCGGCGGCGTCGTCGCGGTGGCGCTCCTGCTCCTGATCGCCGCGCGGCATTCCGCGCGCCTCGGCCGCGGGGATGTCGCGCCCGGGATCGGCGCGGCTATCGCCGCCGTCCTCATCGTGCTCTACCAACGACTCCCCGGGACGACGGCGCAGCTTTCCCTGATCGACTTCGGTGCGGCCCGCCTCACACAGGCGGACACCGGAGGTGTGGGCGCGCGCCTCTTGCTCTGGCAGGCGTCCTGGTCGGCCTTCCTCGACCGGCCCGTGCTCGGATGGGGCCCGGACACGCTGCGCTACGTGTTCCCCGCGCACAAGTCCGCCGAGTACGTGCGCATCACCGACAACATCGGCGATAGCCCTCACAGCTACCCGCTGCAGCTGCTGGTGGGCAGCGGGGTGGCGGGCTTCGTGCTGTTCTACGCGGTCATGGCATGGGTCGCGGTGCGCTCCGCCCCGCTCGTCTTCGGCCGCTCCGGCGATCCGCGGCGCGTGGTGTTCGGCTCGCTCTGGGCGGCGTGCGCCGGCTACCTCGCGAGTCTCGTGTTCGGGCTGTCACTTCCCGGTGTGTCGTTCCTGCTCTGGATCGCCATAGGCGTGCTGATCTCGCCGACCGCGACGGTACACACGCTGCGCTCACCGGCCTGGGGCAAGGTCGGTGCTGTGGCCGCTGTTGGGCTCGCCGCGCTCGGCATCGGGCTCCAGGCTCCGCTTGCGGCCGCCGACCACTCCTACATGCGTTCGCAGTTCGTCGATGTCGGGAGCGAGGGTCCCCGCTACGCCCGGGACGCCGTCCGCCTGAATCCGCTCGGTCACGCGTACCGCGAACACCTCGGGGTAGCCTACATCAACGAGGCACTCCGTCAGGTCGACCTGGCCGAGCGGGCCTTCGCGCGGGGTGAGGAACCGTCACGCTTCCTTGAAGACGCCGGGCGCAACCTGGATGCCGGGGAGGAGGCCCTCCGCGAGGCCATCGCCTGGGCGCCCACCTTCTATGCGAACTACCAGTACCTCGCGACACTCCACAACCTGAGGGGCGATCTGACGGGGTCCGCAAGCGAGTACGAGGCGGCTATCCGGGTGGCCGAGGAGGCGCGGGAGATCGACCGGTTCGCGATGGCTACACGCGTGGAGCACGCCTACGCGTTGCGCGCGCTCGGGAGGATCGATGAGGCCGTTGCTCTCCTCGAAGAGAGCAGGACCATCGTGCCCGGCCACGAGCGGGCGGCGCTCCTGCTCGCCGGAATCCTGGAGGAGTCCGGTGACCGCGACGGGGCGCTGCGGGTGCTCCGTGAAGCCAACGCTGCCCAGCCGGGGCAGCCCGGGCTGGAGGACGCGGTGCGCATCCTTGAGACGGGCGGCTCGCTGCTCGGCGAGTAAGAAACGCCGGACCCGGTCGCCACGGAGGGCGACCGGGTCCGGTCCCTTATGCAGCGGCCCGGGTGCCTGCGGTCATCGCAGCCACCCGGGCCGTTTCCCAATTGATGCTACTCGGTCTCGGTCTCAGCGGAGGGGGTGGTGTCCCCGGATGCCGGAGCCTCCTGGAACCCCGGAGGACGCACAACATCCCACGGCTGGTCCGCCAGCGTGATCTCGCCCCAGAACCGCTCGATATCCTTCCCGTCGATCTCGCCGGAGTCCTTGCCCTCCACGGTGAACTTCACCTTCTCCACCTCGGGGAACTGTCCGAGGGTGACGAGAAAGGCCGCGTGTGCGATCGGGATCTCCGCCGGCTCGGCGGTGAAGTCCAGGATCGCGCGGTCCCAGTCGATCGTGACCACGCCGTCCTCGAACGTCACCGAACGGATCTTGGCCTCGGGCTGCACGATCGCGATGTCCGGGGTCTCCGGCGTCGCCTCCATCAGCTCTGCCAGTATCGCCGCATAGCGGTTGTTGGAGTCGACGACTCGCCGCTCTTCCTGAAGCGAACGACCGGTGGCGAAGAACACCGACACGCGCTCGGTCTCCGCCGGGACCTCGACCGTCGGCTCGGGAACATCCCCTCTGCCGGCCGATCCGCCGCACCCGGCGGTGAAGGTCGCGGAGGCGACGAGCAGGCCTGCGGCGAGTGCCAGCAGGCGTGCCCGCTGCAGCTTGCCGGGGGCCCTCATCGGTCCCCGCCTTCCGAGTCCGCTCCGGTCTCCTCGACCGCCTGCTCGGCGGGGTGTGCGGTCGCGTCAAGCGTCTCGAGGATCTCCTCGTAGGACACGACGGTCAGACCGTAGTCGATCGCGAGCGCGCTCAGTACGGCGTCGTCGGTAAGGAGGACCTTCTTGCCCCTGGTACGTATCGCGATGTCGAGAGCCTCGGCGTCCTGGCGTGCGAGGCCGTGCTCGTCCATGAGCGTAGTGACCCTGTCCTCATCGATCTTGCGCTGGATCCACTTGAGCTTGTCGTAGTCATCGGAGTGCAACGTGACGACCGCGGGGGTCCCTACGACGCGCTTGAGCACTGCGGCGACCTCTTCGCCGCGCGACTCGTCCGTCGCGAGACGGTCTGCGAAGGCGGGTGTGACCACGTTGGAGCGTCCGCGACGCAGCACGGGGATCAGCAGCAGGAGCGCGAGCGGCAGGAGCAGCCACGGGGCGAACGGCAGGAAGCGCTCGAGTCCCGTCGCGGCCGTCGGCACGCTGAACACCTGGACACGGTCGTTGAACCTGTCGGCGACGACGATGCGACCGTCGCGGTAGTCGATCCCGTCCGGATAGTAGAAGAAGCCGTCGTTGTGACCGATGTCGCCGATGATCTCCACGAACGAACCGTCGCCCTGCTCGAGGATATGGACCTCTCCGTTGAGCCCGTCGACGACGTAGAGGAAGCCACTGTCGTCGGCAGCGATGCTCGCAGGAAGGCCGAACTTGCGCGAGGGATCGTCGAAGCGAATCGCCTGCTCGGGCGGGAGCGGCTCGCCGTACGTCCAGCGGACCTCACCATCGGTGCCGATCGCCTGGATGCGGTAGTTCAGTGTATCGGCGACGTAGAGCGTCCCGTCCGGGCCTACCGCCACGCCGTTGGGACGATTGAACTGACCCGGCTCGGGTCCGCGTGCGACGTAGCCGGTCTGCAACTCACCGTCGAGGGTGCCGACGAGGACGCCGCTCGCCGTCGTGACGATCAGCTCATCACCGGCGACCGTGACGCTCATCGGCGTGTCATCGGGGAAGTCGATACTATCGACCGGGTTGCGGGACTGATCGTAGACGACCATCTTCGAACTGGACCGGTCGATGACGTAGCTGCGGCCGTCATCGGAGACGGCCACGTCGACCGGACCCGAGAGCTCCAGGGGGCCATTGCCCGGCGTTCCGTACGCCGCGACGAACGCGCCGTCGGCGTCGAACACCAGGATACGGTTCTTGCCGGTATCCGCGATGTGTATGTTGCCCTGTGAGTCGAAAGCGGCACTCGAGGGCCTGCGCAGCAGGTCTCCCTCGTGGCCGTAGATCGAGAACAGCCAGTTGCGGTCGCCGGTCTCCTGACCCTCGAAATCGGCCGGCTGGCGCAGCAGGTAGTTCAGCGCGAGCAAGCCGCCGAGCAGCAGAAGCAGGATGACCAGTACGACGACCGTGACGACGACGGTTCGCCGCGCTGCGATGCTGGTGGATGAAGCCACGATACCTCCTTGAAGGGGCGCCTGTGTTATCGGGCGCGTGATCCTACTCTGCGGTCGGTGTGCTCTCCGAGGAGTGGGGCAGGAGCTCGGCGCCTACCGCCTCGATGTGCTTGCGGGCCTTCTCATACTCCTCGGGATGAGCCTGCTCGATACGAGCGAGCCCGTCGATCGCTTCCTGGTTGTCGGAGACGAAGATCAGGGAGTACGCGAAGTCCGCCGCAGCGTCGAACCACTTCTCGTTTCGTTCGAACAGGAGGCCGCGCTCCACGTACACAAGTGAGTTGGTCGGGCCGAACTGAACCGCGGTCGTCATCGCTTCGAGAGCCGCCTCGTAGTCGCCCGTCGCCTCGTAGGCACGCCCCAGCGCGACGAAGACCTCCTGGTAGAACGACGCGAACTGGCCCTGGGTCTCGCCGGCCTTGGTGAGGCTGGCCACCGCTTCCTCGTGGTCGCCGAGACGGTAGTGCGCCACGCCGAGGACGAAGTGCGCGTCAGGGAAGTCGGGGTTGATCCTCAGTGCGAGAGTGGCCTGCTCCTTGGCGAGATCGGGGCTTCCCTGCTCCAGATACGCGGCTGCGAGGCGCACGCGCGCCGCCGCGTCGTCAGGGTTGGCCCTCACCGCCTCTTCGGCCGACAGGATAGCGCGCTCCGCAGCCGTGCGCGGAGTACCCGAGTCGGGGTCCACGAGCGCCTGCACGACCGCGATACCAGCCGCGATCACTCCGACGACCGCCACGACCACAAGCAGTCTGAGGACGGTCAACCATCGCCGTGACAAACGAACCACTCCTCTTGTGTGTAGGTTGTGCGCATCTGCTTTACGCTCAAGTGCGCAACTGCGTATAGTGCCAGAGAGCCGTCGGGCACCGAGCGACTATAGCACGCAGCCGTCCCGACGCGTGAAGCAGCCCAACGGACACCATTCTAGCTACAGGAACGCCACGTCGAAGAGGAGTGTCAAGATATGCGCATTTTCTACATAGTGCTCGGGGTGCTGGCGGTGGCCGCCATCGCAGCAGTCGTCGCATTCGTGGTTCTGCCGACGCTCGGCGACGACGAGCCTGCGCGCGGCAGCGGAGTAGAGATCACGGACGCAGACGAGGTCGGCACCTACGCGCTCGCATTCGTCCAGCCTCCCTACCGTGACGATTACAACAACCTCCGACTTGCCGGCTACGTCGACAACATCGGCAGCGTCGACCTCATCTCGGTCCAGCTCGAGATCGAGGTCCGTGACTCGGCCAACAACCGCCTGCTGCTCGTGGAGCACGCCACCGGCGCCATCCCGGTCGGACAGCGCGCCTGGTTCGACCTGGACCAGGGCACGTTCGGCGAGCCCGGGACCGCTTCGATCAAGGTCATCTCTGTCGAGGCGGCGCGCTGATGGACCGCACCGATCGACACCTCACACGCACGGCGGTAGCGGCGTCACTCATAGCCCTCTCCGTGCTCACAGGTTGTACGCGTTCCGAACCCGACACCCGCATTATCAGGGGCGCTGAGGAGACCACCCAGACCGTGCTCAGCGCCATCGAGCGCGGCAAGCTGCGGACCGAGGTTCTCGAGACCGCTCACCCCGCATGGGATGCCTGGGCGGCCATGGACATCGAAGCCATGGAACCGCTCTTCGCCGCTTCGCTCGTGATGCAGCGCGCGGAACTCAAGGACGAGTACGAGCGTCAGGGCAAGGCTCCTCGTGACTACGGCGAGGTTCAGTCGTTCGACGTAGTCACCATGTCGCCGGATGGCGCCCGTGTCGAGGTCCTCATCGTGCTCATCACCCCGGAGGGGATGGAGCGCAAGGTCAACTTCGTTTTGGAACGGGACGAGACCGACGAGTACCGCGTGACGAGCGTGATCGCAGCACCCGACATGCTTCGGTAGAGAGCCACAGCCGGGGACCGGCTCGCCCAGTGACACCGGCGAGCCCGGTCTAGAAGTCGGTCAGGGGATCGGCCGGCCTCGGCCAGCCGGGGGACGGAGCGTACGTGTCGGCTCCCGGCACCGGAGCGTAGCGCTCCGCGTAGCTCGGCGGATGACAGAAGCCGCAGAACAGCGTGGCCGGGCCATGGCACGCGTCGCATGTCGACAGTGCACCGGGCTTCTGGCCCGTGGCCTGGAGCCCGTGCTCCCGCACCCATGCGGGACCCCCGTGCATGAACCCGAATAGCCCGTGGCACCTGCAGCCCTCGTCGCTCGGCTCGAACGGCCGGCCCGGAGCGAAGTGGCAGCGCCAGCAGACTTCGCGGTTGCGGAATCCCTCTCTGGCGTGGGTGCCCGCGTCGAGCCCCGTTCCGATCCTCGTGGGTAGACCGCGGGGGGCAGGGAAACTGAACCCGGGCGGATGGGGCATCTCGGAGCCGTGGCACTCCGTGCAGGGCCGGCGATCGTGGCACGTGTAGCAGTCCACCTGACGGAATCCGACGGTATCCATGCCGCCGCCACGCTGGGCGACCGCCCGCACTCCGAGGTCCTGGGTATGACAGTACGTGCAGTCCACGGGCGCACCCTCGCCGTCATGACACCGCATGCAGGCATTCATGACCGGCTGGGTCTGCACACCGCGCAGCTGGGAGTGCCCCGTGTCGCCGTGGCACGTGACGCAGTCGGCGCCGCCACCGATGAAGTCGGAGTGTCTGACGCGGACTCCCCCGGCCTCCACGACGCCCTCGCTGACGGCATCATGGCACGCGAGGCAACCACGCGGATCGACGTCGGCGCCCGAGCCGACCTCGGCCTGTTCGTCGAGGATGTAGCGGCTCGCGATCCAGCCCGCATACCTGAGTGCATCGTTTACGCGGCCGGTGGGTCCGCTCGTCCGGTGACACTCCGCACACCCGACAGACGCGTGCGCGCCTTCAGCCAACATCTCCGTGTACGCCTCGTCGGCGTGGCAGCTGACGCACGTCTCGTCGCGCTCGGCGTAGTAGGTGGTCCCCACAAGCATCAGGACGACGACCAGGACGACGATGACACGGCTGACCCACGGCGCAGTCTCCCGCTCGCGGACCCGGCTCTCGAGCAGGAGCTCGAGCCTGCCCCGCGGGGTGTACATCCGGGCCACGAAGAGCACGGCCCCGACGATGACGAGAATCGCAGCGATGGCGATGCCGGCCAGCACGAGCGCCGTGGTCGTGTCGCCACGCGCGAGCACCTCTCGAACCTGTATGAGGAGGCTTTGCATACCTCTCACCGCACCGGAGAAGGAATCGGCTGGCGGCGCAACTCCTCGATGTGCTCGGGAGTCAGACCGGGATGTGCGTGCTCGGTGTGGCAACCCGTGCACGACTCCTGCTTGTGACAGCGCATGCACGTCTCGGTGTAGGCGTCGCCCTCCTCTTCGATACGGGCGGAGTGGTCCTGCAGGAAGCCGTCGGGATGCGGCATCTCGAGTCCGTGACAGTCGAAGCAGCCGGTGTCGGTGTGACACGTGTAGCACAGCTCGGCGCCCTCTTCACGCGACATGACGTCCACACCGTGCTGCGTGAGATAGCCGGAAGCGTGCGGGACGTTGCTCCCGTGGCAGCGCTCGCAGTAGCCGGGACGATGGCACGCCCCGCAGGTAGAGAGATCGCCCATCCCGTGCGTGGACTCCCACTGCGGACCGTGCGTCACCCGCCACGGTGAGCGGGTCTCGCCGCGTTCCGCCGACGTGGTCGCGTCCGTCTGCGTGTGACACGTCTCGCATGTGGTCAGATTCGCCGCACTCACGGCGTGGCAGCCGAGACACATGTCCATCGTGTATCCGCCGATCGGCGTGTCCAGAGCATGGCCCGTCGCAGGGTGGCAGGTCACGCACTCCCATCCCGCCTCCACCGGCGCACGGTGGTTCATGCGGATGCGCTCGGAGACGACCGTCTGCGCCATCCCGTCGGCGTGACAGGCCAGACAGCGGCCCGAGGGCACGTTGGAGACGACGGGGTTGCTTCCCGGAACCACCGTGGCCACGGTCATGTCGATGACGGCGAGTCTGCCCATCAGGATCCCGACCGGCGAGTCCTCGGAGTGGCAGTTCTCGCACCGGACCGCCGCGTGCGCCCCTTCTGCGGCGGAGTCCGCCTGCGCGTCATGGCACGACGTGCAGGAGCGAGGATGCGCCGAGATCAGCACGATGCCCGCGCCGATGACCAGCACCGCCGCGACGAACGCCAGCACGCCGAACCAGATGCGCTCGGCCGCCACAAGACGACGGCGCCGGGCATCCACGCCCTCCTTGACGGATGTGCTGGCGTCGGGCTTCACGGGCTCCGCCATCAGCCCACCTCACCAGAGGCGGTCATAGGTCGCTCAACTCGATCGACGGTGCGATGCCGAGCTTCTGGATCGTTTCGCGCGCCCCGGCGCCCTGCTGGCCTGTGCGCTGGAAGAGCTCGACCGCATGGGCGACGTAGATGCCCTGGGAGGACAGGCGGCGCTCCGCCGAGCCGTCACGCGGCGGGACGCGGTCGAAGACCGCCTTCGTGAAGACACAGAACTGGCCGTAGCTCCACGCAACGATCAGCGCGCTGTCGTCGGCCTTCATCCCGACCTCTGCCACGGTGACGCCGCCGAGCAGTTCGCTGCGCCGTCCGACCGGATACTCCTTCATCAGCTCCGCGGCACGCGCTGCGGCACTCCCGGCGTCCGGGAACGCCTCCACGTTGCTGTAGACCCTGACGGGGGTCTCGATCGTGAGCTTCATGTCGACGGGCATGTACATGGCTTCGGCTGCCTGCGGCGTCGCCGGGACCGGCTGGAGGACCGTCGTCTCGAACTCCATGATCCGCCCCGGCAACGTATCCAGCGGCTGACGCTCGAGGTCGTCAAGGTATGAGAGGGCGCGCGGATCGTTGACCCCCGTCAGCTCCTCGCCGGTCACCATCGCCCGTATGTCGGCAAGGGTGGTGCCTTCCGGCAGTACTCCAAGCACCACGGCGGCAAGGATCAGGAGAGTCGCACACGCCCAGAGCACACGGGCCAGCACGCGCTCCGGAACTCGGTCGCGTCGCGACTCCGGCACTGCTCGAGCGGTCACGGTACTCTCAGGGCCGTCCACCGGTAACCTCACCTCGCACGCGACACTGCCTGGCTCTATTGTCGCAGATTGGGGCCTCCCCTGACCACGGACACCGGCCGTGAACAGCAAATCCACATAACCCCGGCACCGCCGACGCAGAGGGGGCCCGCCGTGATGGCGGGCCCCCTCCGTGACTCCTCGCATCCTACCTACGATCGGCCGGTATGCGTTCCAGTTCTCACACCTTACTGGTGGATACCCTGGTCGACGTGGCAGCGGATGCAGACCGCGTCGAGGTTGTTGGCGTTGATGGCCCTCGGGCTGTACGCGACCGTCCAGTCGCTCGCAGAGAAGCCCTGCGGCGGGAGGCTTGAGAGCGAGAAGGCTCCGAGGAGCTTGTACTCGTCGTCGGCACCCGCGTGCGGGAAGTCGGTCGGGCGGCCCAGGAAGTCACTAGGTGCCCTGGAGTCGTCGTCGTAGACCTGCGGACCGTAGTGGCAGCGCTCGCAACCGGTGCCGCCGTTACCCAGACCGGAGCGGTGGCACGAGTAGCACTGGAAGGTGCGCGACGCCGGCACGGGGTGCGTGCGGTCGCCGTGCATCTTCTGGGTGCCGAGCTCGGTGGTGCCGGCCCACTGGCCGGGCGCACCGATGTTGAGGTTGTGGCAGTCAGCGCACCACACGCTCATGGCGTACTCGCTGACGAGCGCCTCGTTGCCGGAGCGGTTGAAGACGCCCGGCGTGTGGGTGGTGGCGTCGCTGTCCAGGTTCCGCATGTCGGCACTGAGGGTCCAGTCAGGCTGGCGCCAGGACAGGCCGAGGTCGGTGTAGACCGCAGCGCCCGAGCGGGTCGTCGAGTAGTTGACGTTCATGGTGAGCGTCGACTCGGGGACCTTGGCGAGCGAGGACGGGCCGAACCCACCGAGGGTGGTCAGGCGGCCGGCGTCGTTCCACGCGGTCGCGCCCGGGAAGCGGCGCAGCAGCTTGAAGCCGGCCTCACGGCGGCCGCTGGCGGGAACGATGGTGCCGTCAGAGGCGGTAGCACCGGGGGCCAAGATCCGGCCGCGGTCGGTCGGGTGCTGCGCCGGCGGCTGCCAGATCTGCGACAGGGCGTTGTGCACCTGGTGGCAGTTGGAGCACGACAGCGGGGTCGGACCCACGCGACCGAAGGTGATCAGGTCGGCACCCGAGATGTCCGGGTGGCTGGCCGGCGAGCGGCCCCACGCGACGGTACGGTAGAGCTGCTTCTTGGCGTCGACGTAGTTACGCACGATGACGTTCTCGCCGTTGACGACGACGGTCGAGGTGCTCATGGACTCGGTCGAGCCCGGGATGCGCGAGCCGGCGCCCATGGTGTGACCGTTGGGCGTGTCGATGCCGGCCGGGTTGCCGGTGTAGACCACGTCGTTGGACTTGGCGCCGGCGCCGATGTGGCAGTAGTTGCACGCGTCGTCCTGGCTGTCGGCACGAAGCAGGTAGTAGGTACCCTCGGCACGGTGGACGGCGTGACAAGCCTTGCACTTGTTGGTCGAGGTGTCGTAGCCGCCGTGCGGGCCCTTCGTGGCGAAGTTGGCCTGGTTGTAGAAACCGCCGCCGATCGAGTAGTCGGCGCCGCGCGAGGAGTACATGCTGCCTGCGTTGAACGGCAGGTAGCCACCTTCACGCTTGGGTGTGGTGTCGTGCGCGTCCTGGTA
>JBBIIC010000038.1:0-12025 GCA_037446725.1 Actinomycetota bacterium
CGAGGGAGGACCGCCCGTGAGCACCACCTACCGAATCTGCCTGCTGCCCGGAGACGGCATCGGTCCGGAGATCACCGCCGAGGCCGTCAAGGTGCTCGGTGTCATAGGCGAGCGCGAGGGCGTGACCTTCGAGTTCTCCGAGGCGCTCCTGGGCGGCATCGCCATCGACGAGACCGGCACGGCGCTTCCTGAGGCCACCCTCGAAACCGCGCACGCGGCGGACGCGGTGCTGCTGGCTGCAATCGGCGGCCCGAAATGGGACACCACCGACCCTGCTAAGCCCCGGCCCGAGCAGGGCCTGCTTGGCATCCGCAAGGCGCTCGGCCTGTACGCGAACCTACGGCCGGTGAAGCTCTTCCCCACACTTGCCGGCGCGTCGACGCTCAAGCCCGAGGCCCTCGAGGGCGTGGACATGCTCATCGTGCGTGAGCTCACCGGCGGGCTGTACTTCGGCGAGCGGTCGCGCGAGTACGATGTGCCGGGAGCCGGCGTGGGGGGCGCGGCGGGTCAGCGCGCCTACGACACGATGGACTACCGCGAGTTCGAGGTGGAGCGCATCGCGCGGGTGGCGTTCGAGGCCGCGCGCACGCGGCGCTCCAAGGTGCACTCGGTCGACAAGGCCAACGTGCTCGAGTCGAGCCGTATGTGGCGCGAGGTCGTGCACGCGCTGCACGAGGCCGAGTACGCCGATGTTGAGCTCGTCGACCAGCTCGTCGACAACACCGCCATGCAGCTCATCCGCTGGCCGGCGCAGTTCGACGTGATGGTCACCGAGAACATGTTCGGTGACATCCTCTCGGACGAGGCCTCTATGCTCACGGGCTCGCTCGGCATGCTCGCAAGCGCCTCGCTCGGCGACGGGACGGCGCTCTACGAGCCGAGCCACGGCAGCGCGCCCGACATCGCAGGGCAGGGGATCGCCAACCCGCTCGCGATGCTGCTCTCGGTGGAGCTGATGCTGCGCCACAGCTTCGGGATGCACGGTGCGGCCGACCGGCTCGCTGGCGCGGTCGAGGGCGTTCTCGATGAGGGCTGGCGCACGCGCGACATCGCCGATGAGGCAACGCTGCCGCATAAGACGGTGGGGACGAGCGCGATGGGCGACCTGGTGGCCGAGCGGCTCTAACGTTCGCTGCACGGCGCAGCCTTCCGGAACCCTGTGTGTGTTCCGTCGGGTTAATGAGAACGGCCGTTCTCATTCACCCGACGCACCGGGCAACCCCTCGCCACCTGCCCGTGCCCCGTGGGTCATCCCACCCCCTACGCATCACTCCGCTCCTCGCGTACACTGTTCTGCACACTCGAGCAGCGAAGAGGGGTGCGGGAGATGTCACTGCCCAAGGTGGACACCATCTGGATGGACGGCACGCTCGTCGACTGGGACGCCGCCCAGGTCCACGTCCTCACGCATGCGCTCCACTACGGCTCCGGTGTATTCGAGGGCATCCGCTGCTACGAGACGCCCGACGGTCCGGCCGTCTTCCGCCTCGTCGAGCACATGGAGCGCTTCGACCGCAGCGCGCGGATGCTGCTCATGGACCTCGGCTACACCGTCGAGCAGACTGTCGCGGCGGTCAAGGAGACCATTCGCTCCAACCGCCTCACCTCGTGCTACATCCGCCCCATCGCGTTTCGGGGCTACGGCGCCATGGGGCTCGACCCGCTGCCGGCTCCGGTCAACGTGGTCATCGCGGCCTGGCCCTGGGATACCTACCTCGGCGAAGATGCGCTCTCCCACGGCGTCGCGGTCGGCGTGTCGAGCTGGCGCCAGCGAGGCATCAACTCGACGCCGCCTGCGATCAAGGCCACCGGTCAATACATCAACTCATCGCTCGCACGCGTCGAGGCCAACCGTCACGGCTACGCCGAGGCGATCCTGCTCAACGAGGAGGGCAAGGTCTGCGAGGGCACCGGCGAGAACCTCTTCATCGTCAAGAAGGGCGTCATTCACACGCCGCCGGTCTCCGACGGCATCCTCGAGGGCATCACGCGCGACAGCATCATGACGATCGCGCGCGACAAGGGCATCGAGGTACGGGAGACCTCGCTTGTCCGCACCGACCTCTACACGTGCGACGAGATGTTCATGACGGGTTCGGCAGCCGAGGTCGTGCCGGTGCACTCGGTGGACGGTCGAGAGATTGGCGAGCCTGGTCCTGTCACGCTCGACCTGCAGGAGAGTTTCTTCCACGTGGTCAAGGGAGAGGACGAGAACTACGAGGCCTGGCTCGACCGCGTCTAGTAGGTCTGCCGAGGAGCGTGTTCCGATGATCACCCTGTACGACACCACACTCAGAGACGGTACGCAGCGCGAGGGGCTCTCGCTTTCTGTCGAAGACAAGCTACGTGTCGCCCAGCGCCTCGACCTGCTCGGCGTCCACTACGTCGAAGGCGGCTTCCCGGGCTCCAATCCCAAGGACATCGAGTTCTTCGACCGGGCGCGCGACCTCAATCTCGAGACAGCGAAGATCTCCGCGTTCGGCATGACGTGCGGCAAGAACACCGCCGCTGAGGACGACCCGGGCCTGCGCACGTTGCTCGACACCGGATGCGAGGCGATCTGCATCTTCGGCAAGGCGTGGGACGTCCACGTGACCGAGACGCTGCGCGCCACCCTCGAGGAGAACGTGCGGATGGTACGAGACTCGGTCGCCTATCTCAGGGCCCAGGGGCGCACGGTCTTCTTCGACGCCGAGCACTTCTTCGATGGGTATGCGCGCAACGCCGGCTACGCGCTCGAAGTGGTGCGGGCGGCATCCGACGCCGGCGCGGACGCCATCGTGCTGTGCGACACCAACGGCGGCACCATGCCCCACGACGTCTTGCGGGCGGTGGGTGTGGTGCGACTCGAGACCGATACCCCACTGGGCATCCACGCGCATAATGACGCGGGCTGTGCGGTCGCCAACTCGCTGCTCGCGGTCGAGGCGGGCTGCACGCACGTGCAGGGTACCGCCAACGGCTATGGTGAGCGCGCCGGCAATGCCGACCTGCTCAGCATCATCCCCTCGCTCGCACTCAAGATGGGACGTGAGTGCATCAGCCCGGAGCAACTCAAACTGCTCACCGAGGTCAGTCACTTCATCGCCGAGACCGCCAACATCTCACCCGACCCACACCAGCCCTACGTGGGCGCGAGCGCGTTCGCGCATAAGGGCGGCGTGCACGCGAGCGCGGCCGCGCGCCTGCCGGAGGCCTACGAGCACATCGATCCGGCCAGGGTGGGCAACCTCGCGCGCGTGGTCGTGAGCGAGCTTGCCGGGCGGGCGAGCCTCACGATGAAAGCGCATGAGCTCGGCATCGATCTGACCGGCGACCAGGAGACCGTTGGTGCCGTCCTCGATTCGATCAAGGACCTCGAGCACCGCGGCTACTCGTTCGAGGCCGCCGACGCCTCGCTCGAGATCATGCTCACCAAGCGTCTCGGCACCTACGAGCCGTTCTTCCGGCTCGAGTCGTTCCGCTGCATCATGGAGAAGCGCGAGGACGGCCGGGTCATGACCGAAGCCACCATCAAGCTGCACGTCGAGGGTCATCGCTACATAGCGACCGCCGAGGGCAACGGTCCGGTCAACGCGCTCGACCGGGCGCTACGCATCGCGATCGGCCGGTACTACCCCGCGCTTGACCCAATCGAGCTCACCGACTTCAAGGTGCGCGTGCTCGACGAGAAGAAGGGCACCGGCGCGGTCACCCGTGTTCTCATCGAGTCGGCGGACGGCGAGAAGAGCTGGGGCACGGTGGGTGTGAGCGAGAACATCATCGAAGCCTCGTGGGAGGCGCTCGTCGACTCCATCGAGTACGGGCTCGCACACCCGCGGCAGGAAAACGACCCCCCTCATGGAAGCTAAGCCACGAGAGGATCCCATCGACCGGGTGAGGGGTCGTGGCATGCGGGTCGTGCGCGTGATCTGGGAGGGGGACTGCCGTTACGGGCTGGCCGATGACGCCACCGTGACGCTCATCTCCGACGAACCCTTCGCGCAGTGGGAGCCCGAGGGCGCCATCGGGCTCAAGGGCGCGCAGCTGCTAACTCCGGTCGTGCCGACCAAGATTGTCTGCGTCGGCATCAACTATCGCTCGCACGCCGAGGAGATGGGTCACGCCATCCCGGCCGAGCCCGTGATCTTCCTCAAGCCGCCGACGACCATCAACGGCCCGGGCGCCGACATCCTCATCCCTCCCGGAGTGGGGCGCGTGGACTACGAGGCCGAGCTTGCGGCAGTCATCGGCCGGCGCACCCATAACGCCACGCCGGAGCAGGCCGAGTCCAACATCCTCGGCTACACGTGCGCGAACGACGTGACCGCGCGCGACCTGCAGCGCGTTGACGGCCAGTGGACGCGCGCAAAGAGCTTCGACGGGTTCTGTCCGCTCGGGCCGTGGATCGAGACCGACGTCGACCCGGCAGACCTGCTCGTCGAGTCCTACGTCAACGGCGAGCGAAAGCAGTCCGCACGCACCTCAGACATGATCTTCGACGTGCCCACACTCGTGAGCTTCATAAGCGGTGTGATGACGCTCGTCCCGGGTGATGTGGTGCTCACCGGCACGCCGGGCGGCATCGGCCCGCTCGCGGCGGGAGACAGCGTTGAGGTGCGCATCGAGGGCATCGGGAGCCTCGTCAACTCCGTCGTGTGACGCTCGTCGGCACGGGCCTCCGTCCGTCGCTCACGAACAGCCGTTCGGCTATCCACAGGCCCAAAATGTCGTCGGTTGGTGCTATGCTGACCACATCATCTTGTGGCTGCGCCGGATATCGAGGGGGAGCACGCTCCGTGCCCGAGGACCGTCTGAGAACACCCGAGGTCGAGGAGTTGCTGCGCGCGTTCGTCTCCATCGGCGATGCCGAAGAGGCCTACGCGTTTCTGCAGGACGTCTGCACCATCAAGGAGATCCAGGACATGGCGCAGCGGCTGCACGTTGCCCGTCTGCTCGCCGCGGGCGAGCACTACAACGATATCCGGGCGGTGACCGGCGCATCGGCGACCACCATCAGCCGGGTGAGCAAGGCGCTCAACTACGGCGCGGACGGTTACCGCACCATCATCGACCGCCTCGGCGCTCCCGGGAAGCGGGAGGCGACGTAAGCCCGTGTCCTTCGTCCACCTGCACACGCACTCCGAATACTCGCTGCTCGACGGCGCGGCCCGCGTGAAGGACCTCGTGAGCACGGCGAAGTCGTTCGGCATGCCGGCGCTCGCCATCACCGACCACGGTGCGATGTACGGAGCGGTCGAGTTCTACCGCGCGGCGCGCAAGGCCGACATCCGGCCGATCATCGGCTGCGAGATCTACTTCACGACCGGCTCACGGCACACGCGCGAGGGCAAGCCCGATCTGTACCATCTACTCCTGCTCGCCAAGAACCAGACCGGCTACCGAAACCTCATGGCGCTTGTCTCTGAGGCGTCTGTTGGCGGCTTCTACTACAAGCCTCAGGTCGACCTCGAGCTGCTCGAGCAGCTCAGCGAGGGGCTCATCGCCACGAGTGCCTGCATGAGCGGCATCGTGAGCAAGTCCATCGAGCGTGGTGAGGCCGAAGAGGCGCGCCGGTGGGCCGAGACGTACGCCGGCCTGTTCGCCGAGGGCGACTTCTTCCTAGAGATCCAGAACCAGGGCATCACCGCGGATAGCGGAGTGACGCAGTCGCAGCTCAACGAGGCCATCGCCTCGCTCGGCGCCGAGCTCGGCCTGCCGCTTGTGGCCACCAACGACGTGCACTACATCCGCTCGGACGATGCCATCGCGCAGGACATGCTCTTGTGCATCGGCACGGGCTCGACGCTCGACGCTCCGGACCGGATGAAGTTTTCGTGCGAGGAGTTCTACCTGAAGTCAGCCGAGCAGATGGCGGGCATCTTCGAGGCGTACCCCGAAGCGGTCGCCAACACGTTGGCAATCGCCGAGCGCTGCGAACTTGAGCTCGACTTCGACAAGATCGTACTGCCCTCGTTCGGCGTTCCCGAGCGGCACACCGAGGAGTCCTACCTCGAGGAGCAGTGCCTCGACGGTCTGAAGGCCCGCTACGGCGAGCCGGTTCCAGACGAGGCGCTCAAGCGGCTGCGCCACGAGCTCGCGGTCATCAACGAGAAGGGGTATGCGGCATACTTCCTCATCGTCGCCGACTTCGTGAAGTGGGCCAAGGACCGCAAGATCGGTGTGGGCCCGGGCCGCGGGTCGGCTGCCGGGTCGATCATCGCCTACGCGCTCGGCATAACGAACCTTGACCCCATCGAGCACGGGCTGCTCTTCGAGCGCTTCCTCAACCCGGAGCGCACGGAGATGCCCGACATCGACATCGACTTCGACGACGAGCGGCGCGGCGAGGTCATCGACTATGTGCGCCGCGAGTACGGCGAGGACAAGGTCGCGCAGATCATCACGTTCGGCACGATGAAGGCGCGCGCGGCTGTGCGCGACGCCGGCCGCGTACTCGGCTATCCCTACGGCGTGCCGGACCGCATCTCGAAGATGATCGTGGATGACCTGAAGGCCACCATCGACTCTTCGATCCGCCAGAACCCCGACCTGAAGGCCGACTACGAGCAGAATCCGGACACCAAGCGCATCGTGGACGCCGCCCGCGGGCTCGAGGGCATCGTGCGCGGCGAGGGCGTGCACGCCGCCGGCGTCGTTATCTGTCCCGACCCGCTCTACTGCCACACGCCGGTCAAGCGCGACACGAAAGGGAACTTCATCGTCACGCAGTACGAGGGCAACACCATCGCGAGCCTCGGCCTGCTCAAGATGGACTTCCTCGGTCTGCGCAACCTCACCGTCATCGCTCAGGCGATCCGCAACATCAAGAAGAACCACGGGGTCGAGATCGACGCGGATGCGATTCCGCTCGACGACGAGAAGACCTTCGAGCTGCTGCGTGCCGGAGACACGGTCGGGGTGTTCCAGGTCGAGTCCGCCGGCATGCGCCAGCTGCTGCGTGAGCTGAAGCCCACTACCTTCGCCGACATGGTTGCCGTGCTCGCACTCTACCGCCCCGGGCCGCTCGGCTCGGGCATGGTCAAGGACTTCGTCAACCGCAAGCACGGCAGGGCGCAGGTCACCTACTACGACGACCGGCTCAAGCCCATCCTGGAAGAGACGTACGGCACGGTCGTCTACCAGGAGCAGGTCATGCGCATCTCCATGGAGATGAGCGGCTTTTCGGCCGCCGAGGCGGACAAGCTGCGAAAGGCCATGGGCAAGAAGGACAAGACCGTGCTCGACAAGCTCAAGGAGAACTGGGTCCAGGGCGCGGCCGCCAACGGCTACGACAGACGCCTGGCCGCGCGCATGTGGGAGGACATCGAGAAGTTCGCTGAGTACGCCTTCAACAAGAGCCACTCGGCTGCCTACGGGCTCATCACGATGCAGACCGCCTACCTGAAGGCCCACTACCCGATCGAGTACATGGCGGCCGTGCTCACCTCCTACACCGGCAAGACGGAGCAGATCGTCAAGTACGTCGCCGAGTGCAACCACGCGGGCATGACCGTGCTCCCGCCGGACGTGAACTCCTCGGGCCGGGACTTCACTGCGGTCGCCGAGGGCATCCGCTTCGGGCTCGCCGGAATCCGCGGCGTGGGTACCGGGGTGGTCGACCGCATCATCGAGGCGCGCGAGGCGGGCGGCGCGTTCACCTCGCTGCACGACTTCTGTGCGCGCGTCGACATGCTCACCATCAACAAGAAGACGCTCGAGTCGCTCGTCAAGGCGGGCGCGTTCGACTCGACGGGTTACACCCGCAAGCACCTCATGGTGCTGCTCGAGCCCTGTGTCGACGCCGCCGTCAAACGGCAGCGCGACACCGCCAACGGGCAGGTCTCGATGTTTGACATGTTCGCCGCCGAGGAGGACGCGGCCGACCACGGGTTCGCCAATGAGGTCCCGCCGCCCGACGGTGTGGAGTGGGACCGCAAGATGAAGCTCGCCTTCGAGAAGGACATGCTCGGCATATATGTCTCGGACCACCCGCTGCGCGAGCTTGCCGATGCGGTCAAGGCCGCGCGGACGATGAGCATCGGGGACCTCGAGGACGCGCCCGACGGCGCGATGGAGTGGTTCGCCGGGCTTGTTAGCTCGGTGGAGCGCAAGCCGACGCGCAAGGGGACGATGATGGCGGTCGTCACCGTCGAAGACCTCGAAGGCTTCACCGAGGCAGTCATCTTCCCGCAGACCTACGAGAAGACCTCCGATCTCGTCGTGCTCGACGCGGTCGTGCGAGTGAGGGCCAAGGTCGAGCACTCCGACCGGGGCGTCAAACTGATCGTCCAGGACGTGCAGCCGTTCGACGGGGAGACGTTCTCGCGTCGCCCGCGCAAGGTCATCGTGCGAGCCGCGGCGAGCGTGCTGCAGAACGGTCGGGTCACGCGGCTGCAGCGTGCGCTCGAGCACTATCCGGGACGCGACTTGCTCGTGCTCGAGGTGGTGACCGAGGAGGGCTACAAGGTCTTCAAGCTGGCGTCGGGAGTCGACGCGCAGGCAGGCGGGCTGCACGCCGAGCTCATCGAGCTCTTCGGGACTGCGGCGGTGCGCGAGGAGTAGGGGAACGGCGCGGCGGCGGAGCGGCTGAGGTGGGAGGGCGATTTCGCGGCTGCGTCGAGTTACTGACAACGGCCGTTCTCAGTAACTCGACATCTCGTGCGACCCCCTGCGCCGGCCCGAGCCCTCGGGGCGCCGCACCGGGGCTTGACGCTGCTGCGGCATCTGCTATGCTGCTCTAGCACTCTAGTACTCCAGTGTAATGGAGTGTCTGCCGATGAGAGTACCGGAGCCCGACGAGAGGAGGATCCATGCAGCCCGTGACGCCGAGAGGCTTCCGCGACGTATTGCCCCAGGAAGCCGCGGAGCGCGAGGCTGTGGCCCGTGCGGTGGCGTCTGTGTTCGATGCGTGGGGCTACGGCCCGGTTGAGACCCCGGTCGCCGAGGAGTACTCGGTGCTCGAGGCGGGCGCCGGCGCGCTCGAGGGGACGGCGTTCCGCCTCTTCGACTCCGACGGGAGCCTGCTCGCGTTGCGCCCGGAGATGACCGTGCCCATCGCGCGGCTGACCGCCTCGCGCCTCAAAGGCGAGCCCGGGCCATACCGGATCCGCTACCTCGCCGAGGTCTTCCGCGAGCAGGCCTCGCTGCGCGGCCAGGCGCGGCAGTTCACGCAGGCGGGGATCGAGTTCGTGGGCGCGTCGGGACCCGCGGCCGACGCCGAGGTCGTCGCGCTCCTCATCGAGGCGGTGGCCGCCACCGGGCTTGACGAGTTCACGGTGGCCGTCGGGACGGTCGGCGTGCTCTCGGCACTGCTCGAGGCGTCGGCCGCAAACGACGAGTGGTGCGAGGCGGTACGCGCTGCCGCACACGACCGCAACCTCGTCGAGATCGACCGTCTCGCGGCGACGGGCGCCATCCCCGCCGACGTGGCCACCGCACTTCCCGCGGTGGTTCGGTTGCGCGGTGGGCGCGACGCCATCACGCGCTGTCGCGAGCACGTCGATGCCTGCGGCTGCGCCGGCGTGCTCGACGAGTTCGAAGCCACGTGGGACCTGTTCGAGGCAGCCGGCGTGGCCGACCGCGTGACCGTCGATTTCGGCACGATGCGCTCGTTCGACTACTACACCGGCATGGTGTTCGAGCTGCTCGCACCCGGCCTCGGCCTGCCGCTCGGCGGGGGAGGCCGCTACGACGGCGTGCTCGCGGCCTTCGGCGCCCCGGCGCCCGCGGCCGGCTTCGCCGTCGGCATCGAGCGGCTGCACATCGCGCTCGCCGAGCAGGGCGTGGCGCCTGCGGTGCGCCGGCTCGATGCCGTGGTGTGTGGCGGCGACGCCGGCGAGGTCTTCGCCGCCGCTGCGCGGCTCCGCGCCGCCGGTTGGCGGGTGCGGCTTGGCGTGGGGATGAGCGGCGCGGAGTGCGTCGCCGCCGCCACGGCCGCGAGCGCCTTCGAGGCGCTGGCGGCTGGTCCGCGGGGGATCGTGCGGCTCGACCGTGCGGGGCAGCCCGCTGACCCGCTTGCCGACCCGCTTCCGGCCCCGCCGTCCGCAGCACAGACCGTTGTGCCGTCCGCCTCGGGAGGTGGTGCGCGATGATGCTCCGGCCCTCAGGGACGCGCAACGGCCTGCTGCGCATGGCGGTCCCGAAAGGGGCGCTCTGGGACGAGAGCCTCGCGGCGCTCGCTGCCGCCGGCGTCGACGTGGCGCCGCTCGCCGCTGCCGGGCGCCAGCTCATCGTCACCGCGGGCGAGATGGAGTTCGTGATCGCCAAACCCACCGACATCCCCGCCTACGTGGCGTACGGCGCGGTCGACGTCGCGATTGCCGGCAAAGACATGCTGGTCGAAGCCGGGCTTGAGGTCGTCGAGATGGTCGATCTCGGTTTCGGGGCCTGCCGGTTCGTCGTCGCCGAGCCCGAGGAGGCCGGTGCGGCGGTCGCCGAACACTACCGGCACCTCGGTGTGATCCGGGTCGCGACCAAGTACCCGCGCATAACCGAGCAGCACTACGCGGCCAAGGGCGTCCAGGTCGAGGTCGTGAAGCTCCACGGCAACATCGAGATCGCCCCGCTCATCGGCCTTGCGGACCAGATCGTCGACATTACCGCGACCGGTACCACGCTGCGGGAGAACCGCCTGCGCATCGTCGAGGAGGTGCTGCCGTCCACGGCCCGCTTCGTGGCCAACCCGGCGAGTGTGCGAACCGCCGGGGAGCGCGTCACCGATCTCGCCAACCGTCTCGCGGCGGCCACCACCGCGTCACCGCTAGAATAGTCTCGGACACCATCAGCCAGAGAGGGGTCGTCACGACATGATCCGCCGAATCGTACTGGAGCGCGGCGAGCGCCTGACCGAGGACGACCTGTCCCGCTCGGGCGGGCTCGACGCCGAGGTGCTCGGGGTCGCCGCCCGCATCATCGACGAGGTCCGCAACCGCGGCGACGCTGCTTTGCGCGAGTACACCGCCTCGCTCGACAAGGCCGACATCTCCGAGTTCAGGGTCTCGGCGGCCGAGATCGAGGCCGCTGTGACCGCGGTCGAGCCCGGGTTCCTCGACGCCATCTCGTCGGCCGCCGGGGCGATCGCCGAGTTCCACCAGCGCCAGGTCACCGAGTCGTGGTTCACGGCGCAGGAGGGCGGCATCTTCCTCGGCCAGAAGGTCACACCGATCTCACGCGTGGGCATCTACGTCCCGGGCGGTCGGGCATGCTACCCCTCGAGCGTGCTCATGAACGCGATCCCCGCACAGGTTGCGGGCGTCGACGAGATCGCCATGGTCGTCCCGCCCGCGGCCGACGGCACCGTGAGCCCGTACACGCTCGCGGCCGCGGCGGAGGCCGGCATCGAGGAGATCTACAAGGTCGGCGGGGCGCAGGCCGTAGCGGCGCTCGCATACGGCACCGAGAGCGTCGATCCGGTCGACAAGATCGTCGGACCGGGCAACGCGTACGTCACCGCAGCCAAGAAGCTCGTGATGGGTGATGTGGGCATCGACATGCTCGCCGGTCCGAGTGAGGTGTGCGTGCTCGCGGACACGACGGCGATGCCGGCGTTCGTCGCGATCGATCTCATGGCGCAGGCCGAGCACGACCCGCGCGCCGCCACGTACGTGGTGACGGTCGATCCCGACCTGCCCGACCAGGTCGAAGAGGCGCTAGGCGTCCTGCTCACCGAGGCCCCGCGCGCCGACGTCATCAAGCGCTCGCTTGCCGACAACGGGCTGATCGTCGTGTGCCCCGACATCGTCGCCGCGCTCGACGCGGTCGACCTCATCGCTCCGGAGCACCTCGAGATCCAGATGGCCGACGCCTTCGACATCCTCGGCTCGGTGCGCAACGCGGGCGCGATCTTCCTCGGGCACTTCACGCCCGAGAGCATCGGCGACTACGTCGCCGGTCCCAACCACGTCCTGCCCACCGGCGGCACCGCACGCTTCTCAAGCCCGCTGTCCGTCGACGATTTCGTCAAGAAGTCCTCGGTCATCTCCTACTCCTTCGAGGCGCTCGAGCTCGACGGCCCCACCGCGATCACCATCGCTGAAGCGGAGGG
>JBBIIC010000039.1:0-11788 GCA_037446725.1 Actinomycetota bacterium
TCACCAAGGGCGAGAAGATGAGCAAGTCGAAGGGCAACGCCCAGACCCCCGCCTCGCTCGTCGAGCGCTTCGGGGTGGACGCGTACCGCTACTACTTCCTGCGTGACGTGCGCTTCGGCGAGGACGGGTCGATCTCGATGGAGGCGATGATCCAGCGGTACAACGGCGATCTCGCCAACGACTGGGGTAACCTGTGTTCTCGGCTGTTCAACATGACCGAGAAGTACCTCGACGGCACCGTCCCGGCTCCTCCCGTCCTGGTAGCGACCGACGCCGACCAGACGCTGCAGGCCATCGCCGGTTCGTTGCCCGAGCGCTACGAGGCGGCGATGGCCGACCTTGACTACGGCACGGCGCTCGAGGCCGCCTGGGAGCTCATCAAGTACGTCAACGGCTACATCGAGGCGGCGGCGCCGTGGAACCTCGCGAAGTCAGAGGAGACCCGCGCGCGGCTCGAGGCGGTGCTGTTCAACGCCCTCGAGGCGGTGCGCATCGCCGCGCTGTTCTGCGCACCGGTCATGCCGCTGACGAGCGCCGACGTCTGGGACCGGCTCGGGCTCGGCGACATCCACACCGTCACCGACATCGCATCAGCGGCGGAGTGGGGCCAGCTGCCGCCGGCAAACCGCGTCACGAAGGGCGAGCCGCTCTTCCCGCGCATCTACGAGGAGTAGGCGGTCGCTGCCGCCGCGGAGCGGAGACGACATGGCTGAGGAGCGCAGTATCGAGCTGCCGACGGTCGGGCCCATGGCGGACACCCACGCCCACCTCGGCATGTTCGACGACCCCGTGGCGGCGCTCGTCAACGCGGCTCTCGCCGGGGTCGCCTTCATCGCAACCGTCGCCGACGTGACCGAGGATGCCGAGCGCACCTTCGAGCAGCTCGAGGAGTGGCGTTCGGCAGCCGCGGAGGTCCTCGCGGCGCACGGTCCGGACTCGGCAGCGGTGCCGGACGTGCGCATCGTCGTCGGCTGCCACCCGCATAACGCGTCCGCCTTCGACGCGGCCGCCGAAGGCCGGCTGCGCGAGCTCGCACTCGACCCGCGGGTCTGCGCCATCGGCGAGGCGGGGCTCGACTTCCACTACGACCATTCTCCGCGCGACGATCAGCGCCGCGCCTTCCGCGCAGCGGTTGCCGTAGCTCACGATCACGGCCTCCCGGTCGTCGTCCACCTGCGCGAGGCGCACGAGGAGGGCATCGCGATCCTCGCCGAGGAGGGTCTGCCCAAGGCGGGTTGCATCATCCACTGCTTCACCGAGGATGCGGCGCTCGCACTGCGCTTCGCCGGGATGGGCTGCCACGTGTCGTTCGCGGGCCCGACGACGTTCAAGAAGGGCGAATCGATCCGTGAGGCCGCCGCCGCGCTGCCGCTCGATCGCGTGCTCGTCGAGACAGACTGCCCGTTTCTCGCGCCCGAGCCGCTGAGAGGGAGACGCAACGAGCCGGCCTGGGTCACGCTCACGGCGGCCGTGGTGGGAGCCGCCCGGCCCGAGGACCCGCAGGTCGTGACGGCGGCACTCTACGACAACGCCCGTACGCTGCTCGGCCGGGACCGACGGCCATGAACACCAGGGTGACGCCGCGTGTGCTCTGCATTGCCGGCTCGCCACGCCGGGGCGGGAACTCCGACCGGCTACTCGAAGCGTGCATGGCGGGTATCCGCGAGGCCGGGGGAGATCCGGACCTGCTCGTCGCCGCCGGGGCCGGCGTCGCGCCGTGCCGGGGGTGCAACGCGTGTTCGCGCACGGGCGCGTGCGTCATCGCCGATGGCATGGCCGAGGTGCACCGCCGGGTCGACGCCGCCGGGGCACTGATCGTGGCGAGCCCCGTGTACTTCGCGACGGTCCCGGCGGTCCTCAAGATCGTCTACGACCGGTTCCAGCCCTACTGGGCGCGGGTCCACCGTCTCGGCCAACCGCGCCCGCCGCGGCGGCCCGGGGCGTTCCTCGTGGTCGGTGGGGGGGGCGATCCGCTCGGCTTTCGCGCCGCGGTCGACCCGACGAAGAGCGTGTTCGCGGTGCTCGGGTTCGCATACCATGCGGAGCTTTGTGTCGAAGGCCCGGACGTTCCCGGAGAGGTCGCCGAGTACCCCGAGGAGCTCGCGCGCGCGGCCCGGATCGGCGCCGAGATCGTGGCTGCGGCACGCGTGGCACCGGGCCGCCGGTAGCGCGTTCCGCGGCGACCTCGGCGTTTGCCCGGCCTCTGTCCCTTGGATACAATCAAACTCCGCTTCTCTATCGCCCGGAACGATCGATCACGGAAGGTTTCCATGGGAGATGCGCCGGCTCGTCCGGCACGATTCCTCCGGATCCACTACCTCATCGCAGCCTTCGTACCAGCACTTATCATCCTACTCGGCGTCACCGGATTCGTGTGGGCACAGAAGGGAGTCACCCTCATCGTCGATGGTGACTCCCGCTACCTGAAGACCCAGGCCGCCACTGTCGGCGACCTCCTCGTGGAGGCCGGCGTCACCATCGGCCCCGCGGACGTGGTCACGCCGTCCGCCGATTCGGCCGTAGCCGACGGCGCCACCGTCGTGGTCCGCCACGCCATCCCCGTGATGCTGCGCTTCTCGGGCGAGGCGATGCGGCTCGACGTCATCGGCACCACCGTCACCGACGCGCTGGTCGCGGCCGGACTCGATCCGGGCCGCGGTATCTCCGTCACGCCCGCGCTCGAGACGCCTCTCGTTCCCGAGATGGTGATCGAGGCGACCGACGTATTCATCCGCGTCATCGAAGAGCAGACCGAGATACCGTTCGACGTGGTGACCGAAAACGACGCCACCCTGCCCCAGGGCGCCCGCGCGATCAGGCGTCAGGGTGAGCCGGGTGTCGTGCTGAAGGTCTACCGGGTACTGGTCACCGGCGGCGTCGAGGGGCAGCGTACGCTAACCGGCGAGCACGTCGTCACCGAGCCCGTCGACGAGGTCGTGGCTGTCGGCACCAAGCGGACGAGCGGCCCAGCCGCAGTCTCGCGGGACCGCAACGCCGACCCGCGGCCTCCGGGTGGGGGCACACAGCTCACGGTGGTCGCCACGGGGTACTCCTCACAGGACCCGGGTGTCGGCACGCGCACGGCCACAGGGGCGGTCGCCAAGCAGGGAGTGATCGCGGTCGACCCCTCGGTCATCCCGCTCGGTACGCGTGTTTACATCCCCGGGTACGGCAATGCGGTCGCGGCCGACACCGGCGGAGCGATCTCGGGAGCGAAGATCGATCTGTGCTTCAACACCCGGGCCGAGGCTCTGGCCTGGGGACGACGCACCGTCACCATCACGATCCTGCCCTAGCAGAGGAGCGGTTCGTGGCCTACTCGCGGCTTGCCACCCCCGGCGCCACGCTCGGCGTGCTTCGGGAGCACGGTGTCTACACGAGCAAGAAGCTCGGCCAGCACTTCCTCGTCGACGACAACGTCATCGGGAGGATTCTTGCGCTGGCGGCGCTGCGCGGTGACGAGCCGGTGCTCGAGATCGGACCGGGGATCGGCACGCTGACGGTCGCTCTGTGCGATTCGGCCGGCGCCGTCGTAGCCGTGGAGCGCGACGGGCGGCTGCTCTCCGTCCTCGCGGACACCACCGCGGGATGCGAGAGGCTGCAGATCGTTCACGGCGACGCCGTCGAGGTGTCGCCCACGCGGCTTGTCACGCCCCTCGGCCCGCCGACCGCACTCGTCGCCAACCTGCCCTATGCCGTCGCCGCGACGGTCGTGCTGCGCTGCTTCGAGGTGATGCCCTCGCTGCAGTTCGCAGTCGTGATGGTGCAGGCCGAGGTCGCCGACCGCATGGCTGCGGTGCCTGGGACCAAGGAGTACGGAGCGTACACCGTCAAACTCAACCTTCACGCTCGGCCCGCCAGCCGCTTCTCTGTCGCACCGGGGTGTTTCCTGCCCCCGCCTAGGGTCGACTCGGCGGTCCTGCGGCTCGAGCGCGTCGAGGCGCCGGCGCCTCCCGAGTACGTCGATGCCGCCGCCTGTATGGCCGACGCGGCGTTCGCACAACGCCGTAAGAAGCTGCGGAACTCGGTCATGAACGCCCTTGGCACCGAGCCCGAGATACTCGACGCGGCGCTCGCCGAGGCCCGCATCGATGGGAGCCGCAGGGCGGAGACGTTGTCGGTACCGGAGTTTCTGCGGCTCGGGGAGGCGGCACTCCGATTTGGCCTTCTACCTTGAGTTTTGCGGCCTTCTGCGCTATACTGCGTTTTTTGTACAGAAGGAGGCCACTGCATGGATGTAGCACGTCAGACCGAGGTCGTCGGGCGTATCAGAACCGATCTTGAGGGTCTCATGGGGACCCGTATGCGCCTGAAGGCCAACATGGGCCGCTCCAAGATACTGGAGCGCGAGGGGGTCCTCGAGCAGACGCATCCGAGCCTGTTCGTGGTACGGGTCGAGGAGAAGCGGGACCGTACGGCGCGCGTCTCCTACAGCTACGTCGACGTACTCACGGGAACCGTCGAACTCAGCCACTGCGAGAGCGGGGAGAACCTGCTCCCGTGGCTCAACTAGCCCCCTTCGCACGATGCACGATGTGACGGCGCGGAGCCCTCGGTGCTCCGCGTCTTCATTTTGGAGTCGTAATGACCGGTCGCTCTGAGAGGCCCACGATCGTGCGCGCGCCGGCCAAGGTCAATCTCTACCTTGGCGTCGGTGGAGTGCGTCCCGACGGCTATCACCACGTGGACACGGTGCTGCAGGCCCTCTCTCTTGCCGACGAGGTCGTCATCGGTCCCGCTGAGGGCCTCTCGGTCACCACGGAGCCCGATATCGGCCTTGCGGCCGAGGACAACCTCGCATACCGGGCCGCCCGTGACCTCGGCACGGCGCTGGGGCGCGAACCGGCGGTCTCGATCCGCATCGTCAAGAACGTGCCGATGCAGGCGGGTCTGGGCGGGGCAAGCGCTGATGCGGCTGCCGTGCTGGTTGCTCTCGCGCATCGCTGGGGTCTCGGGGCCGCCGCGGCTCCGGTGCTTCGCGAGGTCGCGGCCGGTCTCGGTGCCGACGTGCCGTTCTTCCTGGGGCCCGGAACAGCGCTGTTCACAGGCAAGGGGGATGTACCGGTGCGCCCGCTCCCCACCCCGCCGCTGGAATTCGCGCTGATGCGGCCGCCCGTCCCGGTTCCGACCGCTGAAGCCTACGCCGCGTTCGACCGGCTCGGCGGCGACCGGCTGCCCGGTCCCGAAGCGATGGTGCGCGCGTGCGAGAGCGGCGAGGCCGAGCGCGTCGCAGCCGAGCTTCGCAACAACATGACCGCGGCCTCGACGGCTCTGGTACCCGAGGTGGCCGACGCGCTAGCATTCGTTGAGGGCGCACCGGGCGTGTTGGGCGCGGCCATGGCGGGGAGCGGTTCGGCGGTGTTCGCCGTATGCTCCTCGGCCGATGCGGCCGCACAGGTTGTGAGCGCGGCTCGGGAGCGCGGCTGGTGGTCGAGCACGGCGACGTCGGTAGGCAGCGGTGCCACCGTGACGGAAGGTGAGTGACAACATGGTCGACGCGGTGGTGCTCGCCGGCGGAGACGGGGCGGTCATCGATCCGACCAGCCGCTTCAAGGGGCTTCTCCCGATAGCGGGCAAGCCGATGGTCGAGTGGGTCCTCGACGCGCTCAACGCGTCGGACATGGTCAACGAGGTCGCTGTGGTCGTACCGACGGCCGAGGCGCTCGGCGCCTGGGTCGACCGGGCGGGCAAGATCGTCGTCTCGGACGGCTCGTTCATCGAGAACATCATCGCCGGCGTCGGCGCGTTCCGGACCGACCGGCCCGTGCTGCTCGTCACCGGTGACATCCCGGCGCTCACACCAGCGGCGGTCGACGACTTCGTCCACAAGAGCCTGGACACCGGCGCGCAGGCGACCTATCCGCTCATCCGCGAGGCCGACATGCTCGCGCAGTTCCCGGGCAGCGACCGCACGTTCATCAAGCTCGCGGACGGCAAGGTCACCGGCGGCAACATGATGCTCGTCGATCCGCTGCTCGTCGACCGAAACCGCGACATCGGCGACAGGGTGTTCTCCGCCCGCAAGAGCCCGCTGGCGCTCGCGCGGGTCATCGGGATGCGGTTCGTGGTGCGGCTCGTGCTCGGCAGGCTGACCGTCGCCGAGGTCGAGGCCAAGCTCGGACAGCTGCTCGGAGGCCGTGGCGCCGCTGTCTACACCACCGAGGCGTCCATCGGGGTCGACGTGGACAAGCCGGTCGACGTCATCGTCGCCGAGCACGTCCTGTACTCGAGGGCAGATAGCAGGAACACGGCTTCGGGAACTGAATAGGTTAGGTAGGAGGCAATCACCCGCGGGGGGCGGGCGATTGGGTGCTGCGTTCTCGCAGTGCGCCACACAGCATGGGGGGAACCGTGAATATCACCAAGGTGACGCTGCGACCGGTGTCGATGAACAAGGTGTGCGCGATCGTCAGCGTCGTTATCGACGACGCGTTCGTGGTGCACGACCTGCGTGTGGTCAACGGCGACAAGGGGCTGTTCGTCGCGATGCCCTCCCGGAAGCTCCCGAACGGCGAGTTCCGCGACGTCTGCCATCCCATCAACGCCGAGTCGCGCGAGCGCCTCCAGCAGGCCGTGCTCGAGCAGTTCGAAGCCGACGGAGGCCTCGAAGCGTTCCTCGAAGCAGGAGCTGTCACCGCAGCCGAGTGAACGTGCCGCACGCCCCGCGGGGCGATTTGACCGCCGGCTCGCGCCTTACCTACACTTCGGTGTGCTCTGGGGCGTAGCCAAGCGGTAAGGCAGCGGACTTTGGATCCGCCATTCGTAGGTTCGAATCCTACCGCCCCAGCCATCAGACACCCGGGTCCGGTGACCAGGCGACGACCCCGACTCTCGGAGGACCGCACCATGGGCGCGACCGCACTCATCCTCGCTGCCGGCGAGGGCACACGCATGAAGTCCGACCTGCCGAAGGTCGCCCACCGCGTCCTCGGCGTGCCGATGGTCTCCTACGTTGTGGAGGCTGCTCATGCGGCCGGGTGCGGGCGCGTCGTGGTCGTCACCGGGCATCGTGCCGAGGCCGTCGAGGCGCTGCTCGAGGGCGTCGAGTGTGTGAGGCAGGACCGCCAGCTCGGCACGGGTCACGCCGTCATGTGTGCGCGGGACGCACTCGAGCGTACCGGATCGCTGCTCGTGCTCTCGGGCGACTCGCCGCTCATCCGCCCCGAGACGATCTCGGCGCTCGTCGCAGCTCGCGAGGGGTCGGGTGCCGCGGTCGCGGTGCTCACGGCACGCATGGACGAGCCCGCCGGCTATGGCCGCATCGTGCGCGACGCCGACGGCGGGGTTGCCGGGATCGTCGAGCAGAAGGACTGCACGCCCGAACAGTGTGCCATCGACGAGGTCAACACCGGCACGTACTGCTTCGACGCCGCCGCGCTCTTCGAGCACCTCGACCGGCTCGATATCGACAACGCGCAGGGGGAGTACTACCTCACCGACATGATCGCGCTCTTCGAGGAGGAGGGCCTCGGGGTCGCCGCGCTCACCGTGGACGATCCGCTCGAGACGCTCGGAGTCAACTCGCGCGTACAGCTCGCCGAGGCCAACAAGGCCATGCAGGAGCGCATCAATACCGCTCACATGCTCGCGGGCGTGACGATGGTCGATCCGGCGCTCGTCTGGATCGGCCCGCACGTCGAGATCGGGCGCGATACCGAGGTCCTGCCGATGACCTTCCTCATGGGGCGGACGCGGGTGGGCGCGCGCGTGACGCTCGGCCCGGACACGCGGGTGACCGATTCGGTCGTTGAGGATGGCGCGACCGTGGACTCCTCGGTCGTCGTCGGCGCGACGGTCGGGCCCGAGGCCTCGGTGGGCCCGGTCGCGTACCTGCGTCCCGGTGCGGTGCTCGGCAGGAAGGCCAAGGCCGGAGCGTGCGTCGAGATAAAGAAGTCGACGGTCGGGGAAGGTTCCAAAGTGCCCCACCTCTCCTACATCGGCGACGCGACGATCGGGGCGGGGGTGAACGTGGGCGCGGGTACCATCACCTGCAACTACGATGGGTTCGCGAAACACGAGACGGTCATCGGCGACGGCGCGTTCATAGGCTCTGATACCATGCTGGTGGCCCCAGTGACGATCGGCCCCGGTGCTGTTACGGCCGCGGCGAGTGCGATCGCGCGCGACGTGAAGGAGGGTTCGCTCGCCATCGAGCGGTGCGAACAGCGCGAACTGGAGGGATGGGCAGCCCGCCGCAGAGCGACGTGCGCCCGGCAGACCGAACAGGAACGCGGATCGGAAGGCGACCGATGAGTGAGTCCGGCAGGCGCATGATGGTGTTCTCCGGCACGTCCAACCGCGAGCTGGCGGAGGACGTGGCGAAGCATCTCGGCATCGAACTCGGCAACGTCAAGATCTCGAAGTTCGCCAACAGCGAGATCTACGTGCGCTACCTCGAGAGCGTGCGCGGTGCCGACGTCTTCCTCATCCAGTCGGCGTGCGACCCGGTCAACGACTCCATCATGGAGATGCTCATCATGGCCGACGCCGCCAAGCGTGCCTCGGCGCGCAGCATCACGGCGGTCGTCAGCCACTATGGCTACGCGCGCCAGGACAAGAAGTCGGCGGCGCGCGAGCCGATCACCGCGAAGCTGGTAGCCGATCTGATGACCACGGCGGGCATCGACAAGGTCATCGCTATGGACCTGCACCAGGGGCAGATACAGGGCTTCTTCGACCAGCCGGTGAACCACCTGACCGCGCTGCCGATCCTCGCGGACTACTTCGAGAGCCTCGACCTGCAAGACCTCTGCATCGTCTCGCCGGACGTCGGACGGGTGAAGGTCGCCAAGAAGTTCGCCGACATGTGCGGCGCGAGCCTCGCGATCATGCACAAGGGCAGGCCGGACCACAACGTCGCCGAGATCACCCACGTCATCGGCGAGGTCGAAGGCCGCGAGTGCATCGTCATCGACGACATGATCGACACCGCGGGCTCGGTGACCGAAGGCGCGAAGAGCCTCGTGCAGAAGGGCGCGAAGTCGGTCTATGTCACCGCCACGCACGCCATCTTCTCGCCGCCCGCCTACGAGCGCATCGAGTCCTCGCCCATCGAAGAGGTCGTGGTCACCAACACGCTTCCGGTCCCCGCCGACAAGCGTGGCGGCAAGATACGGGTCTTGAGCGTGGCCCCACTGTTCGCGCGGGCCATACAGAACGTGTATAACGACGAGTCAGTGTCTGAGCTGTTCGATCCGGACTTCCAGCTCTGACGGCCCACGCCGGGTCCGCTCGGCGTCGGTTCCCGAAAGGAGACCGCACCACATGACGGAATCCACCGCCATCACCGCACATGTACGCGAAACCGTCGGCAAGGCGAACCGCCGCCTCGCAGAGGCCGGCCAGATTCCGGCCGTCCTTTACGGTCCGGGCCGTGAGACGGTCGCACTCGCACTGGACCGGCACGACTTCGAGCTGATGATGGCACATCACGGCGCCGGCTCGACGCTCGTCTCGATCTCGGTCGATGGCGAGAAGAAGCCGGTCAACGCGGTCATCCGTGAGATCCAGCACGGCCCCGTGAAGGGCACCATCCTCCACGTCGACTTCCTCGCCATCCGGATGGACCAGAAGCTCGCCGCGACCGTGCCTTTCCACTTCGTCGGCGAGTCTCCCGGCGTGAAGGCCGGCGGCGTGCTCATGCACACGATGCGCGAGGTGGCGGTCGAGGCGCTCCCGGCCGACCTGCCCGAAGCACTCGACGTCGACATCTCCGCGCTCGAGATCGGCCAGTCCTTCACCGTCGCCGATCTCACGGCCCCCGAGGCCGTCGAGATCACCGACGATCCCGAGGGCGTCGTGTGTTCGGTCACCGTTCCGACCGCAGAGCCGACCGAGGAGGAGCTGGCCGCCGCCGGCGAGGAAGCCGAGCCCGAGGTCATCGGCGAGGAGGCTTCCGAGGAGGACTAGGTCCGCATGGCGTATCTGGTGGCGGGCCTGGGCAACCCGGGCCCGCGCTACGAGGTGACCCGCCACAACGCGGGCTTCATGGTCGTCGACCACCTCGCGGACAGTCTGCGCGCGACGTACTGGAAAGACGAGGCGGGCGCTCGTACCGCCGCGGTACGCGTGGGCGACGAAGACGTCGTGCTCGCGAAGCCCCAATCGTTCATGAATGTCTCGGGCAACGCCGTGAGCCGGCTCGTCGAGCACTACGAGGTCCTGCTCGAGCGGCTCATCGTGGTGCACGATGACATCGACCTGCCCGCCGGCAGCGTACGGGTGAAGGCCGGTGGCGGCCACGGCGGCCATAACGGGCTGCGCTCGCTCCACGAGCGCCTTGGAAGCGGCGATTACCTGCGGGTGCGCGTCGGCGTCGGCCGCCCGCCGGGCCGCCAGGACCCCGCCGACTACGTGCTCGAGCCGATGGGCCGCATGGCCGCGGAGACGATGGGGGATGCGGTCCTGCTCGGTGAGCAGGCGGTGCTCCACGTCATCGAGCACGGGGTCGACGCCGCGATGAGAGAGTTCAACGTGCGAGGCGAGGCCTAGCGCAGGTAGGCGATCGGGTCGGTCGACTCGCCGTTGACGCGCACCTCGAAGTGCAGGTGTGGGCCGGTCGAGTATCCCGTCGATCCGACGAGCGCGATGGCCTGGCCCTTCGTGACGCTCTGACCGCTCGAGACCTTGATGCCGCCGTCGAGGACGTGCGCGTAGAGCGTCGTCAGGCCGTCACCGTGATCGACGACCACGATGTTCCCGTACCCGCCGTTCCAGCCGTAGCTGGCACGGATGACCGTGCCGTCGCCGGCCGCCACGATGGTGCCGTCGCCGCGGCTGATGTCGATGCCGTGGTGGAAGCGCCGGGTTTGGAAGATCGGGTGCATGCGCCAGCCGTACGGCGAGCTGAGCGAGCCACCCGGCACCGGCCACGCCATCACCCCACCAGCGTACTGGCCCGAGCCGCGTGAGGCCGCGGCGCGCAGCTCGGCCTCCATCTTGCGGGCGGCGGCTTCCTCCTCCTCGGCCTGGGTCTTCCAGCGCTCGGCGTCTGCCTCGCTCGCCTTCATGAGCGCGGTCTTCTGGTTCTGAGCGGCCTGCTGGCTGTTGAGCGCCTGCGTCTGCTCGGAGCGCAGCGAGCGGAGGTTCTTCTCGACCGCGGCGGCCTCGGCGCGCTTGGCGGTTGCGGTAGTGAGCGTGCGCTCGAGCTCGGCCCTGGCGGATTCGAGCTGCTTGCCCGTGTGGATGAGCTGTACCGCGGCGTCGTTGTTCGACGCGATGACGCGCTGCACGAAGGTGGTGCGGGTGATGAGGTCGTTGATCGTCTTGGCGTCGAGCAGCAGGTCGAGGTAGAAGAGCGTGCCCTGCTTGTACGAAGCGGTCATGCGGTCGTTGAGCAGACCCTGCTGGACCTCATACTCCGCTTCGGTCTCGGCGATCTCGGCTTCCTTGTCGGCGACCTTGGCCTCGAGGTCGCGCACCTCGGACAGCAGGCGCTGCGTTCGGGTGGTCGCCTCGGCGACCTGGGAGTTGAGATCACTCACCGTGCTGCTGAGGTCGCGGATGGTGGTGTCGAGCGCCTCAGTCTCCTTGCGCAGCTCGTCGGCCCGGGCCTCGGCCTGCTCGGCGAGCTCGCGTGCTGCCGCGGCGCGTTCACGGGACGCTTCAATCTCGGCGCGTGTCGCACCGAGGGCAGGCGTCAAGGAGGTGAGAAGGAAGACGATGGTGAGGAGCGTCGCGAGATATGCGCGGCTGCGATGCATTGCTGTGGTACCTCCGGTGGGCGGTTCTCTGATGTATATCGGCAGTTCGCCCCGGAAGGCGCAGTTCGAAACGATACTAGCAGCAC
>JBBIIC010000040.1:0-9848 GCA_037446725.1 Actinomycetota bacterium
GCGAACAGGAAACTCGCCACCATCGCGAGGAAGAAGATCTTCTTCACAGTGGAACCTCCATTAGTTGTACTTGTATGTGTCGACCTCATTTGCTTTGCACCTCCTTCCTGCGAGAGGCCCAGATCGAGCGCCGCACGAGGCGACGCGTCACTGCTTGTGAACCGGGGCACACGAGGAGCCCCATGAGTGCATTCAACCCTTAGGACACCTGAATCATACCTGATTCCTCACACAACTTCCATACCCGAATCGCATTTTGTTTCGGGTATCTCCCGCCCGCGCGCCTGCCACGGATGACCGCCGGCAGGGGCGACGCACGGCCGGACGTCAGTCTACCGGAGTGGGGCCGATCAACAGGACATCGTGACGATAGAGCCAGTCCGGGCCGTGACACGACCCCCTCGAGCAGCTCACGCCACGCACCGGTACCACGGCGGGCGTATGGCACCAGCTGCATCCGTCGAGGCTCGGCTGGCCGAAGTAGGCGTGGATCAGGAAGTCGTGCACCTGCCCGTAGTCGCTAATCCATGACCACGGGAAGCTGGAATCCCGACGGGTATGGCAGCCGCTGCAGCCGAGGTTCCACTCGGCATCCCCGAAGGCATGAGCCGTGCTCATCGTGGTGCGCGTATGGATGGCCGGATGGCATCCGCCCTGCTGGCAGCCGCCGGCCCACCCGCCCGTGAGCGTGCTGGCGGGCGTGGGGTGGCACGCGACGCAGCCCCGGGCAGCGCTGCTGGAGCTCGCCTTGGCGTGCTCGGTGAGCAGGTCCATGCTGTGGCACTGGTTGCAGCGCTGCGAGTATGACTGGCTCACAGGCCATGCCCCGGGCCAGCCCGTCGGGACCGTCCAGCCCCCGCCGGCACCCATGCCGCCGGTGACAACAGCCGTGCCGGTCCCGGCAGGCGCCGTATGAGCCGCAGGATCGACCGGATGCTCCGCGAACGTGTCGAAGTGGCACGCCGAGCAGTTCTTGGTGAGCGGGGTCGTGCCGTGACACTCGAAGCACCCATCAGGCGCCGTGTCGTGGATGACGGCGGCGTCCGAACCGTGACAGCCGCCGCACTCGGTGTCGTAGGGAGCCGACACCACGTGGGCCGCCGGATCGACCGGATGCTCCGCGAAGGTCGGGAAGTGACACGTGCCGCAGTCGAAGGTCAGCGTCGCCGCCGCGTGGCAGGCGTTGCAGCCCTGCGGCGTGGCGTCGTGGATGTCGGCCGAGTCGGAGCCGTGGCACGAGGCGCACTGCGCGTACTGTGACGGCACGCCATGGCCGAGCGCATCGCCGCCATACGGGACGTGCGCGACGGCATGACAGCGCAGGCACACCGCGTCGAGGTTGTCGGCGCCGATGTCGGTGGCCAGGTACTCGTAGTCGAAGGCGCCCTGGGAGAGTCGCGCGACGTTCACGGAGAACGCGCCGAGGAGCTTGTAGCTCTGATTCGAGTCAGCGTGCGGGAAGTCAGACGCCGGCGCGGCCAGACGGTAGCGGGCCGGAGTGTAGTGGCAGGCCGAGCACGCCACGCCATAGTCGAGATCGGCACGGTGGCAGCTGTAGCACTGGAAACCGCCGGTCTGCGCACCGGCAGCGGCGGCGATGCTCGGAACCGGGTGCGTCCTTTCGGCATGCATCGGGAAGTACCCGAGCTCGGAGTCGCCGAGCTGGGTGGGGCCTCCGCCGATGTTGAGGTTGTGGCAATCGGCGCACCACACGGTGAGCGTGTACTGGTTGACCGGCGTCGCCGACCCCGTCGGTCCGCCAGAGAAGCCCTGCCCGACCACCCAGTCGGGCTGCGAGAACGTCTCGCCGTTCTCCACGTAGGAATCCTCGAACGAGACGTTCGTCGAGTAGTTGACGTCCGGCGTCAGCCGCGACTCGGGAACTTTGGCGAGATCCTCGGTCGGGACGCTGGCGCCGACGGCCGGGTTACCCGCCGCACTCGCGCCGGGGAACCGGCGAAGCAGCTTGTACCCGTACTTCATGAAGCCTTGCGCGTCGGTCGCGCCGGCGCCATCGAACGCCTTGGGACGCCAGACCTGGCTGATGGCGTTGTGTACCTGGTGGCAGTTCGAGCACGACAGCGGCATCGGGCCCTGCCGACTCCACTGCACCGCGTCGGTGCTGCTGACGGTCGGGTGGCTCGGCTGCCCCATGCGCGAGGCGACCACCCGGTAGAGCCCCTTGCGCTGCTCGTCGTAGGTACGGATCTTCACCCGCGTGTTGGCCTGCCCCGGACGCACCTCAACCTCGACGGATTGCATGTGCACCGTCGAGTCCGGGATGAACGGGCCCGAGCCGATCGTGTGGCCGTTGGGCGTGTCGACTCCCGCGGGGTTGCCGGTGTAGACGACCTGGGACGACTTGGCGCCTGCGCCGATGTGGCAGTAGTTGCACGCGTCGTCCTGCGTGCTCGCACGCAGCAGATAGTGTGTGCCCTCGGCCCGGTGCACGGCGTGACACGCCTTGCACTTGTTGGTAGCCGTGTCATACCCGCCGTGCGGACCGAAACCGGCGAAGTCGGCCTGGTCGTAGTAGCCGCCGGGCAGCGCATAGTCCGCGCCGTCGGAGGAGTAGCTGTCTCCGTCGTTGAAGGGCAGATAGCCACCCTCACGCTTGGACGAGGCATCGGCCGCGTCCTGGTAGCTCCAGCGCGAACCGCCGTCGTCGGCGATGACGGTGGGTGTGGCGGGAGTGTGACTCGCGGGCGGATCGGCATCAGGTGGCAATACGGGATTGGCATGGGCCGTCGCCGCGAAGGCAGTAGCCATGAGCAACAATACGACGAGTACGATCTTTCGCGTCGCGATGAGTCCGCGTTCGAGATCCATGGACCTCCCCGTTCCTATCGCCGATGCGCTCCCCCTGAACACATCGCATGTGAATGATAGCACACTCTCCACGGAAACCCCATATCCGTGGAGGCCTACGGTTGCATCCCGGACCTAGCCTTGAGATGCTCCCCAGGCCTAGAGGTCCTCCGGAACAGCGATGTGCCCGGCAACCGCCGTCGCTGCCGCGACCGCGGGCGAGCTCAAGTAGACCTCACTCGTGGGGTCGCCCATGCGGCCGACGAAGTTGCGGTTCGTGGTCGCCACCGCGCGCTCCCCCGCCGCGAGGATGCCCATGTGCCCGCCGAGGCAGGGCCCGCAGGTAGGCGTGGAGACCGCAGCGTTGGCATCGAGGAAGATGTCGGTGAGCCCCTCGCGCATGCACTGGCGGTAGATCTCCTGCGTGGCCGGGATGATGATGAGCCGAACGTTCTCGTGGACTTTGCGTCCCTTGAGCACCTCGGCGGCCACCCGCATGTCCTCCATGCGGCCGTTGGTGCACGAGCCGATGACGACCTGGTCGACCCAGACGTCGCGCGATTCCTCGGCGAGGCGGGTGTTGGAGGGCAGGTGCGGGAAGGAGACCGTCGGCTTGAGCGAGGACACGTCGACCTCGATGACGCGCGCGTACTCGGCGTCCGGGTCCGAGAAGTACTCGGTCCAGGGACGCTCGGCCCTGCCCTCGAGGTAGGCGCGCGTGGTGTCGTCCACCGCGATGATGCCGGACTTGCCTCCGGCCTCGATGGCCATGTTGCAGATGGTCATGCGGTCGTCCATGCCTAGTGATTCGATGGTGGGACCGGTGAACTCCATCGCCTGGTAGAGCGCTCCGTCCACCCCGATCATCCCGATGATGTGCAGGATGAGGTCCTTGCCGGACACCCATGGACCGAACTCGCCGGTCACCACGAACTTGATCGAGGCCGGCACCTTGAACCACGCCTCGCCGGTCGCCATGCCCGCGGCCGCGTCGGTCGAGCCGACACCGGTCGCGAACGCGCCGAGCGCACCGTAGGTGCAGGTGTGGGAGTCCGCGCCGATGATGATGTCGCCGGGGCCGACAACACCCTGCTCGGGCAGGAGCGCGTGCTCCACGCCCATGCAGCCGATCTCGTAGTAGTGCGTGATGTGCTGCTCGCGGACAAAGTCGCGCATAACCTTGGCCTGCTCGGCGGATTTGATGTCCTTGTTGGGGGTGTAGTGGTCGGGAACGAGCACGACCTTGGCCGGGTCCCACACGCGCTCGACGCCGGTGCGCCGGAACTCACGGATGGCGATGGGCGCCGTGACGTCGTTGGCGAGCACGATGTCGAGGTCGCAGGTGATGAGCTGCCCCGGCTCGACCTCATCGAGGCCGGCGTGGGCGGCGAGGATCTTCTCGGTGATCGTCATGGGGCGGGACATGCGGCGACTCCTCCTCGGCCGTGCGAACTCGGTTCGTGCATTTTATGCGAACTGTGATCCCGGGGCGATAGGACGGACGTCGAGCAATGCCGAGGCTCTGCCACACGCTGTCGGGTTAGTGAGAACGGCCGTTCTCAGTCACCTGACGCAGCTGCAAGCCCGTCCGGGCCGGCGCCTGAACGCGCCATCCGCGACGAGGCTAGACCTCGTCGGCCACGCTCGGCCGCTCGGCGACGAGCAGGCGGTTGAGCGCGTTGACGTACGCCCGCGCGCTCGCGGTGATGATGTCGGAGTGCGCGCCCCGGCCGGTGAAGACGCGCCCGTCACCGGCGCGCACCCGGATGGTCACCTCGCCGAGCGCGTCGATACCGCGCGTCACGCTCTGCACCGCGAACTCGATGAGGTCGTTCTCCACGTCGATCATGCGGTTGATGGCGCGATAGACCGCGTCGACCGGCCCGGTGCCGTGGCTCGAGTCGATCAGATGGTCGCCGGTGGCCACCTCCACGAGCTCTACGGTGGCCGTGGGGATGCCGGGGTCCCCGCACATCACGTGCAGCTCCTGCAGGTGGTAGACCTCCCCTGCCGAGGTGCGTTCGGACTCGGAGACGAGCGACTCGAGGTCCTCGTCGTAGACTTCCTTCTTCTTGTCTGCCAGCTCGAGGAAGTCGGCGTAGACGCGCTCGAACTCCTCCTCGGCAAGCTCGAGGCCGAGCTGCTCGAGACGGTGGCGAAGCGCCGCGCGGCCCGAGCGGGCGGTCAGCACGATTGCGCTGCCGCCCACGCCCACGTCGGCAGGGTCGATGATCTCGTAGGTGGACCGCTCCTTGAGCACGCCGTCCTGGTGAATGCCACTGGAATGCGCGAAGGCGTTCGCGCCCACGATCGACTTGTTGGGCTGCACGAGGATGCCGGTGATGCTCGAGACGAGGCGCGAGGTCCGCGTGATCTCGCGCGCGTTAATGGTGGTGTCCGCGCCGAAGTACTCGCGGCGCGAGCGCAGCGCCATCACCACCTCTTCCATCGCGGTGTTGCCGGCGCGCTCACCGATGCCGTTCACGGTGCACTCGACCTGGCGTGCGCCCGCCTTCACGCCGGCGAGCGCGTTGGCTGTCGCCATGCCGAGGTCGTTGTGGCAGTGCACCGAGACCGTGACGTCTTCGATGCCCTCGACATGCTCGAACAGCCCGCGGATGAGCGCGCCGAACTCCTCGGGGTAGGTGTAGCCGGTGGTGTCGGGGATGTTGACGACGGTCGCACCAGCCCTGATGACGGTCTGGACCATCTCGTAGAGAAAGGCCGGCTCGGCGCGGCCCGCGTCCTCGGCGTAGAACTCGACGTCGCCCACGAAGGTGCGAGCGAGTTTGACCGCCGCCACCGCCCGCTCGAGTGCGGTCTCGCGCGTGATGCGCAGCTTGTCGCGCAGGTGCGACTCGGACACGCCGATGCCGGTGTGGATGCGGGGACGAGCGGCGGTCTTGAGCGCGTCAGCCGCCACCTCGATGTCCTTGGGCACAGCGCGCGACAGGCCGCACACGATGGCGGCGTCGCCCACCTCCACGCCGATGCGCCGTACGGACTCATAATCGCCGGGGCTCGAGATTGGGAACCCGGCCTCGATGACGTCGACGCCGAGACGCACGAGCGCGCGCGCGATCTCGAGCTTCTCCTCGGTGTTCATTGAGGCGCCCGGCGACTGCTCGCCGTCGCGCAGCGTCGTGTCGAAGACGTGGACCTTGTCGAAGGATGTGGCGGATGGTTCGGCTGAAGGGCTCACGGAGTCTGCTCCTCGCTCGAGAGGACGGGGACAAGCAGGGCCGGCGCACTATGCCCGAGTCCGGGCGGGCCGGCTAGGTAAGTCGCCTGCAGGCGTGAGAGGCTCCGATGTGAACCATCGCGTCCATGCAGGGAGTATAGCGCAGGATGCGCAGGGCGCGCCGGGTCACTCCTCGCGCGCCGTCATCGCCTGGCTGACATACGGGACGACGACCTCGAGGTCGCTCGCGGCAATCTCGAAGAGGCCTATGGTGTACCCGTCGCGGTCCAGGAACTCGACCGTGTACTCATCTGATCGCACATCGACGATCGTGCCGCGAGCACCTTCGACGATTCTGCATGCGAGATCCGTTGTGACTTCGATCACATCGAGTTCAGCAGGCTTCCGCTTCATGCCCTCACCTTCTTGAGATAGCACGAGACCAGGCGCGGAATTCGCGTCGTCCCGTCGACGCTCCGGGCTGAGATGAGCCTCAGTGGGCCGAGTCGCCCGGCCACTCTCCACTCATGCGTGGGGTCAAGACAGTGCCGGAGCTTCTCTTCCGGGATGAGGGCGCACTGGTGTCCGCGCAAGCGCTGCATGCGCTTCAGGCTGCCACGGCGCCCGAAACCGCGTCTAACCGGAGTCTCACCCCCAAACGCAAACGGCCCCCGTCATCACTGGGGGCCGTTCGTGCGCACAGATCGGTCAGCCGACCCTTAGAGCTCCACGCTCCAGGCGGTCTCCATCTCAGCCTCGGCGACGATGCGGTCGAGAAGCTCACGGCTGATGGCGGTGTCCACCGTGAGGCACATGAGCGCCTGGCCGCCCTTCTCCTTACGCGCTACCTGCATCGAGCCGATGTTGATGCGCTCCCCGCCGAGGATCGTCCCGACCTTGCCGATTATGCCGGGGCGGTCGGGGTAGAGGAAGAACGCCATGTTGCGGGCGGGCTTGAGGTCCGTGTCGTAGTCGAGGATCGTCACGAGGCGCGGTTCGTTCTTCTTGCCGACGAGCGCCGCGCCGATCTCGACCGGACCCTCCGTGGTCGAGGCGCGCACGACGACCATCGCGACGAAATCGTGCGTCTCCGAGCGCTTCGTCTCGGTGACCTGCAGCCCGCGCTGCTCGGCGTAGTAGTCGGCGTTGACGAAGTTGACGCTCTCGGCGCCCACGATGGTGAGCAGTCCCTTGAGCACCGCTGTGCGCAGGATGCGCGTGTCCACATCGGCGAGCGAGCCCACGAGCAGGATGTCGATCGCGTTCACGCCGCCACGCGCCATCTGCGCCACCATCTTGCCGAGATCCTCGGCGGGCTCGATGTAGGGCCCGACCGCGTCGAGCACCTCGGGAGAGACCGGGGCGATGTTGACGGCCGTCGGCACCATCTTGCCGAGCAGGCCGGCGGTCACGTACTCGGCGATCTGCTCACCGGCGCGGTCCTGCGCCTCGGCTGTGGACGCGCCGAGGTGCGGCGTGAGGATGACGCTTTCGTAGGCGGCAAGCGGTGAGTCGGTGCACGGCTCGACCTCGAAGACGTCGACACCGGCGCTCGCGACCTTGCCGCTCTTGATGGCCTCCTCGAGCGCGCCGATCTGGTAGATTCCGCCGCGGGCGGTATTCACGAGCCGCACGCCGTCCTTCATGAGAGCGAACTGTTCGGGGCCGAACATCCCGATCGTCTCTTTGGTCTTAGGCAGGTGCACGGTTATGAAGTCGGCCTGCGGCAGGATCTCGTTGACGTCCGCAATGAGCTCCACACCCATCGCCTGAGCGCGCTCGGGCGTAGTGTAGGGGTCGTAGCCGATGATGCGCATGCCGAACGCGCGCGCCCGCTCGGCCACGAGGGAGCCGATGCGCCCCAGACCGAAGATCGCCAATGTCTTCTCGTAAAGCTCGGCGCCGGTGAACTTCGAGCGCTCCCACTTGCACTCGCGCATCGACGCCCACGCCTGCGGGATGTTGCGCGCCTGGGCGAGCATGAGCGCGACGGTGTGCTCGGCGGCCGAGACGATGTTGCTCGTCGGCGCGTTGCAGACGATGATGCCGCTCTCGGTGGCGGCCTGGACGTCCACGTTGTCCACGCCAACACCGGCCCGGCCGATAATCTTGAGGTCCGTACCCGCCTCGATCACCTCGCGCGTGGCCTTCGTGGCCGAGCGCACGATGAGCGCGTCGTATCCGGGGATCTCCGCGACGAGCTCCTCGGGCGTGAGCCCCAGCTTGACCTCGACGTCGAAGTGCTCCTTGAGCATCTCTACGCCGGATTCGGCGATCTTCTCGGCTACCAGTACCTTCATGTCGTTCCCCCTGGTCTCGTCGGGGCGGTCCGCCAGCGGCGCCCTACGCCTGTCCCATGAACACGGCCTCGGCGGCCCGGATACCCGCGCCGCGCTCGAACTCGTAGCCCAGCTGCGCGAGCGTCATCTCGAGCGCCGCGAGCGTGGTGATGATGTCGAAGTCCCCGAAGTAGCCGAGGTGGCCCACCCGGAAGATGCGACCGGCGTAGTCGTCCTGGCCGCCGGCGATCGTCACCCCGTGGCTGTTCCCCATGATCTTGACGATGGCCTTGCCGTCCACGCCCTCGGGCACCCAGACCGGCGTGACCGCCGAGCCGCGACCCTCGGGCGGGGCGAAGAGCTTCAGACCGAGCGCCTCGCAGCCCTGTCGCGTGGCCTCGGCCAGGCGTGCGTGGCGCGCGATGGTGTTCTCGAGGCCCTCTTCGCGGATCATCCGCAGCGCCTCGGCAAGCCCGATGATGAGTGAGACCGGCGGCGTGAACGGCGTGGTCTCCTTCTCGAGGTTCTTCTTATAGCGCATCCAGTCGAAGTAGAACTTCGGAAGCGTGGAGCGCTCGTAGGCGCGCCAGGCCTTGGGCGAGACGGTGAGCGCGGCAAGGCCCGGCGGAAGCATGAGGCCTTTCTGCGAGCCGGTCATGACCACGTCCAGCCCCCACGCGTCGGTCCTGCACTCGACCGCGCCGATGCCGGTGATCGAGTCGACGATGAAGACGCACTCGGGATGCTCGGCGACGATGGCGCCGATCGCCTTGACGTCATTGAGCACGCCGCTCGAGGTCTCGGACTGCACGACCACCACGCCGCGCACTCCCGGGTTCTCCTCGAGCGCGGTGGCGATGTGCGCCGGGTCGACGGTCTCGGTCCACTGGTAGGACAGGTCGACCACGTTCAGGCCGTAGGCCTTCGCGAGCTGCACCATGCGGTCGCCGAACTTGCCGTTGCGCGCCACAATCACGGTGTCCTCGGGGCAGAAGCAGTTGGCGAACGACGACTCCATCACGCCCGTCCCCGAGCACGCCATGATGAGCGCGTCGGAGGCCTCGGCGTCGAAGACGTACTTCAGGCCCTCGACGGCCTCCATGAGGATCGCCGAGAACTCGGGTGTACGGTGGTGGATCATCGGCCGGGCCTGCGCGAGGAGCACCTCGGCGGGCACCGGTGTGGGGCCAGGCGTCATCAGGTACTTCTTCTGCATCGGACCGTCTCCCCTGCTCGTCACTGACGCCGGCGGTAAGCGCGCCGGCGACTCGGCCTTATTCCTTCTCGGCTATCCAGCTGAACATCGAACGCAGGTCGCCGCCGACCTCCTCGATGAGGTGCTCGGCCTGGATGCGGCGCGTGGCCTTGAAGTGCGGGCTGCCCGCCTTGTTCTCGAGGATCCAGTTTCGCGCGAACGTGCCGTTCTGGATTTCCCAGAGGACCTCGCGCATCGTCTCGCGCGTCTCCTCGGTGATGATGCGCGGGCCGGTGACGTAGTCGCCGTACTCGGCTGTGTTGGAGATCGAGTCGCGCATCTTGGCCATGCCGCCCTCGTACATGAGGTCGACGATGAGCTTGAG
>JBBIIC010000041.1:0-7810 GCA_037446725.1 Actinomycetota bacterium
CGATACGCGCCCGTAGCTCAGCTGGATAGAGCGGGAGACTTCTAATCTCTAGGTCGGGGGTTCGAATCCCTCCGGGCGTGCCATGCCACTTCATGGTGGGTGTAGCTCAGTTGGTTAGAGCGTCGGACTGTGGCTCCGAAGGTCGCGGGTTCGAGTCCCGTTACCCACCCCAAGAGTACCTGGCGGTCCGCCTCGGCGGGCCGCTTGCACTTTCCACCCTACGCGGTAGAATGTTCGAGCGCTTCACGGGCCGTTAGCTCAGCTGGCAGAGCAGGGGACTCTTAATCCCAAGGTCATAGGTTCGATCCCTATACGGCCCACCATCGCGCCTCACCGAAGACCCCCGCCCCGGCGGGGGTCTTTGTGCACACTCGGACACTCCCTCCCGCCTTATGCGTACGCTCGGCTTTTGATACACTGATGAGCCGTTCGAATTGCCGCGGGCGTGGCGGAATTGGCAGACGCGCCAGGTTTAGGTCCTGGTGAGGAAACTCATGGAGGTTCGAGTCCTCTCGCCCGCACCAGTCCGCACCCGGTATCACCACACCGTCCATGCACAGGAGGCACGTTGAACACCACCGTCGAGCAGGTCAACGACCACACCGTACGCCTGACCGTCACGGTCCCGGCGTCCGACGTCGACTCGGCCATCGAGCGCGCGTACAAGGAGATCGCCAAGAAGGTCAAGATCCCCGGTTTCCGCCCGGGCAAGGCGCCGCGCAACGTCATCGACACACACGTCGGGCGGGAGGCGGTGCTCGGCGCGGCCCAGGAGGCCGTGCTCGACGAGAGCTACCCTGTCGCGGTCGAGGCCGAGGGTCTCAAAGTCATCGCGAGCCCCGAGGCTGACGAGCTCGACGAACTGTTCGAGGGTGCCGAGTTCATCTACACCGTGACCGTCGAGGTCAAGCCCGAGTTCACCGTGAGTTCCTACGAGGGCATCACGGTGACCGTGCCGCCGGCCGAGGCCTCCGAGCGCGAGATCGAGGCGCAGATCGAGCACACACGCGAGCGCTTCGCCAACCTCGAGCCCGTCGAGGACCGCGGTATCGCGGACGGGGACTTCGCGCTTATCTCGTTCACCGGCACGCTCGACGGCGAGGAGTACGAGGGCAACGTTGTCGAGAAGTACCTCTACGAGGTCGGCCGGGGCCTCATGCCCACCGACTTCGACCGCGGTCTCGTGGGCCTGAAGGCCGGCGACAGCACGCGCGTCGAATTCGAGGTGCCGGCCGGCGCCGACAACGAAGAGTTCGTCGGCAAGACGGCTGGGTTCGACATCACCGTGCACGAGGTCAAGCAGAAGGTCCTGCCCGAGCTCGACAACGAGTTCGCCGCCAACGTCGGCGGATTCGACACGTTCGAGGAGTACAAGGCAGACGTGAAGACCAAGCTCGATGAGGCGAAGGCCACCGGGCGTGCCCGCATGCTCGAACGCGCGGTGCGCACCGCGCTCGCGGAGCGCCTCGACGGCGAGGTGCCCGCCGCGATGACCCAGGCCCGGCGTTCGTCGATGCTCGGCGACTTCATCGCCGGGCTCGAGGCGCGCGGGATGAGCTTCGAGCAGTACGTCGCCGCGACGGGCTACGAGGGCGAGCAGGTCCTCAAGGACGTCGAGGAGCAGTCGGCCACCATGGTGCGCGAGGAGCTCGCACTCGAGGCGCTCTTCCGTGCGCTCGGCATGGAGGTCTCTGAGGACGACATCACCGATGAGATCGTCCGGTTCGCCGAGGCGGCCGAGGTCGACGTTGCCGAGCTCCGGAGCCGCTGGGACGAGAAGTCGGCCATCGAGATGCTGACCGAGGGCATCATGCACCGCAAAGCGATCCAGTGGCTCATGGATCCGGAGAACGTGGAAATCATCGAAGAGGAGCCCGGCGCCAGCGGCCCGGCCGAGCAGGTCGAAACCGACGCGACCGAGACGCCCGCATCCGAGGAGTAGGACGGTAGAACCGATGGCACACGACGCATACGACCTGGTACCCATCGTCGTCGAGCAGACGAGCCGCGGTGAACGCAGCTTCGACATCTACTCGCGTCTGCTCAACGAGCGCGTGGTCTTCCTCGGCCAGGAGATCAACGACGTGATCGCGAACCTCGTTATCGCGCAGCTCCTGCACCTGGAGTCCGCCGACCCGGACAAGGACATCAACCTTTACATCAACTCGCCGGGCGGCTCGATCACGTCCGGCATGGCGATCTACGACACGATGCAGTACATCAAGTGCGACGTCTCGACGATCTGCATCGGCCAGTGCGCCTCGATGGGAGCGGTGCTGCTGGCGGCCGGCGCCGAAGGCAAGCGGTTCGCGCTGCCCAACAGCCGCATCCTCATCCATCAGCCGTGGGGCGGCACGCAGGGCCAGGTGAGCGACATCGAGATCCAGGCCAAGGAGATGCTGCGCATGCGTGAGGCGCTCGACAGGATCCTCGCGCACCACACCGGCCAGCCGATCGAGCGCATCCACGCCGACACCGACCGGGACAACATCATGGACGCCTACGAGGCCAAGGCATACGGTCTGGTGGACGAGGTGTTCGTCAAGCGCGGCGTGAAAGCGAGTGAGGCGTGAGCCGCAATCCTGACAATCCCGACCAGCTGAAATGCTCGTTCTGCTCGAAGAGTCAGCGCCAGGTCCGCAAGCTCATCGCCGGGCCGGGTGTCTACATCTGCGACGAGTGCATCGAGCTGTGTAACGATATCGTCGAGGACGAGCAGCCCGAAGAGCACCAGATCTCTCCGCTCGCCGACGAACTGCCCACACCTGCCGAGATTCGCGACGCGCTCGACCAGTACGTCGTGGGCCAGGAGCGCGCCAAGAAGGTGCTCTCGGTCGCGGTCTACAACCACTACAAGCGCATCCAGGTGATGCCGACCGACTCGGCAGAAGACGTCGAGCTCGCCAAGAGCAACATCCTCATGCTCGGCCCGACCGGGTGCGGTAAGACGCTGCTTGCGCAGACGCTCGCGCGCATCCTCAAGGTGCCGTTCGCCATCGCCGACGCCACCGCGCTCACTGAGGCCGGCTACGTCGGCGAGGACGTCGAGAACATCCTGCTCAAGCTCATCACCGCGGCCGACTTCGACACCAAGCGCGCCGAGATCGGCATAATCTACATCGACGAGATCGACAAGATCGCGCGCAAGGCCGAGAACCTCTCGATCACGCGCGACGTGTCCGGTGAGGGCGTGCAGCAGGCGTTGCTCAAGATCCTTGAGGGTACCGAGGCCGCCGTCCCGCCGCAGGGCGGGCGCAAGCACCCGCAGCAGGAGCTCATCCGTATCGACACCACGAACATCCTCTTCATCCTTGGCGGCGCCTTCGTCGACCTGGAGAAGATCATCGCCGACCGCATCGGTAAGCGGGGCCTCGGCTTCGGGGCCGAGCTCGCCGAGGCCTCGGCGCAGCAGAAGGGCGAGATCCTCAGCCGCGTGCTACCCGAAGACCTCCACAAGTTCGGGCTCATCCCCGAGTTCATAGGGCGTCTGCCGGTGCTCGCGTCGGTGCAGGACCTCACCGAGGACGACCTCGTGAGCATCCTCACCGAGCCCAAGAACGCGCTCGTCAAGCAGTACCGGCGCCTGTTCGAGCTCGAGGGCGTGGAGCTCGAGTTCACCAACGACGCCCTGCGCGCCGTCGCCCGGCAGGCCATCGCGCACGGCACCGGTGCGAGGGGTTTGCGCTCAATCCTCGAGGGACTGTTGCTCGACACCATGTACGATCTTCCGAGCTGCGACGACATCGAGACCGTGGTCGTGACCGCCGAGACGGTCGACGGCCAGGCCGGACCGGCCGTCGTCCGGCGCGGCGAGGCCGAGAGCGCGTAAAGGGGAGCCCGTGAGCGAGATGCCCAAGGCCTACGATCCGAAGGCCGTCGAGACGCCATTGTTCGAAACGTGGATGGCGGGAGGGTATTTCGGGCAGAAGCCGGTCCCGGGAGGCGAGCGCCCGTTCACGGTCGCCATCCCGCCCCCCAACGTCACGGGCTCGCTCCACATGGGCCACGCGCTCAACAACACCATCCAGGACGTGGTGGTGCGCCGCGCGCGCATGACCGGTCGTCCCACCCGCTGGGTGCTCGGCACCGACCACGCCGGCATCGCCACCCAGAACAAGGTCGAGCAGAAGCTCGCCCGCGAGGGCAAGAGCCGCCACGACGTCGGCCGCGAGGCCTTCATCGAGCGGTGCTGGGAATGGCGCCGCGAGCACGGTTCGACCATCATCCAGCAGCTCAAGGCGATGGGCTGCTCGTGCGACTACTCCGACGAGTGGTTCACGATGGACCCCTCGTACCAGGAGGCGGTCCGAAGGGTCTTCGTCGAGTGGTACGACCGCGGGCTCATCTACCGCGGTAAGCGCATCATCAACTGGTGCCCCCGGTGCTCCACGGCGCTCTCCGATATCGAGGTCGAGCACGAGGACCTCGACAGCCACCTGTGGCACTTCCGCTACCCGCTCGCTGAGACGGTAGGGGAACGGGACCACGTGGTCGTCGCCACCACGCGTCCGGAGACGATGCTCGGGGACACTTGCGTGGCCGTCCACCCGGATGACGACCGCTACCACGACATTGTCGGCGCCACAGTGGTGCTGCCGCTCATCGGCCGTGAGATCCCGGTCGTGGCCGATGACTACGTCGACCCGTCCTTCGGCACCGGCGCGGTCAAGGTCACGCCCGCGCACGACCCTAACGACTTCGAGATCGCTGAGCGCCACGGCTGCGAGAAGGTCAACATACTCAACGCCGACGCCACCGTCTCCGCTGAGGGTGGCCCGTACGCCGGGCTTGAGCGCTACGAGGCGCGCCGCAAGGTCGTCGCCGACATGGAGGCCGCAGGCCTGCTGCTCGGCACCGAGGACCACGTGCACGCGGTGGGGCACTGCTACCGCTGCCACACGGTCATCGAGCCGTGGCTTTCCGATCAGTGGTTCGTCGACATGAAGCCGCTTGCCGCACCCGCCATCGAGGCGGCGCGTGACGGGCGCGTGACCTTCCACCCGAAGCGCTGGGAGACTGTCTACTTCCACTGGATGGAGAACATCCGCGACTGGTGCATTAGCCGCCAGCTGTGGTGGGGGCATCGCATCCCGGTCTTCTACTGCGACGCGTGCGGGGCGCCGCCGGTCGCTTCCATGGACGACCTCACCGAGTGTCCCGAGTGCGGCGGCCCGGTGCGCCAGGACGAGGACGTGCTCGACACCTGGTTCTCGAGCCAGCTCTGGCCGTTTGCCACGCTCGGCTGGCCCGAGCAGACGGCCGAGCTCGGCTACTTCTACCCCACGAGCGTGCTCTCCACCGCGCGCGACATCCTGTTCCTGTGGGTCGCGCGCATGATCATGAGCGGGATGGACTTCATCGACGGGAAGGTCCCGTTCGACGACGTCATCATCCATCCCACGGTCTTCAATGCCGAGGGCAGGCGGATGAGCAAGTCGCTCGGCACCGGCATCGACCCGCTCGACCTCATGGAGCACTACGGCGCGGACGGCATGCGATTCGGCCTCATGCTGCAGACCACCGGCAACCAGGACATCAAGTTCGCCGAGGAGAAGCTGCTCTCGAGCAGCAACTTCGCGAACAAGATCTGGAACGCGAGCCGCTTCGTGCTCATGAACCTCGACGAGGGCTTCGAACCGGGCGAGCCGGAGGCGGCGACCGTGGCCGACGCGTGGATTCTCTCGCGCCTGACCGATCTCGCCGCCCAGGTCGACGAGGGAATCGCGACCTACCAGTTCGGCGAGGTCGCCCGCGCGCTCTACGAGTTCTTCTGGAACGAGTTCTGTGACTGGTACATCGAGCTTTCAAAGCCGCGCCTGTTCGCCGGCGCCCGAGAGGATGCTGACGAAGCCGAGAAGGCAGCGCGCCTCGTCTCCCAGCGCAACCTCGTGTTCGTGCTCGACACCGCGCTGCGCCTCCTCCACCCGATGATGCCGTTTGTCACCGAGGAGATCTGGCGCCGTCTGCCGCTCGCCGAGGGAGCCGGGGCCCCCTCGCTGATGGTGGCCGCCTGGCCCGAGCCGGCCGGGCTCGCGCGCTTCCGCGACGAGGGTGCTGAGCGCTCGGTCGGCAAGATGCTCGAGATCGTCGTGGCGGTGCGCACGGTGCGCGCCCGCTACAAGATCGCACCCAAGCAGGCCATATCCGTTGTGGTGCGCACGCAGGCCGAGACCGACGTGCAGCTCCTCGACGCCGAGTTCGCCTACCTCAACGCGCTCGCGGGCATCGACTCGTTCGTCGCCGCGACCGATGCCAACAAACCGGCCCACTCCGTGACCGTGGTCGCCGGCGGCATGGAAGTCTACGTGCCGCTCGAGGGCCTCGTGGACTTCGAGGCGGAGCGTGCGCGGATCGCCAAGGAGCTTGCGTTTGCCGCCGAGGACCTTGCGAAGGTCGAGCGGAAGCTCGCCAACGAGGGCTTCCTCGCCAAGGCCGCACCCGAGGTGGTCGCCAAGGAGCGCGCCAAGGAGGCCGAGCTCGCCGACCGGGTCGCCACCTTGCGCGAGCAGCTCGACGAACTGGGATTGTAGGAGCTCGAGGGCGGAGGCCGGTAGATGATCGCTTCAGAAGGATTCGGTTACAACGAAGCCGCGCGGGCACTCGGCGATGCGCTCACCTTCGGGGTGAACCCGTCGCTGGAGACAATCTCTGCGATGTGCGATGAGCTCGGTCGTCCTCAGGACGCGTTCGCCGCCATCCAGGTGACCGGCACCAACGGCAAGTCCTCGGTCACTCGCCTCGTAGGTGCCATTCTCGAGGCACACGGCGTCAACACCGCGACATACACGAGCCCACACCTCCGTTCCTACACCGAGCGCGTCGCGTCCGGGGGCGTGCCGGTGTCCGAAGCGATGTTCGCGACCGCGGTTCGCGAAGCGCTCGGCGCCGCCGGACGCGCCGGCGTGACCGCGACCGAGTTCGAGCTGCTGACGGCGGCAGCGCTCTGGCTCTTCCGCGAGTTCGGCGTCGAGGTTGCCGTGCTCGAGGTGGGAATGGGGGGGCGCTGGGACGCGACGAGCGTCGTCGAACCCGCAGTCGCGGTGATCACCGGCGTCGCGCTCGACCACACCGAGCACCTCGGCGGCACGCGCGAGGAGATCGCCGCTGACAAGGCGCACATCATCAAGTCGAGAAGCATCCCCATCCTCGGACCGGGCACCATCGGCGTCGAGCGTATCCTCGGGAAACGGATCACGGAGGTCGGAGTGCCCGCCATGCGGGTCGTGCGCACGGCCATGCAGGCAAGCCCCGTCGGCGAGCCGGAGACCGCACGGCTGGTGGTCACGCGCAACCCCGACGCTCCCGACGCTGGCTCACGCGTCGATGTTCGGGGCTTCAAAGCCAACTACAATGGCATCGAGGTGCAGGGTCCCGCCTATCAGGGAGCCAACGTGGCAACCGCGGTTGCGGCGGCCGAGGCCTTCCTCGACCGCGCACTCGATCTCGAGGTGCTGCGCGGCGCGGTTGCAGCCACGCGCTTCCCCGGTCGCTTCGAGGTGCTCAGACGCGACCCGTGGCTCGTCGCCGATGTGGCCCACAACGCCGAGGGCGCCGCGACGCTCGCGAAGGCCATCGCGATGGCGTGGCCCGACCCCGATGTGCGGCCGAGTGTCGTCCTAGGCGTGCTCGACGACAAGGACGCGGCGGGTATCATCTTCGCGCTCGCGCCGGTGGTGAGCGGCTTCGTTGCGGTTGAGCCGGACTCGCCGAGGGCGATCCCCGTTGCCGAGCTCGCGAAGATTATCGAGAACGTCACCGAAGAGCCGGCGGGCCTCGCCGAGAGCGTCGAGGCCGGCATCGAGACGGCGCT
>JBBIIC010000042.1:0-7166 GCA_037446725.1 Actinomycetota bacterium
CATGTTCTGCCGGACCTGCAAGAGCGAGAACCTGACGCGATTCCTCGACCTCGGCTTCACGCCGCCGGCCGACCAGTTCCTGCGCAAGGAGCAGCTCCACGACCCCGAGATCCACTATCCGCTCGGCGTGATGATCTGCAACGACTGCGGACTGGCGCAGCTCGACCACGTCGTCTCACCTGAGGTGCTGTACCGGCACGACTACCCCTACGAGGCCTCGGTGACACGCACCGGCAAGCTTCACTGGGCCGAGTTCGCCGAGACGGTCGTCAACCGCCTCGGGCTCGGCGCGGACGACCTTGTCGTCGACGTTGGCAGCAACGTCGGCGTCCTGCTCGAGGCGTTCCGCGAGAACGGCACGAGGATCCTCGGCGTGGATCCCGCGAGCAACATCGTGCGCATCGCCGAGAAGCGCGGCGTCGAGACGCTGAATGAGTTCTTCAGCATCGACGTTGCCCGCGACATCGTCGAAACCAAGGGTCACGCCTCGGTCATCACTGGGACGAACGTCTTCGCGCACGTCGACGACCTCGACGCGTTCATGCACGCCGTCGACCTCATGCTCAACGAGCGCGGTGTGCTCGTCGTCGAGGCTCCGTACTTCGTCAACCTCGTCAAGCACCTCGAGTACGACACGATCTACCACGAGCACCTCTCCTACCTCTCCGTGAAACCGCTCGTGAGCTTCTTCAAGCGCTTCGGGATGGAGCTCTTCGACGTCGAGCAGCGCGACATCCACGGCGGCTCGTTCCGCCTCTACGTCGCCCGCGCGGAACGATATGCGGTCTCGTCTGTCGTCGACGACCTCCTCAAGGAAGAGGAGGACCTCGGCATCCATTCGCTGCCCGTCCTCGAGGAGTTCACACGCGCCGTGCAGCGGAATCGCCGGGACCTCGTGTGGCTGCTCCAGCGGCTCAAGCACGAGGGCGAGAAGGTCGTCGGGGTGAGCGCGCCGGCCAAGGGTATGACGCTGCTCAACTACTGCCGCATCGGGCCGGAGACGCTCGACTTCGTGACCGAGAAGTCAGCGCTCAAGATCGGCCGGTTCACTCCCGGCATGCACATCCCCGTCGTGCCGGACTCGGCGCTGCTCGAGGAGCGACCCGACTACGCACTGCTCCTCGCGTGGAACTTCGCCGAGGAGATCATGGGTAACCTGCACGAGTACCGCGACGGCGGGGGCAAGTTCATCATCCCGATCCCGACCGTCCAGATCGTCGGATAGGTCCGCAGACCGTCTACCCGTCCCTCACCTGCCGAGGAGCGCCACATGAAGCTTTCGCACCCGCCGACCACCCGCACAGACGACCGGGGCCAGATCATCGACATCCTCGTCAAAGAGAACGTCGAGTACGTCACGCTCATCACGTCGAAGGCAGGCACCGTCCGCGGCAACCACTACCACAAGGACACCGTGCAATCGGTCTACATCCTCGAGGGCCGCATCAAGATGCTCACGCGCGTCCCCGGTGAGCCGGTCGTGGCGTCCGTCCTCGAGAAGGGCGACCTCGCCACCACGGGCCGTATGGAGCAGCACTCGATGGAGGCGCTCGAGGACTCGTCGTTCATGGTGTTCACCACCGGGGTTCGTGGCGGCGAGGACTATGAGAAGGACACCTACCGGCTCGACGAGCCGCTGGCGGAGTAGGCGGCAAGCCCACGCAGCTGCAGGAAGGCGCCTGAGGTGATGATCCCGGTAAGCGAACCCCTGCTGCACGAGTCGGCCCGCGCGTACGTCGACGAGTGTATGCGCACCTCGTGGATCTCCTCCGAGGGACGCTTCATCCGCGAGTTCGAGGACGCGTGGGCCGCGTACTGCGGCATGGAGCACGGCATCGCCGTCACCAGCGGCACCACGGCGCTTCAGGTGGCGATGGCCTCGCTCGGTCTCGAACCCGGCGACGAGGTCATCATGCCGGCCTTCACGATCATCTCGTGCGCCCTCGCCATCATCGAGGCCGGTGCCACGCCGGTTCTCGTCGACTCCGACCCGCGCACCTGGTGCATGGACGTCGAGCAGGTCGCGGCCAGGATCACGCCGCGCACCCGCGCCATCATGCCAGTGCACATGTACGGGCACCCGGTGGACATGGACCCCCTCCTCGTGCTGGCCGAGAAGCACGATCTCTACGTGGTCGAGGACGCCGCCGAGGCGCACGGGGCCGAGTACAAGGGCCGCAAGGCGGGCGGCATGGGCGACCTGAGTTGCTTCAGCTTCTACGCCAACAAGATCATCACGACCGGTGAAGGCGGGATGGTGCTCGCCCGCACCGCCGAGCACGCCGAGCGGCTGCGCTCGCTGCGCAACCTGGCGTTCCGGTCGGACCGCCGCTTCTTCCACACCGAACTCGGCCACAACTACCGGCTCACGAACGTGCAGGCGGCTATCGGGCTCTCGCAGGTCGAGCACATCGACGAGCACGTGCGGCGTAAGCGCCGGATGGGCGAGGCGTACACGGAGCGGCTGGCCGGCCTGTCGCTCGAGCTGCCGGTAGAAGAGGCCTGGGCCACCAACGTCCACTGGATGTACGGCGTGGTGCTCGCCGACGACGTTGCGTACGACGCCGAGGAGTTCGCCCGCCGCTTGCGCAACGAAGGCGTCGACACGCGGCCGTTCTTCATCGGCATGCACGAGCAGCCGGTACTACTGGAGCGCGGGTTGTTCGCCGGCGAGCGCCACCCGGTCGCGGAGCGCATCGCGCGCAGGGGACTCTATCTGCCTTCGGGGCTCACGCTGACCGACGAGCAGATCGAGACCGTGTGCGGTGCAGTGAGGCTCGTGCTACGGCACATCTAGGGTGTCGACGGCTCCACGGGGAAGCTTCTCGAAGCTCACCCTCGTGACGCACTTCACACCTGGACGTGACCTTCCGGCACAACGACCGGCCCACCCAGATTCGCCGGGCTGTCGAGCTGGCCCGTCAGGCCGGCGTCGACGTGCTCGGGTTCTGCCGCGGCGCTGCACCACTGCCGAGGAGGTCGCTGCGGTTCGGACGCGACCCGGTGTTCGCCGAGATCGGGACCCGTCATGGTGACAACATCATCGTCAACTTCGCGGGGATTCCCGACCACCTGCTCGGGCCCTGACCAGGCGTGCGTACGGCGTCGGCCCTAGCTTCTCCGCGCGACCACCGACACGTACCAATCGCTCGCATCGGGCTCCCGCGTCAAGTCCATGAAGGGGCCGAGTGCCAGGAACTCGAAGCCCGCCGCGTCGAGCAGGTGTCGGATCTCCTGCACGAACAGGAACCTCACCGTGTGCGACTCGCGGGCGATGTCGACGACCTGGCCACCTCGGGAGCGCTCAATCTCGTAGTCGACCGTCACGGTCTGCGAGACGACGTCAAGGCTCGGCATCGCGCGTCGGACGATCGTGTCCCCCTCGACAGTCCGAACTGACTTGCTCCGCTGTTCCGGCCGTTCGCTGAGGACCGCCGGTCCGAACCACACGTCGAACACGAACAAACCGCCGGGCTCGAGATGTGACGCGGCCGTCTCGAAGGCCGCAGCCAGGTCCTCGTTCGTGAGCTGGTAGGAGAGCACTGCGAACATCGAGATGACGGCATCGAACGTGCGTCCCAGCCTGAGCGAGCGCACGTCACCGACCGTGAAGTCGACATCGAGTGAGAGTGTGTGCGCCTTCTCGACCGCCTGGTCGACCATCTCGGGCGACAGGTCGATGCCCGTGAGCTCATACCCTCGGCGGGCGAGCGGGATCGCATGACCGCCCGTGCCGCAGCCCAGGTCAAGGATGCTCGCACGTGCAGGCACCCCGTACTCCGTGAGCACATCGACGATGAAGCGGACCTCGCTCTCGTAGTCCTTGTCGGCGTAGAGCGCATCATAGAAGCCCGCGTATGCGCCGAACACGTCCGATTCGCTCATGATGCGTCACTCCCCTCGGCATCGTGAACCGCCTGAACGCGCCGCTTCGCCTCCGAGAGCACCCGTGCCACCCGCGCCAGGTAGTCCTCATGAGTGTACTTCGCGAGCTGCTTGCGGCCGTTGGCGACAAGCTCGGTTCGAAGTCCCTCGTCCTGCAGCACCCGGCGAATCCCGGCAGCGATCGCCGTGGACGACTCCGGGTCGACCAGCACGGCCGCGTCCTCGACCTGCTCGCGTATGCCGCGCAGGTCCGAGGTGATCACCGGCAGGTCGAAGTGCCATGCCTCGATGACCGGGATGTTGGTGGGCCCGAAGAACGTCGGCATCACGAGCGCGTCGGCCTCGGCATAGAGCGCCGCCATGTCCTCGTCGGGAACGTAGCCGAGGTAGCGGATCTGCCCGGAGACACCGAGCTCGCCTGCCGTCTGCATCATCTCGGCAAACGTGCGCTCCCGCAGTCTGCCCGCCTTCGATCCGGCGAGCACGAGGTGCGGCCGCAGGCCTTCACCGGCGAGCAGACCAAGCGCCTCGACGATGCGCCTGTGGTTCTTGTGGGGCCAGAACTGCGCGGGGTAGAACAGGTAGGCATCCGGAAGCTCGTATCGGGCGCGAACCGTCCTCCGCTCATCGTCGGGCGGCATGCCGCGCAGGTAGTGCGCCGGTGCGGACGGTAGCGGCATCACAGCGTCCGGTTCGACCCCGGTGTCACCGTAGCAATCGAGCACGTCCTCTTTGCCCGTCTCCGAGTCGACGAGCACGAGCGTCGCGCTCGCGATAGCGTTGCGCATCCGGTATTCGCGGCGCTCCCAGTCGCTCTCCTCTGCGAACTCGGGCAGATCGGGTTGGAGCTTGTGCTGAAGGTCATGGATCGACACAACGAACGGGATCCCCGTCGTGAACGCTATGTCGTCCTCAACGCTGAAGACCATGAGGTCGAGATCGAACTGCGAGAACCAGTCGCGCCAGACCACGGCATCGTTCATGAGCCCGGCACGCCCGCCCTCAGTGGCGCGACCACGTGCCGATTTCGCGATGCGGGCGAGGCGGCTCACAGCCGCCGCCGGCAGCACGCGCCCCAGCGTTCGTCGCGCAACGCCGAACCGGTCGAATCGCGGGAGGGTGACCACCTCGAATGGTCCGTCGCAGAGGTCATCAGGCACGTCGACCCCGGACGGGGCGAAGACCATGATGTGGTCGTCGAGGCGGAGTTCGCGCAGCGCGTGAAGGAAGGAGATCGAGTACTGGTACATGCCGCCCCAGGAGCGGTCGAGAACCGGAACGACGCCGATCCTCACTGCCCTGAACGCCTCTCCGCGCCGTGCGCTCGGTTGCCCGCCTCGCGGTTGGCAGGGTCGGAGTACCACTCGATCGTGCGCCGCAAACCCTCATCGAAATCGGTCCTGGCCCGGAAGCCGAATGCCGCTTGCGCCCTGGACACGTCGAGTGAGCGCCTCGGCTGGCCATCGGGCCGCGACGCGTCCCATGCGATCTCGCCGTCGAAGCCGGTGAGCGGGGCGATCTTCTCGGCCAGCTCACGGATGGTTATCTCGAATCCGGCCCCGAGGTTGACCGGTTCGGGCCCGTCGAAGCGCTCGGCGGCCAGCATGATACCTTCTGCGGCGTCCTCGACATACAGGAACTCCCGGCTCACCGTTCCTGTTCCCCACAGCGTGACCTCGCGCTCGCCCCGTTCCTTCGCCTCGACGCACTTTCGGATGATGGCCGGGATGACGTGGCTCGTGCGAAGGTCGAAGTTGTCGCGAGGCCCGTAGAGATTCACGGGGAGCAGGAAGACCCCGTTGAAGCCGTACTGCTGACGGTATGCCTGCAGCTGGACGAGCAGCGCCTTCTTCGCGATGCCGTACGGCGCGTTGGTCTCCTCGGGGTAGCCGTTCCACAGATCGGCCTCGCGAAACGGCACCGGAGCGTACTTGGGGTAGGCGCACACCGAGCCGATGCAGACGAACTTCTCGACGCCCGACTGCCTGGCGTGCTCGATGAGTTGGATGCCCATGATCGCGTTCTCGTAGAAGAAGCGGCCCGGCTCGTCCTCGTTGGCCCCGATACCACCCACCACTGCGGCCAGGTGGATGACGATGTCGGGGTTGGCGTCGTCCAGCGCGCGGCGGATATCGCCCTCATGCGTGAGGTCGTACTCCGACCGGCGCGGGACGAAGATCTCCCGGCACCCGGCCCTCTCGAGCCGCTCGCAGAGAAACGAGCCCAGAAACCCGGCTCCACCGGTGACCATGACGCGTTTCCTGGTGAGTTCGATGCTCAATCGTGGGTCTCCTCGGACCTGCGCTGACGGGCATTATGTCGCTACCCCACAGCGTAGCACTCCGATACTCTAAGGTCTGTCCGGCGGTACGACAACACCGCAGAGATCGTTGCCCCGGAGGTCAGAAGATCGACATCCCAGGCTCATCGAGCATGCTGGAGGCGCAAGCCGCCGAGGACAAGCGCGTGATCGCCCGCAACACGCTTGCGAACTCCGGCGTCCAGCTCCTGCAGCTCGCTGCTGCCTTCGTCTACATGCCGTTCCTCATCTCGAGCTTCGGTCTGGCGAACTACGGCGTCTTCATGCTTGCGGGGTCGCTCTCGATCTACCTCGGGCTGCTGGACTTCGGCGTCAACCCGACCGTGGTGAAGCACGTTGCCGAGTTCGTGGCCACAGGGCGCAGGGACGAACTGGGGAGACTCATCTCGAGCGCCGCGGCCTACTACGCAGCGATCGGAGGGGTGGCCTCACTGGCGCTCCTGCTCTTCGCGCGCTACGGGGTCGACCTGCTCGCCCTCGGCCCCGGGGACGCACGCCTGGCCACGGGTCTCTTCACGGTCTCGGCGGTCGTCGCCCTGTTCGTCTGGCCACTGACGACGGGCTCAGCGGTCCTCAACGGGCTGCAACGCTACGACCTCACCGCCGCCGTGAACGGGTCCGTCGTCCTGGGCAACGTCGCGGCAACGGCGATCGTCCTGTTCGTAGGAGCGGGCCCGCTCGCGCTCTTCTCGGCCATGGGCGCCATCAGCGTCGTCACGGGCGGAGTCGCCTGCCTTCTGGCAGCCCGACAGCTGCGGGGCACGAGGATGTCGCCAAGACAGGTGGATCGTACGACCCTGCGGACCCTGCTCAGCTTCAGCTGGATGATCTTCGTGATGCAGGTGGCCATCGTACTCGCCGACCAACGCACCGACCGGCTCGTGCTCGCTGCGTTCGTCGGCGCAGCGGCCGTGGGCCTGTACGACCCGGCCGCACGTCTCAACGGCCTTGTCGCGCAGCT
>JBBIIC010000043.1:0-5774 GCA_037446725.1 Actinomycetota bacterium
CTACTTCGCCCTGACCCTCTCTCGCACCGCCTCGATGAGCCCGCCCTTCTCGATTATGTCCTTCACGAACGGCGGGAAGGGCTGTGCGCGGTAGGTCTCGCCGCTCGTCACGTTCACGATCACGCCGGCGTCGGCGTCGACCTCGACCTCGTCACCATCGGAGATACCGTCGACGGCCTCGGGAGATTCCATGATCGCAAGCCCGGTGTTGATGGCGTTGCGATAGAAGATGCGCGCGAACGATTTCGCGATGACCACACTGATGCCAGCCGCCTTGATCGAGATGGGCGCGTGCTCGCGGCTCGAGCCGCAGCCGAAGTTCTCCTCGGCAACGAGGATGTCGCCGAACTCGATCTTGGAGACGAAGCCCGGATCGAGGTCCTCCATGCAGTGCTTGGCGAGCTCCTCGGGCACGCTCGTGTTGAGGTAGCGCGCCGGGATGATGACGTCGGTGTCGATGTCGCGGCCGTACTTGTGCGCGGTGCCGTGGAACTTCACGGGGGCTCCTCTCCCGGTGGTTGCGTGAGAGGGATTCTAGCACGGTGCGGTGCCGATGCGGCTCTCGTCGTATACTCTCCAGGGCCGGGTCACCATCCGAGGAGCACTGCCGTTGGGAGCGTCACGAACCTCGCTTGCCAGGAAGCTCGTCCCCGCAGGGATCCTGACCGCGCTCGTGCTGCTGGGGCTCGCCCTCTACGCGGATGCTCCCAGCCTGCTCGCGGTCCTCTCGGACTTCGACATGCGGGCGCTGCCGATCGCCCTCGCGCTTGCCTCGCTCAACTACCTCGTTCGCTTCGTGCGCTGGCATTACTACCTCAGGCACCTGGGTGTCCCGGTGCCGATCGGAACAAGCGCCGGGATCTTCCTGTCGGGGTTGTCCATGTCGATCACGCCAGGCAAACTCGGTGAGCTGCTCAAGTGTTTCATGCTGCGTGACCGCACCGGCGTGCGCATCGCCACGAGCGCACCCGTCGTGGTGGCCGAGCGATACACCGACATCGTCGGCGTGCTCGTGCTCGTCGCTTTCGGGGCGACCCGTTTCCCCGGCGGCGGGCCCGTGCTGGCGCTCGGCGGGCTCGTCGCACTCGTCCTGCTGGCGGTGCTGACCGCGTCGGACACGATGGTCGACCGGGCAGGAGCGCTCCTGTCGCGCACGCTCTTCAAGGGCCGCCCGCTCGAGACCGAGTGGGCGCGCGAATCCGGTGCGGCGTTCCGAAGCCTGCTGCGCGGGTTCCCGCTGATCGTCGGGACCACGCTCGGCGCGCTTGCCTGGTTCCTCGAGTGTGTGGCGTTCCTCGTCGTCCTGCACGGCTTCGGCGAGACAGGGACCACGCTACTCGGCGCCACCTTCACCTACGCGACCGCGACGCTCGCAGGCGCTCTTTCGATGCTCCCCGGCGGACTCGGGGTGACCGAGGCGAGCATGGCCGCATTGCTCGCAGGCCTTGGAGTGCCACGGGATGCCGCCGCCGGAGCTACGCTTGTCATCCGGGCGTGCACGTTGTGGTGGGGGGTCCTGATCGGCGCGGTGGCGTACGCCGCGCAGGCCACCTGGGCGCGGCGCGCGCTCGCCGAGACCGAGGAGACCGTCTCGTGACGGCGCACCGCATACGCCCTGCCCGGGAGTCCCTGACACTCCCCTCGCCTGCCGGTATGATGTGTCACGTCATGCCGCTCACAACGACTCTGAACGGGGAGAGCTCCGAGTGACCGCCGCCCGCGCCCTGCTCGTCACCATGCGCCCCAAGCAGTGGACGAAGAACCTCATCGTCTTCGCGCCGCTCATCTTCGCCGGCGAGATCACCTTCGCAGCGAACGACCTGCGCACGGTCGCCGCATTCGCGGTGTTCTGCCTCATCTCGAGCGCGGTTTACATCGCTAACGACCTCGTCGACATCGAGCGCGACCGCTCGCACGAGACGAAGCGCACCCGCCCGGTTGCCGCGGGCGCCCTCGCTCCGCGCACTGCGGGTGTCGCGCTCGTCGTGCTGCTGCTCGCAGCGCTCGGCGGCGCGTTCGCGCTCGGCGTCCCATTCGGGCTCGTCTCCGTCGGCTACCTCCTGCTCCAGACCGCATACACCTTCTGGCTCAAGCACGAGGTCATCCTCGACGTGATGGCCATCGCGGCCGGGTTCGTCCTGCGGGCGTTCGCGGGAGCCGTCGTGATCGGTGTGCCCGGCTCGCCCTGGCTCTACATCTGCGCTGCTCTCCTCGCGCTCTTCCTCGGCCTGGCGAAGCGGCGTCACGAACTCACGCTGCTCGAGGACGGAGCGGGCGACCATCGCCCGTCACTCGAACACTACTCGGCGCCGTTGATCGACTCCATGCTCTCCGCGATAACGTCGGCCACCATCGTGACGTACGCGCTCTACACCTTCTTCTCCGACACGGCGCGCGAGAGCCAGTACCTCATGCTCACGATCCCGTTCGTGGTGTACGGCCTGTTCCGCTACCTCTACCTCGTTCACAAGCACAACCTCGGCGGTTCGCCCGAGGAGATCCTGCTCAGCGACAAACCCCTGATCATCGACATCGCGCTTTGGCTCGCAGCCGTCGGCGTGGTGCTGTATCTGACGTAGAGAGGCCCGCTCAATGCGCTACCTCGTCACCGGCGGCTCGGGATTCCTTGGCATAAACCTCATCCGTTATCTACTCGAGCGCGAACACGAGGTGCGCTCGCTCGACCTCATCGAGTTCGACTATGCCGATTGCGCCGAGCGCGTCGAGGCCATCGTCGGCGACATCCGCGACGAGACTGCCGTCGCCGAGGCGATGCGCGGCATCGACGTAGTGGTGCACACGGCGGCGGCGCTTCCCCTCTACTCGCCCGAGGACATCCACTCGACCGACGTGGACGGCACGCGGATCCTCCTCGAGGCCGCGCAAGCCGAGGGCGTGGAGCGCTTCGTCATGATTTCGTCGACGGCCGTCTACGGCATCCCGGACCACCACCCACTGCTCGAGGAGGACCCGCTCGTCGGTGTGGGCCCGTACGGCGAGGCGAAGATCGCCGCCGAGAACGTCTGCCTGCGCTTTCGTGAGCAGGGCATGTGCGTGCCGATCATCCGGCCCAAGTCCTTCATCGGGCCCGAGCGCCTCGGGGTGTTCGCGCTGCTCTACGACTGGGCGTACACGGGTCACGGCTTCCCGATGATCGGCAGCGGCAAGAACCGCTACCAGCTCCTCGACGTCGAGGACCTCGTCGACGCCATCTACCTCTGCTGCACGCTTGAGTGCGCTGTCGTGAACGACACGTTCAACGTCGGGGCCGAGGAGTTCGCCACGATGCGCGAGGACTACCAGGCGGTGCTCGACCGGGCGGGTCACGGCAAGAAGATCAAGGGCTTCCCGGCCGCGCCGATGATCTGGACGCTGCGCGTGCTCGAAGCGCTCAATCTCTCTCCGCTCTACAAGTGGGTCTACGAGACAGCGTCGAAAGACTCGTTCGTCTCGATCGACAAGGCCAAGCGTGTGCTCGGGTGGCGGCCCAAGTACTCGAACCAGGATGCCCTCATCCGCAACTACGAGTGGTACGTGGCGCACCTAGACGAGTTCGAGGGCGAGAGTGGCGTTTCGCACAGGGTGCCCTGGAAGCAGGGAATTCTGAGCGTGGCGAAGCGGTTGTTCTAGACGCTACCCAAGACCCTGAGCTCATCGGGGCCACAATGGAGTGGGTACCGCGCGGCTCTCGACCGGTTGGGAACCCACGTGCGAGCCTTGATCACGCTGTTGGCCGTCCGCCAAACACCGCGCCATCTCCTCCAGTCGGATGCACAGGAAGCGTCCGCCGCTGACACCGCGCGCACCAAACCGAGACGGGAGCCCGAGCGCCGCCTAGGAAAGCACATCGCGGATTCGGTGCCGGAGCGCCCCTCAAAGGCTCGGACACCGCCGTGACTTTCGAGCACGCAGAACCTTCGGACGCCGCAGGCAGCCGGTGTCGCCAGATCGGGAGGTCGCCACACACCGGCCGCGCACCCTAGCGCGAATGCCCGACGAGCTCCGAAGAGCCGAGCACGACGATCCAGTAGCCCATACGGCGAAGGATGGCGAGTGACTCGTCCGTTTCTCCCTCGACTCGGAGCATGTTGTAGCTGGCGGCTCCCGCAGTCCCGTTGAGCATATAGAGCGGCGTATAGCCAGCAGACGAATAGACGTCACGGGAGAGCCCCCATGCCAAGTCCAGTTCCTCGTTCGTCGACCACGCCATGATCAGATCGGGCTCGCGTTCTAGGATGTAGCCGGGATCGTACCTGCTGTGCCCGACCAGGAACTCGCGTTCCGGAGTCCTCGCAATGTGGTGGTCGTTAAGGCCAAGCATGTCGATTGCCCGAAGGCCGGAGACATACGGGACCTTGCCTGCGGCATCGACGGCGATGGTCGCTCCCGGGTGCGTGACGGCGAGGGCCTGTCCGAGCTCGATGTACCTGTCGTACTTTTCGGTCCTGTACTCGAACCTGGGATCAAGGAGCACAGTCGACAACTGGGCGCCGATGAGCAGCAGCATTGTTGGAGCAATCCACACCGACCTGCTGCCCAGCCAGCGCTGGAGCGCCCACGCGGTCAGGATGATCCCAAGCGGAACCATTAGCAGGATGTGCCTTTCACCATAGACATCACCTCCGATGGTGAACCAGTAGCCGAGCAACGCAACGCCAATGAATGAGGCGACGGCGGCGCTCAAGTGCACGGTATGTGAATCGTCAACGTCGGACGCGTTAGTTCTGCTGTTACGATAGAGCTGCCACAGCGCGACGAGACCGAACACCAAGGGCAGTAGATACAGGTAGAACGCACTCTGCTGCACTAGATCATCGAGCTGCCCCGCTGCCGAGAAGAGGCGCTCGGCCCCCCTCCCCCTGCGACCTTAGCGTACACGGTGTTGGGAAGAGGCTCGCCGTAGTAGGCGAGACGCAGCGCCGTCATGATCGCCACGACAGAGGCCACAGCAAGCGCTAGGGTGGCGGCCTGTCGGCGGCTTCCGAGCAGCGCAAGGAGGGAGGCACACAGCAGAGGCAGAATGAATCCATCAGCCCTCAATGTCACCGAAGCCCCGGCCACCAGGATCAGGATCCACGAGGGTGTCGGACTGTCTCCGTTTACGCTCGCGAGTACCACGTAGACCAGCCCGGCCTGAACAAGCAGAACCCCCGCTGTCTCAAGTCCCGTGCCCGGAACGGCCCAGAGGAGCGGGGACAGACACAGGAGAGCAAAGCCCCACACCGAGAGCGCTCCGCCAACCCACTTCTCAAGGATTAAGGCGAAAACTGCCAGGAAGCCCACCATGAAGCCGACGTTCAGAGCCACCGAACCGGCGTACGCCCAGTCAGGTGCGATGAGGATTACGAGAGCAACAGCACCGACATACAGGGGATTGGAGAAGCCCTCGACGGGTTGCTCGCCGGGATTCCAGACCGGCCCCCCCCTTTTGGACCAGGTTCTCTGCATAACGGTACGAGATGTATGCGTCATCCGCACCGTAGGCGGCGCCCGAATGATCTGGATGGGAGAACCCGTACCGAGTGTGCACCAGCATGCCGATGATTGCGACCACGCCAAGCGCGACGAAGACCCAGCGTCGGCGGTTGGCGAACTGAAGACTGACGCCCATTCCCCCTCCTCGATTCTAGAGCACGACCCCTCAGGCGGCCTTAGCCGCAAGTGCATCCGCTACTATATCGGACTAGGCACACGACTTCGGAGGAACGGAAGTAGAGAACATGTTCTGCCGGACCTGCAAGAGCGAGAACCTGACGCGATTCCTCGACCTCGGC
>JBBIIC010000044.1:0-5223 GCA_037446725.1 Actinomycetota bacterium
CCGGCTTGTCGACGACCGGCAGCATCTCTTTGGGCTGCGACTTGGTCACCGGCAGAAACCGGGTCCCGAGGCCTGCCGCGGGGATGATGGCCTTCATGTTGCGGATTCTCCTTCTGGTCACATCGCGCGTCTCGCCGTCCCGCCGAGGGGCGGCACGGATACCACGACTTCCCAGGGTACAACATCAACGGCGCCGTGACAGAGGCGCCGCGCGGCGCCTGCTCCCGGGGCGGGCTGTGCTACCCTAACGCCGGTACGAACGCACCCGCGCGAACGGGGAGACCTGATGGCAGAACGCGTCACCGTCGTCGGCACCGGCTACGTCGGCCTCGTCACCGGGGTCTGCCTGGCCGACTCCGGGCACGACGTCACCTGCGTCGACATCAACGAGGCGACCGTACGAGCCCTGCGCGCCGGTACGCCCACCATCTACGAGCCCGGCATCGACACGCTGCTTGCCGGAGGCCTCGAGCGCGGCAACCTTCGCTTCAAGACGCCCGCGAGCGGCTGGCGCGATCTTGTCGCAGGCGTCGTGATCGTCGCGGTCGGCACACCGATGGCGGAGACCGGGGCCGCCGACCTCTCGCAGGTCCGCTCGGTGGTCGAGACGCTGTGCGCCGAGGCGCCCGGCCCGTTCACGCTCGTCATGAAGTCGACCGTTCCGCCGGGAACCGGCGACGCCCTTCAGACGCGCTACCTCGAGACTGCCGGTCATCGAATCTCCTACGTCTCGAACCCGGAGTTCCTGCGCGAGGGCCACGCGCTCGCCGACTGGTTCTCGACCGACCGCATCGTCATCGGCGCGTCCGACGAGACCGCGGTCGAGACGATGCGCCGCCTCTACACCGGCATCGACGCGCCCCTCGTGGTGACCGACATCGCGAGCGCCGAGACTATCAAGTACGCGAGCAACGCGTTCCTGTCGACCAAAATCTCGTTCATCAACGAAATCGCGAACCTCTGCGACGCCGTCGGCGCAGACATCGACGCTGTGGCCGCCGGAGTCGGTCTCGACACCCGCATCGGCCCGCAGTTCCTGCGGGCGGGCATCGGCTACGGCGGAAGCTGCTTCCCGAAGGACACGCGCGCGCTCGACTTCATCTCGACGCTCAACGGCTACCAGTTCACGCTGCTCAAGTCGGTCATCGAGGTGAACAACCGCCAGCGCTTGCTGCCGGTTATCCGCCTGGCGCGCGCCCTTCCCGACCTCCACGAGCGCACGGTCGCGTTGCTCGGCCTGTCGTTCAAGCCCGAGACCGACGACACGCGCGAGTCACCGGCGCTCGACATCATCCCGCTGTTGCTGGAGGAGGGTGCCGGGGTCACCGTCTACGACCCGATCGCGCGAGCGATGGACCTGGACGAGGGTGTGACGCGAGCCGCGACGACTCTCGAGGCGCTCGAGGGGGCTTCGGCCGCGATACTGGTGACCGAGTGGCCGGAGTTCCTGGCGCTCGACTGGGGGCGGGTTCGCGAAGTGATGGCCGAGCCAGGCATCGTGTTCGACGGCCGCAACTGCCTGGATGCGGATGCGATACGCGCAGCGGGCCTTGTCTACATGGCGGTCGGCCGGCCCGGCAAGCACCGCGAGAACGGCGTCGTCTGAGACGACCGGCCCGAAGGCCGTCTGCCCGCTACTGCAGCGCCTGGCCGATCTGGATGCGCACAGTGTCCGAGATGCTGAGCGGCCCGCCGAAGACGCACGAATCGCCGACCTGGCTCTTGTAGCTGGTGAGCCACGACTTGGTGGTGGTGCTCAGCACGCGGCCATCGCTAAGCAACAGGACTCCGCCCCGCTTGCCCATCAGGCTGCCCCCGGTGAGCGCATCGGGCATCTTCGCGGCAACGCCGACGTTGTAGCGCGCCAGCCAACCCCTGTCCACTGCATTGTTGGCGATGGCGACGGCGGTCGCGTAGCGGTCGCCGCCCGACCAGCGGACCGCTCCGAGGTAGTTGCGCACGTGCTCAGAGACGGTGAGCGGACCACCGCCAACGACCCTGAGAGAGGGCGTGAGGCTCGCGAGCGCGCTCGCGGTCGCTGGCGGCACCTTGTTGGCCTCAACCAGCAGGATCGGGGCGCCCTTCGCAGCAGCGATCGGCGAGAGCGCGAGCGCATCGAAGAACTTCGACGGGTCCGCGCCGTTGGCGACGAGCGCAACGGAGGGCATCTCGGCGCCGCGCACCGACTTCATCCGGCTCGCGATTGCCGCGGCAAGGTCGTAGCGCCCGCCCGTGGAGAGCACCCGGTCGACCTTCACCTTGGTGGCACCGCCGGCGGCATTCTGTATCTCGGTCAGACGAGCGGCAGGAACCGACGATGTTCCGCCGACGACGCGGAGTGTCACACTGCCGTTCTTGGCGACGATCTCGTTGACAGCCGCTTTCACCTCGTCAGGGGTGCTTGTCGCGGAGACCAACAGCATCGGCGCGTCGTAGGCCCAACACAACCCGGAAGCGGCGAGCGGGTCTGCCGCGGCGCGATCGTCACCCGATGCGATGACAACGTTCTTCACGCCGGTCCAGTTCGGGTACGCGGCCCGGGCCACGGTGACCGCAGTCGAGTACCGGCAGCGAGCGGCAAGCCGCTCGGACGCGTGGAGCACCTCTCCGTAGTTGATGCCGGGAGGCGTCGGGGCGGCATTCGGGTCGAGCGTGACGAACTGCGTCCAGTACGAGAGCTTGACGGGTGTCGTCGTGCCCTTGTAGAAGACGCCACCCGAGAGGGTCACTTCGAACTCATCGCCGGGCCGGTAGCTGACAGTCGTAGGATCCGGGCGGAAGACGATGACGTTGCGGATCCCCATCCCGCTGAAGTCCACGTTGAAGTAGTGTCCGCTCGTGTTCTTGTGGGTCGAGTTGAACGTCCACGTCCTGCCGTCGCGAACGCGCTTGAGAGTGAGCGTCTGACCGCTCGACGCGATGTCGAACTGATCGGGGTTGAGCACTATCGACCAGGGTGTGGCCGACGAGAAGAACTCCACCGGGAAGACCCCCGCCGAGGGCCAGAGCACTGAGGTGTAGGGCACCGCCTCGGCTCGGGACTTGTCGAAGACGTAGGTGGTGACCCTCCGCTCGGCATATCCGATCCCGGTTCGCTTCATCGGCGGGTTGAGCAGCCAGCGCCGGTGTCCGAGTCGCGCGATGTTCCCGGGGCTGGAGTCATCGAGGCACCCCATCTGGAAGCGCTCGATGTCGGTGTAACCGTTGCCGATGTTGCTGGAACTCGTCGAGGCCAGGCCCCTGTCGTAGAACGACTGGGTCATGTCGGCCGGTTTGGATGGATAGTGTGAGAAGTCGCTTGCGGCAAGCAGGACGGCACCGTGCTGAGCGTCCGCGTTCATCCCGGAGTCGAGCACGACGTCGTGCGGCAGACCGGCAAGATAGCGGGCGAAGTTGATGGTGCGAAGGCCGTCGTTGAGGAACTCGCTGCGGACCGTGCCCGTCGAGTAAGGGCTGGTGATGCTCGGCGTGACCGAGTATGGCGTGCCGCCGTAGACAGGCTTGAAGCTCTGCCACATGGCACGGAGATCCATCTCGGTCCGCAAGGCGGTGTCGAGCAGATGGATCTCGGTGGTGGCGAACGCCGGTGCCACATGCGCGGCAGGCGTGGCCAGAAGAGCGCTGATCGCAAGAACTGCAGCGAGCGCGAGACGACCTACCATGCGTGCGGCCGTGCGGGGTTGCCTGAGGCTGCCACGGCGCATGTCATGCCTTCCAGTGCAGAGAGAACGACGCAGCACGAAATCCACTACAGGGGGTATCGGCTTGCCCGCAAGAATACTTGATGGTGGAGAGAACGCAAGTACCGCATGGGACCCCATCGGGGCTCTGCACGACATCTCCACGCAACTGGAAGGTTCCGGCAGCCGTGACGCGTCCCCTCTGCCGCTACACCGCCTTGAGGACCTCGCCCGCAGCCTCGCAGAATGCGTCGAGCTCTTCATCGGTATGCGCGAGTGACGCGAACGTCGCCTCGAACTGGCTCGGTGCGAGCCAGAACCCACGGTCAAGCATGCCGCGGAAGTACGCTGCGTACCGATCGGTGTCGCTCGTCGACGCGGTGGTCCAGTTCGAGACCTCGAGGTGCGTGAAGAACATGCACGCCATCGAACCCACCCGGTTGCACTGCGTGTGCACGGCCGCGCTGCCCGCCGCACGGCACAGGCCGCCGGCCATCTTCGCACCCTTGCGCTCGAGCTCCTCGTAGACACCGGGCTGCTTGAGCGCCTCGATGGTTGCAAGGCCTGCGACCATGGCGACCGGGTTGCCCGAGAGCGTGCCGGCCTGGTAGACGGGTCCGACCGGCGCGAGACGCTCCATAATCTCGCGCTTGCCGCCGAAAGCCCCAACGGGGAATCCGCCACCGATGATCTTCCCGAGCGTGGTGAGGTCGGGCGTGACTCCGTAGAGCTCCTGCGCGCCACCGAGCGCGACGCGGAACCCGGTGATCACCTCGTCGAAGATGAGCACAACGCCGTGCGCGTCGCACAGGTCGCGCAGTCCCTGCAAGAATCCCTCGCGCGGCGGGACCACTCCCATGTTGCCCGCGATGGGCTCGACGATGATGGCCGCGACCTGCTCGCCCTCGGCCTCGAGAACCGTCTTGACGGCACCGAGGTCGTTATAGGGAACGACGATCGTGTCGGCCGCGGCACCGGCGGTCACGCCCGGCGTCGCCGGGATGCCGAGCGTCAGCAGGCCGCTGCCCGCCGCAACGAGTAGCGCATCGGAGTGGCCGTGGTAGTTGCCGTCGAACTTGATGAACTTGTCGCGGCCCGTGAAGCCGCGGGCGAGGCGCAGCGCGCTCATGGTGGCCTCGGTGCCCGAGGAGACCATGCGCACCTCCTCGATACTCGGCACCGCATCGATGACCGCCTCGGCGAGCGCCACCTCGGCACAGGTCGGCGCGCCGTACGAGGTGCCGCGCTCGAGCTGCTCGCGCACCGCGTCGAGCACCGTCTCGGGGGCGTGGCCGAGGATCATGGGGCCCCAGGACGCGACGAAGTCGACGTACTCGCGCCCGTCGATGTCCCAGATGCGCGAGCCCTTCGCGCGGTCCACGAAGCGCGGCTCGATGCCCACGCTCTTGTACGCGCGAACCGGCGAGTTCACGCCGCCGGGGATGAGTTTGCACGCAGCCGAGAAGAACTCGGAGGAGGTCGCTCCCATGGGTGTCTTCGCTCCTTCGGGAAGGCGCAGATGGGTCGCCAGTATTCTACACGT
>JBBIIC010000045.1:0-4745 GCA_037446725.1 Actinomycetota bacterium
CGCTCCCCGCTCATGCGATCCCCAGGACGATCCTCGCCACGGTGTCAGACACGTTGTCGGCGAGGTACTCGGCGGGCGGAGTCCACGTGCCCTTCGAGCGCACGGCCACATCGATCGCCGGCAGGATGCGCCCGGCCTCCACGCCCGCGAGGATATTGCTGCCGCACTCGATGGTCTCCGGACGCTCGGTCACATCACGCATCGTGACGGTGGGCACGCCGAATATGCAGCACTCCTCCTGCACGGTGCCGCTGTCGGAGAGCACACAGAACGCCTCCTTCTCGAGGCGCACGAAGTCGAAGAGCCCGAGCGGCGGCACGAACGTGACCCGCCCGCCGTCCACGCCGAACTCGCGCATCTTGTCGGCGGTGCGCGGGTGGAGCGAGGCGACCGCAGGCATGTCGTACTTCTCGATAGCGCCGTTGAGCGCCTTAACCAGCGAGGCAAGACGCTCGGGCACGTCGACCGTCTCGGCTCGGTGCGCCGTCACGAGGAAGTACCTGCCCGGCTCGACTCCGAACTGTGTGAACGGGTCGGCCGCCTGCACCTGGGCGTCGTAGTGGTCGAGCACCTCTTTGATGGGGTTGCCCGTCACGTAGACCCGGTGGCGCTCGATGCCCTCGCGCACGAGGTTCTCGGCGCTGCGGTAGGTGTAGGGCATGAGCACCGAGCTGCAGTGGTCGATGACCCGGCGGTTGACCTCTTCGGGCACCGTGTCGTCGTAGCAGCGGTTGCCAGCCTCCATGTGGCACACGCGGATGCCCATGCGCTTGGCCACGAACGCCGCGATGCCGGTGTTGGTGTCGCCGAGGACGAGCAGCGTGTCGGGCTGCTCGGCGCGGAAGAGCTCCTCGCAGCGCGCGAGCATCTGGCCGATCTGGTCGGCGAAACCGGCGCCGCGGACACCCATGTAGACGTCCGGGTCGCGCACCCCGAGCTCGCGGAAGAACAGGCCCGAGAGCCCGTCGTCGTAGTTCTGGCCGGTGTGGACGAGGTGGTGGTCGCAGACCTCGTCGAGCACCTCGATCACACGCGAAAGCCGGATGATCTCCGGGCGCGTGCCGAGCAGGGTGATGACTTTGGACAATGTTCGCTTCCTTGCTCCCGTCGGGTCAGGCAATTATAGCCCTCAAGCACGCCGAGCTGTACGCGGACGTGACATTCGAGATGGCATCGCCGCTCAGGCGCCTCTCTTGCCGAAGTAGGCACGCATCGCTTCATTCTCATACTTCCGGCCGCCGCGAAGCTCGGCTATGTCCTCGTACTCGAGTGCGTCGATCAGGGTCTCCGGGTTGGTGAGCCCGCTCCCGAACACTGCCTCATACCGCGGACCGTAGATGTTGAACAGCACGTTGAGGACGCCGCCCAAGTAGACTGCCTTGCGTCCCATCTGATGACGTATGAAGTCACCCAGTTGTGACGCATATGAGCCGCAACTGAGAAGCGCCACGTCGAAATCGAGCAGCGCAACCTCAGCGCACATGCGCGCGAGCTCCTCATGCCAGTTGTTGGACATGAAGCCCGTGCTCTCGCGAGTATCGTCCATGGTCGACCAGGTAACGGGTGACGAATAGGTCGACAGCTCGAAGTCCGGGAACCGGTATCCGGCAATCAAGTCGTCACGCCGTTGGTACTGGTGTTGCAGGCTCCGCGACAGCGGACTGATGACGAGGATCCTCTTGCCTTCAGCCCACAGCTTGAAGCTCTCCAGGAACGGAATGGCCAACTCGACGAACGTGTAGTCGACACACGTCTTTCCCCGACAGACATGGCCAAGAAGCTTCATCTCCTTGGGCAGAAAGACGTTGTGTCGAAACATCGTGATCAGCCGCACGCCGCCATACTGAACGACGTCCGCGTCCCTGTAGGACCGAATCTGGCCGACCAGAAACCTCTCGAAGTTGGCGTAGTCGTGGTCGAAGTCGAAGTAGCCCGCCAGTTCCTGGACTCGTTCCAGGTGCGGCATGTAGGAGCTGGGGCGTGCGAACTCGCTTCTGTCCCTGAAGTAGGCCGCTGCCGCCTCGTACTCGCACCCACCGATCCGCGCGAAGTAGACGGGCTCTGGCCGGGACAGAAGCACGTTGAAGCGCTCTGCGATGAGCGGCGCACTCGAGTAGTCGAGCGGCTGACTCAGGATCTCGGTGTCTCGCAACCTGTACAGCGGCCAGGGGACCAGGTGGCGGTAGATCGAGTATGCGCGCTGTTTCGACTCGGGCGTCATGCGCATACGATGCCCTCCCGTACGCGCGCCAGCGTATCGACCACGCCGTCTTCGCGCACCGGCGACATCTACGTCTCCAGGTAGTTCTGGCCGATGGCCTCGGGGATCTTGTGCGCGAGGAACTCCGCGAGGTCCCCCACGCTCATCAGGGCGCCGTCGGAGCTGTACTCGCCCACGAGCGCCGGCTCCTCGACCGGGTCGGCGAGCTCGGGCAGCATCGGGCGCAACGCGTAGTAGCCCTCATGGCCGAACACGGTACGCGTAGCTTCCTCCTCGGAGAGCAGCGCCTCATGGATCTTCTCGCCGGGTCGGATACCGGTGATGACGGTCTCGATATCGCGGTCGCCGATGAGGCAGGCCGCAAGATCGGTCATCTTCGCGCTCGGGCACTGCGGAATGTAGGTCTCCCCCGGCTCGGCTGCACTCACGGCCGCGAAGATGGTGTCGACGGCGTCGTCGAGCGTAAGCAGGAAGCGCGTCATATCCGGGGTGGTGATGGTGACCGGTCCGCCCGCGGCAATCTGGTCCATGAACAGCGGGACCACCGAGCCGCGCGAGGCGAGCACGTTGCCGTATCGAGCCGTGATGAAGCGCGTCTGGGGGGCGCGCAGGTTGCCCTCGATGTAGACGCGCTCCTGGATGGCCTTGGTCATGCCCATGACGTTGACCGGCTTGCACGCCTTGTCGGTCGAGATGCCGACTACCGTCTCGACCGGCAGGTCGTGTCCCGCGATCACGCGCACGAGGTTCTCGGCACCCTCGATGTTGGTGCGGCACGCCTCCCACGGGAAGTACTCGCAACTCGGGACCTGCTTGAGCGCGGCGGCGGCGAACACGATGTCGGAGTTCCTGACCGCGCGCAGCAGGCTCGTCTCGTCGCGCACATCGCCGATGATGAAGCGCAGCCGCTGGTGAGCACTCTCGAAGATGACCTCATCGGTCGCGGCGAAGCGCTGCATGAAGTCCAGGCGCATGTAGTGCTGCTTGGCTTCGTCGCGCGAGAAGACGGTCACGCTCTCGGGCGTGCCTTCCTCGCACGTGAGCAGCCGTCGCGCCAGGACCTGGCCGAGCGAACCGGTGCCGCCGGTGATGAGGATGCGCTTACCTTCGAAGAGCTTGGCCATGGGACCTCCGTGAGCGGTCGACTGCACCACTCAGTATAGTCACTCGGACCGGAGCACGTCCCCGTAGGCGGCCACCAGCTTGCGTCCCTGCTCGGGCCACCAGTACCGCGGGGCGAGCTCGACGGAGGCCTCCTTCATGCGCATGATGCGCGCCGGGTCGTCGACGAGCGCCCCGAGGTCGCGTGCGATCGTCTCGGGTGTGGACGGATCGAGTGTGATGCCGCACCCGGTCGACTCGAAGAAGGGGCGGACCGCTTCCGAGCCGGTCAGCGCGACCGCAAGGCCCGCGCACATGGAGTCGAAGAGCTTGTTGGGAAGCGCGATCTCGAAGTTCTCCTCAACGATCCGGTTGGCCATAACGCCGATGTCGTAGTCGCGCAGGAGCTCGATCACGCGTTGATAGTCGTAGCGCCCGTGGAGCCTGACCACATCTCCGAGGTCAAGCTCGTCAACGAGTCCCTGCAGCGTGTCCTGGTCCACCGTGCGATTGAAGCCATGCACGTCGAGCGTTGCCCGGCCACGGAGGTACACCATGGCGCGGATGAGGCCGTCGATGTTCCGGTCGTCCGACAGTCCCCCATGGAACACGAGGCGCACCGGGTGGGACACAGGTCGTGCGACCTTCACGCGATCCGGCGGCGAGTTGAGGATGGTCAGCGGTCGCCTGATGCCGTACCTGTCCACCAGTCGGTCGCCCATGGGGTCACTCACCGCGAGAACAAGGTCTGCTCTCGGAATGAGCCGTCGCTTCATCTTGAGCAGATGTGCCGACCACTCCGGATCGGCCGACATCGCCGGGTTCTGCAGGAATCCCGTCCACAACTCGTTGCCGTCGTAGACGAGCTTCGCGCCGAGCTTCCCGGCAGCCTCATGAGCGTACTCGAGGGCCGGCAGACTCGCCGCCTGCACAACGTCTGCGCGCGTCGAACGCACGCCGCGGACGAGAGGCCCTCCGCGATAGCGCATCACGAACCAGTTCCGAAGCCGATGGAAGGTCAGATTGAGCCCCACGCGCACGAGCCAGATCCGGTTGTCGGATGCGGTGAGAGCGCCTTTGACTCCGATGCACTCGAACCCGGAGTCCTTCATCTGCTGGGGCATGAGGTTCTCATGCGCAACGAACACCACGCGCGCGCCGGCCTCCGAGAGGCTCCGTGCCTGCTTGAGAGTGCGATACACTCCGCCGAAGGCGAACGCGGAGACGTAGCAGACGGTGTAGCCTTCGAGAAGCAACGGTTCCGGTTCTGGTAGCACTGCGGACTCCTTGCGAGTTGACGCCTTCGGACGTGGCTTGCAGAATCCGTTCCACCGTGCGTCGCCGGTGCAGCAACGAGCATCAGAATGAACCTACGCATGACGCTGCGCAAGGTGCCGGATGACGCTCCATCGAACGGGAGACC
>JBBIIC010000046.1:0-1990 GCA_037446725.1 Actinomycetota bacterium
TGCGCGAACTCATCGCCGAGGCGAACGGGCTCGAGGCGCACAATGTGCTGATCGGCAACGGCGGTGACGAGATCATCTTCGACCTCCTGCTCGCCTGGGGCGGGCCGGGCCGCAAGCTCCTCGACTGCCCGCCGACGTTCGCGATGTATGCGATCGACGCCCAGGTGACCGGCACCGAGCTCGTACAGATCCCGCGGGGGCCGTCGTTCGAGGTCGACGGCGAGGCGGTGCTCGCGCGGCTTGCCGCAGGCGACATCGATGTCGTGATGATCTCTCACCCGAACAATCCCACAGGCACGCTCTCCCCCGAGACGCTGCTCATCGACATCCTCAACGCCACCGACGCGCTCGTTCTCGTCGACGAGGCGTACTTCGAGTTCAGCCGCCACACCATGCGCCCGCACATGGAGCGCCACCCGAACCTCGTCATCCTGCGGACGTTCAGCAAGGCGTTCTCGCTTGCCGGCCTGCGCGTCGGCTACCTGCTCGGCAACGAGGAGGTCATTCGCGAGCTCACGAAGGTCCGCCAACCCTACTCGGTCGACTCGTTCGCACAGTGGGTCGCTGCGAGCGTCTTTCGCGAGCGCGTCGTCTTCCAGCAGGCCATCCGCGACCTCATGCGGGGGCGCGATACGCTCATGCATGGGCTTTCGGCCATCGAAGGGATCGAGGTCTTCCCCTCCGAGGCGAACTTCGTGCTCTTCCGGATCGAGCACGCCGCAGCGCTCTGGCGCGATCTGCTGCACAATCACTCCGTGCTCGTCCGGGACTTCTCACGTTCACCGGGGCTCGAGGACTGCCTGCGGGTGACGGTGGGCTCGGACGAGGAGAACGCACGGTTCCTGGCCGCCGTCGAAGACATCATGTCGCAGCGGCGGGCAACGGAGATACTCGGCACGAGGGAGGCGCACGTGCGCCACGGGACCGCAGGGGAGTTGGGATACTGATGACACGCACCGCCACCATCACGCGCGAGACGCGGGAGACGAGGATCGAGCTGTTCTGCGACCTCGACACTCCGGCCGATGCCGAGGTCAAGACGGGCATCCCGTTCTTCGATCACATGCTCGACGCCCTCGGGCGCCACGGGCTGATGACGCTGCGCGTCGATGCCAAGGGCGACCTCGAGGTCGACGCGCACCACACGGTCGAAGACGTCGGTATCTGCCTCGGGCAGGCGTTCGCCGAGGCGCTCGGGGACAAGGCCGGCATCCGCCGGTACGGTTCTGCGGCGATCCCGATGGACGAGGCGCTCGTGCTCGCGGCGGTCGACGTGTCGGGCCGCGGTGGGCTCACCTACGACGTCGAGCTGCCGATCGAGTTCATCGGCACCTTCGAGACCTCGCTCGCTCGCGAGTTCATGGCGGCCTTCGCCCAGAACGCGGGCTTGACGCTGCACGTCCACAAACTCGCTGGCGACAACGCCCATCACGTCGTGGAGGCGGCGTTCAAGGCGCTCGCCCGCGCGCTCGCCGACGCGGTCGTGCTCGACCCGCGCGTGAGCGGCGTGCCCTCCACCAAGGGAGCGCTGTGACCCGGGTGGCACCGCGCATCGCCATCCTCGACTACCGCATGGGGAACCTGCGCAGCGTCGAGAAGGGATTCGAGCACGCCGGCGTCCCGGGCGTGGCCGTGACCGACGACGCCGCCGTGGTGGCAGCGGCGGACGGCATCGTACTGCCCGGTGTGGGCGCGTTTCGCGACGCCGCGCGCAACCTGCGTGAGTCGGGCCTGTGGGACCTCGTGCGCGAGCGCGTGGCTGCCGGCACGCCCTTCCTCGGCATCTGCCTCGGTATGCAGCTTCTCGCCGGCGTGGGGCTCGAAGACGGCGAGTGGGAAGGGCTCGGCATCGTGCCGGGCCGCTGCGAACGTTTGCCCGCGGGAGTGAAGATCCCGCACATCGGCTGGAACACGGTCGCGTATCCCAGGTCAAGCTCGCTGTTCGACGGGATCGAGGAGGGGAGCGCGTTCTACTTCGTGCACTCGTACC
>JBBIIC010000046.1:2090-4712 GCA_037446725.1 Actinomycetota bacterium
ACCGTCTACAACGACGACCCGGTCGCACAGGCGCACCTGTGGGCCGAGGGCGGCGCCGAGTGGCTGCACGTGGTCGATCTGGACGGCGCGCGTGACGGCATCCCGGCTAACACCGACGTGATCGCCCGCATCGTCCGCGAGGTGCGCGTTCCGGTCCAGACCGGCGGGGGCATCCGTTCGATGGAGACGCTCGACCGCCTCTACGATGTCGGGGTTACGCGCACGGTCATCGGGACCTCGCTCGTGACGGACCCGGAGTTCGTCGCCGACGCGGCGCACAAGCACGCGGGCATCGTCGCCGGCGTTGACGCGCGCGACGGCAAGGTGGCCATCGAGGGCTGGCGCCAGGGTACCGAGCGCGAGATCATCGAGCTCATCGAGGAGCTTGCCACCCTCGGCGTGCAGCGGGTCGTCTACACCGACATCAGCCGGGACGGCATGCAGACCGGGGTGAACGCGGATGCGTACCGGCAGCTGTGCGAGATCAGCCCCATGACGGTCATCGCGTCGGGCGGTATCACGTCGCTCGAGGACGTACGGGCGCTCGCGGCGATCGGCAGGCGCGTGGAGGGCGCGATCGTAGGCACCGCGCTCTACGAGCACCGATTCACGCTGCCTGAGGCCATAGCCGCGGGACGAGACCGGGGGGAGCGAGCCTGATGCTCACCAAGCGCGTCATTCCGTGCCTCGATGTCCACGCGGGACGCGTCGTCAAGGGCGTGAACTTCGTCGACCTCGTTGACGCGGGCGACCCGGTCGATCTCGCCGCCTTCTACGACGCCGAGGGTGCCGACGAACTCGTCTTCCTCGACATCACCGCCTCGCACGAGGAGCGGCCCTCGATGCTCGACGTGGCCGCGCGTACGAGCGAGGAGGTCTTCATCCCGTACACCGTCGGTGGTGGCATGCGCTCGGCTGGCGACATCCGCGCGATGCTTGCGGCCGGCGCGGACAAGATCTCGCTCAACTCGGCGGCCGTGCGCGAGCCCGAGCTCATCACACACACGAGCCGCATCTACGGATCGCAGTGCATCATCGTGGCCATCGACGCCCGCCGCGTGTCACGCTCGGTGGAGCGCTGGGAGGTCTTCATCAACGGCGGCCGCATCAACACCGAGCTCGACGCGGTGGCGTGGGCGCGGCGCGCGGCGGAACTCGGCGCCGGGGAGATCCTGCTCACGAGCATGGACCGCGACGGCACGAACGAGGGCTTCGACCTGCCGCTCACGCGTGCGATCACGCGCGAGGTGACGATCCCGGTCATCGCGAGTGGGGGCGCGGGCGAGCTGGAGCACTTCGCCGAGGTTGTCCTCGAGACGGACGCCGACGCGGTGCTTGCGGCGAGCACGTTGCACTTTGGCAGGTTCCGCGTGAGAGACATCAAGGCGCACATGGCGGCGCACGGTATCCCGGTCCGGCTGGTGGAGGTGGCCGAGGAGGCCCGCTCGCCGGTCACAAGCGAGTGGAGGGTCCGATGAGTGAGGTGTTCTCCCCACAAGGGCTGAAGTTCGACGACCGCGGGCTTATCCCGGCGGTCATCCAGCAGCACGACACCGGCGAGGTGCTGATGGTGGCGTGGATGGACGCCGAGGCGGTGCGCCGCACGCTCGCCGAGGGCCGCACGTGGCTATGGAGCCGCTCACGCCAGGAGCACTGGTGCAAGGGCCTCACGAGCGGCAACACGCAGCGGGTGATTGAGGTGCGCACGGACTGCGACGCCGACGTCGTGCTCGTGCTGGTCGACCAGACCGGCGTGGCGTGCCACACCGGCGAGCGCACGTGCTTCTTCCGGGTGCTTGAGGTCGCGGACGAGGGCGAGGGCAGCGCTGATGACTGACGCGGCCGCTCCTGCACCCGACGCCACCCGCATCGGCTCGGTGCTCGAGGAGCTCTTCGCGCTGCTCGAGTCGCGCAAGGCCGAGATGCCCGAGGGCTCCTACACGACCCAGCTGCTCGGAGGGCCGCAGGAGAAGCTGCTCAAGAAGATCGCCGAGGAGGCTGGCGAGGTCATCATCGCCGCACGGGACCGGGACGCCGCGCAGATCCGATTCGAGGCGGCCGACCTCGTCTATCACCTGCTCGTTGTCCTCGTGCGTGAGGGTGTCCCGCTCGACGATCTCGCCGCCGAGCTCGCGTCGCGGAGGCGGTAGAGGGGGACGCGTGTGCGCACCCGGTGTCAGACCGCACCGTATCGAGCCGCTCTGGGACCGGGTCGACCGCACCCGTGTTGGGCTTGCGGTCGCCGACGGCGGGCCTTGGTTACACGCAGCTGCTGGACGGAGGAGTCCTCGACCGACGACGAGAACGATCCGGAGAACCGGCGGATCGCCCGGCTTCGAGAGGTCCTCGGCGTGGAAGGGGTGGTAGCGCCCGTGGTCGCGCCCAACTTTGCAGTGCTGCCACCACCGGCTCCGCGGTTCGAGCGATAGGAGCGCGCGGCCCGCATGATCGCAGCGGGAAACTGGCTCCTGTGCCGCTCCGTCGGGTTAGTGAGAACGGCCGTTCTCACTAACCCGACGTGGTCGGAATCAGACCCGCCGGGCGAGGCGCGGGGGTGGCGCGCCCCGTCGGCGGCTTAGGGGCCGTCGCGTGTCGCCCGGCCCGGCCGCTCGGCCCGGCCGG
>JBBIIC010000047.1:0-4686 GCA_037446725.1 Actinomycetota bacterium
CTCGTGACCAACATCGCGGCGGATGCGGACATCTCGCACGAGGAAGTGCTCGAGCGCGGCAGGCAGGCGGGGGCCGACCTGCTGCGGTTGCTCCCTGCTATACTTGAGCGGCTCTGAGCCGCCCGGCTCGGACGGCATCCCTGAACCGCAGATCTGCACTACCCCTGAGGAGGCTTCGCGCATGGACCATCACGTCAAAGACCCCGGTCTGGCCGCGGCGGGCAAGACCCGCATCGAGTGGGCCGACCGTGACATGCCGGTGCTCGCGTCGATCCGCGAGCGGTTCGCCGCGGAGAAGCCGCTTGAGGGCATGCGCGTGAGCGCGTGCCTGCACGTTACGACCGAGACCGCCAACCTCATGCGTGCGCTCGCTGCCGGTGGTGCGGACATCGTGCTCTGCGCGAGCAACCCGCTCTCGACGCAGGACGACGTGGCCGCCGCGCTCGTCTCGGAGTACGGCATCCGTACCTACGCCATCAAGGGCGAGGACACCGAGACCTACTACGCGCACATCGATGCCGCCATCGACCACAAGCCGCACATTACGATGGACGACGGCGCCGACGTGGTCGGTCGCATCCACGCCGAGAAGCCCGAGGCGCTTGCCGACATCATCGGCGGTACTGAGGAGACCACGACCGGCGTCATCCGCCTGAAGGCCATGGCCGCCGACGGCGCGCTCAAGTACCCGATCATCTCGGTCAACGACGCCGACACCAAGCACCTTTTCGACAACCGCTACGGCACCGGCCAGTCCACCATCGACGGCGTCATCCGCGCCACCAACCGGCTGATCGCCGGGCGCACCGTGGTCGTCTCCGGCTACGGCTGGTGCGGGCATGGCGTGGCGATGCGCGCGAGCGGCCTGGGCGCCAACGTCATCGTCTGCGAGGTCGACCCGATGCGTGCGCTTGAGGCCGTCATGGACGGCTTCCGCGTGATGCCCGCCGTAGAGGCGGCTGCTGAGTGTGACATCTGGGTCACGGTCACCGGCGACATCAACGTCATCGACACCCCGATGTTCGATGCGCTCAAGGATGGCGCGATCATCTGCAACTCGGGTCACTTCAACTGCGAGATCAACATCGCGCATCTGCGCGAGAAGGCGGTCTCGGTGCGCGAGGCGCGCCCGCTCGTCGAGGAGTTCACCATGCCCGACGGCCGGCTCATCTACCTGCTCGCCGACGGCCGGCTCGTGAACCTCGCCTGCGCCGAGGGCCACCCCGCGTCGGTCATGGACATGTCCTTCGCCAACCAGGCGCTCTCGGCCGAGTACATGGTCAAGAACCACGCCTCGATGGAGCCGGGCGTCTATCCGGTTCCGCGCGACATCGACGAGGGGATCGCGGCGCTCAAGCTCGAGACGATGGGCGTGAAGATCGACACGCTCACCGAGGAGCAGCAGCGCTACCTCGCCTCGTGGCAGGAGGGCACGGTCTAGGACCGCGCAGGCACCCACGCCCACCGAACCCCCGGCAACACCCAGGAGGTCACCCGATGCCCATCGAGAACATCCCGCGCACCATCTGGTGGGAGGACGGCAAGGTCATGCTCGTCGACCAGACGCGTCTTCCGCTCGTCGGCGACGTGCTGGTCTGCAGCAACTACAAGAATCTCTGCACCGCGATCAAGACGCTCGCCGTGCGAGGGGCCCCCGCGCTCGGTGTGGCAGGCGCGCTCGGCCTGGCGCTGTGGGTCGCCGAGGACTCGTGGGACATCTACGACGACCGCGAGTTCCTGCGCGCGCTCGACCTTGCCGCCCACGACCTCACCTCCACGCGCCCGACGGCGGCCAACCTCTTCTGGGGCGTGGAGCGCATCCGGCGCCTGGCCTACGACAACCGCCACATGCCCCTGGACGAACTGCGCGACCTCATCGTGCAGGAAGCGCTCGCCATGCAGGCCCAGGACGAGGAACGCAACCGCGCGATCGGGGCGAACGGCGCCGAGCTGCTCTCCGAGAACACGATGGTACTCACGCACTGCAACGCCGGCTCGCTTGCGACCGCGTATTACGGTACCGCGCTCGGGGTGATCTTCACCGCGCACGAGCAGGGCAAGATCGAGCGCGTATGGGTCGACGAGACCCGCCCGGTGCTGCAGGGCTCGCGACTGACCGCCTGGGAACTGCGGGTGGCCGGCATCCACGCGACGTTGATCGCCGACAACATGGCCGCGAGCGTCATGAAAGCCGGCGAGGTCGACGCTGTCATCGTCGGCGCCGACCGAATCGCAGCCAACGGTGACGTCGCCAACAAGATCGGCACGTATGGGCTTGCCGTCCTTGCCCGCGAGCACGGCATCCCGTTCTACGTCGCCGCCCCGACCTCGACCATCGATCTGACCGTCGAGAGCGGTGCCGAGATCGAGATCGAGCTGCGCGATCCGGCAGAAGTCGCCGGCATCACCGCTTCGGGCATGTTCGAACCCGATTCGGAGGCCGCGACCAAGGCCTTCGACATACTGACCGAGAATGGTCCCTACACGCTGCCGATGACGCGCGGCCACCAGATGCAGATCACCCGCAAGGGCGGTGCGTACCAGTTCGACGGCTGGTTCCAGGTCGCACCTCCGGGCATCGAGATCTACAACCCCGCGTTCGATGTGACGCCGGCCAAGTACGTGACGGCGATCATCACAGAGTGCGGGGTGGCCAGGCCCGCGTACGCCGAGTCGCTCGCGCAGACGTGCTCGGGTGCCGGAGGGCTCGACGAGATCCGCCTGGGGTAGGGGGTCGGGGCGATGGACGTCGCCGAGCTCGCGCGCATCGTCCTGACGCTGCTCGCGCTCGTCGGCGTCGGGTGGTTGCTGCGCGCATTGGGCGTGCTGACGTCGGCGGACGCCCGCCCCATCAACGCGGTCATCATCTACGTCGGTCTCCCGGCGCTGATTTTCCGTGCGATTCACCCCGCCGCGCTCGAACTCGAGCTTGCGGTCGTGGCGCTCGTCGCGTGGGGCGTGTTCGCAGTGACCGCGCTCGTGGCCTGGGGTTTGACTCGCCTGCTCGGGCTGCCCAGGCCGGCGGCGGGCGCGTTCATGCTCGCCGCGTCGCTCGGCAACACCGGCTACATCGGCTATCCGGTCTCGCAGGCGTTGCTCGGGCACGAGGGGCTCGTGCGCGCGATCTTCTACGACGTCTTCGGCACTGTCGGCGCGTTGCTGGTGGTGGGGCTGCTGATCGCGCAGCGCTACGGCGAGTGCACGGGACCATCGCTCAACCCCGTAAGGGAGATACTCCGCTTCCCCGCGGTCATCGCGCTTCTCGCCGCGTTCGTCTTGCGCCCGGTCCCGGTTCCGGAAGTGGTCAGCTCCGGTTTGGACGCGCTTGCTAGTCTCGTCGTGCCTCTGATCATGCTGTCGGTGGGGCTCACATTCGAGGTGCGGCGTGTTGCCGACCGGCCGGTGGCCCTCGGTGCGCTCGGCGCGGTGCGGCTACTCTTCGCCCCGCTCGCAGCGTTCGTCATCGGCGGTCTGCTACTCGACGACCCGCAGGCGGTGCGCCTGGTGGTGCTGGAGGCCGGCATGCCGACGATGATGCTTTCGATCGTGATCGGGGCGCGGTTCGGGCTGGACACGGAGTTCCTGGCGACCGCCGTGGTGCTCACCACGGCGGCTTCGGTGCTCACCATCCCGCTCATGCAGGTGCTGGCGGGCTGAGAATCGCAGGCCCCGCCACGCGCGGGGGCGGGCACGGCGGAGCGCACCCCGGGGACTCCCCGAGGTGGGAGGCGGTGCCGGCGTCGCGTGGTGTGGTCGAGCCTGCTCGAGCTTCTCATCCCAACGCGCTGTGCGGGGTGCGACCTTCCCGGCGAGCTTCTGTGCGAACGGTGCCTTGAGGTGCTGCCGACAATCGACCCGGAGCTCGCCTGTCCCCGGTGCGGAGCGCCCTTCGGCTACCTCGTGTGCACCGAGTGCTGGCGCGCCGAGCCCGCCTTCGACGCGGGTGTGTGCGTCGGTTCGTTCGAGCCGCCGCTTTCGCGCTGCATCTCCATCTACAAGGACGCCGGCGAGCGGCGGCTCGGCCCGCTGTTCGGGGGCATGTTGGCGGCTGCCGTCGTGCGCTGGGGGGAGTGGCCGCAGGCGGTGGTCCCGGTTCCACCTTCGGCAGCGGCGCTCCGGATGCGCGGTTTCGATCACACGGCAGCCATCGCGGATCGGGTCGCCGCGTCGCTCGGCGTGCCGCTCCTTCACGCGCTTGCCGCGGCCGGCGCACGCGATCAGCGCACGCTCGGGCGCACCGCACGCCGCGCGAACGTGGAAGGCGCGTTCGCGGCTGCTCCCGGGGTAGCCGTACCTTCGCGCGTGGTGCTCGTCGACGACGTCATGACGACGGGCGCCACGCTCGACGCGGCGGCCTCCGTGCTCCTGGCGGCCGGTGCCGAGGTCGTGCGTGTGGGGGCTGTCGCGCGCGCATGGTAGACGCGTTCGCATGGTAGAATACGCCTGCTTCCACTCGGGTCTGTGGTTGCGGGCGAAAGCCCTAGTCCATGGTAGGCGCGGCCGAAAGGACCCACGTAAGCCGGGGGTGAATGCCCTCGCGCGAGCATGGCGCGCCTTAGGGGTAAGTCGTACCGCCCGACCGCAGGCCCAAAGAGCCGGCGGCGGGCGAGAGGGCCGGTAGTGAGATCGCATCAAGCGGAAGCCCCGGTACGCGAGTGTGGGGCCAAAGACCAGGTCAGCCGGGTG
>JBBIIC010000048.1:0-4353 GCA_037446725.1 Actinomycetota bacterium
GCTCTCGCGAATACTAGAATCCGTACGTGCTGGCACTCGGCACTTCAGAGTGCTAGCAGGCGACGCATCCGGCTGCGAACGGGTACATACCCTATCGCGGCCGAGAGCCCGGTGTGAAGCCGCCGGCACGAGCGCCGCATCCACAAGGTCATGTGTACGTCGGACGATCGACACAGGAGGGCAGCAGATGAATCTCAAGCCGTTGGGCGATCGCGTGATCGTCAAGCCGGCGGAGGCCGAGGAGCAGACCAAGAGTGGCCTGTTCATCCCGGACACCGCCAAGGAGAAGCCGCAGCGTGGTGAGGTCGTGGCTGTCGGCGACGGCAAGCTCAAGGACGACGGCACCCGCGTCCCGATCGACGTCAACGTCGGCGACACGGTCATCTACAGCAAGTACGGTGGCTCGGAGGTCAAGATCGACGGTGTCGAGTACAAGATCCTCGACGCGGAGCGCGACATCATCGCCGTCGTCGTCTAGACGGCTGGCATCCCACGGAATCCCCGAAGGAGGAGACAGAATAGATGGCTAAGGAGATCCGCTTTGACGAAGAGGCCCGGCGCGGCCTCGAGGCCGGCGTCAACAAGCTGGCCGACGCGGTGAAGGTCACCCTCGGCCCCAAGGGCCGCTACGTCGTGCTCGAGAAGAAGTTCGGCGCCCCGACCATCACCAACGACGGCGTGACCATCGCCAAGGAGATCGAGCTCGAGGACGCCCTCGAGAACATGGGCGCCCAGCTTGTCAAGGAGGTCGCGACCAAGACCAACGATGTGGCCGGTGACGGCACCACCACCGCCACGCTGCTCGCGCAGGTCATCGTGCGCGAGGGTCTGCGTAACGTGGCCGCCGGCGCGAACCCGCTTGCCATCAAGCGGGGCATCGAGAAGTCCGTCGACGCCGTGGTCGAAGCCATCAAGGGCAACGCCAAGGACGTCGAGGACAAGGAGGAGATCGCCCACGTGGGTGCCATCTCCGCCGCTGATGATGTTATCGGCAACAAGATCGCCGAGGCCATGGAGGTCGTCGGCAAGGACGGCGTCATCACCGTCGAGGAGTCCCAGACCTTCGGCATCGACATCGACACGGTCGAGGGTATGCAGTTCGACAAGGGCTACATCTCGCCGTACATGATCACGGACCCCGACCGCATGGAGGCCGTGCTCAACGAACCGCTCATCCTGATCGCCAACCAGAAGATCGGTTCGATCCAGGACCTTCTTCCGGTGCTCGAGAAGGTCATGCAGGCGGGCAAGCAGCTGCTGATCATCGCCGAGGACGTCGAAGGCGAGGCGCTGGCCACGCTCGTCGTCAACAAGCTGCGCGGCACCTTCACCGCTGTGGCCGTCAAGGCCCCGGGCTTCGGTGACCGCCGCAAGCGCATGCTCGAGGACATCGCCGTCGTTACCGGCGGCAAGGTCGTCTCCGAGGAGCTCGGCATGAAACTCGAGGGCGCGACGCTCGACATGCTCGGCCGCGCCAAGACCGTCAAGATCACCAAGGAAGACACCACGATCATCGATGGTGCCGGCTCCGAGGACGACATCAAGGCCCGCATCAACCAGCTCAAGGCCGAGATCGAGGCGTCCGACTCCGACTTCGACCGCGAGAAGCTCCAGGAGCGCCTGGCCAAGCTCTCCGGCGGCGTCGCCGTCATCAAGGTCGGCGCGGCCACCGAGGTCGAGCTCAAGGAGAAGAAGCACCGCATCGAGGACGCTCTTCAGGCGACCCGCGCCGCGGTCGAAGAGGGCATCGTCGCCGGCGGCGGCGTGGCGCTCGTTGACGCCTCGGCCGCGCTCGACGCGCTCGAGCTCGACGAGGAGGAGATGATCGGCGTCAAGATAATCCGCAAGGCGCTCGACGAGCCGCTCAGGACCATCGCGGCCAACGCCGGCTTTGAGGGTTCGGTCGTCGTGGAAAAGGTGCGCCACGAGGCCACCAAGGGCTTCGGTCTCAACGGCGCGACGGGCGAGTACGGCGACCTCATGGGCATGGGCGTCATCGACCCGGTCAAGGTCGTGCGCTTCGCGCTGCAGAACGCCGCGTCCATCGCAGCGCTCATCCTCATCACCGAGACCACCGTCAGCGACGTGCCCGTCAAGGACGATGCAGCCGCGGCCGCCATGGCCGGCATGGGCGGGATGGGCGGGATGATGTAGCCCACGGGCTGCCGACCGCAGACGAACCGTTCGCTCCAGGGGTCCCGGCGCATCGCGCCGGGACCCCTCGCTGTTCGCGCGGGAGTGACCTCCCTGATCCGGAGCATCGGCTATTCGTCGGCGAGCACCGTCGAGGAGGTCTCACAGTACGAGGAGGTCGACCGCAGCGGCGGTCAGTGACGGCCCGGGCAGGCTCGTCCAGACCCGCCTTCGGTCAGACTTCGCCGCGTCCCGCCCGCGCCGCGATGAGTCCGCTGTAGCGCTCCAGCATCTCGTCGGCCATGATGCGCACGTCGTAGCGCGAAGCAGTGGCTCGGGCCGCTTCGGACATCTCCCGCCTGAGGTCCGCGTTTCCGGCCAGCTCGGTGATGCGGGCGGTGAACGCACCCGCGTCCTCGGGCGTGAGGAATCCCGTCACCCCGTCTTCGACGATGTCGCCGACGCCCGGCGAATGGACGCCGATCGTCGGGAGCCCTGCCGCGAAGGCCTCCATGACGACGAGTGGGTGCACCTCGGAAACAGACGCGGTCACGAACACGTCGGCAGCGGCAAGGTGGTCCGGGACCTCGGCGTAGGGTGTGAGACCCGCGAAGTGCACGCGGTCGGCGAATCCCGCCTCGGCGAACCGCTTCTTCGTCTCCTCCAGCGCGCTACCGTCACCGAGCACGAGCAGGCAGATCAAGGGTGAGTCGCTCGCTGCCTGGATGGTCGCACGGGTGAGTAGCCCCATGTTCTTCTCGGCGCTCACGCGCCCGAGGTAGCAGAAGACGACCGCGTCTGACGGGAAGCCGTAGTCGCGCGGCGAGCGGGGCGCCGACGGGTGCATGAACGGTTCGGTGTCGATGCAGTTCGAGAGCAGCACGCTGTCGTCGGTGATGCCGAACCCGGACAGCCACTCCTGAATGCCCGGCGACGGGGCGATCACGAGGTCGATGTCGGCTGCGAACTCCTTGAGGTAGCGGCGGATGTAGCTGTACCTCATTGACCTTGGCATGAACCAGGCGTAGACATCGGAGTACAGGTCGTAGCGTGTGTGGTTCGTGAAGACGATCGGGATCTCCGCCGGCTCGCAGTACTCGAGAGCGACCCGGCCGGAGAGGAACGGGTGGTGGACGTGCGCGACGTCGAGCGTCGGAATGATGCGCTTAGCGGCCGACGAAAGGACGAGACCCATCTGCCATCCGGTGTCGCCCCAGGGAATAGCCGGGGAACGGACGACGTTTGGTTCGTCGTCCGGGTAGTCGGTGTGGCCGAAAGTGAAGACCCAGACCTCGTGGCCGAGCTCCTCGAAGCGCCGTTTGTACAGCCAAATGTAGTTGGTGACCCCACTGAGATGGGGCTTGTACATGTCGGCGAACATGCCGATGCGCAACGGATCCTCCTCGCGGGTGGCGATGCCTGGGCGCGTCGAGTGGAGTACGTACCTTATCCAGACCCCACACGGATGACAATACCCGTTTCGAGGAGTTCGAAGTGGCCCTTTCCATCGGTATCGTCGGCCTGTACGCCCTCATCCGCGAGGCGCACCGGCTGCTCGGCCTGCAGAGCTTCTTCACTCACGGCCCGAAGGAGGCCCGTGCGTGGACGGCGCCGGTCGGAGCGACCGTTCCGGAGGCGCCCGGCGTGTCGTGCCGGAAGAATCGCGGAGACAACGGCCGGGAACGGTTCACGCGAGGCGGGAGAACGCCTAGAATACGAAGACCGAGTGCGGCGGTCGGACGCCGCGAGCCAGGATACAGCTCACACCAGACCAGGCCATGCGCTCGCCAGTGTGTCTCGGGCGCGGAGTGCCTGGTCTTGCTCATAGCGGCAGGGCGCACGTGAGGGTGACATCTACACGAGGAGGCTGCAGGATCCATGGAGATCGAGATCGGGCGGGGCAAGACGGCACGGCGGGCCTACGGATTCGATGACATCGCGATTGTGCCTTCACGGCGTACCCGCGACCCCCGCGACGTCGACATCACCTGGACGTTCACCTTCCGCGACCGGGGATACTCCTTCCCGCTGCCGGTCCTCGCGTCGGCCATGGACGGCGTCGTCGACCCGTCGTTCGCGGTCACGATGGGCAAGCTCGGCGGCCTGGCCGTCCTGAACCTCGAGGGTATCCAGACTCGCTACGAGGACCCTGCCCCGCAGCTCGACGCAATCGCCTCGTTCTCGAAGGAAGAGGCGACCCGCAAGATGCAGGAGATCTAC
>JBBIIC010000049.1:0-4243 GCA_037446725.1 Actinomycetota bacterium
CCTCGAGTTCGGGACGCGATGCGACGCGAAGTGCGGCCGCGATGTTCGCCCCGCTTGAGATGCCGACGAGCAGACCCTCTTCGGCTGCGGCACGCCTCGCAGTGGCGATGGCCGTCTCCGCGTCGACGGTGATGACCTCGTCGAGAAGCTCGACGTCGAGAACGTCCGGGATGAAGTTCGCACCGATGCCCTGGATGAGGTGCGGTCCCGGCGTGAGCGCCTCGCCCGCCCGGCGCTGTGTGATGATGGGGGACTCGGCCGGCTCGACGGCGATGGCGAGCGCGCCCGGACGCTTCTCCTTGAGGTAGCGTCCCGCTCCGGTGATCGTCCCGCCGGTGCCCACCCCGGCGACGAACGCGCCGAGCGTCCGGTCGCCGACCGCCCCGTGCACCTCGGGTCCGGTGGTCGCGTAGTGGACGGCGGGATTGGCGGGGTTGTCGAACTGCCCCGCGATCCACGCGCCGGGAATGTCGGTGGCCACGCGCTCGGCCTCCTCGACCGCCCCGCGCATGCCCTTCTCCCGCGGAGTCAGCACGAGCTCGGCACCGTATGCTGCGAGCAGCTTGCGGCGCTCGAGCGACATCGATTCGGGCATCGTGAGGATGACCCGGTAGCCGCGTTCCGCGCCGACGAGCGCGAGCGCGATGCCGGTGTTGCCACTGGTCGGCTCGACGATCGCCGACCGGCCGGGCGTGAGCAGGCCGCGCTTCTCGGCGTCAACGATCATGGCAAGACCGATGCGATCCTTGACGGACCCGCCCGGGTTGCGTGACTCGAGCTTCACGAGGACGCTTGCGGGGAGGCCGTCGGCGAGGCGTCTGAGCGGCACGACAGGCGTGTGGCCGATCGTGTCGACCACGCTGTCGAAGTAGTGTGGGAACTCGGCCATGGGGTGTCTCCCTGCATTCATCGGTCATTCACCGTGCGAAGCTGTCCCCCAGCAGGGTAACACGCTCCCGGGCATGGTATCCGCACTATTCGCATTGTATTTCTGCGCACCATGTGAGCGCGGGTCACTCCACCGGCTCGAGGGAATCCGCGACCGCCACGAGTTCGTCCACCGTGAGGGCCGGATGGATTACCCGCTCTCCCTCGGTGAGCCGCTCGTAGCCCATCGAGACCATACGTACCTCCACGCCCTCAAGCACGAAGACGAGGACGGTCGCGCGACCGGGTGGGGCCGTCTCCACATAGCTGACCGCGACGGCAGGCTCACCCTGCACCTCGCGGTCCTCCTGCGTCTGGAACTTCGACGGGATCCTGAACCCCGCGACTGGCTCCTCACCGGGCACCACCAGAGCCTCGAGTTCGCTCTCGTTCGCCGAGCCCTCGGCCTTGCGCTCTTCCATCTGAAACTCCTCGAACGCCAGGCCAATCCCGCGGTCGGGCTCGGGTATCTCCGTCACCGGAAGCATGTCGGTAATCAGCGGCTCGTCGGACGGCAAGAGTGCGACGAACCCCATGTCGTCGGCCATCTGCTTGATGGTGGTCCGATACAGGGGCTGCATGAGCTGGTCTCCCCCGATGCCGCTCATCGCTATAGCCGCGAACAGGATGTAGCTCGTTATCAGGACGCCGACGAGTGCGACGACCTTGCCGGCACGCCAGGACACCGCCCTGCCGATAAGGACGAAGAGCCCGACGAGCAGCGTAACCACGACCGCGATGCCGGCAATGAGGAGCGGCGAAATCTCATACAGCACGGAGACCAGGTTGAGCGCCACGACACTCAGGAAGCTCGCGGCGACGAATCCCACCGCCAGCCATGTGACACGCGAACGCTCGGGACCGGCACCCCTGCCCAGGACGTGGATGAGCGCCGCTAGACCAGCCAGCGCCAGTACGCCCACAACGACGATGATGACAATCGGTCCCATCACCGACCACCTCCCCTGTCACTCCCGGTCGTCGAGCCCCTGATGCGAGTCGGCGGGCGGCCGGGGCGGCACATCCATGTACGAGGACGAAGCGCACCCCCCATTCGTGAGTCGGCCTACAGTCCTATATTCCCTCCCCGAGGCTGCTCCTCTGCGGTGCCCCACTTCGGCGCACTCTCTGCTACGCTTCGTTCATGAGCGCGCTGACGATCGAGGAGTTCGGCCTCGGCGACCCTCGCATTCGCGAGTTCGCGCTGCTCCCCTGGCGCCTCTACCGGAGCGACCCCAACTGGACACCGCCGCTCAACGCCGACCTGCTCGGCAGCCGGCTTCTCGGCATGTCGGGCATCCTCACACCGGCTCACCCCTATCACGAGAGCGCGACGGTCACGCACTTCCTGGCGCGTCGCGACGGCCGTGCCGTGGGGCGCGTGTCGGCAGCGGTCAACCGCCGCTTCAACGACTACCAGGAGTCCTATCGGGGCATCGGCTTCTTCGGCTTCTTCGAGGTCGAGGAGGACTACGAGGCGGCGGCCGCGCTGCTCGACGCCGCCTACGCGTGGATCACCGGACGCGGGATGAGGGCGATGCGTGGGCCCGGACAGTACTCGAACGCGACGTACGAACGGCAGGGTGTTCTCATCGACGGCTTTGACACTCCGCCGACCGTCGAGTGCACCCACAACCCGCCCTACTATGCTGAGTACCTCGAGCGGTGGGGACTGGACAAGGTCAAGGACTACCACGCGTACATCATCGACATCGTCGAGGTTCCCGCGGAGCGCCTGAAGCGCGTCGCCGAAGCGGTACGGCACCGGAACCGCATTGAGACCCGGCCGGTGAACATGGCAGACTACGACGCCGAGATCGGGCGCGTCATCGACGTGTTCAACACGGCCTGGGCCGAGAACTGGGGGTTCCTGCCACTCACCTCCGGGGACGCGAAGGCGATCGGTTATTCGCTGCGGCCCATAATCGACCCCGGGCTCGTTCGCCTCGCCACGGTCGACGGGACCAACGTCGCCATGATCGGCGCGTTCCCCGACCCTAACTGGGCCTTCCGGCCGAGGTGGGGCGCGTTCGGCGACTCGGACCTCGTGCGGATCGCGCGACTGCTCCGCATGAAACGGCATATCCCCCGGCTGCGGCTGATGTTCTTCGGGATCATCCCGGGGTGGCGCGGGACCGGCATCGACGCACTGCTGTTCGAGGAGACCTACCGCTACGCCATCGCAAACGGCTACCGTACCATCGAAGCCTCCATGCTTCTCGAGGAGAACGAGATGGTCCTCCGGGCGGCACGCTTCGCAGGCGGCAAGCAGTACAAGACCTGGCGAATCTACGAGCGGGAGGTCTGAGTGTCGCCGGGTGACCGCTTCCCGCCGCCACGTGCTCTCGTGGTGGCACTCGCCCTGCTGGCGACCAGCGGTATCACGTCGTTCGCGGGCAACGTCCTCATCATCGAGCGCTTCCCGGACCGCCCGCGACCGGACGACCTCATTCTGCAGATGGTCCCGGCCTCGAGGTTCGCGCAGTATGTGACCGAGGTGGCGGTCATCGGTTCACTCGTGCTCCTGGCGGTCTACGCCTTCACCCGTGCGCGCGAGGACCTTGCCGACATCGTCGCGATCTTCGGGGTGATGTATCTCATCCGCTCGGTGCTCATGGTGCTTACGCCGCTGGCGAGCGCCTACGCCGGATCGGGGTCTTTCGGCGCGATCCCGCTCGACCAGGTAGGCATGTTCCCGTCCGGCCACGCCGCGGCCGCGTTCTTCGTCTTCGTGCTCATCGACGGCAAGAGAGCGCCAGGTATGCGCCGGGCCGCGCTCGTCCTGATGCTAGTCCAGTGGACAGCACTGCTCGCGTCACACGCCCACTACTCGATCGACCTCGTCGGCGGCGTTCTGCTCGGCTACTTCGTGTGGCGGGAGTGGTACAGGGGCGGACTCTTCGGCCCGGTGCGGCGCCTCATGCACGGCGAGTGACGCCTGTGGATGGGCGCCGTCTGACGATCTATCGCACCAGGGCCTCCGAGAAGAATGGCGGCGCTGAGGTCGGTGGCGCACACCCCCAGATGGCCATTCCGGGGAGCGTGAAAAGCATGATGGCAAGCAGTGCCACGTCCCATCGCGACCTTCTGCGAAAGCGACCACCCCCGGCAGGTGAGTCATCCTTCACGACGAATCCGCATGCAGGGTCATACTGCTACACTCGCCTCCCACCGTGTCCGATGGTGCGCACGACCGCTGCAAGGAACGCGGCCGCTGCGACGATGAGTCCCTCGTCAACGAGCTCGACCGTGTCACGTTCTGTGTGGGCGTACTCCGCCATGAACTCATGCATGCCGCTCGACGCGAGGGCGAGGG